>CBFIHS010000097.1:0-1058 GCA_965662565.1 Pseudohongiellaceae bacterium | reverse complement strand
TGGAGTTGCGGTTAGTCTCTTTATTGCTTATGCCACTTATGTATTTATCCCAGACGACATTATTCCCGCAACAGTGTCTTATTTCAGCGATAATGAACTTCCTAATGAAGTTGTCGAAACTAGTCCTATTAGCCCTGCGAGTCTTGAGCCAACAGAGCTTGTCACGGCTGATGAGATTATCGAAGCTGAACCGGATAGTAGCCTTGAGCCAGATTTGCTTGTGACTGAAACGCCAGAAATTGCTGAGGTGGAGCTTGAAGAGACAACAAATGAGTTAGAAGAAACGACAGACACTGAACTCGAAGTAGCGTCTTCCTTGGTTTCAGATAGTTCAAATCGAAATAATGAAGAAGATAGCGAGTCAATTTCACAAGCTGAACCTTCCATAGAAACACAAGATCCAGGTATACAAGTGACGAGCAGTGATGCGGTCCAAAATGCTGTTGGGAGGTGGCTTCAGTCTTGGGAGCAGCAGAATGTAGATGAGTATTTCAATAGCTACCATGAAAGCTTTGAACCTGTTTCCTTTTCTTCTTTAGTAAGCTGGCAAAACAATAGAGAAAAGAATATTTTGAGGCCTCCTTCTATTACTATCAGTTACGATGATTACACTGTCTTAAGCCGTAATGAAGATAGCACCATGCTTACCTTGCAAATGCATTATCAATCCCCGACTTACGCTGACAGTACCCAAAAGCAACTTGGTCTTATAAAAGATGCTCAAGGCGAGTGGAAAATTATTTTTGAAGAAAACCTGCAAGTGGAAAGGATTCCTGTTAATCAAGTAGCAAACAGAAACAGGGAAAAAAGTGTACCTGTCCTTCTACAGCCACCGGTTAGCAGGCCTTCAGCTAAACCTGTCATTGCAATGTCTGCTCAGGAAGTTGGAGTAAATTTACGAGCAGAACAAGAAGAATTATTTGAGTTTATAAACAATTGACTTATTGCCTGGCAGAATAAGGATGTTAGTACTTACTTCGATCATTACCTCAGTAATTACAGGGCTTATAACTACAAAAGCTCTAGAGACTGGGAGCAAGATCGAATTACTAAAATCA
>CBFIHS010000096.1:0-1119 GCA_965662565.1 Pseudohongiellaceae bacterium | reverse complement strand
GGATATGCCTGTCTCTGTAGTGGTGGATTATGCCCACAGCCCTGATGCCTTAAAGAATGCTTTGACTGCATTACATGAACACTTCAAGGGAAAAATTTGGTGTGTCTTCGGCTGCGGTGGCGAGCGTGATAAAGGTAAGCGACCAATGATGGCTGAAATTGCGGAAAGTTTCGCAAATGAGCTTGTTGTAACAGACGACAATCCGCGCGGAGAAGACTCTTTGGAAATTATTGAACAAATTCTTTCAGGTTTTTCAGAAGATGCCAATGTGACGGTTGAAAAAGATAGAGCTAAAGCGATTGATTTTGCTATCGGCCAAGCAACCGAAGGCGATGTGGTTTTAATTGCAGGTAAAGGTCATGAAGAGTACCAAGATGTAGGCGGAAACAGAATGATATTTAGTGATGTGAAACAAGCTAGAGTTAGTTTGAGTAATCGTTTTAAGAATTAAAAGAAGCGTGGGTCGATTCAGTGATTAAAGCTATGAGTTTACAAGAAGTTCAAGAATTAACAGGAGGCAACCTGATAGGGTGGGATGCTTCTTTTGACTCTGTTTCTATTGATAGCCGAACAATTGAGCCTGGTGAATTATTTATAGCAATTAGTGGCGAACGTTTTGATGGTAATGCTTATGTAAATGCTGCGGCAGAAAAGCAGGCTGTTGCTGCTATAACAACAGTAAAAGTAGACACAGATATTCCGCAGCTTCAGCTAGAAGACAGTAAGTTGGCCTTGGGTAAATTGGGTGCGGCCAATCGAGCGCTCAGTCAAGCTAAGGTTGTTGCATTAACAGGCAGCCAAGGTAAGACAACTGTAAAAGAAATGACAGCAAGCATTCTTCAATGTTGTGGCTCTGTGTTGAAAACTGAAGGTAACTTAAATAATGATTTAGGGGCTCCTTTAACTTTATTAAAACTAGAAAGTGAACATGAGTTCGCAGTAATCGAGTTGGGGGCAAGTGAGGCTGGTGACATAGCTTATACCTCCAGCCTGACTAAGCCAGATGTTGTTCATATAACTAATGTTTCTCCCACGCATTTGGAAGGCTTTGGAGATTTGGATGGTATAGCACGAGCTAAAGGGGAAATCTGGGACAGTATTTCTGGTGATGGTATTGCA
>CBFIHS010000095.1:0-2211 GCA_965662565.1 Pseudohongiellaceae bacterium | reverse complement strand
CTGCATTCCCAGCAGTCCATCCAGAGTCAATAAGGCTCCGGAAAGAGGTGAACCTAGGGCTGTTGAAATCGGAACTGCAGCCATAAACATGGCAGTAACTGAGGCCCGGTGCCGGGCCGGGAACCAGTAACTCAAATAGAGGATAATGCCTGGGAAAAATCCGGCTTCAGCTGCTCCCAGCAGAAAACGTAGGACATAAAAACTCACGGGTCCCTGCACAAAAGCCATGGCACCTGAAAGCAGCCCCCAGGTTAGCATGATGCGAGCGATCCAGACTCTGGCGCCAAAGCGGTGAAGGATCAGGTTGGAAGGTACTTCAAAGAAAAAATAGCCAATAAAAAAAATACCAGCTCCCAAACCAAAGACAGCAGAAGACAATCCTAGGTCTTCATTCATGGTGAGTGCGGCAAATCCAAGATTGATCCTGTCTAGATAGGCAATGAAATAAAGCAACATCAGGAAAGGGACTAGTCTGATCGTTACTTTTTTGATGACTTTTGCTTCTAAGTTAGAGGCCATGAGTATTTTTCTGATAGCTGTTTACATGAGAACGAGATAGGAGGAGCAATTTAGAGGAAATATGTTGCAAAGTAATGCTTATGTTGATTATATAAATTTTTAGAATAATAAACCTTGCTTACCATGGATCTAAAATTACTTAAATGCTTTGTCACTGTTGCTGATGAGCTTCATTTTGGTCGAGCCGCACAGCAGCTTAATATCATGCCTTCCGCCCTTGGAAGAAATATCAAGATACTAGAAGAAGAGCTGGGCTTGCGATTGCTTAATCGCACTACACGAAACGTATCCCTAACCAGTGGCGGGCAAGCACTTCTTAAAGAATCTCGAGCATTACTGGCGCACGCTGATACTGTATTTATAGAGGCAAAAAAATCTGCTGATCCCAAAGAACGTGTTTTTCGCATAGGCGCAATCGACAGTGCTGCCACCGGCCTGATTCCTCAGCTTTTACATGACTTCAGAGAATCTTGGTCCGATATTGGAGTGGCATTAATTGAAGATAAAACAGCTAAACTTTTACCAAAATTATTATCAGGTGCTCTGGATATGGCTTTTATTCGTCCACCTCAATATCCAAAATCTGATATTGAATTTCATTTTTTATTAAATGAGCCTGCTATGGTGGCCTTGCCAGCAGGGCATTCACTTTGTAAAAGAAAAGAAATTACCATCAACAATCTGATTGATGTCCCTTTGATAGTTCCTTCAGCTCGAAGCCGTCCGCATAGTCACAATTTGACCTTTCGTCTGTTTCAGGAAATAGGTTTACAGCCTAGGGTTGTGCAACAAGCGGAAGAGAAACAGACTATTGTTACCATGGTAGGAGCGGGTATTGGTGTTGCAATCATTCCTTACTGGACAACAAGAATGACCATGGAAGGCGTTGTTTATCGTCCTATTGTAGGCGTCAATGGAGATCAGATTTGCCAATTGCCACTTGCAGTAGCCTGGGCGCGCGGATTTGATGATCAGATAAGAAGTAATTTGATGGAAGTATTACAGAATAATATTGAAACTTATTCCATGTAATAAACTTGATTAATTTAAGGAATAGTTGATGAGTCAATAACAAAGCTAATGTCTGCTTTTGGCCGAAAGCGGACATTTGGAATTTAATACCTTTGAAATAGTGTTGAGATGATTAGTACAAGAATAGTATTTAGTTACAACCAGGATCCAATAATACAATTCATCCCGCTTTGAGAAATAATACAGACTTAATATAGACCCTTAAAAAAAGAGGGTGAGGCTCAATGCTAGGTATTTAAAGGATTTATTATTGGTACCGGAGGCCGGACTTGAATAAAATGCTTATTATACTTAAAATAAAGGTAAGTTTTTAATAAATTATAATTTATACCGTAATTTATACCGTAATTTGACTTCATTAACCTTCCTTTCAAAGTTCTCATCTTATTCTCTCCGATAGCCTCATCAGAGTAGGTATGCCTAACATGATATGGTGGAGGCTAAAGGCTAAAATCAATAAATAATTAATTATTAATCTAGTTACAAACTTTTAACGAAAGATAAATGGATATTCTAATATCTCAGGTAATAAAATGATAAAGTCCAAGTATCAATGAAAAAGCTATCCATATCAGTGGGGATATCCCTCATAGTAATATCTCTTATTTCTTCTCTGCTGATATTTGCAGGCTTTTTGCAAATTGATGACTTTGAAATACT
>CBFIHS010000094.1:0-2308 GCA_965662565.1 Pseudohongiellaceae bacterium | reverse complement strand
CAATATGCTCATACTTGTTAGATAAACCAATTCATCGACGATTTTATAGAGGACTAAATTATGTATAACACTATCCTATGTGCCATAGAAGCTTCACCTGAAGGCAAGATCGTACTTGCTAAGCCGCTGAATTAGCAAAGCTTCATGGCAGCAAGCTCTTAGTGGTTAATGCACTGCCTTACGCTACCCTGCCTAAGGATTATCAAAAGACCCTCCAAGAACAAATTTACCCAAAAATGGAGAAGTTAACCGCAGCTTTTGATGTTTCCAAAAAGAACTCTTTTGTTAAGGTAGGCAAACCTTATGTCACTATTTGCAAGTTGGCTGACCTAAAGAAAGTAGACCTGATTGTAATTGGTACTCACTCTAAGAGAGGTATTAAAGCGGTAGTTGGCTCTACTGCGAATGCAGTAGTGACTCATGCTAGCTGCGATGTCACTCTGGTTCGAATAAAATAATTTATTCTAAATAAACCACAAGCCATTCGAATGTGTCGCATGCGAAGCACATAATTACCTTCGTATGCTGCACATCATATTACACTTTTTATTTCCAGGAATTGTAACAGGCGCTTTCTTCAGAAGGCGCTGGAAATTAGCTTATTTCACTATGGCTGCCACCATGTTAGTGGATCTTGGTCACTTACTGGCCAATCCCATTTATGACCCCCAACGCTGCAGTATAGGCTTTCACCCTCTGCATAACCCTTGGCTCTTTATTTTTTATCTTGGATTGTGTTTGCCATCGAAAACTCGATTTATAGGAATTGGTTTGATTATCCATATGCTGTTGGATTCAATCGATTGCCAACTCACTACTGGGATATGGATATACTAGACTTACTTGTTAAAGCTTCGAAGCAGAGGGTTTTATCTATCTAAAAAGTCGGACATATGGCTTAGTCTCTCCAGTTAGACAGTCTTAAAGATCAATACCATCAAAGTAACGAATACTTGGCGGCTGGGAAAGCATGGAACCAAGAATATCTAGGCCTCCAGTTTCTTCTCTCCAGGCCATATATTTATCGTATTTCTCTCGGCTTTCCCAAGTTTCTATCAAAACCATATTTAATGCATCGTCTTGGTTGGTAACAACAAGAAGGTCAATACAGCCATCAAAAGCACGGGTATCTCGCAGCATAAGAGCAAAAGAAGCTTTTAATTCTTCTATTTTTTCAGGAAGGACTTGCAACTCTAATAGTATTTTTACACTCATGACTTTCTCCAATATTATTTTTATTCTGTGGATTGAACTTTATCGTAAGCTTTAATCTGAACCCAAGTTATCAACTTTAATAATTAGACAACAGTCTCTTATGGGTTAGTGTAAGATTTCGTTGCTGTATAGCATCTCTATTAAACTTGTATTCTTTAAAATTGGGCTATCAGCACTAGTCAAGGTTTTTCCAGTTTCAATAAGGGCTTTCTTCAACTTAGATTGAAGTTCAAATGACATATTATAAAAACCCTCGATTTGTCCAAGAAAATTTTGCTTGCCCGATATAGTGTCTGATATATACCTACTCTCTTTAATTGAATTATTAACTAGCCAATTGCATTTTTTATCAAAATCTATTAATTGCTCTGATACCTCAGCATCGACTATTTTATTTTCCATAACTTTAGCAATAAGTTTTGTAATGTTCATTTCATTAAGTTCTTTCAAATCATTTTCTATTGCTTCTTCATTGATATCAAAAGAACTAGAGATAATTTATTTAAGCATATAAAGTTTAACCAATGTAGCTTTTACACACTGCAGATGCCAAATAGCTTCTCCAGACTTTTGAGAAAACTCTTTTAAATCTTCTTGAGTGATATTGCGTATCATAAACTAATAGTCTCGTTCAATATTCCTACAGTCTTAATATAAAATATTTGAAATCTTTCATAAGCTGTTTAGGCTATGGCAATATTCAAATATTACTAACTTTATTTTTTTAATGTCTTAATTCTTAGCAGTCTTAAAAACCACCCTATACAAAACTTAAATGATCACTGGTAATACGAGCTTAAACACCCTTGCCACACCAGCACTGCAAACCACATGCATCGACGTCAATCTGCCTACACCAACTAAAAATAAGGCCAATCCAATAAAGGGAATAAACTGCTTTCTCATTTTTATATTATTTGCGACCCAAGAGAATATATTTTATATAACTTTTCATTCCATAATCCCTAAGATAACTGAATAATACGCAAATAAAATGCAAATACTCTCAATATAGTATATCTCGCACGGGAGCTTCAGGGTAAATAGTCTCGGCTTGCCTTATTTAATTTCATTCTATTAATTGAGCCTATAT
>CBFIHS010000093.1:0-2352 GCA_965662565.1 Pseudohongiellaceae bacterium | reverse complement strand
GAAATGGGCTTAAGCGTGCCGGAAGTGGCCGCAATTAGTGGCCACAAAGACTATCGAATGTTGGCAAGTTACACACATGTGAGTGCTAAGAGTTTGGCGCAGAAGATATGAATAAAACTTAAAGGACATATTCAAAAACTATCCATGCAGAGACTGCTACGGCCATTATAATCAGGAATTTGGACGCCGGTTGTGAGGCATTGCTTGCCTTTTCGATATTTGCAATCTTTTCATTAATACGTCTTTGTTCACGATCTAAGCTGGTTTCCTTTATAACAAAAAATGTAAATACTAATAAAATCAGTAAAAGTGTAAAAAGGGCTAGTTGAATTTGCTCAAAAGCAAAGAGAGCTACCGTAACAACACAAAGCAATCCCATGATAGTTACAGATTGTTTTTTGAACGACTTTATTTGATCGTTCACTACATCCATGTCTTTAGACAAACTGGCCAATTGTTCTGCTAATTTGAAATCGGCATCATTAAGCAAGCGTTTTTGCTCAGTGTGCCAAGCATCTTCTAATCTTTTTATTCGTTCATCAAAGTACAGAGCCTTTGCGTAGCTTTCGTCACCCTTGGCAGACTTAAGCGCCTTTATCATAGCAACTTCATCCACGAAGCCTGATTCATATTCAGCGAGTACGAATTCAATTTTGCGATCATCGTGTAGTCGCATCTCAGGTGTTTGAAGAAATTTCATATATCTACTTCAAATCCTCGAACATAACCTTCTTAGTGCGTAGCTTTTCCACCTGAGCCATCGTCATCCAGCAAGTAAGGAATACGGTCCCATTTGTTGCCTGACGACTGAGATCCTGCCGTGAAGGTACCTCTGTATTTGGGGCTTTAAATGAAACGCCATTGCCCTCCATGAGGTTCCTAACGGCAGATGCTTTAACACCAAAGTTAGTATTCTCTGGAACTACTCCGTAGTCTTTCAGGATCTTTTTTAAACTGAGCTTGGCTACTGCAACGGCAATAATATTGCCAAAGCCATCCATAATAGGGCCACCAGAATTACCCGGCTGTAGAGCAGCATCAATCTGTATTTGTGAGTAGTCATTTCCTAATCCGGCAACAGAACTAACGATGCCTTGGGTAAACTTGAGGGTGGAGCTGACACGATCTCCAAACGGAAACCCAGCAACTATAACTTCCTGCAAAGAAAACGGGCTTTGATCGCTAAGTGCGAAAACATGAGATGGTGATTGTGAAACCTTCAGGAGAGCGAGATCGTTCCGTGCATCATCTGCAATTTTTATAGTTTCTAAAATCTTACCTTTCGAATGGACTTTCATATCCTTGCAGCCATCAATTACATGGTGGTTTGTAATGATGTGACCTTGACTTGAGACATAGAAGCCAGTGCCCGACGCTACTTTGTAGGTTTTGTCTGGCGGATCAGTTTGTATTACTTTCGGCTTTGGGGTGGGGCTAGGCTTGAGGGCCAGCACAGCTGCCATTAGTTTGCTTACATTGGCACTCTTTGATAGGTCAGCGCCTTTCAGGTTTTGTTTATTGTATGCTGTGAGGGCTTCAGCGGTACCCTTGCCATACAGGCCATCAATGGATGATTTATAAAAGTTTAGGTTCTTTAAAGTTTTTTGAATGTCCTTACGATGTTGCGTTGAAAGCAAAATAAATGCGGATTTTAAAGCAGTTGAAGTTGGCTTCGGAGGTACAGAAAATTGGCTGTAATCAATTTTTAGGTCAGTTACTTTTTTTCCTGGATAAATTTTTTTCTCAACCCCCACAAAGTTATTTCTGCAATTCCCCCTCTCTGTGTAGCCGCTATCAATTGAGTAATTCCAACGGGTTATATAGCAGGGTCCATTGGCCTTACCATTCTTGTAAACACCGACAATTTGTTCAGACATAACTTTGCCATTGATATAAAAACCTTTCCATTCGTAATCGCCAATGCAGGCATTCCAATTTTTTGTTTTAGAATAAGAAAGGAACCCAGAAGCAGGACTGCCCTTGCATTTTGGCAGCGCCAGTGCCGCTCCAGCACTCAGCATCAGAGCCACAGACATTAGGATTAGCTTTGTATTTAGGTATCTCATGCGAAGAGGCTAGCGAAGTTATTCTCAGGTGTGGAGTCTTTTGCCCATTGTTCGGTTCATTTTATAATCGCTACTCACCGTCACCCAAGGATATTCGGCGAAGGCAGTCTCGACGCAAACAAAGGCCTGCACGGGCACCCCTGAATAACTGAATATCTGCATATCTGGAATTAAACCACCTAGCTTACTAGTTATATAGTTATACAGATATATAGATATACAGTTATTTAGTTATAATAGGGGTACCCCTGCATATACCCCTACGGTGCCGGTTCCGCCGCAGCCA
>CBFIHS010000092.1:0-2410 GCA_965662565.1 Pseudohongiellaceae bacterium | reverse complement strand
TGATATCGAGCTACTTAGCTTGGCTATCACACTTCAAAAGCTAGTCTCAGTTGAATAATTAATAACAATTGATGTGAATGAAAGTCTAAGCTTTATCCCCGAAACCTCGAGATTTAGGGATACCAAGCTTTGCATCTAAACTAAAAATAAAAATTGAGACTTTATAAAATAATAGACTTTACAGTGAAGGCTCTGTTAGATTTACTTATAGTCTATAACAATAAAATAAAAAAAAGAGAGTCGTTAATGCTGCTACTAAAAACTGTTTCCAAGTTTCTGACACTATTGATGCTAGCTATTTTTTCTTCTGTTTCTGCCTATGCGCAGGAGTCTGAAGAAATTATTGAGTATCCGCACGGAACCAAGCTGAGCTTTGTCGCAAAAGTCGATATTTTACCAGCAATCATTGTTGGAGAAAGTAAAAACGGCGTGCGTCGAGTGGTTCCAATTACTGGAGGTACTTTCGAAGGTCCTGAGATTTCAGGCCTTGTGTTGCCTGGTGGAGAAGACTGGCAGTTAGTTCGTCCAGATGGGGTTACAGAGCTTTATGCGAGATACTTATTACAAACTCATGATGGCTATATTATTCAAGTCATTAACCGAGTTCTTGCCCACAATAAAAATGGAGAGTCTTATCGCCGATCAGTTATTGATTTGGAAGCCCCACTTGATAGTCCATACGATTATCTAAATCAGGCTATTTTTCTGGGAACATTGGACTCCCCTCAAGTTCCTGAAGGTCAGCAACGACATGTTGTCGTTACTGCCTATGAGCTACTTTGATTGTTTTTTTACAACATTGTCCTAAGAAAATTTTCGCTGAATGCTTTTAATTTAGCTGATTTAAATTATAAATTTTAAAGAGATTATCATGAGAATATTAAGCTTATTATCCTTCCTTACAGTAATAGCCGCATGCAGTGAAGAGGTTTCAGGGCCTGCTGCTCCTGCTGATCAAGTCGCTGAAATTGCTGCCAATCTTGGCTCAACATCGCTTCCTGAAGCTGTTGGCGCGACATTGCAAAATTGCTTGGACCTTGCTGCTCAATTTTCTTTTAACCAAACAGTTTTCACTGAAACATCTCTTGTGCCCGCGGGCATGCTTGCGGGCCATGAAGTCGGCGAGCATTGTTTGCTCAAGGGTAATATGAATCAACGAGTCAGTCCTGTAGACGGCAACAGTTATGCGATTGGTTTTGAAGTTCGTTTGCCTGTCGATTGGAATGGGCGCTTTTTTTATCAGGCTAATGGCGGGGTGGACGGTTTTGTCAGACCTTCAATAGGTGGGATGCTTGGAGGTGGAGCTCTCAGCTCAGGCCTCTCTGAAGGCTTTGCTGTTATCAATTCAGATGCAGGGCATCAAAGCCCTGCGCCTTTCTTTGGCGTTGATCCACAAGCTCGTATTGATTATGGCTACAATGCTGTGGCGACTTTAACTCCGATGGCTAAATCTCTTATTGAGTTAGCTTATGGCAAAAGACCAGATAGATCTTATTTTGCAGGTTGTTCAAATGGTGGTCGCCATGCCATGGTAGCGGCGGCTCGTTTTGCCGATGACTATGACGGTATTCTTGCTGGTAATCCTGGATTTAATTTGCCGCAAGCCGCTGTCGCACAGCTTTATGGAGTGCAGCAATATTCTTTGGTGGCAGCTAGTTTGAATGAGAATGGTGAGCCGGATATAAGAACGGCGATTACTGCTGCTGAAAGAAGCACTATTGCTGATAAAATTTTAGAGCAATGCGATGATCTTGATGGTTTACGTGACGGTATCGTTGCAGATACATTAGCTTGTCAGGCAACATTTGACCTACAAACACAGGTGCCAACTTGTGAGGGAGAAAGAGATGGTAGTTGTTTGAGCCCAGATCAAAAAACGGTACTTGCAAATGTCATGCAAGGAGCGCGTAATTCAGTAGGTGAAGCTCTTTACACGAGCTTTCCTTATGACCCTGGTATAGCGGGCTCAAATTGGGCTGCTTGGAAATTTGATTCTTCGCAAAGCCAAAATCGAGACCCCGGGGCCACTGCATTTATCTTTACCACACCCCCCTATGATATTGCTGCATTTAGGGCTGGTAATGGTTATCAGTTTGCAATGAATTTTGATATGGATACTGATGCCCCTAGGATTTTTGCAACTGATGAGCTTTATACAGAGTCTTCAATGTCTTTTATGACCCCTCCAAACCCATCAGATTTAAGTACTCTAAGAGATCGTGGCGCTAAATTAATGGTGTTTCATGGAATGTCTGATGGCGTATTTTCTCCAGATGATACAGTTAATTGGTATAACGAATTAAATTCCGAAAATGCTGGCTCGGCAGATGAGTTCGCCAGATTGTATTTAGTCCCAGGTATGAATCACTGTCAGGGTGGTCCAAGTACAGATCAATTCGATATGGTATCT
>CBFIHS010000091.1:0-2427 GCA_965662565.1 Pseudohongiellaceae bacterium | reverse complement strand
TTTAACCGCTTCATCTGTTGTTAGAGTCGCAGCCATCGGTCGCATTTGCATGCCGTAAATGTCTCTAGAGTCAGACCCGCGAGCACCAGATTTGAAATTTTCAATTTGTCGGATGGTGTACCAAGCTTGCTGACCTGCAAGTTTAGGCGCATTTAAAGCTTGTTGGCCTTCACCGTTAGTTCCGTGACAAGCACCACATACCGCATATAGTGTCTTCCCTGCAGCAATGTCTTGGGCTAGAGTAGTGCCCGATAATAATGATAAAAAGATGCCGGTTGCTAGCGTCAGTTTAAACTTCATTTTGTTCTCCTGATGACGAAAAATTAGATATAAAATTGTTTGCTTTTGTTCGTTATAAATACGTTCACTAGCAAAGTTTGGATTCTAACAAATTTTGGACTGTCAAAGTTAGCTTTTACTGCGTAATATTACTCATTTTTCGACCTTATACTGCTCAAAATCAAATCAGAGCAGTTTTTTAATGGATATTTAAAGTATGACAATAAAATCAGATAAATGGATTCGAAAGATGGCAGAGCACGAAGGGATGATTGAACCTTTTGAAGCCGGTCAGGTTCGAGAAATTGCTGGACAAAAAGTTATTTCCTATGGCACATCAAGCTATGGTTACGATGTTCGTTGTGCGGCTGAATTTAAGATATTTACAAACGTTCATACAACCAATGTGGTTGATCCAAAGAACTTTGATGAGACAAGCTTTGTAAGTATTAATGAAGATTACTGCATAATTCCTCCTAACTCGTTTGCGCTTGCTAGAACTGTTGAGCATTTTCGCATCCCCTCGAATGTCCTTACCGTATGTTTAGGTAAATCAACTTATGCTAGATGTGGAATTATTGTGAATGTAACTCCCCTAGAACCCGAGTGGGAAGGGCATGTGACGCTGGAGTTCTCCAATACTACGCCTTTACCCGCTAAAATATACGCAAATGAAGGCGTAGCCCAAATGCTCTTTTACGAGTCAGATGAGCAATGTGAAGTGACTTACAAGGATAGGAATGGTAAGTATCAAGGGCAGACAGGTGTCACACCACCTCGATCCTAAATACAAAGTTATGCGCTCTATCTTCGCTGTTTTTCTATAGCCTTAAGTTCCTTTTTTGTTCCAGAAACTGCGTTCGTTGGCAGGTTATAATGCAAAAAGGCCGCAACTGTTTTTTGCTGTCTATTTAGCGATGAATTTTTAAATGAAACCTTAGTGAGTTATAAATAAAACAAAAGTTAGATCATGCTGGAAATAACCAATCTATATTGTGAGCGCGACGAGAGGGTTCTCTTTGAGAATTTAAGCTTTCGTGTTTCTGAAGGCGAGATATGGCAGATACAAGGTTCTAACGGTAGCGGAAAAACGACTTTATTGCGTATTTTATGTGGTTTAAATGATGAGTATTCTGGGGAAGTCATATGGAATGGCATTGTTCACAGAAAAGCCCGACAAGATTTCAACAAGCAGATGTTTTTCCTGGGGCATGCTCCAGCCATTAATAAGACACTGACTCCGCAGGAAAACCTGAATTGGTTTTGCGCGTCCAGAGGTCTGAACAATACTGATCAAATCAAATCGACCTTAAACCGTCTAAACTTATTTGGTTACGATGATATGCCTTGCTACCTAATGTCTGCCGGACAGCAACGCCGGGTGAGTTTGGCACGCATGCTTTTGAGTAAGTCCAGACTGTGGATTATCGATGAACCATTTACAGCCCTTGATAAACAAGGAGTTGCTGAGCTTGAAGGCTTAATCTCGGAGCATGCCCAAAGTGGAGGCTCTGTGATCCTAACAACTCATCATAGCCTGCAAATTAAGTACCCACTTCAAGTAATTAATCTGGATGCTTTGGCTGGTTTGGTGACGGCATGAATATTATCAAAGCAACATTAAGAAGAGAGTTGTTAATTGCATTGCGTAGTCCTGGGGATATCGTTAACCCTTTAATGTTTTTTGTTATAGCAGTCTCATTATTTCCTCTAGGTGTTGGCACCGATGAAGTGTTTCTTAGTGAAATAGCCGCTGGGGCGATCTGGGTTACAGCGCTTTTGGCGGTTATGTTATCGATGGATAGTTTGTTCAGAGCGGATTATGAAGATGGTTCACTTGAACAGTTGTTATTAAGTCCTGAGCCCATATATTTTATAGTTTTGGCCAAGATAATTAGTCACTGGTTAATCTCAGGCTTGCCTTTGGTTATTCTTGCTCCTGTATTGGCATCAATGTTGGTGATGCCATCTGAGGGTTTGATCCCATTAATGCTAGCCTTGCTTTTGGGTACTCCGATTTTAACCATATTGGGAGCTATCGGTATGGCTCTAACAGTGGGCCTTTCGAGAAGTGGTTTGTTACTGGCTGTGTTAGTATTACCGCTTTATGTCCCTGTGCTGGTCTTTGGTACTGGTGTTGTGGATTCG
>CBFIHS010000090.1:0-2482 GCA_965662565.1 Pseudohongiellaceae bacterium | reverse complement strand
GTAAATATTGTAATGGCAGCAATAGTGGGTGGTGCGGGCTTATTACCAACATTGACAGCGGCTAGGGCTGGAAAGAAGATATTATTAGCGAATAAAGAAGCATTAGTGATGGCTGGTGATTTGTTCATGGATGCTGTCAAAGTAAGCGGGGCGAATCTACTGCCAATAGATAGTGAGCATAATGCAATTTTTCAGTGCTTACCTATCAATGATCAGGCTCAATTTACTAATGAGTTTTCTCAAGGTGTTGAGAAATTGGTCTTAACTGCTTCAGGAGGCCCATTCTTAAATAGCGATTTAAAGAACTTGGATGAAGTTACTCCGGAACAAGCATGCAAGCACCCAAACTGGAGCATGGGGCGAAAAATATCCGTAGATTCGGCAACAATGCTTAATAAAGCCTTGGAACTCATAGAGGCCAGTTTTCTTTTTTCTATGCCGGTTTCGCAAATCGATGTTGTAGTGCACCCACAAAGTATCATTCACTCTATGGTTCATTATCGAGATGGTTCTGTTTTGGCTCAGTTGGGAAATCCAGATATGCGAACCCCAATTGCCTATGGTCTGGCTTGGCCAAATCGCATCAGCGCGGGAGTTGAAACCCTAGATTTAGCAAAGCTCGGTCAATTAAATTTTTACCCAGCTAACGATGAGCAATTTTCTTGTCTTCGATTAGGCAGGCAAGCGGCTCAAGCTCAAGGAACTGCGCCAGTAATTTTGAACGCGGCTAATGAAATTGCGGTTGAAGCCTTTTTGACTGGGGGCATCAGATTCACTCAAATACCTGTTATCATTGAGTCTGTGTTAAATAAGCAAGAAATTAAGCGTGCAGACAGTATAGAAGCAGTTCTTGAAGAAGATCAAAAAGCCCGCGAGTTAGCTCAAGAGATCGTTTCAGCTTAACACTGGATCTCTTAAATACTGGATCTCTTAAATAAAGATGAAACTAAGAAATAGATAGCCTCAAGATGAGTTCTAATAAAGTGCCACGAAACTATTTCTAAATCTAAGTGCAAAAGCCAATTAGGTAAATACAAATAACTAATGGATATGATTCAAACATTACTAACCAACGTTCTGGCTTTGCTTGTTACGCTCGGAATATTGGTTACGATCCATGAATTTGGCCATTTCTGGGTGGCTAGGCGTTGTGGTGTGAAAATAGAATGTTTCTCTATTGGTTTTGGGAAACCACTGATCAGCTGGTATCGAGATGGAACTGAGTACAGAATAGCGATGCTGCCTTTGGGTGGTTACGTCAAAATGTTTGGTGAAAATCCTGAAGTTGAAATTACTGAAAGTGAGAAGGGTTTGGCTTTCAATCACAAGAGCCTACTCCAAAAAACTGCGATTGTTTCTGCTGGGCCACTCGCCAATCTTGTCCTTGCAGTGTTTTTATATTGGCTGATGTTTATTAGCGGTGTTTCAGGTATTGCACCCGTAGTTGGTAAGCTTGATACGGACGCTCCAGCAGCTATTGCTGGTTTGAAAAAGGGTGATGAAATTATCACTGTTGATGGTCAAGAAACCGCTACCTGGCAAGCGGTTCAAGTAAAGCTGTTAGAGCGTTTAGGTGAAACGGGTTCGGTTGAGCTAGGCGTTCAAGAAGCAGGTTCTGATTTGCTTACAAACGTGAGTATTGATATCGAGCGCTGGTTAGTTTCCACAGCGGAGCCAGATGTTCTGGGTGCTTTAGGCATAAGCCCTTATCGAATTGATGTGCCGGCTTTAATAGGGGAAGTATTGGCAGACAGTCCTGCTCAAAACGCGGGTTTGGAGCCTGGAGATCTAGTCTTAACAGCCAATCAGTTTGAAGTCAGTGGTTGGTTAGATTGGGTTGATATAGTACGAGCCCATCCAAATGAAGAGCTTTTGCTTAGCGTTAATCGAAAAGGGCAGTTTATAAATCTAACTTTAGTTCCTGACCTGACTTTGGATAGTAATGGCTTAGCGAGAGGCTTTATAGGTGCTGGAGTAGAAGTGCCTGAAGTCATGCCTCAACTCCCATCGGAAATGAATAGGTCGGCACGCTATTCCCTTATTGCTGCGATTCCGCAGGCTTTAACAGAAACATGGACTAATGCTTTTTTCATTGTAGATTCTATTAAAAAGATGATTGTTGGTTTAATTTCTGTTGAGAATCTGAGCGGCCCCATTACAATTGCACAAGTTGCAGGTCAGACTGCAACTTTTGGCCTTGAGTACTATCTAAGCTTCCTTGCAGTATTGAGTATTAGTCTTGGGATACTGAACTTATTACCGATCCCTGTACTCGATGGAGGGCATCTGTTGTACTATTTAATTGAGGCAGTAACGCGCCGACCAGTTCCAGATAAGGTTCAAGCTATGGCAATGCAGATTGGAATATTCTTAATTGTCTCCCTCATGTTTGTGGCTTTTTATAACGATATAAATCGCTTGCTTTGATTCACCTAGGTAGTTGAATTTTAATTATGTTTAGATTTTTTCAAGCTGTATTTTT
>CBFIHS010000089.1:0-2729 GCA_965662565.1 Pseudohongiellaceae bacterium | reverse complement strand
AGCGTAGTTCAACGATTACACGATACTTTATTAAGGCATATTCACTGAAATATTCCTTTAGCTTAGATGTTTTGTTGTTGTAGCGTCCATCAATAGGGGAAATAGCGTTGAGGCTTGTTAGAGACATAGAGAAAAATCCAGCTTTTTTCGAAAGCCGCATGATACCCATTTTTCAAACTAAAAGCAGCAAACACCTTGGCATATGTTTGACATATGTATATTGCTCGTTATACTCACCAATTAGGGCTAAAACATGATCTATAGGCGATAGAAATGTCAACAACTGCTAAAATTTTTATTAATGGTCGTAATCAGGCTGTGCGAATCCCGAAAGACTTTGAGTTTAAGGGGGTTGATGCCGTAACAATAGAGAAGCAAGGCAGTAAGCTTGTACTAAAGCCAGTACGCAGTACTTGGTCTTCTTTCAGTGATAATCCTATAGCGGATGAAGACTTCATGCGAATTCGTCCACGCTTAATCAAATCCTCCTAATTATTATGCTGATTCTATTAAGCCCTGATATTTGTCGTCACATCATGCTCACTCAAGATGATATAGCCCTTGGCTTTTTGGAATCTTGGTCTGCAAGAGGAGATGAAATCATGCTTTCATCGATTACTTATGCTGAACTTGTAGCCGGTGCTTTACAAACAGCAGATAAAGACAAGCATATGCTCTTAGTAAAATCATTCTGTGAACGTTTGGATGCGGTTGTGCCGTGGGATGAGGCTGCAGTTGATTTTTATACTGAAATACAAATGAAAGCGCTTAAAGAAGGGCTAGTCACTAATATGAATAACGCAATGCTCGCCGCTCATGCCATGAGTCTTGAGGCTAGCTTATTGTGCTTGAATAAGCGGGCTTTCGCCGGAATAGAAGGAATAGAGCTTCTTGAGCTTGAGACTTTATAGTTTCTAAATTTTCAGCTCAAAAAAAAAGGCAGCTTAGGCTGCCTTTTTTAATTCAAGAAAAAGTAAGCTATTAAGCAACTGGCCCACTTTCATCAATGCCAGGAGTAACAGGAGCCCCAACTTTGATTGGTGCAGTTTCTTTAAAGAAAAGAGAGCACACAAATCCAAGTATCATTCCGTAGAAAGCAACCCAAAGAGGACCCGCAAGTCCCATATTAGGTACTACAAAGCTACCAACGATTGGTCCCATACCGCCACCAATAATCTCGCCAAGTCCAACAACTACACCGATTGTAGCGCCAACTAGACCAGCTGGAGCTGATTCAGTAGTAATTGGGCCAGTAATCAAGGCAATGTTACCGAAGCAGAACAAAGAAGTAAGAAATAGTGGAATGAATAAGCCCATTACACCGGCTTCAGCATCAAGCTGTAAGAACCAATACAAAGAGACTGCCGCAGCTGCGAAGCCTACGATAGCAATTGGTTTTCTGCCGACTTTATCTGATAAAGCTACCCAACCAAATTGTCCGGCAAAACCACCGAAACCCACTGCTGAGGTTACTACGCCCATTTGAGAAACGGGTAAACCAAGGACGTTTTCTAGGTAAACAGGCATGAAAGCCGCTAAAGTAAATAATCCAGCCATGGCTCCTAATAAAGAAACAGTCGCAATTGGGATGTTATAGCTTTTGAAGGGTTGTAAATAGCTCATTAAAAAGTCGCCGGCGCTAATATCACCAGTTTCTTTAACGATTCCGCGTGCTGCAGCGCCTTGAGTATCTTCTGGCTCTTTTAGAACTTTCCAGAGAAGGGCTGCAATAATGAAACCTGGTGCAGCAATTAGAATGAAAATCATTCTCCAGCTAAAACCAGCGTTTAGTAGCATTGCTGCGAGAATTGGCGCGATGGCTAGACCAAGAAGAGAAATACCTGATTGTTGGAGGCCTTGAAGAGCTCCAAGACGGCTAGGTTTGGCCGCTGCAGCAACTGCAGCAAAAGACGTTGGTGTATAAGCACCTTCCATAACACCTAAGGCGGTTCGAATAACGATAAACATGACCATGCCAGAAGCCATGCCTGTTAAACCACCAGTCAGAGAGAACAGTATGACCGCAATAATAATAATTTTTCGGTGCCCCCAGCGGTCTGCCAATCTGCCGAAAATTACGGCGAATATGCCCCAGGCAAAAGCTGTTAAGCCGGCAAGATTACCAATTGCCCCTGGATCAAGGTTAAGATCACCAGCTATGGTGTTCCATAAAGTGCCGATAACAAATCGGTCCATTCCCACTAGGCCAAACGCTAGAGTAAGAAGGAGAATCGCCTTCCACTCATAAGATGTATCCCAGTTATTATTATTTTGCATTAAATCATCCCCCAGATTTTTGATATTTCATTTACTTACCTTAGGTAAGTCACTTAGCAAATCTTCTTTAGCCATCTACAAAGAAGCGACGATAATAAACAGCATTCATTGAAATGTCTACGTTCTATAGCTTTTTAAAGCACTGACGAGTGAAAAAAATCAGGAAGAAAACGTGAGTTTTTGAAGCGTTTTTATATCTTTTGAAATTCTGCTGCGAAATATTAAAAAGTGCCAACGCCTTCCACCCAATTGCTGCCACAATACTGCGGATCGAATACCTGCGAGTAAAACGGCTCGAATAGTATCGGATATAGTAGGGTTTCTTAAAAATTGAGCTTGGCCTGCAACTTGGATGCGATAGGAAAGGGTGCTTATGGTGCTTTGGTAGATGCGCGCTAATTGTTCAATAACCAAAGGGTTATCGGCAAGTTGCATGCTACTAGAATGTGCTT
>CBFIHS010000088.1:0-2967 GCA_965662565.1 Pseudohongiellaceae bacterium | reverse complement strand
AACTTTTTAGAAGAAAAAAAGTCTTCTACTTGTACTTGACTTAAAAGGTTCACTTCATCCCTTGAAGCGGTTGTAACAGAAATATTTTGTTTGGCTAAGTGGCGACAAATAGCCGAACCAACCATACCGTTATGACCACAAACAAATATGTTTTGCACTTTCTTTATACCTCTGACTGCAAAGAAATTTCGTATCCATGATCTTTAAGTAACTTAATACGCTTAGCCTCTTGTAGATCATTTTTTACCATTTCAGAGCACATATCTTGAACAGTTATTTCTGGAATCCAACCAAGTTTCTTTTTTGCGAGTGATGGGTCGCCAAGCAAAGTTTCAACCTCTGCAGGCCGGAAATACCTTGGATCAACTTTAACAATAACGTCCCCAACTTTAATTGCAGTGGCATTTTCCCCTGATATTTTAGTCACAATCCCTTGCTCGGCCTCGCCCACACCCTTAAAATGAAGTTCTATCCCTAATTCAGCGGCTGACCATTGAATAAACTGACGAACTGAATACTGTTCTCCTGTAGCTATGACAAAATCCTCAGGGGTTTCCTGCTGCAACATCATCCATTGCATTCTCACATAGTCTTTTGCATGGCCCCAATCTCGAAGTGCGTCTAAATTACCAATATATAAACAATGCTCCAATCCCTGCGCGATATTACTCAAACCACGAGTAATTTTTCTAGTAACAAAAGTCTCCCCTCGGCGAGGTGATTCGTGATTAAATAAAATTCCATTACAGGCATACATCCCATAAGCCTCTCTATAGTTAACCGTTATCCAATATGCATAAAGCTTTGCTACGCCGTAAGGAGATCTAGGATAAAAAGGGGTAGTCTCTTTTTGCGGCGTCTCTTGAACTAATCCATATAGCTCTGAGGTAGAGGCCTGGTAAAATCTAGTTTTAGCTTCCAAGCCTAAAAATCGAATCGCCTCTAACAACCGAAGAGTACCCATAGCATCAACATCAGTTGTGTATTCAGGAGCCTCAAAACTTACCGCAACATGAGACTGAGCGCCAAGGTTATATACCTCATCTGGCTCAACTTCCGATAGAATTCGGGTCAGATTCGACGAATCAGTAAGATCTCCATAATGAAGAACAAAATTCTGTTTATCAGCATGAGGATCTTCATAAATATGATCTACTCGCTGGGTATTTAAAGAAGAGGCTCGACGCTTAATACCATGAACCTCGTACCCCTTTTTTATAAGAAATTCAGCTAAGTAAGAGCCATCCTGCCCAGTCACGCCAGTTATTAATGCTTTTTTCTTCATTCTAAACTTCCCTCAATTTAATCACTTAATTCTGGTTTTGATCCGGTAACTCTACCGTAGTTATCTTTGAATCGAACAATATCATCTTCACCCAAGTAACTTCCAACCTGCACTTCGATTAACTCCAAGGGAATATCACCAGGATTTTCTAAGGCATGAACAACCTCTTTACCATGATATGTAGATTCATTAACACAAAGATCATGGGATTTATTACCATAATGTACTCTTGCCCGACCTGCCACTACAACCCAATGCTCCGATCGATGATAGTGCATTTGCACGCTCAATTTAGCTCCTGGGTTTACTGTTAATCTCTTTACTTGATAGCCATCATTGCTATCAATCGAATCATACTTACCCCAAGGACGATAGACTTCACGGTGTAATTCGCACTCATTTCTATTTTTATCCCTTAGCTGCTCAACGATGACTTTTATATCTTGAACTCTATCTTTATGTGCAACCATAACGGCATCTTTCATGGAAACTATAACCAAATCATTAACGCCAATAGCAGCAATTAATTGGCCATCAGTTTTGATAAAGGAATTCTCGGTTCTATATGTTATTACATCTCCCAGACTAACATTACCATCAATGTCCTTTTCACTAATGTCCCAAAGTGATGACCAAGACCCAATATCATTCCAGCCAACTTCCATGGGAAATACCAAGGCATCAGAAGTTTTTTCCATTACAGCATAATCAACCGAGTCAGCTGGACATGAGCTAAATTCTTCTTCATTTACCCTCAAAAAATCCAAGTCATTTTTAATATCAGTCGTTGCTGCTTTGCAAGCTTGAAAGATATCTGGCCTGAATTTCTTTAACTCATCAAGATAGCGACTAGCCCTAAAAAGAAACATGCCACTATTCCATAAATAGTCTCCCGATGATAAATATTCTTCTGCCAGCTTACTGGACGGCTTCTCAACAAATTCATTAACCACAAAACCTGCGCCAGTCTCATTTCCTTTTTTAATGTACCCATAACCCGTATAAGATTCGCTAGGAATTATCCCAAAAGTAACTAATTTTCCAGCTTCTGCTAATGGCAAAGCTTCAGAGACAGCTTGCCTAAAGGCAAGCTCATCCTGAATTACGTGATCCGCAGGCAGCACCAAAAGTAAAGGGTCATCATCAGAAGTAAAAGCTGCGAGAGCAATTGCAGGAGCAGTGTTTCTTCCTATGGGCTCTAATATAATAGAGCCCAGCATATTAATCTCTCGAAGCTGCTCTGCAACAAAGAACCGATGTTCTTCGTTGCATATCGTCACTGAAGAGGAGATATCGAGCCCGTTTAATCGCTTCATTGTCGCCTGCAGCATCGTATCTTTTCCATTGAGCGCCAAAAATTGCTTTGGATGTCCCGTTCTCGATAAAGGCCAAAGCCTTGTACCGGAACCACCAGCCATAATAACTGCTTTAATCATTATTGATACCTCTTTCTCTTTTGTGCCATGACCAAGCGCTCTTAATTATATCTTTTATGTCATTATGCTGAGGATTCCAGCTGAGCTCACGCAAACTAAGTTCGTTATCTGCAACCAGTACAGCAGGATCTCCATCACGTCGTCCATCAACCTGATATTGGATTTTATTATTAGCGATATATTCACAGCACTTGACGACCTCAAGAACAGAAAATCCATCACCCTTGCCTAAATTGAACGCTGAAA
>CBFIHS010000087.1:0-3121 GCA_965662565.1 Pseudohongiellaceae bacterium | reverse complement strand
GTGGAATTATCATTAGCAAAACCAAAGCCATCGCTGCCAATTACAACACCTGAATATATACGCGTATTCCTACCTATACGAACGTCATCCTCAATAGTTACATTAGCCCCTAATAAAGAGCCTTCACCAATTTCTATATTGTCTGCAAGAACAGTATTCGCAGCAATTTTAACCCCATTTCCCAAAATAGTGTTTTTACCAATAACGACGTTTGGACCGACCGCAACATCCTTACCAAGAACAACAGAAGCGTCTAGTTGAGCACTTTCAGAGATACCACTTTGGAGCTTACTTCTATTTTCAAACAAATGAGATAACTTTGCGTAGGCCAAGTATGGATTACTGACGATCAGCTTATTCCCAGAAAACTTTTCAGCTTCATCCGGCTGAATTATAACCGCAGAAGCTTCAGTGCTAATTAAATCTCGATAGTAAGAGGGATTTGTATAAAAGCTTATAGCGCCAGATTTGGCATTTTTCAAAGTGGCTATTGAAGTGATTGTTACCGTCGAATCACCGGCTAAGTCTGCCTGAAGAAATTCAGAGAGCTTAGCCAGATCATATGGAGGCATAATAGACACACTGCTTTGGCTAAACAGCAGACTTACTGCTGCTGCTGATTTAACTTCTCAGTAACTTTAGCAGTAATATCTAAAGTCCCTTTGTAGAAAAGAGCAATTTCAGATCTAAAAACTATGTCGTAGTTTTCTTCTTCAACCACATCACTGATGGCTTGAATTAAATTTGAAGAATAGGTTTGCTCGAAAATCTCGCGTCTTTGTTGAACCACAGACTCTACTCTTTGCTCTAAGTATTGATACTGCACACCAATCTCATCAAGCTCTTCCATCATTTCTCTTTTTTCTGCATCGCTTAAGACTTCTGCATCAACAGTTAAACGTTCTTGGATTTCTGTTCCTTGTGCGGCAAGCTCTCTTATTCTTGTAGAATCATCTTCAGTTTCAGCACTTAATTGTTCTTGGACAGCAGCTGCTAACTCTGAGTTATATAAAGCAGCCGCCATATCTAACATAGCCACTTTCATAGAGCCTTCTGACCCAGAATCTTGAGCAAAAACATTACTTGCGAAAGCCACACTTAATATAAATGCATAAAGTTTAAATATTTTCATCATCTTAAAATTTCACCTAAAAATCATCTAACACGTAGAAAGAAACAAAAAAAAGAATACTAGCAGTTATTCTATTCAATTAACCTAGAAAGTTTGCCCAATATTGAATTGGAAAACCTCACTTTCGTCAATGATACTGGTATTAAACGGTTTAGCAAGACTAAAGCTCATCACGCCCAAAAAGCCTGAAAACCAGCTAATTGATATTCCTGCGGAATACCTAAACTCATCTAAAGAAAAGCCTGAACAATTATTGCTAGCGGTCTGCCTAGCACTGCAATATGAAGAGAACACGTTACCAGCATCAACAAAGAGTGCTGACCTTAAACGACTTCTATCTTCAATTATCCCAAAAGGAAACAATAATTGTGCGGTGCCTGTGGCTTGTATATTGCCACCGAAAGGTTGGGGTCTTCCAAAAAGTTGTTCTCTAGTATTCAACTCATTGACGAAAACTGGTTGTCCAGTTGCATCTATAATCGGATTGCCATTTATATCGAAAATTTGTGTCAAGGAATAAGCAAGCTGAGAACTTGGATCTAGAATGGCATTGCCTATACTATCCAAAACAGGGTTGCCCGCGTCATCAGTGAATAACCCAGTAGGGCTTGGCGTATATACTGCTCCCGGTGTACTACGAGGCCCTAAAGTATTAATTTCAAAGCCTCTAACTGTGCCTAAGCCGCCCGCATAAAAATTCCTAAAAAAGGGCAATTGCTCAGTACTACCATAGCCATCTCCATAACCAAGATTTGTTTGAAAGTGTAGCTGCCAATCGGAAGACAAAAATGAGAAGGTTCTATTCAAGGGGTAATATTTTTCAGCAAAGAAACTTAAGCGGTAAAAAGTTAAGTCGCTGCCAGGCACAGAGAAAACAGCAGTAAAGTTCTGAGAGTCTCCCCCATTTGCAAAAAAACCAGATTGACGTAAATTATTACGACTCCAGACTAAGCTGACTGTATAGTCATTAAATCTGTCACCTTCACGGTCAATAAAACCGGGCTCCAATTCTCTAAAAGCTGAAGTAGGCAAATTAGATAATGGAGCAACAACTGCATTTGAAACTGGGAAAACTGTACCATTGCTATCAGTGAACTCGGACAAACGAGCAGGCTGAAGGATATAGTTAGTGATTGCAGGATCTAAATTTGGAGTGGCTTGGATTTCCTGGACAGTTCCAGCATTAGTTGCCAAGTCAGTTTGTGAAACACCAAAGGTATAACTTAAAGATTGCGTTTCATTTATTGGGTAACCAAAAGTTAAATTCAGTTGAAACTGATTAGTATTAAAATTTGCAAGATTTAACTCACCGTAATCAGATTTTGTATAAGAAAATGCAAAACCTCTACTAACACCATCAATCGTATAGTAAGGATCAAGATAGTTAAAATTGTAACTGGACGTGAAACGGTTGGTATTAACACCCACTCCGACTCGATTGCCAGTTCCTAAAAAGTTATTCTCTTGCAGGTTAGCGCTTAAGTTTAAACCTTGAACTTGAGCAAAACCAACAGAGAAATTAATACTTCCCGAAAGCTGTTCTTCAACCGTGAAATCAACATCAATCTGATCACTCACCCCACCGACTTCATTCGTTTCATATTCAACACTTGAAAAATAACCAAGGCGTTCTAATCGAATTTTAGATTGCTCAATGGCGCTTACAGAAGCAGGAGAGCCCTCCATCTGCCTCATTTCTTGTCTTAAAACTTCATCTACAGTGGCCGAGTTACCGCTAAAGTTAATCCTATTAACATAAGTCCTCTGGCCAGGAACAACAAAAAAAGTGACATCGACTGTTCCAGTATCCTCATCAATAATAGGAACACCATCTACTTCTGCGAAGAAATATCCTCGAGCCGACAAAGAACTGCTCATTGCTTCGGAAAGCTGGGTAATTAAAACTTGAGAGAAAACTTGGCCTTCTGAAAGGAAGGACATAATTTGATTTAGAAGATTTTCTGCACCCACTAAATCTCCAGCCAAGGA
>CBFIHS010000086.1:0-3136 GCA_965662565.1 Pseudohongiellaceae bacterium | reverse complement strand
TCAAGTAGAGGCCAGCGTTTACTGGCTTGATTCGCTATTCCTTCAAGACTTTTTTCAGTCATGCCAGGATAATGCTCTAAGTATAGGGAGTGTACGGATGGTGAATCATTAAGCTTTTCATCATCCAGTTCTCGAACTAAGCCTGTAAAAGTTGCTAAGGCTCCAACATCAGTATGTTGGGCACGCAAGGCTTTGCATTCATCTTCAATACTGAAATCTTCGTGTTGAATTGAAATTTTTAGTGAGCGCATCTATTTTACTTTTTACTTAACTTTTTACTTTACGTTTTATTTTAGTTTTCACAGGTCTTAAACTTAATCCAAACTCAGCTTAAGTTTAGCCTCCAGTTACAGGAGGAAAAAAGGCAACCTCGTCTCCATCTTTAATCGAGGCTGAAAATTGCGTAAGACTTTGATTCACAGCAACCAGAACTTTTGATTGAACTAAGACTTCAACCCAATTCGCGTTATGTTTATGAGTTAACAGCTCTACTAAAGACTCAATTGAATCGACTTCTGGCGGTAATTCGATTTCTTCAGAAGCTAGTTTTAGCTTTTCGCGCAAGCTGGCAAAATAAAGTACCGTAATCATTTCTTAATCACGATTCCAAGCACCCGACTTGCCCCCGGCTTTTTGGACCAGCTGAAGTTCTGAAATTGTCATGCCTCTGTCTACAGCCTTGCACATATCATAGATCGTCAACGCGGCAATCGAGGCTGCAGTTAAGGCTTCCATTTCCACACCTGTTTGCCCAGCAAGCTTGCAAGTGGAAGTAATAAGTACTTGGCTGCGTTCAACATTCGCTTCCAATTCCACTTTCACTGAACTCAACATCAAAGGGTGACATAAAGGAATTAAATCAGAACATTTCTTGGCCGCTTGAATGCCGGCAATACGAGCAACCGCAAATACGTCACCTTTCTTATGTTTACCGTCAGTAATCATCGCCAAAGTTTCAGGCTGCATAGAAACTATTGCCTGAGCTGTGGCGGATCGTTGTGTGATGTCCTTGCTTCCGACATCCACCATTTGAGCCTGACCTTTGGAATCAAGATGGGTTAGTTCATTCATTTTGTCTGCCATTCCCGCAAAAGTATGGATTATCGCATTAGTTTGCCATTTATGTAGCAGCTGTTTTCAGGTAGGATGCCTCGCTTATGAGCTGGTATCCACACACAACAGTAGCGACCATTGTAGAACAGAATGGTCTATTTCTCATGGTCGAAGAAAAAGAACATGGGCAGACTGTTTTCAATCAGCCTGCAGGCCACTTAGATGAAGGCGAAAGCCTGCAAGCCGCAGCTCTCCGTGAGACTATGGAAGAAAGTGCTTGGGAAGTTAAACTCGAGTCCTTTCTTGGCACCTATCAATATTTAGCCCCTACTAATGGCGTCACCTATATAAGACACTGTTTCATCGCTAAGCCCATAAAGCACCATGCCGACAAGGAACTCGATCCAGATATTGCAGCGGCACACTGGTTAAGTGCTGAAGCAATACTAAGTGATGACTTTCCGGTGCGAAGTCCAATTGTCCGCAAAGTGCTCGAGGATTATCTTAAAGGTCAAAGCTACCCGCTCTCAATTATTTCTCATCATGAATAAAACCAAAGTCATCGTTGGCATGTCTGGTGGTGTCGACTCATCAGTTTCTGCCCTTCTCTTACTTGAACAAGGCTATCAAGTAGAAGGCTTGTTCATGAAAAACTGGGAAGAAGACGACGGCACCGAATACTGCACGGCGAAAGAAGACCTTGCCGATGCTGAAGCGGTTTGCCAAAAGCTAAACATCAAATTGCATAGCGCAAATTTCGCAGCCGAATACTGGGATAATGTTTTTGAACATTTCCTAGAGGAATATAAAGCAGGACGTACGCCTAATCCCGATGTGTTGTGTAATCGCGAAATAAAATTTAAAGCCTTTTTAGATTATGCAAAGCATCTAGGTGCCGATATGATTGCAACAGGGCACTATGTTCGGAAAACACAGAGCGATGATGGATATACCTATCTCTTAAAAGGTCTCGATCCAAACAAAGACCAAAGCTACTTCCTTTGCGCTGTGAAAGAGGAACAACTGGCACAAACACTTTTTCCTATTGGCGAACTGGAAAAACCCGAAGTGCGCAGACTGGCAGAACTTCATGACCTTATTACACATGACAAAAAAGACAGCACTGGCATCTGCTTTATTGGAGAACGTCGCTTTCAAGATTTCTTGGAAACTTATATACCTGCACAACCGGGTGAAATTAAAGATCCAGAAGGTAATGTATTGGGCCAACATAAAGGCTTGATGTATCACACCCTAGGCCAAAGACAAGGCCTTGGAATTGGTGGTGTAAAAGATCATCAAGACGCCCCTTGGTATGTTGCTTCGAAAGACCTAAATCACAACATACTCACTGTCGTTCAAGGCAATGACCACCCTTTACTCTTTGCGAATCAACTAAAAGTTTCAGAAATCAGCTGGATAAATAATGCAGCTCCTGAACTTCCACTAAGCTGCCGAGCAAAAATACGTTATCGCCAGGCCGACCAAGACTGCACACTGTATGTAAGTGATGAGGGTTATCGGGTCAAGTTTGAAAACCAGCAAAGAAGCATTACTCCCGGACAATTTATAGTTTTATATAAAGATGATGTCTGTTTAGGTGGTGGTGTTATTGAAAGTTCAGAAATAATCTAAACAATGGAAAAACACACTCAACAGACTCTAGCATTAGCAGGAATAGCACAAGCTGCTTTCTTAGTTAACCAATTGGGTCAACACGGTTTAGCTGCACAGGATAAATTAAGCACCTGTCTCAACAGTCTATTTGTAACTAAGCCTAAATCAAGCACTGAGGTCTATGGCAAGGTTGCCAATCTAAGACTCGGCCTTCAAGTCTTAGAAGAAGTTTTTATTACCAAGAGCGATTCTTTAAGAAATCCAGACATAATGCGCTATCTAATAGGCATTGTGTATTTACAGGCTCGACTCTGCAAACAAGCTGAGATGCTTGAGCTAATTTCCTCAGGGCTCAATAAAACCGAGACAGAAGCACATTCTAGTAGCATGCAACTTGCCGATAACCCTTTAGTTATTGAACAATTAGCGCGCATCTACCAAGGCACCATAAGCACCCTTTCCTATC
>CBFIHS010000085.1:0-3137 GCA_965662565.1 Pseudohongiellaceae bacterium | reverse complement strand
AGAGGGCATGATTCGCGTTCCCCAGTAAAACCTAAGCTTTCGCAGGCTCCTCTGACGCAGTTTGGGCACTCTGGAGAGGCTTCGTAGCTGGGCTCAGGACTGCTGAGAGAACCATCAATGCAGAAGATCTTCAACATTACGGAGTGAGAGCGGAAAACGAACGTACAGCATCACAGCCAAGCGGATGATCTCAGGGCTCGTTTTAAAGTACCTGAATGGGGAGTGTTTTGTCATACGGAGAGGCTACGAGACCACCCTGCCCGTCTCAAGCTCGTTTTGTCTGACAGTGCCGATTTTAGAGTGAATATTTAACTGGAGTCAATTGGAGGCGCCACGTAAAACACAGAGCCACTCATCTTTAACTGCACCAGATTCCAGCTGCGCCTTTAGCGGATAACAGTGGCCGAGAAGGGAGATGGGACTGGGTCACACACAGCTGGCCAATCAATACTTACTGCTGACGCCCGGACATTCACTTCTTAAATCTTGCAACGCTCGATCCACACGCGCTTGCGAGGCTCCAATTTCAAGTCGAATTGAGTTTGCGAGATCAATACCACTCATCAATGCGGCCATAGACATCAAGCCAGCTGCTTCGCCCTCATATTCAGCGCAACTACTCCGGCAGGAGAGTATTAACTCCTTTTTGCCGTTATCATTTATATAATAATTCTGTGAATTCCATATAGCTTCGTTCCAATTATGTTTTAACGTTATGGTGCCTAAAATTATTGTGTCTACTATGACCTGGGACTTGCAATTCGAAAGGCTAATATCCTTAATTAAAGGGTCACGTACATCCCCGGCCACTATAAATTGAAACGCTTCCAAAGCTCTTGGATTAGCAGAGATTTGCGTAGTTAAAGCAAAGAATAATACTGTAAAGAAAGCCTTCATTATATTGTCCAAACACCTAATTTACTTTCCAAACAGTGAACCAAGCGAAGTTTTTGTTGTCAAATAAAATAAATAGAGCTGTCCAACAAATAGGAACACTCACCTGATTGCTAGCGCAGGCTAAATCTATGCGCCCAATAATTGACGCCACTTAGCGAGAGCAGCGGCACGCTTTAGTTTGAAAATGGTGCGTGAATAGAGATGGCGCACCAAACCTCCACAAGCCAACCCCAGGCCCTGTTACGCCTTTAGCGGACCAGGGAGCCTGAATGATGGGGTTGGTAGAGCTATTAAACTTATGACCAGGTAAGGCTCTTTATAGAATCCAAGGGCAGAGTGAGAGGTGCCCCTGCATGGGTTCCTTGAGCACTTGTTGGATACGGCGTTATCGAAAGCTGGCAGGCTGGTCCCGCACCTCACATTGGACAGGGTCGTCAAGCGGTATGCTTACCTGCGTCGTATTCACCCAGAGCTGCATGGAACTGGGTTCCACTCCACCCGCAAATGGTTCATCACCCAGTGTGAGCGCACAGGCACCCCTTAGCACTTCACGGCCAGTATTGTGGGGCACCAGTCTGCACGGCCAGCTAACAGGCTGACCTATGGGCTGTAATCGGCTAGCATCAGTGATGAGCAGAAGCGGGAGATTGTGGAGGTGATCAGGTTGTCGGGGTAGTCAGAAATAACTCTGTAGGAATGTTGAGAACTGTTCGCCCTGTGTTTCTTGTGAGATATAGGGCGGGTGTGAGCTGAATTATTTTTTCGTGTGAGCAGGAATAAGGGCAGGGCAATTTGAGAACTATTACAAGTCGTATAACTTCAGGGCGACCGATTGACTTACTATCAATCTGTTTTTATTATTTAGCCAAATTTACAGTAAACGGACAATTCAAATGAAAAATATTTTCTTCATTGGCTTCATGGGAATATTTGCCTGGTGTAACGGGATGCTCGCTCCAGCATATGCGCAAGGCATTATCAACTACTCTCGGGTAAGCTGTTCTGGTTCAGCGGAAGTAATGTTTGTTTTTCAAAATACCGAAGGTAGGCAGCTTCTGGGCGGAGATGAATTGATTTTTCGAGAAGACACAGATCAAAGTTTAAAGTTCACACTTGATAATGAAACTTACGAAGTAAGTCGTTCAACTGGTGACTTATTCAGTTTAGACAGAGGAGAGTCTATGCCAGGCTTAAGCTGCAACATTCAAGAGATTAAGCCAATCTCTGTTGCAGACGCTGCGACAGAGGTTTCATGCTCAGGCAGTAGCACTTTTTCGATTTATATCGATAATGCTTTCCCGGACGTGATGGTTGATAGAACAAGATACGATGTTACGAACTTTGAAGAGTTTATCTTACTTAACTCGGAACGAGACATCATCGCCATTGAGCGAAATACAGCAAAAGTTTTTCAAGATTTTGGTCTTGTTGAGGGAATGGTATGCAAAATTTCTGGGGCTGAAAAAAAATCGGAACAACCCCTATTTTATAAGTACGAAGGAGAAATTGATCCTCAGAATGTCTCGTCATGGACGGTAACGGCGCCACTCACATTGAGCGATATAGAGTTGAAAGAAACTAGCAAAACTGGTGTTTATGAAATGGATTTGAAGGCTCGGGTAGGTGGATCCTTTGATCGCAATGTGAGTGTTGTTTTTAACATTGGATACTTTGACATTGAAAATAAATTTCTTGGAGGCTGTTCTGAAGAGGAAGATTTGAAGCCAGGCAGTACTGAGCGGTTTTCTTGCGAAATACTGCTACCAACTCGCCCTCGTATTGGTTTAATCAAATATTCTATTTTTGCATATTTAGCAGATTAAACGAGTTTTTTGGAACTGTAAAACTAATGAGAACACGCATCAGATTGCTGGTATAACTTAAATCTATGCGCTCAACAATTGACGCCACTCGGCGAGAGCAGCGGCACGGCTCAGCTTGGAATTGGTGCGTTAGTAGAGATGGCGTTACCAAACAAAATTACCCCCGAATGAATTTACAACGCTAATACTAAAGGGCCGTGGTCCGAGACGCGGGGCCCTACGAGTGGGGGCCCCGGGCCTACGTCCTGCGGCTTAGCTGTAGCGATTGGGCACAGTAACCCCTACTTTTCAGCGGTCAAATATCTGCACATCAGGTGCTGCTCCATAGGTACGGAACTAAACAAGGCTTCTGTTTTAGATGAGATGTGAGTTTTGATCGTTTAAAATCATTAAATCGGGGATGATTCACCGTTAAAC
>CBFIHS010000084.1:0-3180 GCA_965662565.1 Pseudohongiellaceae bacterium | reverse complement strand
CTCGTAAAAATACTAAATCGGGCCAACAGAAACGTCCACGTAAGGATAGAGCCCGCAAGAGCACTTCGGACAATGAGGCTCCTAATACTCAAGCTAAAAAATCAGAATCTAACTCTGATAGGCCGCCCCGTAAGAGGTCAAGAAATAAAAAGCCTGGTCAAAGAAGGCCACAAGAGACCCAAGAAACTCAAGACAACAGTGTTGTACCAAGCGATAACTCTGAAAAGACCAGCCAAGATGGTAACAAGCCAAAACGTAGGCCTTCTGGAAGCCCTAAGCGTAAACCTCAAGAGCGTCAGCGTGGTGAGCGGCCGGCTGTTGAAGCTACCGCAGCAGAGACAGTTCAAGCTACAAGTACAGATAATGTTAACAGTTCTGCAAATCAAGCTCCGGTGAATACCGATACGCCAGCTCAAGGCCCAAATGCTAAACAAGCGGCCGTAAACGATGAGAGCTCCGCAGCGAAGGCAAGCTCTAAACCAGCGGAGGCAAGCTCGAAAAAAGAAAGTGCTGAAAATGCAGGTATTGATAATGCAGCTAGCACTTCAAACACTGCTTCTCCTGTCCAAGATAAGCCCCAAGCTGAAGCAAAACCACAGACAAAAGTGGAAACAAAGGCCGAAACATTAGAAACAAAAGCCGAAAGCAAAGCTACTGACACTGCTTCAGCGCCTAAAGCAAAAAACTCAAGTACTTCGAGCTCTGAACCTGAACAAAAACAGAAACCCGAAGTGGCTAGACCAAATGCTCCCAAGAGCACTGAAGCTAAGCCAAAAGCCCCAAAACCAGAGTCACAAGCAAATGTAAGCGCTTCTGAGAGCCCTAAAGCGCCTGTAACTGCTGCTCCTGCTGCGACAGCAACTGAAGCCACAGCTAAACCTGCTGTCGCCAGCACTGCAAGGGTAAAACGCGCCCCTAATGACCCAAGAAATAAAGATGCTGTAAAAGTCACTAAAGCAGAGCCTAGTATCAGCCCTGCACCTGATTCTAGTGCCGTAAACCAGCCTGCGGAGAAGAATTAAACTTAAAATTAAAGCTAAGAATTCATTCTAATGAATCTTAGCCCTAGTTTTAGAATAGCGAGCTTAAGAAACCTATTCGGTGCATGCTCATTAAATTCTTTGATGTCAGAAATTGATGGGGCTTTCAAACTCAATGAATAGCCCCAACAATTGCATTATGTAATACTTTACTCCGATGCCTGATAGCCATACCAACATAAATGAACTAGCGAAATATCTTGAAGATGGCTGGGAAATATTGACTCCCAACCATCGAACCTCAGTTCAAACCCATGAACTATATGGCGCTTATAGAAAAAACCTTTCTAAGCCTTTAGTCACTCCTAGCCCAAAGATCCACTCCATTGATATTTGGCTGAAAAGCTTATTCAAAAAGCTATTTCATACTGAAGGGTATTTACCAGCGTATACGCTTTTAGAAAGCTTTCAGGAATTAAACCTCTGGAAAAAGATTATTCGAGAAAGCCCAATCAGTAATCCTTTATATAATTTAGAAAATGCTGCGCCCGATGCCCTAGAAGCTTATAGGTTAACCGTGCAATGGCAGTTGAATTTAAAAGGCTTCAGTCCTTATCACAGCAAGCTTGATGGATCCGGTTACATTGATGACAGTACCGCTTTCATCAACTGGATCGAGGACTATCATAACTATTGCAAAAGTGAAGGTCTTACTAGCTTCTCTGAACTATTTCAAAACATGCTGCCTGTAGTAGCTAATAACAAAGGCCTGTTAGCAAGCAAAATAATTTTATTAGGCTTCGATAACCCTCCCCCACTTTATCAAAAGTTTTTTTCAATTCTGGAAAGCTCGAACAAGGTAAAAAAACTAAGTTGGAATGAAAACAAACCAGAAACGAATGCCAAGAGTTTTAAAAACAACGCCGAAGAAATTCTAGAAAGCGCCAAATGGTGTGAAGAAATCCTCCAGAAAAAACCATCAGCCAAAATAGGCATCATCAGTACAGAACTGCAAAGTTCACTACCCTTATTTAAACGCTTTTATTCCACAGTCTTGAACGCTGAAACCGATAAAAAAGTTAAGCCATTCAATATTGCATCTTCCATGAACTTAAGCAAAGACGCCCCGCTCCTAATAACAATTCCTGAATTGCTTAAATTAAACATGGAACAAATTCCTACTCTAGAGCTATGTACCTTAGTGCGTTCTCCATTATTAGTTAGCAACATAGAAGAAGAAAACTCACGAGCCTTACTTGAATATCAATTACGAAAAAAAGCAGAAACAAATTGCCGTAGCATTGATTTAAGAACTTTGGCACAACAAGAAGATAAGGCTTGGTTTTCTCCAAAATTATACAAAGTATTAACAACGAGCTCTGACAACCATCGAAAACAAAAAACCAAACAAACCGTAAACTCATGGGCTGAATATTTTTCATTACAAATCTCTTTGTTGTGTTGGCCGACCGATGAAGAAAAAAAAGCACAAAACTTTTATCTTTGCTATTGGAATGAAACCCTAGAAAAATTAAAAAAGCTCAGTTTTTTATATAAATCTATAACCTTTAATGAAGCTCTGGCTTTGCTTCAAAATCTAATGAGTAACATCAAAGACAGAGAAAATCGCCAAGAAGCTCCTATCCAAATTTTCAGCCTTCAAGATGCCGTCGACTTACGGTTTAGCCACCTTTGGATTATGGGTTTATCAGACCTTAGCTTGCCAGAAAAGGCATACCCTAACCCTTTCATACCTTCGCCTATACAACGATTACACAAATTACCTGGCAGTTCTTCTGAGCTAAGCTATCAGCAAGCCATACAAAGCTTATCAAAGCTTATTTCTAACACGTCTGAAAAAGTCGTTTTAACTTATCCTAGAGCTAATGCTCAAGGCGAGCTTATGCCAAGTAGTCTAGTTGCGACAGTGTTACAAGATTCATATATAGAAATAGAACAGAGTGAAAATGAACCCTCAGAGTTAAACCCCAGTGTTATTTCGCAATATTTTAAAATCCAAAACATTAGCACTTTGGAAACTTTCAAAGAAAATATCCTCTTAAACATTAATGAGGAAGAAAATATCAAAGGGGGAACAAGTTTATTAAGCAATCAAGCACGATGTCCTTTCAGAGCCTTCTCGATACACAGACTAAACGCGATTGAATTACCGAAAATTGAATACGGCATCCCAGCTTAT
>CBFIHS010000083.1:242-3298 GCA_965662565.1 Pseudohongiellaceae bacterium | reverse complement strand
TTACAACGTGCTAATTTCCAATTTTTTTGTTTTTTTTATTAACTTATGGCTTATACAATGTATGTCTTTACTTGAATAACTTAACGTTTATCAACAACTATCTCACCTTCGAGAATAGTCATAGTGTTCGTCAACATCCCGTAAATATTTTCCGTAGGATCACCAGATAGCAAAATTATATCGGCTATTTTACCAGGCTCCAGTGTGCCAATTTCATCTTCCATATTAATGAAACGTGCAGAATTTGGCCCCATAATTTGATGAATATCTTGCATAGAAAATACAATGCTAAAAGACTTCAATTCATGTTCTAAAACGACAATGTCATCGTAGTTTTGATCTGTCGAAAATGACATTGTTCTATGGTTTGGATCAGCATCCCAAAGTCGACGTGCATTAATAATGGTATAACCACCCTCTGTGCCAGTTGCTCTGCCTTGTGGATCTCGATTGGCTCCGGCCAATGCTTCTGGCCACATCCTTCCATCTCTGAAGCGAGGGGTATTATCTTTTGGGAAGCGAACTGGTGCTGGCGCGACAGACTCGCGATCAAGAATAGGAGCTCCGAAGGCAATTAAACCAGAAACTATTCCGCCATTTTCAGCCACGATTCGAGCCTGATCAAAACTGGTAAAATCTTTATTTGGTAAATGGACCAGACGAGTTACTCCTGCTTCAACAGCGGCTACCGTTGCAGTACTACTGACAGCATGAACATTCACTTGTATACCAACCTCGGCAGCTTCTTCAACAATTGCTTTGAGCACTTCAATTTCGGCTTGTGGTGGAGCAGGTTCTGGGGTTAAAGCTATTTCTCCAGTGTGTTTAATTCCCATTGCAACCATAGCACGGACTTCTTCCCTAGCCTCTTCTGGAGTTTGCCTAAGGCTGATTCTGTGAGATGGGATTAGCTTTGGTCCAAGAACTTCTCCGCTAGAAATACGCCTACTTAAAGTAAGATTATCTTCAGCTTGTCCTCCACCATTTAAGACCGTAGTGTAGCCAGCTTCCAGCAAAGATATCATTTGAGCCTCAAAGTCTTCGCTATCACGAACATGCTTATGGTTATCTATAAAACCCGCCATCGCAGTTAAGCCTTCAGCAATAATTACTTCTCCTCTATTGCGTTCTGGAGCTCCAGCATAAACACTGGAGATACGTCCATCCTCAATAATAATAGTTCCATTTTCAATAATATTAGTGGGTGTCACGATGATGCGAGCATTAGTGATAGTCATATCTTGGGCTGAGACTGTAGTCGTTGAAACCAACACGACAAACACAAAGGTAGCTTGAAGAAAGCTCGCAACTATTTTGCTAGCTCTTATTGTCATTATTTTATCTCCTGCTCTTCTTATTATTTTATTATTTTATTATTTTTACTAAGCGTTGAGTCGCGAAAACACCTATTAATTCTAGACAACCCAACTTGAAAACAGCATCTGTAAAGCCTCTAATAAATACTGCACTAATACTTTTTTAACTTTTTTAACTTTGCTGACTTTACAGTCTAAATCCTTAAGTTAATCTGGCAATTTGAAGACATACAAGGCATTACCTGTTTTAGGGTAATAAATGTCGTTAGTAATAATCGAGGGAACAGTTCTAGGACTACCACCACCCAAGCCGACTGGCACCGCAACATATTGCTTTCCATCCACAGCAAAAGTAATTGGGAAGCCTTGCACAGATGTTCCTAATTTTGTTTCCCAAAGTGATTCCCCAGTCTCGACATTTAAAGCACGGAAGGTTCGATTGAGATCGCCAACAAAAGCTAAATTGCCAGCTGTTGTTAAGACTCCAGTCAAAAAAGAAGCGGGTTGTTCAAATGACCAAAGCTCTTCCATAGTTCTCACGTTATAGGCACCGACTTTACCAACCTTGCCGTCTGTTCCAGGCATTTCAGACCAGCGTCGATTAGAAGCGTAGCCACCACCACCTTCAAGAAAAGAAATTTCACGCCCTCTCATTTCAACACAACTTTGGCTCAAAGGAATAACCATCGTTTCGCTTTCAACATGATAACTCATGGCATGCCAGTTTTTGCCACCTGCCGTAGACGGACAAGCTTGAATCCATTCCCCAATTCTTTGCTCTACAACATCGTTACGGTATTGAGGCCTGCCGGTGTCAGGATCAAAACTTTCAAAAACATTTTGAAAGATGGTCTCTTTATGTTCTATATACTCACCAGTTTCTCGATTTAGTTTCCAAAGAATCCCATGCTTTCCAGCAGAGAAAACCAGCTTCTCACCATCAAGATCAACCAACACTCTTTCAAAGACTTCATCTAAATCAAATGTTTCACCCGGCACATGTTGGTAATACCAGACCAGTTCTCCAGTATCAGCATCCAAAGCCAGAGTAGAATTAGAATAAAGTGCGTCATCATAAACACTCATCCCACGACTAACTGACATCCAAGGTTTAGCTTGGGCTACCCCGATAAAAACGATATTTTGCTCTGAGTCAAAACTTGGTGTTATCCAGGTATCCGTTCCTGCCCTGAAAAGGTTATCTACTTCACCCCAGCTATCGCCACCCGGTTCTCCGCTTTGCGCAACCGTATTAAACTGCCATAACAAACTACCGTCTTTAGCATCGTATGCACTAACAAAACACTTTTGTTCGCGGAAGATGTAACAAAGGGACATGCCAGTATAAATTTTCCCGTCACCAACTATAGGGCCACTGGTATTTACAAAACCCTCACCAATATTTATACGCCAGGCTTCTTCACCATTACGCGCGTTTACCGCAACAATATCGCCACCCGGTGTATTAATAATAAGGTTCTCTTCATAGATACCCATGTTTCTCATGGTTCCGCTTCGGCCACCTAAGCTTTGTTCCCAAATGAGGTCACCAGTCGCTGCATTCAGAGCATGAATTTTGTTGCCGGGATTAAATAAATAAAGAACCCCGTCATGCACCAGAGGGGAGGTTTGATTTGAGGCCTGATCACTCATGGACCAAACCCATGCCAATTGTAAATTCTTGACGTTATCAGTATTTATTTCAGTAAGTTTGCTATGGCTCCAAGCTTGATGGTTTCC
>CBFIHS010000083.1:0-232 GCA_965662565.1 Pseudohongiellaceae bacterium | reverse complement strand
ATCTTGGGGGGCGGGGTTACGTAACATTTCATCTGTGACTGGTTTGTAATCCTCAACTTCACCCGCAACTGTCACGCCTGTTGGTCCTGAGACTTCATCACTCGGCTGAACACCTGGTTGACTATCATAAACAACAACCCTATTAATTAAGGCTTCATCATCAGCAGTTAAAGCTACATCTCCTGTTTTAGCGCCGTTAGCCGAGAGTAAGAAAGCTGTAATTGCAAGATAA
>CBFIHS010000082.1:0-3334 GCA_965662565.1 Pseudohongiellaceae bacterium | reverse complement strand
TAGAGAACCTTAAGCCTTAAGCCTTTAAACAATAGAAAGTTAGCTACGAACCTTATCCTAGCAAGCCTTCATCTCCCTGATTAAAGTCAGTTTTTTTTATCAGGGAGATCAATGCGCTCTCCTTCTGCTCAGCTAACTTAGCTCAGTGATATCTTCCTCTACTCATTCCGGAACACGCCGCACAAAAGCACACAGCAAGCCTGAAGCAGATTAAAGTTTACTTAATAGAATCTTAGTAAGAGTTGATACTGACGCTGGGCTGGATAAGCGCTAGATTAGAGCTAGCTCCAAATTAGAGACTACTATATTGAAAACATAGGATTGAAAACATAGGGAACTTGCTTAGGGGGAAGATAGGGAACTTGATACGAGTTTTGTGATGGCGGACCGGACGGGACTCGAACCCGCGACCTCCGGCGTGACAGGCCGGCATTCTAACCAGCTGAACTACCGGTCCGCAACACAAACAGACACCTTGGTGGGTGATGAGGGATTTGAACCCCCGACATTCGCCTTGTAAGGGCGACGCTCTCCCAACTGAGCTAATCACCCAAAGCGTCAAGGATGCGCATTTTACCTACTTGTTTCGGCATGTCAATTCTATTTAGCCGTATGTTTAAAAGTACCATCCCAGTCAGAACTTAGCTCTTGAGTCTGAAGATTTTCAATGCGCTCCAGGTAAACCGAATACAATAATTTGTCCGGATCATTTTCATGTAATTTTCGAAAACAACTCTCAGCTTTTTGCCAGTTTTGTTGAAGATAATAGTCATGTGCAACATGGTATTCTTCAACTTGATCTATTAATTCGTCAGAGGCATCGCTTGTTAAGCACAAGGGCTCATAAATACGAATTGGTTCCTCTTTACCTTTGACTTGAACCTTATCCACCAAGCGACACAAGAAGCCTTCAATGTGATCGTATGTTTCCTCTCCAATCAATAATTTGACTCCATAAAATTTGGTAATACTTTCAAGTCGAGAACCTAGATTTACAGCATCACCCAATACCGTATAGGAGCGACGATAAGTCGACCCCATGTCACCTACATTCATAAAACCAGAGTTAATTCCAACACCAATATTAACTTCAGGTAGCCCTTTTTTACGGAATTCTGCTTTTAAAGCTTCTTTTTTTTCTAACATTTGTAAGGCCGAAATGACCGCATGGCGTCGATGATCAGGATCACCTAAAGGAGCTCCCCAAAAGGCCATAACCATGTCGCCTACGTACTTATCAATGGTTCCTTTGTTATCAAAAATGATGCCTGTGATGGGAGTGAAAAACTCATTCAGCAGCGTTTTTAAATCGGCAGCTGAAAGTTTTTCAGAAATACTGGTAAAACCTCTAATATCTGAAAAAAGCACACTAAGCTCTTTATTCTCCCCTTCAAAATTATAATTATCAGGGTCATCGAGCATGGCATTAATATGCTCTGGCGGAACATACTGATCAAACATCGACTTAATCATTCTTCTATTGATTCCTTCTTTAAGAAAGCCGTAAGTTAAATTAATAGCGGTAATTAATAAGATAAGAAAAACCAGAACAACCACAGGCACATCTAATTTGTAATCGACCCATAGCTTAAAGTTTAAAGCTACAATGCCAAGGGTAAATGCCAAGCTCGAGAGCATCAGCAAAGCAGGCCCTAAAAGAGGATAAACCAGAGCTAAAAATAAGCCGATGACAAAAATCGCCACCGCAACAGCACCATTGACCCAATCGGATCGGCTTGGAAATGGGTTGTCCTGAATAAAATTAAAATCTGATAATAAAGACCCTAAACCCTACTAATCCGAACTGCCAGCTTGCTCTAAAGTAACCATCGGTGAAGCATTTAACAAGGCGTTTAAAACATTAGCATGCACCTCTACCCCAGGATAAACAGGTTCCAAAGGTGTCGCCCGAAGATCGTATATCCCTGTGGCTGTTGTACCCACTAGAACTAAAGCGTTTTCAAACAGCTGACGCTGATCGCTAGTTAAATTTCCTTGCAAGACATCGGTGGCAGAAACATAAGGGAATGTCCCCCCTTCTCCCAATTCAGAACGGCCAATATACGGGATTAGTACGCGCCCATCTGCCATAGTAGGAATGGTGATCTGTCCCATATTTACACCGGTTACTCTTCTGAATGAGCCAAAGGTATCCGCTTCAGTTGCAATGGTGAAATTCTCTTCGAAGTAATAAAGTCGAGCCATTTCCAAAGCTAAGGATGGGTATATCCTGTTCTGAAAATTATAGACTAGGGGCGTTGATCGAATCACACCATCGATATCAGGCCGAGTATCAAAAAAACCTCCACCAGCGGCCGCTTCTTGCAGCGGAGCAATATTGGCTTCATAGCCCTGCATGTTTAATAATGTTGAAAAGCCAATATCGCCTTGATCAAGCTCGGAAATTTGCTCAGGCAATACACCGTACCTAAAGCCTCATTCGCTCGAAATGACATCCCCAGTGCAACATCAGTAAACTGCATTTTTTCAGCAAAATAACTGTCGCCATCAAGCGCTTCTTGCACACGTGGAATATCATTAATCAATTGTGAGCTTTCTTCACCCAGTCGTTCTTGCATCTCAAGAACAAGGTTTCGCTCTGGCTCAGGAAAAGTGACGTCAAAACCTATAACAATCACTCCGGCATCTGCCAATTTTTCTACTAGGTCGCCTATTTTAAAACGCGACCATGGCCACTGCCCTTCTGCTTAAAGGCTTCTTTGATCGAAGTCGACAACAACAATCTTATGGTCACCTTCGCCTCTAGAAGGCAGAAAAAGGCTATAACGCTGGTCATAAACAACGTTATCAAGCCTGGTGATAAAATTATTTAAAGAAGAAGGAGGATCAACTTCTAGCCAAAGCGCAAATAACATGGCCAATAAACTCAAGAACAGCGGCAACCTCTCTCCTTTAAAGATTTGAAGTCGTGCTCGTTTGAATACGCGCTTTAGTAAGTTGAAAATTAACATCATATAGTATTGCTTAATCCAACCATGGCATTATAAGCATTATCTAGGAAAGTGCATGCAAATACCTGTACAGCTATACTAGCAATCGTTAAACTCAGCGCGGCCAAACAACTGCGAATACAACAGACTCATGGAAATATATAAAGAATTTACCTTCGAAGCGGCTCACCTTTTACCGAATGTACCAGCCGAGCATAAATGCGGCCGCTTACACGGGCACTCTTACCGCGTGGAAGTTCATGTTTCTGGAACACCTGATAAAGACTCCGGTTGGATAATGGACTTTGCCGACCTGAAAAAAGTAGTGCGCCCTGTAATCAAAGAACTCGACCATTACTACTTAAATGATATCCCCGGCTTAG
>CBFIHS010000081.1:0-3642 GCA_965662565.1 Pseudohongiellaceae bacterium | reverse complement strand
ATGAACAAACAGTAAAAACGGTAAGGTAATGCATCAAGAAACATCGTGTACACGTCTCGATTAAATTCTAGGTTAGCACTTACTTCTGAAAAAATGCCTATCTCATAACCAATCCAGGTAGACATGAAAGCGATTCCCGCAATCGGTGCGCTAGTTGCGTCAATAATAAAAGCCAATTTTTCTCTACTGATACGCTTGGCATCCGAAATTGGTCGCATCGACGTCCCTACGATCATCACATTGGCGTAATCATCAATGAAAACAAAAAAACCCATTATCATGGTGATAAATTGAGTCGATCGTGAGGTTTGGGCAAACTTCTCCAACCACTTCACTATCGCTAACAAGCCTCCCGATAAAATTACGACACTAATCATTACTAGCATTAAAATAATAAAGAGAAGAATTGATAAATTAAAAGGATCGCTTATCACGCTCCACACCTGAGCAAAAAGCGTTTCAAAACTTGGACCGATACTAGAAAAGAATTTCGAACTCTGCGAATCAAGCTGCGAAAAATTAATAAGAAAACTGCCTAAGAAAATCCCAGCACCTAAGCTCAATAACAAACGCCTTGTAGCGATAGCACAAGCCACTGCGATAACCGATGGCAATACGCTATACCAGTGTAAATTTTCTGCACTCAAGTCAGGGCTTAGTAAGTAAGCCAAAACCGAAACTCCAGCGACTAGTATAAAAGCTGTTAAAAGTTGAGTTTTATTTTTTAGCATTAAATTTGTCGGGCTATCTAGTTTATAAGGCTTTAGATTCCTTGCACTGCTATAATACCCGCATCCAGTAATTGATGTCTTATTAAAACAATGCTGCAACAAGGCGAGAACAATAACCAGACAGAGAAACACTTAGAGGCACTCAGCACTGCGCTGGATAGTGGCTCTTTTGTTCATGTCCGGCAAATGCTCAATAATCTGCCTGCTGCTACTATTGCTCACCTACTCGAATCATCGCCCCATAAAGCTCGTGAAGTCCTATGGCGATTAGTTGCAAAAGACAATGAAGGAGAAGTTCTTAATTTTCTCAATGAAGACATTCAAAGTGACATTCTTAATAAATTAAGTCCTGAAGAAGTTGCTAACTTGACTGAAGGCCTTGAAACAGATGATTTGGCCGATATCCTGCAACAATTACCTGAGCAGGTAATAAATGAAGTTTTACTGTCAATGGGCGAACAAGACCGGCATCGTCTTGAAGCCGTTATGTCGTACCCTGAAGATACTGCTGGCGGTCTATTAAATACAGATACTATTACGGTCAGGCGCAGCCATACCCTAGATGTTGTTTTACGTTACCTGCGTCGTCACAATGAAATCCCAACCATGACTGATAACATCTTAGTGGTCAGTCGTGATGATCGTCTCGTTGGTCTATTGCCTCTGCGTAAAGTCTTAGTTTCCGACCCGAATCTCACGGTCAGTGAAATAATGATAACGGACTTTGATGCGATTCCTGTCTCAATGCCAGACAATGAAGTTGCCCAACTCTTCGAGCGAATGGATTGGATCTCGGCGCCGGTTGTAGATGAAGAAGGAAAACTTCTTGGTCGTATTACGATTGATGACATTGTTGATGTCATTCGAGAAGACGCAGAGCATTCATTCATGCGTATGGCTGGTCTGGATGAAGACGAAGATGCCTTTGCTCCAGTTTTTAAGACAGCCAAAAGACGTGCAGTTTGGCTAGGGGTGAATCTCGTTACAGCATTTTTGGCAGCGGTAGTTATTAACCGCTTCGCAGATACCATCGATCAGATTGTAGCCTTGGCTGTATTAATGACGATCGTTGCGAGCATGGGGGGCGTTGCGGGCAACCAAACTCTCACACTTGTTATACGCAGTATGGCACTTGGTCAAATCGGTAAAACGAATTCAAGCTGGCTTATGTGGCGTGAGCTTGGCGTTGGCCTCTTAAATGGCATACTCTGGGCAGTTGTTGCTGCATTGATTGCTGTGTTTTGGTTTTCAGACCTCAGACTAGCCTATATCTTTGCGAGCGCTATGATTGTAAATTTAATTACCGCTGCACTAGCTGGAGCCTACCTGCCCTTGCTTCTTAAAAAGCTTAAAATTGACCCCGCCCTTGCCGGCAGCGTCGTTCTTACCACTATCACTGACATTGTTGGTTTCATGTCATTTTTGGGGCTGGCGGCCATTTTTTATTAAGATGGATCATTCTCAAGACTCTGATTTCGAGTCAGAAGAAATCATCAGTAAAAGTCAACGTAAGCGTGAAATGCTTGCACTTCAGGAGCTTGGGAAAAAACTCACCGAGATAGATCTCCATCTTCTGAAAAAGTGTCAGCTGCCTGCTAACCTTCAATCAGCAATAGATGAATTCAAACGCCTTCCCAATAAAAATGAAGCTCGTCGTCGACAGCTTCAATTCATTGGAAAAATAATGCGCGGCATTGATACAACAGAAATAGAAAAAGTGTTAATTCAAGATCAGCAAAAAGCTAACCTGGAGAAGCGCTTTTTTCATCAATTAGAAGACCTGCGTGAACAACTGGTTTTAGGCTCTGAAGATGCGCTCCAAGGGCTGATACTTGAGCATCCAGAGCTGGATATTCAGTATTTACGTCAACTCATACGGCAAATTCAAAAAGAGAAGACTCAGAATAAACCACCAGCGGCCAGTAAAAAGCTTTTCCAATACCTTCGAGAGTTAAAGAAAACGGATTAACTTTCTATTAGATTAACCTTCTATTAGATTAACCTTCTATTATTAATCCTCAACAATACTAATATTAGGTGTACTCAAACTACTGTTGAGATCGCTAACCGTGCTGACAACTTGAGCGGCAATATTCCGATAAATCTCAGTTACCTTGCCATACGCTTCAGCCGCCACGATCGGGACACCTTGGTCACTATGCTCACGGATTGATTTTTCTAAGGGTAAAGACCCTAAGACATTGACTGAATAATCTTGGGCGATTCTTTGTGCTCCACCTTCACCAAAAATATGCTCCATGTGCCCACATTCGCTACATACATGCATGCCCATATTTTCAACCACTCCTAGAATAGGAATCCCGACTTTACGAAACATTTCGATACCGCGCTTGGCATCCAGCAATGCAACATCTTGCGGAGTTGTCACAATAACGGCACCAGTTACCGGAACGGACTGAGCCAAACTCAGCTGTATGTCTCCCGTTCCTGGTGGCATATCGACAACAAGATAATCTAACTCACCCCACTGAGTATCATTAAGGATCTGATTAAAAGCACCAACCACCATAGGCCCTCGCCAAGCCATGGCTTGATTCGTATCTACTAGAAAACCAATTGAATGACAGACAATGCCATGCGCAGATATTGGTTTCATAGTCCGCTCATCCAAAATCTCAGGTCTAGTGCCTTCGGCTAAACCCAACATGATTGGTATGCTTGGTCCATAAATATCGGCATCATAAAGCCCAACAGTAGCACCTTGATCTTTTAGTGCTAGCGCTAAATTCACAGCCGTGGTTGATTTTCCTACTCCGCCTTTACCTGAAGAAACAACAATGATGTTTTTGACCGCGGCCAGATTAGGGCTAATTTTTGCTTCATTTTGTGACATAAGGACCTTTAAAAATCAGTGAATTTTGATAACGAAAATTTTGATTAGTATAACAAA
>CBFIHS010000080.1:0-4023 GCA_965662565.1 Pseudohongiellaceae bacterium | reverse complement strand
GCTAACTAAATAAGAGAAAAATGAGTATTTGATAAAACGGAAGTAAACAGAATAGACTACAGGTTGGATGATAAATGTGCGTGCACGCTTAATAGCTTATAGATGAACTCTAAAAAAGTTTGAGGCTCAAAAACTCTGAGTCTGTGCCATGGCTTTTGGATAATCCTCAGAAAAAGGACAAAGCGTAATGAACGAAAAACCCAGTGAATATTATTTCCGCGAAGGCTGTTTTATTACTGAGCTTTCTAACACGGCTGAAGATCCAGAACTTTCAGTTGCTTATGTACGGGTCGAACCTGGGGAAAGCACGCGTTGGCACAAATTGCTGGGCATCACAGAGCGTTATTTAATTGTCTCTGGCAAGGGCAGTGTTGAGGTCGGCAACAATGCTCCAAGAGAAGTAGGTGCGCAAGATACAGTAATGATTCCCCAAGAGGTACGGCAACGTATTACGAATGTTGGCGAAGAAGACCTTATCTTTTTAGCTTTGTGTACGCCTCGTTTCGAAGAAGAGTTCTATGTTGATATTGAAGATCAAGTTCACGGTCAGGATCAGGAGTAAAAAATGATAATTGCCATGTCAGCGATGGTTTTTTTGACCGTGTTTATCGGTTTAATAATGTTGGTCACGAGGATTAATAGCGCCCGTCAAGGCAAGCTTTCCGCTAGGTATTTTGCCACCATGACTGGGGCTGAAGTTCCAGAGGAGGTCGCAGTCACCTCGCGTTCTTATAGTAATCAGTTTGAAGTGCCAATTCTGTTCTATGTGGTTTGCGTGCTTTATGTGTTCTTAATGCCAAATGATTTTATTGGTTTTGTCTTAGCTTGGCTGTTTGTGTTTTCGCGCTATGTTCATGCCTACATCCATTTAACTTATAACCATGTTATGCATCGCTTAATAGCATTCTTGCTTGGCTTTATATGTGTAATAGCAATGTGGGTTAATTTGTTAACTCATAATTTTTTCTAACAGGATTCATCATGACGAATTACAAAGAAGTTCTGGATTTTTGGTTTGATGAAATAGAACCGGCTCAGCATTGGAAAAAAGACACCGGCTTTGATCGTTTGATAATGGAAAGGTTTGGTGATCTTCACAAGCAAGCGAGCTTATGTGAACTTTTTGATTGGAGACAGACGGCGCAGGGGCGCTTGGCGGAAATCATTGTTTTGGATCAGTTCTCAAGAAATATGTATCGAGACAGGTCTTTAGCTTTTGCATTTGATGCGCAGGCTTTGTGTCTGGCACAGGAAGCTGTTAACCAGAAGCTAGATGATGAACTCAGTCGTAGTGAGCGAGTTTTTTGTACTTGCCTTATATGCACAGTGAGTCACTAAAAGTTCATGAAAAAGCGCTTGAACTGTATACCAAAAATGGCATTGCAGAGAATCTTGATTTTGAAATCAGGCACAAAGAAATCATCGAACGTTTTGGTCGATACCCGCATAGAAATGAGATTCTTGGAAGAGAGTCAACAGCAGAAGAAGAGGTGTTTTTGAAACAGCCTGGATCAAGCTTCTAGTGTTAATTTTTGGAGTCAAAAAAAAGCCTGCATGTGCAGGCTTTTTTGATTCGAGATTACTAAGTTTCTAAAACTTAACGTCTTCTTTCTACTTGAACTCTTACACTCACTGACGCATCAATGCGACGGTTTTGTGCTTTGCCAGCGGCCGTAGAGTTTGTAGCGACTGGACGACTTTCACCATAACCAACAGCGGATAATCTAGAAGCGGCAATCCTATAACGATTAATCAATACGTTCATTACAGCGTTAGCGCGACGTTCTGATAGAGCTTGGTTGTAGTCTTCAGCTCCGTCACTGTCAGTGTGTCCTTCAATAACAACAGTTGTGTTATTGTATTCTCTCAAGAAGTCAGCAAACTCTTCGATTTCGATTTGATACTCATCTTTAACAACTGATTGGTTGGTATCAAAATGTACCGCTAATGTTTGCTCACGCTGGCTAGCATCTAGAATCACACAACCTCTGCTATCAACAGCAAGATTTCTGCTTGTGTTCGGACAAGCATCCATTGAATCAACAACACCATCGCGATCGCTATCCATTGGCGCTTGCGCGACAGGTGCAGCTGGAGCAGGCGTTGGTTCTGGGGCTGGGCTAGCCGCAGGATGCTGATTCAATGAACCAAAAGCATAACCAATGCTGGCGCCAATGGCCCAATCACTATTAAAAGAGTTAGTAGGCTCAATGAACATGGCTTCAAATTTTGCTAACCAGTTGTTACTAAAAAAGTATTTAACACCAGCATTTAAGTCTATTGTTGTGTGACCAACATCCGTTAATGCAGCACGTGAAATTTGCAGTGCGCCAATTCCAGCGCCTACATAAGGCTGCCAGCCACTGACTTTATCAAAGTTGTAGTTCACTCCAGAGTGATACATATCAACGTCGCCGGAGCCAAGTCCGCCAAGAACATCAGTATCCACATCCCAATATTGCATAGAAAGCGTAAGACGATCTTTCAAAGGCATTTCAAAACCTAGCTGATAACCGAGATCATCGTCTTGAGTTTTGTCATCATTGAAGAAGTAGTTAACGACTCCCGCACTGACGTTGTATCGAGTGTCAATGTCTTGCGCCATGCTAGTTGCTGTATTGAGCATAAGCGGCAGCGCGACAAGTGCAGTCAAAGCCGTTTTGAGTAAGTGGTTCTTTTTCATAATGTTCTCCCTGTTAATTATTGACTTGGCGCTATGCCAAGCGCTGCGTATTAGACTCTTTCTATTTTTAAACGCAAGCGTTATTTATACTTTTTTAGCTTTGTTCTGCAGCGTTAACAGTGTGCATATGCACATCTTGCTGCGGATATGGAATAGAAATTCCAGCTTGATCCAGAGACAGCTTGATAGTCTCTAAGACATCGGCACGAACGGCCCAATAGTCATCAGCATTAACCCAAGGGCGGACATTAAAGTTAAGGCTGCTGTCAGCAAGCTCAGAAAGCGAAACGCTTGCGGCAGGGTCTTTAAGAATTCGTGGATCAGCATCAAGAATGCCAAGGATGATATCTCTAGCTTGGCCAATGTTATCGTCGTATCCAATGCCAACAACAAGATCAACGCGACGAGTTCCTAAAGTGTTTACGTTAACAATAGTGCCTCCGATGACGGCAGAATTAGGGATGATAATTCTTTGGTTATCGGGGGTATGCAGTAGGGTGCAGAACAAACCGATTTCATCCACTACACCGGCACTGCCTCCGGCATTAATAAAGTCGCCAATTTTGAATGGGCGAAAAATAATAATCATCACACCAGCGGCAAAGTTGCTGAGTGAATCTTTGAGGGCTAAACCTACCGCTAAACCAGCTGCACCGACAATTGCCAATAAAGAGGTGATGTTAATGCCTAATTGATCGACAGCAGCCAAGACTACCGCAATCAGCAAAACTGAGTAGATCATGGTTCCCAAAAACTTGACCAGCATATCATCCATGCCGCTTTTAGCCATTGGCTTTTTAGCAAAATCTGCGATTGCGCGCGCAAGCATTTTACCGATGATGAAAATGGCTAATGCGATTACGACTTTGGTTCCCCATGGGATTACGTAATCAGTAAAGATGTTCATACCTTCTTCCATTGTAGACTCCAAATTAGTTGAGAAAACTCAGTTGTAAAACGTTATTGATAGTAGTGTTATCGTGAAAGTTTGAAACTCTTGTTTCAGTAGTTCAATTCTATGGCTTAAGTGTTTTGTTTACTACGATTATGTTTTAGCTTGATAAGGCCGAAGAGTCTGCTTAATTGGAACCCAGGCCAGCTTTTATCCCTTTGATATAAGCTGTAACGCTACTAGCAAGCGCCTCAAGCTGATATCCGCCCTCAAGAACAGATAAAACCCTGCTGCGGCATGATTCCTTGGCAAATAATCCCAATTGTTGACCAATCCATTCAAAAGTCAGGCTTGCCAGACTCAATCCAGCTAGAGGGTCAGCCTCATGTGCATCGAAACCGGCAGAGACGAGCAAGAGTTGAGGCTTAAAATCCTTAAGCGCAGGAAT
>CBFIHS010000079.1:0-4092 GCA_965662565.1 Pseudohongiellaceae bacterium | reverse complement strand
CTCCTTCAGCCACTCGGACACCTCACCAATTTGAACCTCTTACTACCGCTTTCTTTCTTAAAACTTTCGCCTAGGAGGCGTGATCTTTAATTCAACCACTCGGACACCTCACCAATCGTAAACTTCTTACTACAGCTTCCTTCCTTAGAAACTTCGCCTAAGAGGCGTGATCTTTAATTCAGCCACTCGGACACCTCACCAATTTTGATTCAGCAGAGAATAAATCAAGGCGCGAACTTTAAAGTATGGGCTTGTGAATTACAAGTTTACTGGCATTCCTAAGCTGGAGGCCAAGCCTCGAAATAATCGTCTACCTTTATTTCTGGTACCTGCCTATCTTCCACAGTTGCTGTACCAAGGTATAAAATGCCTACAATTTCATCAGTTTTTTCTAAACCTAAAGCCAGTTTTACTTTGTTAGCAAAGGCGACTGCTCCAGTCCGCCAAATTGAAGCAAAACCTAAGGCATGAATAGCGACAGACATATTCTGAATCGCCGCCGCCACCGAACCAATCTGTTCTACTTTTGGGATTTTTGGGTGATCAACTATTGTTGCCACTGCAATGATTATCATTGGAGCTCGCAAAGGGGCATTCAGAAGCTTTTGTGTAAGTACTTCATTAGGTGGCTGCATTGCTTCAACAAAGAGCTCTCCAAGCTTATGTCGAGCATCCCCTTCCACAGTAAGATAACGCCAAGGTCTTAGCATGCCATGATCAGGAGCTCTTAAAGCCGCCTTGTAAATCAATTCAAGTTGCTCATTTGAAGGTGCTGGCCCAACTAAGCGTGGAGCAGCCTTGCGGGTCAGTAAAGCTTCAATTGCTTCCATAATGAATTCCTAACTCTGGAATGAATCAATATTTTTTTTCATTCTTTTATTTTATTGCCGTACAAATCTTGAAAGAACAGTTTTACTCAGGCCAACACTACTGCGAATTGGATTAATGTCTAAGCCGCCTCTTCTTAGAAAATTTGCCTGAACAGTTAATTCTTGAGGCTGGCACTTTTTCAAAATTTCTACGAATATTTTCTCAACACAATTTTCATGGTAATCACTGTGTTGGCGATAAGAGACCAAATAAGCCAACAAACCTGAATGAGATATTGCTTTACCTTTATAGCTAATAGTCACCGTCGCCCAATCTGGTTGATTTGTTATCGGGCAATTCGATTTAAATAGATCACTGTATAAACTTTCTTCCGCTTCAATCGCTTGATCGGCAATTAATAAATCGGCATTTGGCTGATAGTCTTTTATCTCGATCTCTATATTATCTAAACAGGTTCCAGAGGGTGATGTAATTGAGTCAAGCCTTTCACTTAAATCAAATAGTTCCACTTGTACAATAGAACCGGAACAATGAGACAGATGCTCGACCAATAAATCAGCCACAGCTTGTTTACTCGTAAAAGTTTTCTGATTCAGCGAATTTAAAAATAATTTAAAAGATTTTGATTCAATTAAAAATGGACTGTCGTAATTAAAACTAAACTTTGCCATGGCTACTCTTGGTAAGCCATTGTTATCCAGCCAAGAAAGCTCATAAGCCTGCCAGACGTCTTCACCAATAAAGGGTAATTGAGAACTCAAACCAAGCTGTTCTCGATTGCTAGAACGAGGCAAAGCTACTAACAATTCAGGGTCAAAAGAATCAGGATAACTCGTCTCTTTGCCTAGAGGATTGTCTCTCATTTTAGCTCCTTAAACCCGTGCCTCTTTGCAACAAGAATAAGGCATAGGTAAACAGCACAACAACGAAGGCTAATAAAATCAAAAGCGCGTAATAGATATTCACATCTGAAATTCCCAGAATGCCGTAACGAAAAGCATCGACCATGTAAAAGATAGGATTTATATGAGAAACCGCTTGCCAAAAATCCGGCAATAGATCAATCGAATAAAATACGCCGCCAAGATATATTAAGGGTGTTAAGACAAAGGTCGGAATGATTGTAATGTCGTCAAACTTATTGGCATAAATTGCATTAATCAAGCCGCCAAGGGCAAAAACTACAGATGATAAAAGCACAACAAAGACTGTTACAAATAAATTATGCATATAAAAACCACTAAAAAACATGGCGACGACGCTGGCAATTAAGCCTACCATCAAACCACGAGTGGAACCACCCACAACAAATCCAAACAGGATAATGTAATTAGGCACAGGGGAAACCAGTAATTCTTCGATGTTACGCTGAAACTTCTGCGAGAAAAATGAAGAAACAACATTAGCATAAGCGTTATTGATCACCGCCATTAATATTAGGCCTGGAACAATAAAGTCCATATAAGAATAGCCACTCATCTCTCCTATCCTACGGCCAATTAAGTTTCCAAAAATCACAAAGTACAAAGAAATCGTAATTACCGGCGGCACCAATGTTTGCACCCAAAGTCGCGTAAAACGACGCACTTCCTTTCTAACTAGGGTATTCAAAGCTATCCACTTGTAATGAGTCGAAACACCTGACATTTAACCAAGCTCCTTACTTACTTGAGATTTATCTTTTTGAGATTTCTGAACCAAAGAAACAAACAACTGCTCAAGGCGATTGGTTTTATTTCTCATACTTTTTATTTTCACACCTTGCTCGTTCAGCAAAGCAAAAACATCATTAATATCCTGATTTTTGTCTAGGGTGACTTCCAGGCATTGTGGATCAATTTGTTCTACCGCGAAGCCATTCAAATCTGGCAGACTTTCCAGAGTTTCACGGCAATCTAAAACAAAGGTTTCGGTATCGAGTTTTTTTAACAAAGCCCGCATACTGGTGTTTTCAACAATTTCCCCTTGATCAATAATGGCAATATTGCGACACAGACTTTCAGCCTCTTCCAGGTAATGAGTAGTAAGAATTATGGTCGTACCCGCCCTGTTGATTTCTTGTAAAAACGCCCAAGTCGACCGACGTAACTCGATATCAACACCAGCGGTTGGCTCATCAAGAATTAATAATCTGGGTTCGTGAATTAATGCTCGAGCAATCAGCAATCTTCGTTTCATACCACCCGAAAGGTTTCTGCTTTGTTGATCTTTTTTATCCCAAAGCCCAAGTTGCTTTAAATATTTTTCAGAACGCTCTTCAGCAATTTTGCGTGGCAAACCGTAGTAACCACCTTGCGTGACACAAATATCAAATACTTTTTCAAACAGACTAAAGTTAATTTCCTGCGGCACGATACCTAAATCTAATTTAGCTTCGTAACTGTTGACCTCAACATTTTTACCAAAGACTTCTACAGAGCCGCCACTCTTTCGAACCAAGGTTGCAATAATGCCAATACTGGTGGATTTACCAGCGCCATTTGCGCCTAGCAAAGCGAAAAAATCCCCTTCAGCAACCTCTAAATTAATTCCGTTTAAGGCACGGTGACCATTTTCGTAGGTTTTGTGGAGATCTTTAATAGAAATAGCGATAGACATAATAAAAGCAGATAAAGTGGTTGAATGGGTTAATCGCTAATTTTACCCTAAAACAAAAAGAAAAGGTGGCCTAGGCCACCTCTGCTCCAGCTATTTTTCAGCTATTTTCAAACCGCCCTATTTATACAGGTGACTTTGAATAGTGATTAAGCTTAGTCAGCATCCTGCTGATAACACTTCCATGTGCTCCACTTAAGATAGTTCGGGCCTAGGTCTTGCGCAAATAAATTCAGTTATTATGAATTCAGGCTTTGAAGGCATGCTTGAATGTCTTTTTGACTTGGCTCTTCTTCTTGTCTCACCATCAGAATCAAGGCGACTGCATCAACCTTGTCGTTCGCTCTTGGGCTGGTAACGAGTTCTCCTGAAGGTTTCACATAAGCCAAAGCAGTGCCTAACTCCGATTGCATGATCGTGCAGACAACATCTTTCCAAAGCACGGCCTTTAAACTGACCTCATATCTACTTTGGTGCGCCCCATGATAAGTAAACATGTCCTCGATAACCTGTTCCGTACCTGGAGCCACCAAGGCCCTGACCACTAATTCAGGATAGGCTCTGACGGGTCTGATCACAGTATTAGCTGCCAACCTTTTAAAGCGCTTACGATTATCGTCTTCCACGCACTCCGCTACAACATAGGCCTTTAAAGGAATGCTGTTG
>CBFIHS010000078.1:0-4135 GCA_965662565.1 Pseudohongiellaceae bacterium | reverse complement strand
GTTTATTATTATCAGTAAATACTAAAACCAATACAAAAGCCTCTGAGGATCAGATCTCAGGGGCTTTTTTCTTTTCTAAACATTCAAAAAGCTCTGATATCTGATTTTCCTTTGTAGGCCAAAAGGAGAAAAGGATGAAAAATGCCTTAGAAAAAAATATAAGCACAATCTATTGGATGTGCTTCTTCCAGTGCGCCATGATCGTTACGGCTGTTTTTGTGCCGCTTTTACAGAGGCATGGCTTAAGTCTGGCTCAGGTTTTATAAACTCAAGCTGTGTTCGCTTTCATGATCGCGGCATTTGAAGTGCCTAGTGGGTACTTGGCGGATCTGTGGGGCCGAAAAAACACTATCGTAATAGGGCAGGGTTTAATTGCTTTTTCCTTTATTGTGCTGATTATTGCGGATAGCTTTCTTGAATTCGTAGTCTACGAAGCACTAATGGGACTTGGGATGAGCCTCTGCTCAGGGGATGATTTGGCTCTGGTTTATGACAGTCAGACTGCACTGAATTCTCTAGATGAGAACAAGGCAGAGAATCCAGGCAAGCACATTTCTCGCTTAGTAAGTTTGGAAGGCTGGGCTGGCGCGATTGCTGCGATAATAGCCAGGGTCTTAAGTTTCTGGTCGCTAGACTGGATATTGTGGGTGCAAGCGATCGTTGCAGGCTTGGCTTTTTATTGTGCTCTAAATCTTGTCGAAGCCCCTAGAGAGAGTTCGGTTGCTACTCATAAAGAAAATTTTCGTAAGCTTACTAGGGTATTATTCAACCAAGCCCTAGTGAGATGGATATCCATTGCGATTATTGTATTTAGCTTAGCAGCCCTCTTTGGCTTCTGGCTCTTGCAAACATATTGGGAGCTTCAAGGGATTCCAGTCACTTGGTTTGGGTTTATCTGGGCGATACATTGTTCGCTTAGGGGGCTTGTGGCGCATTATGCTCATAAGATTGAAGAGCTTATAGGCTGGCAGAAAATCTTTATTTTTAGTGCTTTTTTGCCATTCATCGCTTATGTGGTTATGGCGCTTGTCGGTGGGCCAGTTGGTGTGTTCTTTGGCTTGTTATTCCCGCTATGCCGTGGCTTAAATATGGTGATTTTCTATGATGCTTTGAATAAGCGTTTAAGCGCGGAATTTAGAGCTACTGTAAACTCTTTGGTGAGCTTGGGCATTAGAACGGTTTTTATTATAGCAGGCCCATTGTTAGGTTTTATTGTCGATATTTATGGGGTTTATGTTTGCTTGCTGGTCTTAGCGGGCTGGTTTTTACCTACCGTTATGATTGTTCTTATAGCATTAGCGAAAGAAATTAATCACGATAATTACCAAACTGAGGTCGTTTTATAACTCTAGAGCGGCCTCGATTAAATATCGTAGATCAGGTCTGTCACGATAATCCTCTTCGGCGAATTTTCGCAAAATAATTCCGTCGGGGCTGATTAGCATGATGCCTGGTCTGGGTATGCCGTAAGCAAAGCTATCTGGTTGTGGGTCTGGGTTTCTAATTCCAAAAGCATTTACGTGTTTAATGTTTTCATCGTGTAACATCGTAAATTCAACGCCAAAATCTTCTTCGGCAATTTTCAGGGTTTCAATTGAATCATAGGTTATTGAGGCCACAGCAAAACCTAAGTTCTGTATTTGCGATTGAATGGCAGTAATATCTCTTAGTTGAGCTTTGCAGAATGGGCACCAATCAAAAGAACGACTAAAGAATAACATTAAGCCCTTGTCCCCACTGAGAGTGCTAAGTGTTTGAACTTCGCCATTTTGGTCAGGGGCTTCTAGTACGGGGATAGTGGAACCTTCTGGGAAATCAGGAGCCCAAATAAAGTCTTGAGAGCTGACTAGAGTACTAGCCAGAGTACTAACAAGCACAGTGCTTAATAGTAAGAAGGTGGTGATAGCGCGCTTTAAAAAAGCTTTTATTGTCATGCGGATACCTAATTACAAGTGTATTAATCTACAGGCCGAGCACGGGGGGCTCAGGTCACATTTTAATGAATACTGTCTAATATATACTATCAATGGCAATGCGACAATTTGTCGCAGTAGAAAAAAAGTATTCTCTGTTAAACTATCGGGTTGATTTTTTTATTTGACGCGCAATTTTAATGAGCAAGGATGTAATATTTTGGCCAATTCTAATTTTTTCTCTTTAGCGGCCTCTCAACAAAATTTGAAGAATTTGTTGATAATCCGCCTGATCATTTTGCTCTGTCAGTTATTGGCATTGTTTTACTCGTATAGCTTCTTATCTTTATCCCTCAATTATTTCTTGATCATTAGTACGATGGTCTTACTGCAGATAATCAATTGCGGTCTTTTGGTTAGATTAGGCAAGCCTTGGCCAATCACAGACTTGGAGTTTTTAGGGCATCTTTTGGTCGATATCATTGGCTTATCTGTACTACTTTATTTGACAGGTGGAGCCAGCAATCCTTTTGTTTCATATTTTCTTGTTCCAATAACCATTGCTGCAGCTGTACTACCTTGGGCATACACCTGGGCTTTGGCAGCTTTATGCCTTTGCTGTTATTCGTTCTTAATGTTTATTTATCAACCTTTACCTCAACTTATGTCGATGACTATGGATGATCAAACAGTAATGCCGAATTTACATGTTGTTGGGATGTGGTTTAACTTTTTAGTAAGTGCTGGCTTAATTACCTTCTTTGTCGTGAAAATGGCAAGTGCCTTACGTGAGCAAGAAAGAACACTTACAAATTACCGAGAGGAGAATTTACGAAATGAGCAGATTATTGCAGTTGCCACTCAAGCGGCAGGGACTGCACATGAGCTTGGCACACCTTTAAATACGATGTCTGTTTTAGTAAAAGAAGTGGCAACAGAACTCTCAGGAAATGAAGACTTATCGAAACAACTTGGAATTATGCAAGACCAAATTCAACGTTGTAAAAGCAGTTTACGAGAATTGGTTAATCAAGCTGATTTTAGAGAAGCTGCAAAAGTAAAAACGATACCTTTAGTCGACTTTATCAATCTATTAGTCAATCAATGGCAGCTCATCCGACCCGAAGCGAATTTGCGTTTAAATTTTCAGCTTTCAAAAAACTCTCCCATGATTAAGTCCGATTCCACTTTGCAACAAGCGATCATTAACATTCTTAATAATGCCGCAGATGCTAGTCCCGAAGGCATAGAAGCCAATGTCTTGTGGGGTAAAACTCATTGGACAATTCAAGTGAGAGACTTCGGAGAGGCTATTAACCCTGAGCTGGCTCAAAAACTAGGGAGTAGCATTGTGACTACCAAAGAACACGGAATGGGCGTTGGCTTAGTCTTAAGTCAAGCCAGCATTAACCGCATGAGAGGAACGGTCAAGCTTTATGCTCATCCTGAGAAAGGCGCTGTGACCGAGATTCAATTACCCTTACTTGGAGAAGGGCAGTGAAGCAGCACTCTATTCTTTTAGTCGATGATGATGAGATTTTTCTCTCGGTCCTCAGTGCAGCAATTAGCAAGCGAGGCTATAAAGTAAGTTCGGCGAAAAATTTGGAAACAGTTACTGATTTGCTAAAAGAACATGTCTTCGATTTTGCAGTAGTCGATCTTAAAATTGATAAAGAGTCAGGCTTGGACTGCGTGAGTTTGCTCAAGCAAAGTAATGAAGCTATGCGAATACTCATCCTTACTGGGTATTCGAGTATTGCCACTGCTGTGAGTGCGATTAAACTTGGAGCCAGTGACTATGCCTGTAAGCCAATGGATGTTGATGACATACTAAAAATTCTTAAGGGTGAAAAATCCATTGATGACTCTATTTCTGATGTTCCCGTGTCTGTGGAGCGTCTAGAGTGGGAACATATCCAAAGGGTGCTGGAGGCTAATGATGGCAATATCTCTGAAACTGCTAGAAGCCTGGGTATGCATAGGCGTACTCTGCAAAGAAAGTTACAAAAACGACCAGTGCGTCGCTGATAAGGAACTTTTGTTTTTGTCTTTTGTACTTTTTCCCCTCGCGTTATAACTCACTAAAAGTAATATTGATCTCAATTTTTCGATTTTAGGGAACTCTTCATAAATACAGTAGTCATACCTATAACAAATAGGTATAGGTATAGGTATAGGTATAGGTATAGGTATAGGTATAGGTATAGGTATAGGTATAGGTA
>CBFIHS010000077.1:0-4194 GCA_965662565.1 Pseudohongiellaceae bacterium | reverse complement strand
AATGCTGATTTTCTGGATCTGGATGAGGGTCTGGATCTGAACAATGGTGTATATACGATCGACGTTGAAATGTATACCATTTAGTCATTCAATGGGTATTGACAAGTTAACTACTTAAACCGAATTGTTTTCCTCTTTTCCCTGATATTCCCTGTTAATTTTTCCATATAAAATCTAACTCTACCTTTAACATATTGAATTATAGGAATTTAAGGCTGATTTTAGGTATGAGTAGGGTAGAGTTACTAGAATTTCCCTGTAAATTACCCTGTTATTAGGGAAAACAGAGCAGGTTTTGCAGAAGACTCCATACACCGCCATAATTTTCAAACCCTTAGAAAAATTCTTAAGAATTAATCTTTAGAATTAGCCTTTAGAATTAATAGAGCCTTCATTTGCCTGGGGATATTCTGCCATGTTCTTAACTTTCAAAATATTGAAATCTCGTATTGTTTAAGTGGTCAGAAAACTGGCTAGACATTTTATTTCAGCAAAAAGTTTGATCAAAGCTTAATCTTGACGGTTTAAATAGCGTGCATCACGTAATGCTGGAAATAACCATGCCCAGCAAGCTGCTGTCGCCACAGCAGCCACCCCTCCAAATACAACGGCTGGAACCACACCAAACCAAGCAGCCATAAAACCAGCACGAAACTCACCAAGTTCATTTGAAGCACCTAAGAACACCATGTTGACGGCATTGACGCGCCCACGGAGGTTATCAGGTGTCCACAGTTGGAGAAGGGTCTCGCGAATCACGACACTCACCATATCAGCGGCTCCGACCAGAGCTAAGGCGAGTATTGAAACCCAAGTTATGGTTGAAAGGCCAAATATCGCGGTAAAAAAACCAAAGAGGGCGACGAAAATTAAGAGAATACGTCCAGCGTGGTCGCGGATTGGATAAGTTGCCATAAAGACAGCGACTATGATGGCGCCAACCCCAGGTGCGGCTCGTAATAAGCCAAGTCCCCACGGGCCGAGTTCAAGAATATCCCTAGCATAAACGGGCAGTAAGGCGACGGCCCCACCAAGCAATACGGCAAATAAGTCCAGTGAAATAGCCCCTAACACCACTTTTTCTTTACGAATATAGTGTAAGCCGTCAAAGACAGAACTGAAGGTGATTTTACTGACTTTACTGCGTTGAGCTGGTGCTGGAATCCATAGAATTAATACAAAAGATATGGACAGCATAAGCACTACAACAGAGTAGGCGATGTTGGCATTCAGCCCATATAGCAAGCCTCCAGCAACTGGACCCACGATACTTGAAAATTGCCATGATGAGGCATTCCATGAAATAGCATTGGCAAAAACGTTCATTGGTACCAGATTGACGACCAAGGACTGTGAGGCCGGACCAAAAAATGCGCGTGCCGTCCCCATGCCTGCAAGTGCAATAAAGATTGGCAGAGGAGAGCTTAAACCTCGAATCGAAAAAAACAGAATTGCAGCCGCGCATATTGCTTCCAGACTCACTGAAACAGCCATCACGCGCCTACGACCAAAACGGTCAGCAACTGAGCCGGTAACCAATACCAACAACAGCAGAGGAAGAAATTGAACAAGGCCGATTATGCCTAAATCCATAGGGTCACGAGTCAGATCATAAACTTGCCAACCAACTGCAACAGAGACAATTTGAACGGCGAAGGTTGAGCAGAATCTTGCTGTCCAATAACGAGAAAATGCTGGATAAGCGAAGGCAGCGAATCGAGTATGACTCGCAATGTTGGATACTTCTTCTGTCATGAAATCTTCAGGTCTTTTTTAGGTAGGAAAGCTAGAAGTACGTAGCTAAAGCCTTATTGTATCAAGCAAAGACAATTATTTGATGTGTAAACGATAAGAAAAGATGCCGCCAATAATTGCTGGAATTGCAAAAATGTAAAAATTAGCCGACATAGTAAAACCTGCTGCGATGAGGAAACCTGCAAGGCCTGGTCCAATGATCGCACCAGCTCTTCCAAGCCCGATAGCCCAGCCAACACCTGTACTTCGGTTGTCTGAAGGGTATATTTTTGCCGCAACAGCATAGAGGCCGGTAAAGCCACCTTGAAAAAGAACTCCAATGATAAAGACCAAAGAAAGCAGTAATAACTGTTGATTGGGTGAGGCTGCAAAAACAGCCAGTAGGGCTCCAGATATCAGTAAAAAGCTGCTGATAATATTAGTTAGCTTAAATTTTGTGGAAATAATGCCAAGCAGATAGATGCCAATGACTCCCCCCAGGTTAAATAGGAAAAATGCTTGTCGTCCCACCTGCGAGGTAAAGCCTGAATACTCCATCAAGGCTGGAATCCATGTCATGAGAAAGTACATCGTACTGAAACAAAGTAGGAAGGAAGTCCAAAGTAATATGGTTTGCATTCTATAAAGTGGAGCAAATAGGTTTTTGAAGTTGCCAAGGGCATTTGTGGGCGGCGCTTCATTTTGTAAGTTGGGTAACTCACTGAATGCTTGTACTGAAAGTTTGCTTAAAATTCTGTTTACTTTATCCAAAGCATTTTTAGGTTGTCGTTTGATTAAGAATTGAAGAGATTCAGGGATTAATAGCCAGACAAAGATGCCCATTATAAAAGTTAGGGCTCCACCAAACCAAAACATTCCACGCCAACCATAATCAGGCATGATGAAACCAGCAATTACTGCCGTCATCATTGCGCCTAGGGGGTAGCCTGAGGTCACTAAGGCGACGGATAAAGATTTGTATTTATGGGGGCTGTACTCAATTGCTAATGCTGCTTGGCATGCCAACATGGCGCCAGCACCTAAACCACTGACTATTCTAAGAATAATAAATTCCGCTAGGCTATTGGCATTTGCCGTTAGCAGTATCGAAATAGTGACCATGAAGACACTGCAAACAATTACGAGCTTACGTCCGAAAACATCTGAAAGTGGGGCAAGAAACATTGCGCCACAGGCCATGCCGAAAAGGGCGGCACTGGAAATTAGGCCTAGTTTATCGGGAGTTATTTGCAGTTCGGATCCAACCGCCGTATTAACGATGGACATTGCTGTAATATCAAAACCGTCGAGCATATTTAGAAACATGCATAAACCGATGATTAAGATTTGTTGTCCAGATACCTTCCCATTATCGATAGCTTCAGAGATAAAATCTGCAGATTCACTTGATACAACAGCCATAGCTAATTCCCATTTATTTATTATTATTGTGCTTATTATTTTGAGAGTGCTTATTATTTTGAGAGTGCGTAGTATTTTTGCAGATAACTCTCTTTTGCAGATAACTCTCTGTTAATAGCTCCTCTTATATTGGAGGCAGGAGGGCTGATTGAACTTTACAGTTTTAAACTTAAGAAAGCGAAGAGAAACTATCATTTTCTAGATCTTGTCTGCTGGTCTCTAAGTTTCGAGGCTTCTTTTAATGCTATTCTTTTAATGCTATTCTTTTAATACTAAATAACGGGCGTATAACTGCCTTATAACTAATAGATAAAAGAAGCCTGCAAAGAGGGTTCTACTATTTTTTGAGGCTTACAATTTGTGGTTGAGTTAGCGCTTTTAAACCTTCAAGCCCAAACTCAACTCCATAGCCTGAATCTTTGGCTCCACCGAATGGAACCATTGGATGCACAGCACCATGTTGGTTAATCCAGACAGTTCCTGATTCCATTCTAGCGGCAACAGAAGAGGCTTGCTCTAGGTCATCACCCCAAACCGAAGCACCAAGACCAACTTCAGTAGCATTTGCCTTGGAGACGGCTTCATCGATAGTTTTGTATTTAATAATTGGCAAGACAGGCCCGAATTGTTCCTCATCTACCAAGCGAGAGCCATTATCTATGTCACCGATGAAAGTGATGGGATAGAAAAAGCCATCGCCTTCCATGGGGGCGCCTCCGCTGAGAACAGTTGCACCATTGGCTTTGGCATCATCAACAAGATCGCAGACCTTGTCGTACTGCATTTTGTTTTGAATGGGGCCTAAGACAACATTTTCATCCATGCCATTACCCATCGGCATTTGTGAGGAAGTTTCATTTAAAACTTTGACAACAGCATCGTAGTCATCTTCATGGACATAAAGTCGCTTAGCACAGGCACAAGTTTGTCCCATATTGACAAATGCTCCCCAAAATAAATCTCCAGCTTTAGACGCGACATCCGTACCAGGTAAGATTATTGCGGCATCGTTACCACCGCACTCCAGAGTTAAACGTG
>CBFIHS010000076.1:0-4434 GCA_965662565.1 Pseudohongiellaceae bacterium | reverse complement strand
ACTTACTTCAAGAAGATGATGATTACTACTATGTGCAAGCGCAATGTGGTGAAAGTTGGCATGAGTTTGTAAGGCATTGCCTTTCTAATGACTGGTATGGACTTGAAAATTTAAGCTTGATTCCTGGCACAGTTGGGGCAGCACCTGTTCAAAATATTGGAGCTTATGGTGTAGAGCTTTCTGAATTTCTTTATGAAGTTGAAGCGCTTGAAATCAAAAGCAAAAAGGTTGTTAAATTTTCACTTGAAGATTGTCAGCTTAGCTATCGTTTTTCTATCTTCAAAGGCGAGTTAAAAAATCAATTTATCATTACCAAAGTAAGCTTCAAGCTATTGAAGAAAGCCAAGCTTAATCTAACTTATCCTGCTCTTGCAAAAGCATTAGAGCCCCATTCAAATAAAGAGCTTAACCCACAATTAGTGAGCGATACGGTCTGTGAAATTCGGCGCTCAAAACTTCCAGACCCGGGGAATATTGGTAATGCCGGAAGTTTTTTTTGGAACCCAGTTGTGAGTAAAGAAACCTATCTTACTTTAAAGACCCAGCATCCTGGAGTCGTGGCATTCCCTTATGAAGATCAATATAAAATTGCGGCAGCTTGGTTAATTGATCAAGCTGGTTGGAAAGGCCATAGAGAAGGGGATGTTGGGGTACATAAAGAACATGCTTTGGTTCTCGTTAATTATGGGGAAGCAAACGGGGCTGAGCTATTTGAACTTTCTCAGCTTATCCAACACTCGGTATCTGAGAAATTCGGTATAGAACTGCAACCCGAAGTACGAATAATTTAGTTTTTAAACTTCCTGGCTCTAGCCACGTCTAGCTCATGCGTTAGAATAGAACGATGCCTACAGCAACTTTCGATAAAGAAAATTTTCTCAAGCACGCTAGCAATCGTCCTGGCGTTTATCGTATGTATGATGCTGAAGAAAAACTGCTTTATGTCGGTAAAGCTAAAAACATTAGAAAGCGGGTCAGTTCATACTTTCGTCCTACCGGCTTAGACAGCAAAACCATTCTGTTGGTTTCGAAAATCAACAATATAGAAACTACAATCACCAATACAGAAACTGAAGCTTTAATATTAGAGCAAACCTTAATCAAAGAAAGAAAACCTCCTTTTAATATTCTCTTAAGAGATGACAAGTCTTATCCCTTCATTTTTCTATCGAGCAAAGATAAATATCCGCGTCTAGCTCTTCATCGTGGCGCAAAAAAGAAAAAGGGGCGCTACTTTGGCCCTTTCCCAGGAGCTGGTGCGGTAAGAGAAAGCCTTAATCTTTTGGAAAAGGTTTTCCATGTTAGGCAGTGTGAGGATTCCTATTTTAGTAATCGCAGTCGAGCGTGCTTGCAGTACCAAATCAAACGATGTTCTGGGCCCTGTGTTGGGCTCGTCAGTGAGGAAGATTATGCTCAAGACGTAAGGCATTCCGTTATGTTTCTAGAGGGTAAGAACAACCAAATTGCAGAAGAATTACAGGCTGAAATGGAAGCCTTAGCCAATAACAAAGAATTCGAGAAAGCCGCTGAGGTGCGCGATCAAATTCGTGATCTAAGGGTTGTGCAAGAGCGTCAGTACATGTCTGGCGAAAAGGGTGATGTTGATGTGATTGCTATGGTCGCTGATGCTGGTGTTGTCTCAATACAAGTCATGTTTATTCGCGATGGTCGTGTTCTTGGCAATAAAAACTATTACCCTAAGTTCGTGCTTGAAACCACAGCAGCGAGCATTCTGCATGCCTTCATTGCTCAGTTTTATATCCAGGAGCAGGGTATACACAGCATTCCAAGTGAGCTTATTGTAAATCACAAGCCTGATGAGCAAGAAGCGCTTGAACACGCTTTAGAATACTGCGCTCACCACAAAGTCACAATCAAAAGCAAAGTAAGACAACCACGATTAAATTGGCTGCAGCTGGCTCAAACGAATGCCCAGCATGGCTTGATGAGCAAGCTAAATAGCAAACAAAGCATGCAGACCCGTTTTAATGCTCTGCAGCAAGCTCTTGATAGCTCGAAATTACCAACCAGAATGGAATGCTTCGATATTAGTCATAGTTCAGGTGAGGCGACAGTCGCCTCTTGTGTAGTGTTTGATCAGAACGGCCCGCTTAAAAGTGACTATCGTCGTTTCAATATTGAAAACATCACTCCAGGTGATGATTACGCAGCTATGGAACAGGCGCTTAAGCGCCGATATTTGAGGTTAAAAAAGGGCGAAGCTCGCTTGCCTGACATCCTTCTAATCGATGGCGGAAAAGGGCAGCTCACCCAAGCCGAAGGGGTATTAGAAGAGCTCGGCATCGAAGGCGTTCAAATTATCGGTATAGCCAAAGGTATCAGTCGTAAGGCAGGGCAAGAGACTTTATTTTTTGGCGGCACACGTGAAGAATTGGTGCTTGAGGCTGAATCTCCTGCCTTGCATTTATTACAGCACATCAGAGATGAAGCGCATCGCTTTGCCATTACAGCCCATCGCCATAGACGGGGGAAGAAACGCACGCAATCCTTCCTCGATGAAATACCTGGCATAGGGCCTAAAAAACGCAAAGAACTGATTAACTATTTCGGTGGCCAGCAAGAAATAAAACGAGCCAGCGTAGAAGATTTACAAAAAGTCCCTGGCATTAGCAGAAATGTTGCTGAGACTCTCTATGACTTTATCCACACTTAAGATTATCTCCTACTAATCATAGTTAGCGGCTTTAAGCTCGTGTAGAATGCTGCGCATGACTATAGCGACGTTTTTCACTGTTCTAAGAGTTTTAATGATTCCAGTATTTATTGGGGTCTATTACTCTGGAATTCCCGGCAGCCATCTTATTGCTTCGGCCATCTTTATCCTTGCCAGCCTAACAGATTGGCTAGACGGTTATTTAGCACGCAAACTCGATCAATGCTCTGCTTTTGGCGCCTTTTTAGACCCTGTGGCTGACAAGCTCCTTGTGACTGTTACTTTGGTCATGCTTGCGGCCAACTACACTAGCCCCTGGTTCGTAGCTCCAGCGGCGATCATGGTAGCAAGAGAGGTTTTGGTATCAGCCTTAAGAGAGTGGATGAGCGGTAACAATCAGCGCGACTCTGTGGCAGTTGGCTACATTGGCAAGGTTAAAACCACTATCCAGATGTTGGCCATTATTGTCTTGCTGGCTGCTGGACCCTTAACCTTCGAATGGTTTGTGCTATTAGGCTACGTCTTGATATACGCTGCGGCAGTTTTAACTATTTGGTCAATGTATGGTTATCTTAAAAGCGCTTGGCCTGTTCTTAGCCAAGACCTCAAGAAGAACACATCTTAAGCATCGAAAAGCCACTAATTACTTGACTTAATACTTGATCTGATTAGAATAGCCAGCTCTTTAAAGCCCTGCTCAAAACTTAAGCCTTAAAGACTTAAGAAATGAATCAGGACTGCCTATATTCAAGTTGATCTGTAACTTTGAATATAAAGCCAAAGAGCCTGAAATATTGGAACTCTGGCTGGGGAAGAACTTGATCCCCAAGCAAGATAAAAGCAAAACGCGGGAATAGCTCAGCTGGTAGAGCACGACCTTGCCAAGGTCGGGGTCGCGAGTTCGAATCTCGTTTCCCGCTCCAATTTTGCCTTTGTCTAAAGTAGCCAAAGTCCCTGATAAGGCTGGATGGCAGAGTGGTTATGCAGCGGACTGCAACTCCGTTAACGCCGGTTCGATTCCGACTCCAGCCTCCATCTTTTGGGATTTGTGATTACTTGCCCGCCTTTAGCCTGGGTGGCGAAATTGGTAGACGCAAGGGACTTAAAATCCCTCGGTAGAAATACCGTGCCGGTTCGATTCCGGCCCCAGGCACCATATAAATGAATCTCTTACAAAAAAATTACATCCTGCTAAATTTAATAATAAGCACATGTAGACAGCTTCATTCTTAGATTTCTTTCAAATAAATAACCAAGTTTAAGCTATTCAACTAGTTTTCATGGATGTGTGCTTTCTATCCAAGGCGGACGTTTAGGTATATTTCTGGAATTATAATTATTAGTGATGCTTAGAATACCAACTTATGCACTCAAACAGCCTATTGGATAATTCAGCAGTGAAGCGGAGTTGCTTATAGAATCTATCTGCAATATTCATTAATTGAATACATCAAATTTATAGGGTTAAATTATCAATAACGCAATAATATTTATAACTTGTTGCATATAGTTAATGAAACTTTAAGAGGCATAAAATGTTTGAAATAGGAAAACTAAAACATCTTGCATCCTACAATGCGAGAATAACCAAAAATATTGAATTTGGTGAAACGCCAGCAGGCAGGAGAATGGATGTTTATTTTGAAGGAGAGCTTACAGGCGAGCAATTATCCGGCAGCATGTCTGGTGTTGACTATGTTGCTTTCAGATCTGACGGCACCTTTGAGATAAACGTTTGGGGAGTGATTACAACCAATGAT
>CBFIHS010000075.1:0-4591 GCA_965662565.1 Pseudohongiellaceae bacterium | reverse complement strand
ATAACGGAGCATATAATCAATAGCCCCACGATAGTCTTCTACAGCAAACTTTAACTGACCAATAAGCTTAAGCGTGCCTTCGAACTGATCAGGAGTAATGGCATCTCCCATTCCTAGTATTCGCTCTTGATACTGTATCGCTTCTTCATAATTTTCTTCAAGTGAAGCAAAGTTTGCATAGAACTGCCACATTCTTAGTGTCTCTACTTCATTTAGACGGCCTTCTTCATACATTTCGCGGATCTCAGCAAGAACCGCATTTGCGCCAGCGAAATCTTCAACATCACGCAATTCCATGATTTCTTCTAGACGCTCATAAACACGTCTAGAAAGTGTTTGAGAAGAACGGGTTGGAGGAGGAGCTCTTCTCCCCTCTTCCTCTTCAGCAGCATTCAAAACACCTTGAATAAACAAAGAGGAACCTGTGAATGAAAAAGTTGTTGTTGTTAGTGGCAATAAGACCAATACAAAAACCAATAACACAGGTTTTACACTATTCAACAAATTGACTTTATGTAGAGATAAATTCATAAAAACCTCTTATTCATCCAGGTTGTATCTGAAAACATATTGAACCCCGGGAACAGGAACAGGGGTGCCGTCAACAACTCTAGGATTAAATTTAAAACGCTGTACAGCTCTGATAGATGCGTTATCAAAAACATCAGGTGGATCAGAATCTACGACTACTGGATCAATAACTGTACCCGTTTCAGTTACAGTGAACATAACCTGACACCAACCTTCGGTTCCCCGAGAAAGCGCCCTGTTCGGGTATTGAGGTTGTACTGTTACGATTGGCAACATCTCAGTATCGTTGATTCCAATATTGACATTGGCATCAAGGTCAAGATTCACATCAACACGTGCAATATCTAAACCGCCATCTGCCCCCATATCCATAGCTTGTACTTCTAAGTCTGGTAAATCAGGAACCTCTTCAATTTCATCAGGTTCTTCAGGCTTTGGTTCAATCCTAGTAACTTCAATCTCCATTTCGGGAATCGTAATATCTGCTATTCTGATTGCTGTGCGGGTTTCTGGTTCACCAACACCGGCAGCAATCAAAGCCTGCATTAAATAAAACAAAGAAAAAGTAATAACAACGCCGAAAACAATAGCGACAAGTGCATTAACAGTTCTAATCATACTCTAATCCTCCGCTGCTATTTGTATACTTCCAACACCAGCTTCTCTCGCTGCATCCATAATTGTAATAAGATGCTCGTTACTAGCAAGCTGATCTGCCTGAATAATTACAGGAGCATTTGGGCTTTCCGCGACTCTTTGCTCTAATCTAAACCTTAAGTTTCTTGGCTCAATCACATCTCCATCCATGAAGATTTCTCCACCAGGCGATACAGCAACTAAAATGGGATCTAAAGTTGCAAAAACTGCCATTGAAGCTTGAGGTTTCAACACATCGTAACCGGCTTCTTTCACAAAAACTGCAGTTACAATGAAGAAAATAAGCAAAATAAATACAACATCCAACATTGGAGTCAGGTCGATTTCACCGGCCTGACTCTCGTCTTTATCTCTTGCTAAACTTTTCATATCAATATTCTTTTATTTATAAGACTTAATTAAACTAAAGTTATATCCTTTAAGCGTGTTGGATCGTTAAGTGGTCTTGTAACAACTCTATTTCTCGATTGGATTTAAATTTCAACCAATTGCTAGAGAAGATACCAGAAAGAGCACCTACCATACCTGCCATAGTTGGAATAGTTGCTTTAGCTACACCACCAGACATCTGCTTAGCATCGCCACCACCGGTTACAGCCATTACATAAAACACTTCGATCATTCCTGTAACAGTCCCTAACAAACCTAGCAGTGGGCAAACCACAACTAAAGCTTCAATAATGGGCATTGTGGACTTTAAATCAACAGACACCCTGGAAATTAGTTCTTGTCGAATAGCATGAGCGTGCCAAGATTTCTTATCTGAACGCTTCTCCCATTCGGCTAATGCGGCAGCAGTATTCTTCTTATGAATACTATTAAGGAACCACACTCTTTCGAACATTAGAGTCCATAATATAAAGAGCAATAAGGCAATCAACCAGAGAACGGGGCCACCCCTCTCCATAAAATCAGAGATGGCTTCGACGCTTTCCCGAAATAAGTCAAACATAAGCTATCCTCCTAATTAAAGTTTAGCTTAAGCCTGAGAACCACTAGATTCAGCTTTTCTAGCAATAATGCCAGTAGCCTGCTCTTCCAGGATATGTATGATACGGTCACTACGGCTTTTAACCATTGTATGTAGAAGCACTGTAGGAATTGCCACTACTAGACCTAATACTGTAGTTACCAATGCAGCTGAAATACCACCAGCCATAATTTGAGGGTCACCAGTACCGAACAAGGTAATTTGCTGGAACACGTCAATCATACCTGTAACAGTACCTAACAAGCCCATCAAAGGTGCAACGGTTGCAATGATTTTCAGCAATATCAAGAAACGCTCGAGTTTAGGTGTTTCTTGAAGGATGGCTTCACCCAACTTGAGCTCTAGAGTTTCAATATCCATGCTCTTGTCTTTTTCATAGATAAGAAGAACACGACCAAGTGGATTACCTTTATTAGGTTTAGAGCTATTCTTAAGTTGAGAATTAACCTTAGTACCTACCAAAGTTAAATAAATCATTCTTTCAATCGCGAAAAGCAATGCCACGATACCTACACCAATAATCACTTTACCTACTTCACGACCTTGGTCGATACGTTGGCGTAAGTCAGGACTACTAATCAAAGCAGCTAAGTATGAGCCACCAGTAGGACCAGTAGGGTCAATACCTACAGCCGTGAAGCCTGAAGTTGAAGCTTGTAGATCAGTAGCAGATGAAGCAAAGCTACCTCCTGGTTGAGCAGGTAAAACACTCAAACGACCTGTATTGGAGTCAAACTGTAAGTATTCACCATTTGAAACAATGTTGTAAGAACCAATTCTTACAACTTCTTGCTCATTTTGAGTCCCGTCGGCGCTTGCAACAGGTGCGTTAAACTTAACAATACGACCTGACTCAGTCATTTCTTGCTGCAAATAGAACCAAAGACGCTCCAACTCTTCAATACTTGGGAGCTGAGAATCACTAGACATAATTCCTGCAAGATCTGTTAAGAACTCATCCCGACCAGGGAACTGTGCGCTAATAAGCGACTGTTCAAAATTACTGCGAGTGTCACCCACAACACCAGCAATAGTTCCAAACAACTCATCTAAGTCACCTAAACGCTCTTGCAAAGTTTCAAAACGTTGAGATTTCACAATCTCATTGGCTTCATAAGTAGACTCAAGATCTGAACTTATAGCTTCTTCTTCAGCTCTTCTTTGCTCAATCTCGTTAAGCATTTGTTGACGCTGGTTAACGTTATTCGTAAACCTCTGAATTCGATCACGCTGCTCTTGTGTTTCGGTTAGAGTTGCGCTTTCAACTAATTGTAAAAGTTCGTCAAGACTTCTAGGGTCAGCCTGGGCACCAGCTTGAAGTGAAGTAAAGCATAATGTGGCCGATGCAATGGTAATACCAAAAGTTTTTATTAAGTTCATTTTCCTTACTCCGCTGCAGCAATCGGTAATACAAGAATTTGTGTAGTTTCTAACTGTTGGGCCATACGGATACCCAAAGAAACAGGACGACGATAACTATCATCAAGTGCTACCCATTGACCAGCAGCTTTGTCCCAAGCACCAGTAGAGTTTTGATCACTTGTTTGATACAGAAGAGCTACCCGACCAACTCTTAGAATATCGACGTCACGTTCTACACCATCAATTTCTAAAGTGTCAGTATAATGAGCAATACCACGACCATAATCATTTTCAATCTGATAAGCCTGCAATACTAAACGGAACTTTTCAGCAACGTTTACACTTGACTCATCAAAAGTATCACGAATTGTTTCAAGACGACTGTTTCTTTCCTCAACCTGAAAAGGCAGATCAAGAGCAACAAAACGTTCTAGACCCACCATCATTCTTTCCATTAATGGAGCAATTTGTCTTTGCAACTCAGCTGCATCAGCAATCGATTCATCATACTCAGCAATTGTCCTTACCTGCTCAGCAATAGTTCGTCGCATACCAGCATTATAAATTTCTAAACCATCAACCAATTTAGCTTGTTCAGCAAACTCAGCTGTAAGCTCATCAGCTTGGTCAGATAATTCATTAATCTGAACCTGCATTTGTGCACCCATAGTAAAAACTACTGCAGCTTGTGCAGAAATTTCATTTAAAATGCTTGTATCAACAACAGTATCTTGAGCAGAAGCACTCACTGCTGTCATGAGTGCTGGAGCTAGCAGCAATGAAGCACATATATGCTTCTTAAAACATCGGTATTTCATGAGTCATCCCGTATATTAGTAGAAAAATTGATTCTTGGTTCACCTAAAAATCAGTAAATTATTTTGCGCTTTTATAGGTAATTTTATTAATGGCTGAGCTAAAATATTTTGCACGAACCACTTAAGCAGATCGAGCATATCAAATCTCACAAGGATATTGAACAAGTAATTAACTAAATTTCTAATGTTTTATTACTCTAGAGGCTAGTAATGATCAGCTTTTACCAATTTG
>CBFIHS010000074.1:0-4610 GCA_965662565.1 Pseudohongiellaceae bacterium | reverse complement strand
AATTCTCAACGGTTTGTTTTCCTTTTGCAGGTATTGGACCATGGCCTGAAATGAATTGTGTGTCGTTATCAGCGAGCTCTAGAGCCTGCTCAACAGCCTTGATGTAGCCGTCTACAGAACCACCGCCATATTGCACATCAATACGTGGGTAACTATTGGTCCAAAGAAGATCAGCCATATGGATAATATTCGCATTCTTCAAATGCACAAATGCATCGGTGTCGGTATGCGCATTAGGAACATGTATCGCAGTAAGCGTCTCATCATCCCAACGAAAGCTTATATCATCAGTAAAGGTTATCGTTGGTAGAGCATTTTCAGAGGCAGCAGGACTACGACTATTATACAAGGGTAGGAAGACTTCCATGCTCATGCGTTTAAGAACATATTCATGAGCAACGATAACAGCACCCGCGTCTGCAAAATTGCCATTACCGCCTGTATGATCTCCATGCCAATGTGTATTAATAACAAATTTAATATCGTGTTCACTTATATCTGCAATGGCAGCTTGCAGTCGTTCACTCAATGGCTCAAATTGATCATCAATCATAATGATCCCCTCACTACCTACAAGCACACCGACATTACCGCCTGCACCATAAAGTACGTGATAGCCACCATTTAATGACACAGAGTCAACCACGACGCCTGAAAAGTCGCGTTGCGCACTGACTTGGGAAGTAAAGAAAAAACCAATAAAGACCGTAATAAAAATTTTCAGCGTGCTTATTATGCGTAATAGTTTTAATACAGATTGTGATGCCTTGGATGAAGCTTTTTTAAGACTTGTAGTGAGTTTAGGTTTCACGGAATGCTTTCCTGTTATCGTTTTTATTTAAGGAATTATTATCTATTGAGGAATGCTTAACAAGAGACAGCTAGGCTAGTTTGAAAGTTCTGATTCAAGCCTAGCTTTTACAGCATAATAATAGTTTTCTAGTCCTGCTCTATAATCTTCTTCCGTGATACTTACACAGTTACCCAAAGGGTCCCCCTCAAAATAACCGTAGGCACCGGTTTGATGATAGATAGCGAAGCGCCAAATGGTTTCTGCCATATTTGTTGGTGATTCATAACCTAATTTGATTATTTCATCTGTTTTTTCATAAAACGCGAGATCAGACATACCACTTGAGTAATCGTATATATCCCTTGCGTAGCTGTTAAAGTCTTGATATTTGTTAAAAGCATTCAGCTGAGTGTTAAGAATGCGTGTACTCAGTTCAGTTAAATCATAGGCATAAATATTAAAAGTGAAACCTGACACCTCATCTTCAGGAATAAAATGTATAAAGCGATCATGTTTTTCCATTTCCTGATAATCATTATTGCAAACTAAGTACTCGCTGTCGGTTAAGCTTTCCTGCGCCATTAGTCCTTGGGCGCTAATAGTGGCTGTGATTGATAAAATAAAAGCAAGAACAAACCTTAGTGAGTTTTGCTTTTGTTCTCTATAGGGCTCTGCTACTTTGACTATGTCTTTGGGGCTTATATTTTTAAACACTTAAGTTAACTGCCTATTTTATTTGGGGTAATGCAAGCGACCTTCACTGATGCTGACAATAATTTTGCTATCACCCATGTTTGTAATTTGGTAACTAGAACCTGCATCACGCCAAGCCCAGTCGCTTGGGTGTGAAAGTTCTCTGGTAATTCCATCCTCGCGAGAAACATGGGCAATACCTTCTGTGCCAAGGACAATAGCGGAAGGGTTAATATGGTGTTGCATAGCCGTAGATTGCCCTGGATCCAATTCAATTGTATAGCCCCGAAACCAATTGTCTTCGATAATTGGAGCCATATTTAAACCAGTGGGTCGATCATCGTTGTTAATAAGCTCTCCATTACCTTCATGAACCATGACAATGATGTTGTACATATTAGGCCCAGGATTTGCAATCTTGTGAACATATTCTTCTTCTGCGTAGTTCGCTGCTGAGCGCATTCTGCCATTTTGAGAGCCTTCAATGGGCTGAGTAATGTAAGTTAATAAAAGTGGTTGGTTATGCAAGTGAGGCTTGGATTCGTCACCAGGTCTGATCAACATTTCTAATAAGTACAACTGACCTTCATGCAAGACCGTGCGGTGTCTAGGCTCTTCCATGAGAGCAACTATATCTTCATCATCATAGTCCCGTTCATAAATCGATGTTGCTTGTTGAGCTCTTAGGCTTACAGCAAAAAAACTTGCTAAAAATAATAATCCTAAACAGCTAGATAAGCTTTTGGATAAAAGCATCTGTGAAATTTTCATAAGTTCCTCGAGTATATTTTTATAATTTTGGTTACTCTGAGTGTTAAATTTTAAGCTTAATCTCCTGCTGTGTATCTAACTGATTGCCAAGCTACTAATTGCCATATATCACCAACTCTCTTGCTGACTTCAAGAAAACGGATAACAAAGGTTAAATGCTCCCCTGATGAAATTAAGTCGTAATCAGATAAACCTGTAGAGACAGCCATATCACCATAGATGCGGACTTCTACATCACGAGGATTGGTGGAAAGGTAATCAATTTTTTTGCTTGCGATTGTGTCGAGATATGATTGTTTAGTGTCGATATTCCCTCTGGTGTGAGAATAATGCAGCTCCTCTGCCAGATATTGACTTAAGGTAGGAATATCCTCATCTATCGTTGCTTTTGAGCGTGCTGCGTGAGAATCCATAACTTGCTGTTGTAGGGCGCTAAGGCTTTCTTGAGCAAAGCTTTGCTGTGCAGGGAGTACTAAAAAAAGCGTAAAAGTAATTAGTAAATGAGAGAATTTTTGCATCTTAATAACCTCTTTATATTTTCTTTATTATTATAACAACTGACAATTACCTGTAACAAAGTAGACTTTCGTATAGCCCGTTTGATTGCCATGATACCAGTAGGAAAAGTAATGATTTCTGGTATTAATTTCAAAATCGGTTTTTAAAGACTTATTGCTAGGTTCTGCATTTTTCTTATTTAAAATTGTCAGCTTAATTGTATCGCCACTTATCTCATTGTATTCAATAGTATCAGCAAAGAAATAATTAAAATTACGTATTTGATTATTTGCTAAGACAAAATCAAAGTTTTGCTGTGAAGTTAATGGGAAGGGATCGCCTTCAGAGCTCATTGTCTCAGCTTCGCAGGACCAATGAGCATCCTTAGTTTGAGAATAAGCTAATTGAGAAAGCAAAAGAAAAACGAACAATAAACTGCTTAAAAAAGTATTCATAGTAGACCTTTCTATGAAGAGCATAAATTATGAGACAAAAAAATCATACTTTTTATATTTGCTCACTGCTAATGATTAAGCTTCCTAAATTAACAGCTTCGACTCAATAGGATGAAAGACACTTGCAGATTCTATTAAAGACCTTGCGGTGAGATCTTTGACTCCATAAACTTCAGCATTAACCCCATAATCACTGATAATTTTGTCTAGCAGCTGATCAAAATCTCCATCACCAGAAAGTAGGATGACAGTATCTACGCTTTTGGCAGCATCCAATACATCTATCGTAATGCCTACATCCCAATCGCCTTTTGCTGAGCCATCACTGCGTTGAATGTATGGCTTAAGTTTTAATTTAAAGCCAATGTGTTTGAGTGCTGTTTGAAATTTAATTTGTTGGTCGTCACCCTTATGAGTCGCGTAGGCATTAGCCATAACAATAAGTCCAGTGGACTTAATTTGATGCCAAAACTCGCGATAATTGAATTGACGGCCATAGGCTTGACGGGTCGTGTAATAAATATTTTGGACATCAACAAAGATGGCAATTTTTTTCATTTCTTCTTACTTTGGATATCCCGGTTAGAAGACAGCCTCTATACTGTTAATTCACCTGTATTGAAGAGTTCTACACAAATTTTGACGACTTCTGGGTCGTAGAGAATACCTGCATTAGTTTTTATTTCTTCCAAAGCCTTATCAATTCCCAAGGCTGCCCTATATGGCCGATGACTTGACATTGCTTCAACGGTATCAACAACTGCGAGAATTCTCGCTTCAATTATAATTTCATCACCTTTTAGTCCTTTTGGGTATCCACTTCCATCCAAACGCTCATGGTGTTGCAAAACTGCATCGAAAATTGGCCAATCAAATTCGATACCTTCAAGCAATTTTGCACCAATCTCAGGATGCATCTTAATCAGCTCAAACTCTATAGGTGATAATTTGCCGGGTCTGTTAAGAATTTCAGATGGCGAAGCTATTTTTCCGATGTCATGGATCGTTGCAGCTAATTCAACCCCCTCAATTATATCAAAATTCAGGCCTAACTTATTAGCGATCGCCGTGGCTATTTTCGCAACATTCTGCTCATGCCCAGCAGTATAGGGATCCCTTGTTTCCAAGGCTGACGATAAAACATAAATGATTTGTCTGAGGGTTCTTTTTAGCTTTTCATCTTTCTCTGTTATGAAGGTAATATCCTGTATTGTTCCTATTGATCGCAGGGGCGTCCCATCTTCCGCATAAAAAGTTTTCCCCCTTTCATGAACAAGCTTTATCTGGTTGCCAGGGAGGAGAAGACGGTGCTTCAAAGAATACGTTTCTTTATCCTTTACCGATTTATTATAGGTGTCTAACAATAGTTCTCTATCATCTGGATGAACCCTTTTCTCAAG
>CBFIHS010000073.1:374-4610 GCA_965662565.1 Pseudohongiellaceae bacterium | reverse complement strand
CTATTGGCAGCCCATTCGCAGAAATAGTAGAAGGTAAGGTTATCGCTGGCAAGCCTATAACACTTGCCGGGTCGGTATTTCTTACAAAGGTGTTAAAAGTAGAAACAAGCTCTCCGGCCAAATTCAACATATCTGATTCATCCGCAATTGAACGGGCAGTTACTGGAACTGTTGGGTAAGCTAAAGCATCCAAGGAGTTGGATTCGAAAAATTCTGAAATATCACTAATTAAGCCTTCACGTAAGATTAATGCCTCGGCGTAAGCTTCTTCAGTAATTGGCTCTGTTAAAGAAGCATTTAATGCTCCAGAGACATCAGGGCTGGCAATCATTCCAACTAATTCCTCCAAGCTCATTTGAGGATAGTATGTATGTAAATACGCTCTCAAATCCGTAGGCGCCTCATAAAGCACAATTGTTAAGCTAATAGAATTTGAACGCTCAACAATTTCTGAAAGATCTACCTCCACCAGTTCATGACCAAGTTCACTAATCTTTGCCAGGTAGTCATTTACTGATGAAGAAACTTGAGGCTCTAAATTATCGTAGAAATAGCCTCTGGGAATTCCAATCCTTTTTGGCGAATCATCTATATTTAACAGAGCCGCCTCATGATCTTCCCCAGTAATAACGGCATCCACCTCAGCAAGTAAGGTCGCATCATTCGCTATTACACCAATGGTGTCACGAGTATGAGATAAAGGCGTTGCTTCTTTAGAAGGATAGCGCCCCATAGAAGGACGAAAACCAACAACACCGTTTAAAGCAGCTGGAATTCTGCAAGACCCTCCTGTATCAGTACATAAGCCCCAACTCACAAGCTTACTGGCTACCGCGACAGCAGTACCACCACTACTGCCTCCTGCAAAAAGTGTGGCATCATAATAATTACCAACGGCTCCAAAGGCAGCATTATTACTTGTTATTCCTAATGCAAGTTCATGCATATTAGTTTTAGCAACAGGAATCGCCCCGGCATCCAGTAAACGCTGAACAACTTCATTATTTTTTGTAGGAATAAAGTCCTTCAGCGCTGGCGTTCCTGCAGTATTAGTAACACCAGCAACATGAATATTATCTTTTACGACAAAATTTCGAGTGGAATCGTCGAATGCATCTTGACTGGAATTTGAAGAAAATTGTGAAGATGGAATTTCTGTAATAAGAGCATTGAATTTTTTCAAAGAACTTAAATCAACCGTATTTGGATTAGAATCGTTACAAGCCACTATAGAAACCAAGCAGATCATCGTCAATGCAATTATTTTTAGTCTCAAGTTCCTTCCCCATTTTTTTGTAGGAATAGATAGGTGTGGCGATAGTTTTCTAAGTTTTAAATGACTCTGACTTCGATTTCTCCAAGATTATCAATGCCAACTTTAATAACATCACCTCTTTCAACTAAACCAATGCCTTCTGGTGTGCCACTTAAAATAATGTCTCCAGCTGCTAACTCATAATACTGAGAGAGAATGGCAATACCTTGCGATACTGACCAACGCTGTAAGGCTATGTCAGAATCTTGTTTTATTTCATCGTTCACGCTTAACCAAATCCTGCCAGTTTCTGCATGTCCATGCCTAGCCACTGGATATAAAGGGCCACAGGGTGCTGAGTTATCAAATGACTTACTAACAGCCCAAGGTCGTGATAAACGTTGAGCCTCATGTTGCTGATCCTCACGTGTCATATCCAAGCCAATGCCGTACCCAAACACATGGCTCAGCGCATCTGCTTCGCTAATATTACTGCCACCACTTTTCAGAGCCACAACCATTTCCCCCTCATAACGTAATTCATTTGTCATGGGTGGGTAAGGAAAACCTTCTCGATAATCGATAACAGCGTCACGAGGCTTTATAAAGAAAAATGGAGGCGTCACATCAGGATCATCACCTCCCTCAATTGCATGAGCACGATAATTCCTGCCCAAACAAAAAACTCGTCGCACAGGGAAACGTTCTGATTGTCCAAAAATTTCCATTGAAGTAACAGCTGGTGGAGAAATGACATAAGACTGTTCTTGAGCAAATGCAGCTTGAGAAATTGTTCCTGTTGCCCCCGCAACCACAGCTCCTGTTAGCGTAGCAGTGCCTGTTAGAAACTGACGACGACCTTGCTTATTCGTTTCATCCATTTGATTACCCCTGTTGATTTTATTTTTATTAAATAAGGCTTATAAAAAAATATAGATACTATGTTTCTGTTTCAGTTTCAATTGCAAATGATAATCCAGCATTCTCCTCTAGCCTTTCTAACAAGACAAAGCCCATTGCTGATGCTGCAGTCCAAATTCCACCTCCAGCCAAATCTGGGTTTTTCAGTAAACAAATCGCAGTTTCCGAAATTATCTTACAGGTCGACCCATAGCCAGGGTCTCTATCGCCCTTAACGCTTGCTTGAATACTTTCACCTTTATCGTTAGAACCGATAAACAGTAAATCATAATAACCATTGTCTCTTTCTTCCTTACTAGGGCCCTCGCCTGGTTTCAAATCGGACTTAGCCATCGAGTCATCTGCAGCCACTGCTTCAGCAACAACCTTTCCTTCCTCTCCAGGACCAGTTAAAAACATTTCGTCATAGACAAAATCCGAGCCATATTGGTGCCCAAGCAAGTAATTTGTGCGATGAACATGCTTGGTATTTATTGGAGCCATGAAAAAAGGCGCTGTCCAGCTATTTAAATCCTCTTCAAAAATCAATTCCATTCCTGAAGGCTGTTCAGGCCCAGTGAAACTACCGGTTAAAGCGAAAGGATTCATCATTAAAGCGAATACTTCTGGATTCTTTGCCGCGACAGAAAGTGTTTCATTCAAGCTTGCAAGAGTTCCTCCAGACGGTTTACCTTCAAGTGCTCTGACCCGACATTTAATACGGTTAAATGAAGTGCCAAATTTTTCTTTTGCTGCATGTTGCAAAAAATAAACACCCAAATCTGAAGGTATGCAATCAAAACCACAGGAAAAAACAATTCGCGCACCGCTAGCTTTTGCTGCTGCTTCATTTTCGGCAATCATATTGTGCATCCAATTTGGCTCTCCACAAAGATCCACATAATCTATGCCACTTGCAATGCACTCTTTTACTAGATCTTCTCCATAAAGCTGGTAAGGCCCCACGGTAGATATGACTACTTTAGTATTCGCTACCATCTTTTTTAAAGATTCGGGATTCTGGCTGTCAGCGATGACCATAGGGACATCATTAGGAATCCCCATACTGTCACGAACACTCTTAATTTTTTCCATGCTACGACCCGCCATAGCCCAATTAACGTCACCATTAACACCATAAGTATTATTTAAATATTCGCAAACTAAGCGACCAGTGAAGCCTGTTGCGCCATAAACAACGATGTCAAATTCTTTGTTTCCAGTCATAGCTTTATTCCTTGCGCCGTCGATTTTCGTATTACTTGGGATAGACTCAAGCGATTCATAATAATGATTTAAAGTGGTTTTTATCCATTATTTTTAAGATATTTTAAACTAAAACTCACCAAATTTAGCGAGGATAACACCGTAAATTGTCATAGCATCCCAAAAATTCTGGAGGCGTAAGTTTTCATTCTCACCATGTTGATTATTATCATGGTTAGCTAAAGGTAGAACGATAATTGGTGTATTCATACGATCAGAGAACTCACTTAGTGGGAGAGTTCCACCCATACTAGGTGTAAGAATCAGATCAGGTGCTAATTCTTGCATCAAAGCAATCATTCTTTTAGCCATTGCACCATCCATTCGGGTTCTTAGCCCTGTTTGACCTTCTCCTCTCCAGTCTAGCTTTACTAGCTTTTGATTATTCCTCAACTCCTCCTCACTCGGATCATCATAAACAATAAAGTAACCTTCCTTTTTCAGATGCGCTTCAATTAATTGCTCTACCCTTCTTGTATCTTGATTCGGTACTAGTCTCAGATTAAGCGAAACGGTTGCATCAGTAAGAATAATATTACTGGCGTTGGAGCCAACACCACCGCCTGAAATACCTCTTGCGTTTATAGCCGGTAAGGTTACCAGTTGCTCAATACGAACTCCGTTTCCTTCAGGTGTATTCACAGAAAGCTCATCTTGCAAAGCCACAGTCATATCAGGCATTGCAGCAATGGCGCTACGTTCTTGGTCCGTAAGTTCCAGTACATTGTCATAATAGCCATCAACTAAAATATGACCAGACTCATCACGCAAACTCGTCAATAAATAAGCTAACTGCATACTAGGGTTAGGAGCCC
>CBFIHS010000073.1:0-364 GCA_965662565.1 Pseudohongiellaceae bacterium | reverse complement strand
AGAGGTCTATTAGCACCATAAGCAGTGATATCTACAGTCTTACTTCCTCGAACGCCAAAAACCAATTGTGGCCGACGAGACTGATGCATAGGACCATCACAAAATAATAATAAATCAGCATTTAAAAGCCCTGGGTTCTCATCGATAATTCGGCCGAGGGACTGAGAGCCCATTTCCTCTTCACCATCCAATAATAATTTTATATTTACGGAAAGGGGAATCTGATTTTCTTGCATCGCATCTAGTACATGAATCAAGGCAATGATTGGCATTTTGTCATCACCTGCTGAACGTCCGTACAAACGCCATTCTGGGTCAAAGCCACCCCCTAAATCTTCAATATCAACAGGCTGACCATTTTCTT
>CBFIHS010000072.1:0-5086 GCA_965662565.1 Pseudohongiellaceae bacterium | reverse complement strand
GAACGGTTTATTGTGGCTTTGATCCTACTGCAGACAGCTTACATATTGGTAGCTTAGTGCCTCTGTTAGCTTTACGCCGGTTTCAATTAGCAGGGCATAAACCTATTGCCTTAGCTGGTGGCGCAACAGGGATGATTGGTGATCCAAGTTTCAAATCTAACGAAAGAAAGCTCAATTCTGCAGAAGTGACACAAACTTGGACCGATAAAATTAAACAGCAATTAGCTCAATTTATTGACTTTGATAGCGGTGAAAATTCAGCAATTGTGGTGAATAACATCGATTGGACCAGTAATCTTGATGTTATTACATTCTTGCGTGATATCGGCAAGCACTTCTCTGTTAATGCAATGATTCAAAAAGAAAGCGTTAAACAGCGGATAGAGCGTGAGGGGGATGGAATCTCATTTACTGAGTTTACCTACATGATTCTGCAATCTTATGATTTTGCTGAGCTCAATCGTAGCCATGAATGTACAGTGCAAATTGGCGGCAGCGACCAATGGGGCAATATCACAGCTGGAATCGATTTAACCCGTCGCCTAAATCAGAAGCAAGTATTTGGTTTAACCATGCCTTTAGTGACCAAAGCGGATGGTGGTAAATTCGGTAAAACTGAAGAAGGAACAATTTGGCTAGACCCGCAACGGACGTCTTGTTATGCCTTTTATCAATTCTGGATTAATACAGCAGATGCCGATGTTTATAAATTCTTAAAATATTTCACTTTTCTTGATGTTGAAGAAATTAACGCAATTGAAGAAAAAGATAAAAATGCCCAAGGTAGACCTGAAGCTCAGGGAATACTGGCGCTAGAAGTAACAAGGCTTGTGCATGGAGAGAAGGGGCTTGAGGCAGCAATTCGTATTAGTGATGCTCTGTTTAGTGGCGATATTGCGAGTTTAACTGAGAGTGATTTTGAACAATTAAAGCAAGATGGAATGCCCGCATCCGGCTCTCAAGAAAATTCATTGTCTTTGGTTCAAGCATTAGTTGAAACGGAGCTTGCTACTTCAAATAAAATGGCCCGTGAATTTATTGGAAATGGTGCTGTTAGCGTTAATGGAGAAAAGGTCACAGATACCGCTGAAGAGCTAAAATTGGACTCAGCTTTATTCGGCAAGTACTTTTTGTTGAAGAGAGGCAAAAAACTCTTTCATTTACTTTATAAGGCATGACACAAACTCTTGTTTGGAAGCGCTGACTCTGTATAATGCGCGTTCCTGATTTTTGAGCAGCTGTGTTTATTACTCAGGTAAAAAAACAATCATCAGGTCGTTCTTCGACCTGTTTTGGAAATTGCCAAGCTAAGGTAACTAAGACGTTAAATAGTTTGGTTTTGTACCCGGTTAGTCAGAGCGTGCCCCCGCTCTAGGGTAAAGAGAAGGGTGAGGTCGTTCTCCGACCTGTTTTGGAAATTGCCAAGCTAAGGTAACTAAGACGTTAAATAGTTTGGGTCTGTAGCTCAGTTGGTTAGAGCGCACCCCTGATAAGGGTGAGGTCGGTGGTTCAAATCCACCCAGACCCACCAATTTCCTAGCAAGACTACAATTCGCTTTTATGACTCCTTTCGTAGTAGTTTTTTTCCTTAATCTAAATATATGAATTAAAGCTTTCTCATTTATTTGTGAATATAGCGAAAAGTGAGATTAATTCGTGCTTCGTTTATCTTAAGTTGTTTGGGGATTTGATGTTGCCAAAGTTCCTGAAATTTTCCTTTCATAATCAGCAGAGTTCCAGCTTCCAGTTCAATTCTTTTTTTTGTGCTGGCATTATTATTTAAGCGGAAGTCAAAAAAACGTGAGGCGCCAAGAGATAGCGAAAAAATTATCGGTTCTTTTCCTAATTCTTTTTCAGAATCTGCATGCCAGCCCATTGAATCTTTGCCAGAGCGATATAGGTTTGCGAGTAGACTATTAAGGGGAGCACTAAACTCCCTGTAAATCCTCTCTTTTAGAGTGTATAAGTCTGGGTGCCAGTTTTGTGCAACGTAGGTCTTTCCTGAATATCGATATTGAGTTCCGGGATCTCCATACCAAGCAACCAAGCGTGGTGATTCCACTTGCTTGCCGGCAATCATTAAAGTTTCAGATTGCCAGTTTAGTTGTTCAAGAAAGTGATTTAAATAATAAGAACTTTCTTGTTCATTTAGCCAAGCCTTGTAACAAATAAGCTCAGCTTGATCGTCCACTAGGGTAAGGGCTTGTTTTTGATCGTTGAATAAATCCTGCATAAGACTATTAAAACAGAAATAGAGCCTAGCTTGGACAGTGTTTATACTAACAAGATGATTTGCTCAAACTGTGAATATGAAAAACAAGAGCACGACTCAGACTTGATGGAGGGAGTTTGCCCTGCTTGTGGTATTGCTTATGCAAAATGGCAAAGTGAGAAAGTAATTGATGATCCTGAGCTTATCAAACTGGAAGATGAAAAAAGTCCGCTTTTCGATCGTATTTTTTACTACGTTTTTTTTATGCCGAGTAACAGGGAAGAGAGTGCGTTCTGGGGACACTTAGTTCTTTTTATATGGTTCTCTATCTGGGGTTGGAGTTTTATTTTGCATAGAATTGATTGGAATTATATTGGCGATTCCTTTTTGCATTATGTGAATCTTCCTTTTCATGAATATGGGCATATTTTCTTTAGGCCCTTTGGAAGGCTTTGGATGTATATGGGAGGGAGTTTTTTTCAAATCATGGTGCCGATAGCACCATTAATCTATTTTATGGTTTGGCGATGAGATAATTTTGCTGCTTCTTTAATGCTCTGGTTGTGTGGTCAAAATTTCATCGATGTTTCACCTTATGTTGCGGATGCTCCAACGCGATATTTACCGTTAACTTCAGGTATTGATGAGTCGCATGACTGTTGGAATGCACTGAGAATGACGTCAAGTATAGATCAGGGTAGTTTCTATGCGTGGATGTTTTTTCTGATTGGGGCTTTAATTATCGTGTTGAGTCAGTGTTGGGGAGCGAAGCTTCTTTATGTGGAATTAAAAGGACGGATTTCTGCACCAAATAAGTTGTAGATCTTTACGGCTATATGGTTATTCGATAAGAGGCATATACTCTTCATCGTCTTGTGGAATTTTAGGGAAGCGTTGATGCCGCCAGTCGTCTTTAGCTTTCTCTATATCTGCTTTGTTGAAAGAGACAAAATTCCAGTCTATATAAGGGATTTCGCTCCAAGCTTTGCCTCCCAGTAATATATATCTTGCTTCTGAATTGGATGATATGGAATCAGTTTGATCTAAGATCAACACTTGTCCAGGTTCATAAATTTCTTCTTCAATTGTGATTGTTCCCTCTAATAAGTAAAGCAAGCATTCTGCTTCTGGGTTGGGGTGTGCCAGTTTACAAGCAGCTTTACTCTGTATATCTAAAAAGAAGAATTCGCTATCAGAGGGGATTTCGGATTTTAGCCCATAGGCTGAGCCGGCTACTAACGTTATATGCACGTTATTTATGCTTCTGACAGGAAGGTCTTTTTTCTTTATTTGTAGGAAGCTGGGGTCGATTTGAGACTCAGCGTATGGGAGTGCAACCCAGCACTGTAATCCATGAGTGGTGTGTGCATTAGCTTTCATAGCGTCGGTTTGTCGTTCAGAGTGAACGATGCCTTTTCCGGCAGTCATCCAATTTACGTCTCCGGGCTGGATTTTTATTGAGTTTCCTAGGTTATCTTGGTGAAAAAATGATCCTTGAAACATATAAGTGAGGGTTGAGAGTCCAATATGGGGATGAGGAGGAGCATCTAATCCTTTACCGCTGGCAAACTCAACAGGACCCATTTGATCGATAAAAATAAAGGGGCCAATCATACGCTTATGGGCACGCGGTAATACTCTAGTTATTTCAACGCTGTTTAAGTTTACGTTGCGAGTTTTAAATATATTTGCCATAAATTGTTGATTTCTATTGGTTTTATTTGTGCTGGGCATATTTTATCTAGAAAGTGGCTCTATCTTCATTAAAAACTCAAGATATTGTTATCAGCATTTAATAAAAAACCTATATTTAGTTACTTGCGGCCTATATCTAATAATTCACCTAAAAAAAATTCATAAAATGACTGATTTATATAGTGATTTTAATTTATGGTTGCTCGCATGAATCCAAAGAATGATCTATATATCAACGTAGAGCCCTACACAGAAATACTGGGAGGCCTCAGTTTTGTGCTTTCTATTAGTAATGGGGTCGTTAAACTTACGGGAAAAACAGGGGTAGGTAAGACTGCTCTATGTATCGAGCTTTTAAGTGAGCTCAAATCCGAAAAAATTGATTTTTGTGTATTTTCATGACGCTCCTGAAAGTTATGAAGCTGTTCAGAAGGCCATCTCAGAAAAGTTAAATTTAAAGTCTTTCGTAGACAATGACACCTTTATTCAGGCTTTAACCGCCCACATCATAAAAAAATCATTTGATGAGCAAAGATTGGTGCTTATTTTTGATGATGCTGAAAATATAGGTTCAGAGGTTTTATCCGAATTAACAAGCTTTAGGCACATACATATCAATGATCATGGTTTAGTGAGTATTGTTCTGAGTGGCACCTCAGGTATGGACAAGAAGCTCGGTAATGGGGCTTCCTCATTGGTTAAAGATCTACTGGTTAGCTATACATTAGAGCCTATGAATCGTGAGCAGCTGGCTGATTTTTGTGCTGCTTATTTAGCTGAAATTAAGATGGATTCGGAGTTAACGGAAGAGAATTTGAGTCAGTTATTGGAAGTTTCAGAAGGTTATCCAGGTGATATTTCTGAGACGCTTCCGGAAATTTTGGATGAGGATACTTCCAAACTTTATGTAAAGAAGAAAAAGCAGAAAGAATTTGTTAGTAAAGCAACGAAAACCTTAGCTCATGAGTTCGTTGACCCTTTTGCAGATAAAGAAGTTCAAAAACAAGTATTTGGTCGTTGGAAAGGTTCCTTAGGCAGAAGTGTGGTTTTAGCTGGAGTTGCGGTTAGTCTCTTTATTGCTTATGCCACTTATGTATTTATCCCAGACGACATTATTCCAGCAACAGTGTCTTATTTCAGCGATAATGAACTTCCTAATGAAGTTGTCGAAACTAGTCC
>CBFIHS010000071.1:0-5766 GCA_965662565.1 Pseudohongiellaceae bacterium | reverse complement strand
AAAAGCTTAATGATTCACCATCCGTAAACTCCCTATACTTAGAGCATTATCCTGGTATGACTGAAAAAAGTCTTGAAGGAATAGCGAATCAAGCCAGTAAACGCTGGCCTCTACTTGATGTCACGATTATTCATCGAATTGGGAAACTAAACTTGAGTGAACAAATTGTGTTTGTGGCAGTCAGCAGTCAGCACCGCAAAGCGGCTTTTGAGGCCTGTTCATTTATTATGGATTATTTGAAGACTGAGGCTCCATTTTGGAAAAAAAGTGTCACCTCAGAAGGTGAACAATGGGTGGAAGCTAAAAATACTGATGCAGAAGCGGCGCAAAGATGGGTAGAAAAGAGTGCAGAAGGTAGTGATCAAACTTGATAAGAGCTAGAATACGCGCAATTTTTTAGGAAGAAGTTTTTAATGTTAGAAGTAAACAGTCTATTGCAGCAAATAAAAGAAAGCCTTGAGAGAATCAACGTTCTTAGGGGGTATCTTTGACTTTGAACAGAAACAAGAAAGGTTAACGGAAGTTGAGCTTGAACTCGGTGAATCCGCCGTCTGGGAAAAACCAGAATATGCACAGGAACTTGGCAAAGAGCGCTCTAGCCTAGAGTCTGTAGTTAAAACTATCCTTGAGCTCGAGAATGCCTATGAAGAATGTGAAGGGCTTATTGAACTGGCCAAAGAAGAGAATGATTCTGAACTTTTAACTGAAGCACAAGCGGATTTAAACAAAGCGGAAAGCAAGCTAGAAGAACTTGAAAAACGGCGCATGTTTTCAGGTGAAATGGATACCAATAGCGCCTTTTTAGATATTCAGGCTGGTTCTGGAGGCACAGAGGCCCAAGACTGGGCGGAAATGATTCTTCGCATGTATTTACGCTGGGGCGAACAAAAAGGCTTCAAAACAGAATTGATGGAGCTTACCCCTGGTGAAGGCGCAGGTATCAAAGGAGCGACTATTTATTTTGAAGGCGAGTTTGCTTTTGGTTGGCTTCGAACCGAGACTGGAGTGCATCGCTTGGTGAGGAAATCCCCCTTTGATTCTGGTAATCGCCGACATACTTCTTTTGCTTCCGTTTTTGTCTCACCTGAAATTGATGATGATATCGATATCAATCTGGATATGAGCCAAGTCAGAGTCGATACCTATCGTTCCAGTGGGGCAGGTGGGCAGCACGTTAATACCACCGACTCGGCGGTGCGCTTAACACATGAGCCATCGGGTATTGTGGTGCAATGTCAGAATCAGCGCTCGCAACATAAAAATAAAGAGACGGCGATAAAGCAGTTGAAAGCTAAACTTTTTGAAATGGAAATGTTGAAAAAGCGTGAGAGCTTACAAGAAGTAGAAGAGACAAAAGCCGATATCGGTTGGGGTAGCCAAATACGCTCCTATGTATTGGATTCATCCCGCATAAAAGATTTACGTACAAATGTTGAAACATCAAATACTGGTTCTGTTCTGGATGGTGATCTGGATCAGTTTATGGAAGCCAGTCTTAAAATGGGCCTTTAAAACCGAGAAGTAAAATGAGTGATAACGAAACCAATAATCAAGCAGACGAAAACAAACTGATTGCTCAGCGTCGTGTAAAGTTAACTGAAATTCGTCAGCAAAGAAATGCCTTTCCTAATGATTTTAGGCGCACAGCTTTTGCAAAAGAATTGCACGACGAATTTAACGACAATAGCAAGGAAGAGATTGAAGCAGTAAATCGTGTTGTCAGTGTTGCTGGTCGAGTAATAAGGGTTCGCGGCCCCTTTATGGTGTTGTTAGATGGCAGTGGGCTAATTCAACTCTATTTAAACTTTAAAGGCTTTGACGAAGCCAAAACTGCCGAAATTAAAAGCTGGGATTTGGGCGATATAGTAGGTGCTAGTGGCGAAGTTTTTAAAACCGGTAAAGGTGAATTATCAGTTCGAGTCAGTGAAATTCGATTGCTTACAAAATCTCTAAGACCCTTGCCAGATAAGCATAAAGGTTTAACGGATACCGAAGTGCGCTATCGACAACGCTATGTGGACTTGATTGCTAACGAAGAAGTTCGTGAAACTTTCGTAATGCGTTCTAAAATTGTAGGTGCTATTCGTGATTTTATGAACGCTCAAGATTTTATGGAAGTCGAAACACCAATGTTGCAATCAATTCCCGGTGGCGCAACAGCCAAACCCTTTGTCACTCATCATAACGCGCTTGATCAGGATATGTATTTGCGTATTGCGCCAGAGCTTTATTTAAAAAGATTGGTAGTGGGTGGTTTTGAAAGAGTGTACGAGATTAATCGCAACTTCCGTAATGAAGGTTTATCAACGCGTCACAATCCTGAATTTACCATGTTGGAGTTTTATCAAGCCTATACCGACTACCATCATTTGATGGACTTAACTGAAAACATGCTGCGCTCAGTTGCGGAACAAGTTAAGGGCAACACTAGCATTAATTATCAGGACATTGAGCTCGATTTTGCGGCTCCTTTTGCAAGAATTTCCGTTGTTGATGCCATTGTTAAATATCTTGAGGGTACTTCGAGCGAGCAATTAAAAGACATGGACAGTTTAAAAGCCTTGGCCAGTTCGATGGGAATTGAAGTCAATGATTCTTGGGGGCTAGGTAAAATTCAAATGGAAATTTTTGAAGAAAAAGTTGAGCACCTGTTATTACAACCAACTTTCATCACTGAATACCCAACCGAAGTCTCACCTTTGGCGCGTCGTAATGATGATAATCCAGAGATTACGGATCGCTTTGAATTGTTTATTGCTGGTCGTGAAATCGCCAATGGTTTTTCAGAGTTGAATGACGCTGAAGATCAGGCGGAACGCTTCCATGCTCAAGTCGCTGAGAAAGATGCCGGGGATGATGAAGCAATGCACTACGACAGTGATTACATTACAGCTTTAGAATATGGCATGCCACCAACTGCAGGTGAGGGCATTGGGATTGATCGCTTGGTGATGCTTTATACCAACGCGCCTTCAATTCGTGATGTGCTGTTGTTTCCTCATATGCGCCTACAGCAAGATTAAGCTAAATTAGTCTAGATTGATTAAAAAGGGGCGGCACTTTTGCAATCTAAAGCTGAAAAAAAAATTGCTCTTGAAGAGTCTTGGTTAAGCGAATTAGAGCAAGAATTTGAGCAAAACTATATGCTCAAATTAAAGGCGTTTTTAGCACAAGAAAAAGCCGCTCATAAAGAAATTTATCCCCCAGGAAAATTAATTTTCAATGCCTTAAATTCTACGCCCTTGGCTAAAGTTAAAGTCGTTATTCTGGGGCAGGATCCTTACCATGGCGTAGGGCAGGCACATGGGCTTTGTTTCTCAGTTATGCCGGGTGTCGCGCCACCACCATCGCTACTTAATATCTATAAAGAACTCGAATCTGATCTGGGTATTGTTCCGGCCAAGCATGGCTGTTTGAGTTTCTGGGCAGAGCAGGGCGTGTTGTTGTTAAATTCTGTACTGACAGTGGAAAAAGCTAATGCTGCTTCTCATCAAGGTAAAGGTTGGGAGCAATTCACAGATAAAATTATTCACGTTCTTAATGAAAAAAAATCAGGTTTAGTATTTTTATTGTGGGGAAGTTATGCCCAAAAGAAAGGGCAGTTTATTGATAGAAGCAAACATTTAGTTTTGCAGTCGCCACATCCTTCACCGCTCTCTGCCTATCGAGGTTTTTTAGGTAATAAACATTTCTCACAAACAAATGCTTATTTAAGCGAGCAGGGCAGTGAAGCGATAGATTGGCAGCTGCCTGTAGCAAACTAAAAACTTAATTTATAAAATTACTCTCTTGGTCCACCATATCGGTGCACTTCGTTACCTTCTTCATCAAATAAAATAACAAATTCAATATTGGCAATGTTCTCAACGTTTCTTGCTACTGCAGCGTGTATTTCAACACGATCACCTGCTTGGTAGGTGTTCCTAGCTACTCCCATTCTTAGAAGAGCTGAAGCAGCCAGCCACTCGAAATTCCAATTAAAGGTTTCGCTATTTTCTAGCTCTTCGCTAACAAATAAGCGTGCGTGGGGATTGCCTAGCTGTATCCTTTCGACTGTGCCCTTCACAATCACTGTGTTGTCAGGGTCAAATTGAGCAAGCCAGTTATGATGAGAAAAAGCCGTTGATGGATTGAAAGAAATAAACATTAAAGCAGCAACTGTTAGAATTTTATTTTTCATAGAGGCCTCAAAAAGAATGCAAAAATCATTTAGCTAATTGTTTAAAAAAATTGGGTTGAGAATTCATTGTCGCAAACCCATTCGATTAGACTGTCTCCAGGCATGACTTTGAAGTCAAGCCGTAGGTCAAAAGGTTCAGTGTAAGCTCCAGGGTCATCGATGGTTACATCAAGTTCAATTTTTCCATAGTTAACTCGACGAAAACGCTCGGTGATAACAAGCTCTTCAGTAGTTGGGCTACCATTAAAATCTAACCAGCCATCGCCGCGAAAATTGTTGGATATAACCACTAATGTATCTCCTTCCCAATGGCCAACTGAATAGCCATACCAGGCAGGAACGACATCGCCCATAGCTGGCAACTCACGGCCATCTAAAAATATCTCTCTTACCCCTGAGCTGGCTTCATAAAGTATAACGATTCTCTTTTCAGATTGAACAATTTCAAAAGGCTGGTTATGGGTATGAAATTGCATGAAACCCAAAGGCAAACAATGGCTATCAGGGTTATCAATGCCATGGTTTGCTATGCGCTCTTCTTTTTTTGCCAGAGCCCAAGGTTGAAAAGGCAGGCCATTTTCGAAACCAAAACCTTGGTCAAAAAATACTGCATAGGGGGCGACTCCAGGTGGTGGTGTTTTAGGTTCACCCACTGGTCGGCCCTGATTCGCAGTACTTAAAGGCATTGGGCCTGTATCATAAGGGTCAGGATAATCCCATGTGCCAGATAAATCGGGATGTCCATCCAGAGCCTGTGGCGCAGGTGCTTCAAAATCTGGGCTGCCATCTTCTAATAAAGGCACTCCCTCTAAGTGAATGTCCCATTGAGCATAAGCTGTCGATAAAGAGCAAAAATATAAGGTAGAAATAATGAGTGTTTTGGGCAAGAGATATTCCATAAAACCTTCTTTTTGTTAGTGTGGTTGTTTGAGCCCTAATGCTGCTTCAACCTATTTTTTTATTTAGGTTTTAATGCCAAATCATTATTTCGTTACTGCAACTTTATGTCAAGTGTCTAAGCCCTTGGGGGAATTATTTAAGCGGGCAGGGGAGTTAATTAAAGGGGGCGAAGGGATTAAGTTTAACCATATTATAAACCGACTTCTTCGGCCGACTCCGCTTTGCAAGGCATAGCCAATCTTTGCTTATTGATTGCAAGCTTAGATTAGGCGAGTGTAGGATGCTGGTCAAAATTTAATCCCTCCGTCATCTTTAATGCTCTGACCCCGATTATTCTGACCCCGATTATTCTGACCCCGATTATTCTGTTTGGCGTGACGGCATTCGGCAATGTGCCTTTGAATAATCAATTCAAAGACAGCGCCCATGACGCGGAAGCAATAGCGGCGTCATGGAGTAGGTATACCCGAGCTTGGTTGAGGCTGAACCATATACGAACCTTGAGTTGTGTAGCGGCTTTAGTCCTTCTCAGCAATCACTTATAAATTCAAGTGAATTCTAGGGGGCAGAGTCGTTGAATACATTGGTGTTAACGCCCGTATTTGCGTCGGTTTAGTAGTTAGGCACGAGCGGATAAATCGTCCAAGCCACGTAGTGGCTGATGCAATATACGCTTGTTATATACC
>CBFIHS010000070.1:0-5834 GCA_965662565.1 Pseudohongiellaceae bacterium | reverse complement strand
ACATCAACCGAAAAACTAATATTTTCCAGCGGCACGCCGCCCTCAAGAAGCGCATATACCGGTGGCAGGCCACCACCGATCATGGGGTCGATTAATGGCGACAATGCAACCTTTATATCCTTTTCTACCATAGTCTGAATGTCTTCCTGCGTTAATCCTGGTCCATGTGTCACTATAAATTCTTCGCCACTAACTTCCGTGCTTCCCAGACCACCGCTGTGGTCAGTAATTGGTCTGAGATTCAGGGATCTTCCCAGCTCTGTGGCCGTCTGCATCTGTTCCGGCGCTACGCCATCAAGCAACAGGCTTAGCCCCAGCCTTTGTTCACCATTTTCATTAATCCAGTCAAGCGCCCTGTTAAGTTCAGCCTCTCCTGTCATCTCACCTTCGATTACTGCCAGGTAGCCCATTTTTGCTCGCAACCCGCTCTCAACTAGAGCCTGCATTTCTGCCTGAACAATTTCAAAGTCAGTTTGGACTCCAGCCCAGTTGTGAACTGTAGTGATACCTGCATTAATTGCGTCCAACGCGGCATATCTGACAGCTGTATGAAAATCTTCAGGAGTAAAGTGGGGTGTTAAAACTTCAGAATAGTAAAAATATTCAGCAGCATCATTGGTCATACCACGCAAGGAGCTTTCCCACATATGCCCGTGTGTTTCTACAAAGCCCGGCATGATGACCATGTCAGTTGCATCAATGATTTGTGCCTGCGGAGCGTCAATGGAATCGGCGACTGCAATGATCTCTCCGTCACGGATAAGTACATCACCGGTCGCTAAATCACCGATATCCTCATCCATCGACAGCACATATCCTCCCTGTAACAGGATTTCATTACCGTTAGAGTCACTTTGTGCATATCCCACCGATGGCCCAAACAGGATAAAAGTAAATACCGCCACGATCATTTTATTAGTTATTTGCATAAGCTGGAGACCTCTTCGAGTGAATTTATGTTCGCTTCAGTAAGAAAAATAACAGCAAAATATTAAAAAGAACAGAATCGTAAAATACATTTACCCTCATAAAATCTAGGTAACCCTTCTTGTCGTCCATTGCAGTCCGCTAAGGGATTGCTTCGTCATGATTGGACCTCAGTATTATATATACAAATGAAAATAGGGTTGATAATCATTCTCATTTAGTATAAATTGCGCCTAATTTAATGACCCTTAAAAATACCACTTAAAAAGTACTTTAGGATTCAACAGCATGAGACGCAATTTCTTCGTTCTTTCGGGCATCGCTACAACAGTGGCAATTTTCTCGGCAACCGCCCCTCTTCAATCTAAAGCGCAGTCTTCTGAAACAAGCACTATCACCGAGATAGAGGTTAGTGGGCAGTATCTTTTTCGAGACCAGGTCAATGCCTTAAGAACGCCAACCCCTATAATTGACGTACCACAAAGCCTTTCAATCATATCCGCCGATCAAATAACACAGCAAGGCTTCACCAGCATCGGCGATATCATCAATTACACGCCGGGCGTTACTACTTCGCAGGGCGAGGGTCATCGTGACGCTGTTGTCTTCAGGGGCGTGCGTTCTACAGCCGATTTTTTTATCGATGGCGCCCGTGATGACGTGCAGTATTACCGTCCGCTTTACAATCTGGAGCAAGTCGAAATTCTACGTGGTCCTAATGCGCTTCTTTTTGGTCGCGGAGGCGCTGGCGGCATTATCAATCGCGTTACCAAGAAAGGCCTTATCAATGAACAGTTCACTAACTACCAGGCGAGTCTGAATACATTCGGTGAGGGCTTGATTCAAGTCGACAGCAATTTTGCCAGCGGAGATAATTCCGCTTTTCGTATCAACTCCTTCTACGAAAGCTTGAGTAATCACCGCGATTTTTTCGAGGGAGAACGATTCGGAATCAACCCAACGGCGCGCTTAAAACTGAGTGAAGTGACAACGGTCGATTTATCCTATGAGTACATCGATCATGAGCGTTTTATTGACCGAGGTGTTCCAACCGGTACCGATGGCCGCCCAGTCGAAGCCTTTGAGGAAATTGTGTTTGGTGATCCCGAGCAGAACATCAATGAACTCCAAGCCCATTTGTTCAGGGCTGCCCTGCAGCACAATTTTTCTGACGCCCTGAAAGGAAACTTCAGCGCTTTCTTCGGTGATTACGACAAGTTCTACGGCAACTTCTATCCATCGAGTTACAATCAAGCAACTACCCCATTAGAGGTGACTCTCGACGGCTACGTGGACAACACAAAACGAGAGAACATGATTTTGTCAGGCAACCTGATTTGGGAAGCCAGCACAGGCACCATTAATCACACTATTATCGCTGGCAGCGAGTACATTGATACCTCATCAAACCAAGATCGCTATAACGCATTTTGGAACACTACTGCAGATGACACTGAGACCTTCGCAATAACACGCCCTCTGAATTTGAATCAAGGCATCGGTATTAACGCATTGGGTGTGCCAGCCACGAATAGTTTCACAAGCGATATAAACGACGATACCCGAGTGGGCATAGACGTTAGTTCGGCTTATATACAAGATGAAATTGAAGTTTCCGATTATTTAGACCTCATCATCGGCTTGCGCTTCGACAGTTTTGACATTCAAGTATTCAATGCGTTGGCGAATGAGACGCGCACTCGAAAAGATGAAGAGTTTTCGCCACGAGGGGGCTTGGTATTCAAACCGAGGGAAAACATTTCTTTTTACGCCAGTTACAGCGAATCCTTTTTGCCACGTAGCGGTGAGCAATTTGCCAACATTAACGGCAATAACAACCAGCTGGATCCGAATACCTTCACCAACCTAGAGGGTGGATTCAAATGGGATATAAGCTCTGGATTAAGCTTCACTGCAGCTTTATTTGAGATTGAGCAAAGTTCTCCTCAAGTGGCGGACAACGACCCCGAAACCCTAGAGGTGATTGATTCGGAGATTACTGGTTTTGAGGCACAATTGCGGGGGCAATTAACGGATAGCTGGTTTATCTCTGCTGGCTACAGCACCCTTGATGGAGAACAGGTCGATCGATCTGGTGCAACTGGTCTTCGCCCGACTGAACTACCGGAACACATGTTCTCGCTTTGGAACACCTACCAGGTTTCTCCGAAATTGGGATTGGGACTGGGCTTCACTTATCAGGATGACAGCTATATCAATAACACTAACACGGCAATGTTGCCGAGTTATACGCGTGTTGATGCGGCGGCGTTTTATGACCTCTCTTCAGAATTTCGCATTCAATTCAACATTGAAAACCTGACAAATGAACTGTACTTCCCAAACTCACACAGCACCCATCAGGCAACGGTGGGAAAGCCGCTTAACGCACGCTTATCAATTGTGAGCAATTTTTAGAGGCTTGGACTTACGGCGGAAGCCATCTTCCGCCGAGCAGTGCAAAAATATCGAGATTTAACTTTTATTTGAATTATGGTTCTATAAGTTATTAACTCAGCCAAAAAATATGACTTTAAGTGTATGAAGTCAAAAAAGCTCAATTAAAAAAATATTGATTCCTGCCAACTGATATCCAAACCTTCCCTAGTTCAATTTTTATAATTTTTTTAAATTTTTCCTTCAGATTTCTTTGAGAAAATCCAGCGCACCTTTAACGGCGGCAACTTGTGCCATGATGCAATTCTCATCATCAACTTTTGGACTGTCTGGATAAACTTCGGTGGTCGTCACAAAAGTGGCTTCTGTAAAACCGGCACACAAGCCGAGGCTTTTAATAGGATAATTAATCACACCTCGTTGTGGCGATTGAGTTCCTAATAAGTAATTGTTTTCATCCGAGGGTGCAATGTGGGTAAGTTTTTCAACCGCATCAATAATAGCTTTTTGAAAGTCTGGAGTAGGATTTTCACTATCACCCACAAGATAAAAGCCGTCGGGAATGTCCCACAATTCTTTGTGAACAGCATCACGCGCTTCCAAGGCAGGTCTAAACTCAGTGTTATCAGTGTCGGTTGTTTCATGCAAATCAAGATGCGCAAGAAGCGATAGATTTAAGCTTGTAACGTAGCTCATAATGCTACTGGCCTCTTCTGCCTTATTATCAGCCTGAGCACCCCATTTGAACGAGCGATTAGGGTCAATGGTGCTGGGATTCCAACGATTAATGGTTTCATATCCCCAAGGGCTAATGCAGGGTGCCACAACAAAATTAAAACTGTCTGCGTAAGAACTTAGAGTTGTTGCAACGAAGCTAAGCGCACCTTGGACACCACTCGTTTCGTAGCCATGTACACCACCTGTAATTAATACGTTTGGTTTACACTCTTGCCATTGTGCCGTTTTAAACGCCCAAAAAGGGTAGCTTTCAGGATCATAAGACAGCGCGCCATATTGCTCAGCGACGAGCAAGCCTGATAACTCCTGACTTATGGCTTCGATTTTAGCCACTACTTCTTGTTGATATGATCTTTTAATTATTTGCTGGTTTAACCAAGCAGCCTTTTCTTCTTTTCCCCATTGTGTTCCAGGAGTTCCAATCGAGAGGTATTGTTGTGTTCTCATTTTTTCTTCATCCATTATGCTCCTTTAAAGATTATCATCGCTAAAGGAAACTGCATACTCTCATTGCTAAGAATCTCTTTCTTTCTGCCAAACTTCACAATAAGTATTACCGAGTTCAATCATTATCTAAATTTATATTGTAGAATTGAGTAACTCTTTACGTTCAGGTTAGCCTATTTTGCTCTACACACTAATCACAGGAAATCACTACACATCTTCTAAACCAGATTTGCTTAATGATCCTGTGGGGCAAGTTTTATACAGAACCTCTTTACCCACCACCATCGGTGCTATATCGATGATCTTGTTTTTCTTGGCTGATACCTGGTTTATCAGCCAGTTGGGTACTCGTGAATTGGCCGCCTTGGGTTTTACTTTTCCTGCCACGATTATGGTTACTTACCTTGGTGTTGGCATTGGCATAGGCACTTCTGCCCTGGTTGCCAGATCCCTTGGTGCGAATAACAAAGCACGAGCTCAAGAACTGACCTATGCAGCAATCGCTTTTGGTTATTTGTTTGGCTTAGTTATCATTCTCCCTGCGATCGCATCCACACCGTGGGTTTTTACTCGAATGGGTGCAAGTCAGCAGACCTTGGTCTTAATTCAAGATTTTTTAGATTTTTGGTTTTTTGGCATCCCTCTTCTGCTTGTTCAGTTTGCCGGTACAGCTTGTATGCGTGCCTGCGGTAATTCACGCCTACAGGGCCGCTTAATGATGTGTGCGGCTGCATCAAATTTAATTCTGGATCCTTTATTTATATTCGGCCTTGGACCAATACCAGGCTTTGGTATTAAAGGCGCAGCAATTGCGACTGTGCTTACCTTGGTGATGACTAATATTGCTATCTGGTATTTCCTCGTGAGCAAAGAAGAGATGTTGAAAGTCTTTTGGCCAGGCTTTAGAAAACTAATAAAAGATTGGGGACAGTTATTACAAATCACTTTACCCGCCGCGCTGGCAAATATGATAACGCCACTCGCAACTGGCGTTATTACCGCGACTTTAGCGAACTATGGAGCCGCTACCGTTGCAGGATTTGGTGTGGTCATGCGCATTGAAGCCTTAGTGTTGATTGTGGCGCTTGGTATGTCTATGAGCATACCTCCTTTCATCAGCCAAAATTTTGGGGCCAAAAATTACGATCGCTTAAGAGAAGGCATTAAGCTATCTCTGAAATTTGTAATCGCCTTACAGTTGGCTTTTTACATCTTAGTGGCCTTAGCGGCACCCTACATAGCAGCTTTATTTTCACCAGAGCCTGCTGTCAGAGAAGTAATCATTTTAATTCTTAGAATACTTCCAGCTAGCTACGCATTCCAAG
>CBFIHS010000069.1:5599-5849 GCA_965662565.1 Pseudohongiellaceae bacterium | reverse complement strand
AGCGGCTCTTTTTTGGATGTGGATGACTGCATTTCTTGGGATGGCCACTAAAATGGTTGAGGTCAGCTTATCTCATAAGTATCGACAAAAAGCTGCCAATGGCACTATGTCGGGTGGGCCCATGTATTATATGGAGCACGGTCTAAAGATGCATTGGCTTGCTATGTTTTTTGCTGTTGCTACAGTCATTTGTTCTTTTGGTACCGGTAATCTCCCACAGATAAATAATATATCGAGTAGTGTTGATGCC
>CBFIHS010000069.1:0-5577 GCA_965662565.1 Pseudohongiellaceae bacterium | reverse complement strand
GGTATTGCGCCAATTATAACAGGGGCAGTTCTAACAGTTTGTCTTGGTTTAGTAATTGTCGGAGGCATTAAGCGCATCGCCAATTTTGCAGCAGCTGTTGTGCCTACCATGGCAATGATTTACTTGATTGGTGCAGCTGCGGTTATTCTTGTGAACTATGACAATATTATCCCTTCTTTTATAAGTGTTTTTAGTAATGCTTTTTCTGGTTCGGCTGCCACTGGTGGTTTTTTAGGAGCGACTTTTGCCTTTGCCTTTAGTCGAGGTGTAGGAAGAGGCTTGTTTTCTAACGAGGCAGGGCAGGGCTCTGCGGCAATCGCGCATGCTTCTGCTAAAGCGGATGAGCATGTTTCTGAAGGTATGGTGTCCTTGTTGGAGCCATTCATTGATACCTTGATAATCTGCACAATCACTGGGCTAGTAATATTGTCTTCTGGGGCATGGTCACAGAAGTATGATAATCAATTCCAGTCTTCAGATTTATTGATAGTCGATGGGTTTTACAGTGAGCAAAACGTTGAGGATAAAGAGCTTATATCAAGTTATTTATTAGGAGCTAATAGCAGTGCTGTGTCTTTATACTCTGGTTTAATGTCTATCGAAAACGGGCAGTCAGTTGGCAATGAATACACGATAATTCACGCGCGCTCTTTTGCGGAAGAAGTCGAGTTCTTTAAGTCTGACGAATTGTTTTCTGGTGAGCTTGAAATAGTGGATGGACAGATTCTTGATCCTGAAGTTACCCTTGAGGGAAAATCTTTGATTCATTCCGCTGCACTGACGACTACGGCTTTCGGGCTTGGTTTGTTCGGTACTTCTGGGCAATATATTGTGACTATTTGTCTAGTGTTGTTTGCGTTTTCAACGGCAATCGCATGGTCGTACTATGGCGATAGAGCCATTATTTATTTATTTGGTTTCAAGGGTGTGCTGCCTTTTAGAATTGTTTATTGTATTGCCTTCTTTCTAGCTTCTTTTACTGACACCACTATTGTTTGGAATTTTGCAGCGGTCGCGGTGGTGTTAATGACTCTACCTAATCTTCTAGGCATCATGTTGATGAGAAAAGAGATGAAAGCCCTAGTTAATGATTACTGGGTAGATTACAAGAAAGATTAATTCGCAGAAGTATTCACTTCGCCAATTTCTTCCAGGTTGATTCCATTACTTCCAGGATCTCCTATGAGTCCAAAAGTGATTCTGTTCAACAATGAGCGTTTACGCTCTTGCGGGGCTGGGGCGTCAAAGCTAAAAACAGCAGCAGTATTAGTTGGCCTTTTGCTTGGGGCTAGTTGAGTATCACGCTTGTTTGATCCGAGTAAACCAAAGCTCATAGAGTATAGAAATGATGGGTCTGTTATTTGTGTAGACACAATGAACTCACCGTTTTCATCTATTTGAGGGCTGTCTGGGAAGTTTTCTTCGAGAACGACTAAACTATCATCAGCAAGGTCATTTAAGCCTAATCTGAGGTACATTTCAGTCATGATTTCCATTGCACGAGGCACTGATGGTGATTCTTGAAAGTTCTCAACTACGTATCGTGCTCTGTTTAGAGCGGAAAGAAAGGCTTGACGTTCAATATAGAACTCGGCGACATGAATTTCATAATTTGCTAAAAGATTACGCAAATAAATCATTCTTGCTCGCGCATCGGCAGCATAGGGGCTGTTTGGAAATCTAGTGATGAGCTGAGCAAAGTCAGTAAAAGATTCTCTTGCTCTGCCAGGGTCTCTTTTACTTGGGTCTGTTGGAACAAAACGGCCTATAACACCTGCGTTTTCTGTATAGAAAGCCATACCCTTCATATAAAAGGCATAATCCACATTTGGGTCGTCAGGGTAGAGCCGAATAAATCTGTCCGCTGCAGCCCGAGCAGCCTCAACTTCCCCAGCCCGATAATAGGCATAGACAAGTTCTATTTGCGCTTGGGCAGCATATTGTCCAAAGGGGAAGGACGCTTCTAATTGTTGAAAAGTTTCAATTGCCATACCAAAAGCGTTTCTTTCCAAAGCCTCAACCGCCCTATTATAGAGAAACTCCTCAGTAGAGAGTGTTAGGTCCTCATCTGAAGAGCATGCTGAAAGTAATACAGTAATGATAAGTAGTGTTGAGAGTAGAGTTTTTTGCACTTTTTTAGTTATGTTTCTGCTTTATTGGTTGTAAATATTAGTATTCGAAAGTCTCGCAATTATTCTTAGACCTTATAGTAGGCTTAAGTTCAGATTATCCCTCATCTGCTTGATTATCATCTCTAATATTCGTTTATTATTCCTGACAATGAGATAATAGATATTTCGCCGACGCAGTGTACTATGTAACGGCAATAACTTCACCCATAACTAGTTCACTCACAAGAATAGACCTTAAAAGCATGCAAAAGTTTTCCGTAGAGGCAAAAGTATCCGATGAGCACAGTGGCGCCCGCTTAGATCAAGTCGCCGCAGTCTTATTTAGTGATTTTTCGCGCTCTAGGCTTCAGAGTTGGATCAAACAAGGAAAGCTCTTAGTAGATGGTAATGCTGTTCAAACTAGGCATAAGCTCTTGGGAGGAGAAGTGCTGAGCCTTGATGCTGAGCTTGAAGAGCAAGAAAAATGGCACCCAGAAGAATTGCCCTTAGATATAATTTTTGAGGATGAAAGTTTGTTGATCATTAACAAACCGGTTGGTCTGGTGGTTCACCCTGCGGCTGGGAATTATACGGGTACTTTGTTAAATGCTTTGCTTTACCGATACCCGGAACTCAATGATATTCCCAGAGCTGGGATAGTTCATCGTCTGGATAAAGATACCAGCGGTTTGATGGTGGTTGCTAAAACACTGAGCAGCCATAATGCTCTGGTTGAGATGATTCAAGCGCGTGAATTTAACCGAGAATATCAAGCTGTATGTAATGGCCTTGTTACTGCTGGTGGAATGGTTGAAGCCCATCTAGGAAGGCACCCGGTGCATCGAAAGAAACGAGCCGTTGTTTCTGAACTTAATGGTAAACACGCGCTTACTCACTATCGGGTTATGCAGAAGTTCCGTTCCCATACTCATTTGTCTGTAAAGCTAGAAACAGGGCGAACCCATCAAATACGTGTGCACATGACACATATCGGTTTTCCTTTAGTTGGAGATGCTTTGTATGGAGGGCGAATGAAATTGCCTAAAGGAGCCAGTCCAGAGCTTATTAGCTTCCTCACCCATTTTAAACGTCAGGCACTGCACGCCTGGAAACTTGGCTTTGTACATCCTGAATTGGATGAGTACATGGAATGGGAAGTTGCGCCTCCTGTTGATATGCAAGAGCTCTTAACAGTACTTGCTAACGATAATGTCCAATAGCAAAATAATTCAACCTAGCTGGCAGGCGCCCCAAAATGTTGGTGCAGTTTTTACGACAAGATTAACTGATCCTGATGAGTATCTTGGAAACAAAGCTGTGCAATGGCTTACTCAGGTTCATGAAACGAAAGTGTTCAAGTTAGAAGGTTCAGTCTCAACGATTGCTCCAGAAGCAGACGCGATTTATACCGAGACAAAAAACATAGTCTGTGGGATTCATACAGCAGACTGCTTGCCAGTATTTTTTTGTGATGCCAAAGGTAAGGAGATAGCAGTTGCCCATGCTGGTTGGCGGGGGCTTGCCGCAGGAGTATTGGAAAACACAGCAGCCTGTTTTAAGGCTGACTCTGAAGAAATTATTGTATGGTTTGGTCCCGCAATTGCTTCCTGTCATTTTGAAGTGGGAGAGGACGTTCGTGATGCTTTTATAGAAGCGGCTGATGAGAGTCTAAGATCAAAAACTGAGTCAGTTTTCCAGTCAGGGCTAGCCAAAGGAAAATGGATGGCAGACCTGTATGCTTTGGCCCGTTTACGTTTGAACCAGCTAGGGATCAATAATATTTCTGGTGGAGAGTATTGTACTTATTGTGATCCTCAAAAATTTTACTCCTATCGTCGAGCGAAAGATTCTGGCCGTTTAGCCAGTTTAATCTGGTTAAAGTAAGTCAAAAATAGTTATTCGCTCAAGCTGACTTGAATCAATCCGTAATACCCCCATTTAATAGACAATAAAGTTAAAACATTGTGTTGAGGTGTTACGCCATGAGAATGGATAAATTAACTAACAAATTGCAACTGGCATTAGCTGATGCCCAGTCTTTAGCTGTGGGCAAAGATCATAATCAAATTGCTCCAGTACATTTGCTAATTACCTTAGTGGAGCAAAAGGGTGGTTCGATTCGACCATTATTGATGCAAACCGGTTTTGATATTCAAGTATTGCAAAAAAGTTTGCGCGAAATTTTAGAGAATTTTCCGGTTGTGCCTGATGGGAATGGGGAAGTTAATATTTCTCCCGAACTGGCTCGATTGCTCAACTTAGCCGATAAAATTTCACAAAAAAATGGCGATCAATTCATTTCAAGTGAAAATGTTTTACTAGCGGCAATGCAAGATAAAAGTGAGATAGGAAAACTATTAAACTCCTTTTCTGTATCACAGAAAGCACTAGAAAATGCGGTAAAAAATTTACGCGGAGGCGAATCAGTAAACGACCCCGAAGGCGAAGGAGGCAATCAAGCTTTAGAGAAGTTTACCGTTGATGTAACTGCAAAAGCTGAAGAAGGAAAACTTGATCCTGTAATTGGACGGGATGATGAAATTCGAAGAACGATTCAAGTTTTGCAGAGACGCACCAAGAATAATCCTGTACTGATTGGTGAGCCTGGCGTAGGTAAGACGGCTATTGTTGATGGTCTTGCACAACGTATTGTTAATGGCGAAGTGCCTGAAGGTTTAAAAGGGAAAAGAATCTTATCCCTTGATATGGGGGCTTTAATAGCGGGCGCTAAGTTTCGTGGAGAATTTGAAGAAAGACTAAAAAGTGTTTTAAGTGAGTTAGGTAAACAAGAAGGCTCAGTAATTCTCTTTATCGATGAAATTCATACTATGGTCGGTGCTGGTAAAGCTGAAGGTTCTATGGATGCCGGTAATATGCTTAAACCTGCTTTGGCTCGTGGAGAATTGCACTGTGTAGGAGCCACTACTTTAGATGAGTATAGGCAGTATATTGAAAAAGATGCAGCCCTAGAGCGTCGTTTCCAAAAAGTGTTGGTTGAAGAGCCCAGTGTGCTTGATTCAATCGCCATTTTACGTGGTTTAAAAGAACGCTATGAAGTGCATCATGGTGTCGATATTACGGATTCTGCGATCATTGCGGCAGCTAAGCTATCGCAGCGCTACATTACAGATCGTCAGTTGCCTGATAAAGCGATTGACCTGATTGATGAAGCGGCGAGCCGCATTCGTATGGAAATGGATTCAAAACCTGAAGAAATGGATCGTCTTGAGCGGCGTTTGATTCAGCTGAAAATTGAAAAAGAAGCGCTTAAGAAAGAAAAAGACAGGGCCTCTAAGCTGCGTCTTGAAGAGTTAGACGTTGAAATAGACTCTTTGCAAAAGCAATTCTCAGATTTGGAAGAAATTTGGAATGCTGAAAAGGCGGCTGTACAAGGTGCTCAGAAATTAAAAGAGGAACTCGAATCGGTTCGTCATGAAATGGAAGAAGCACGACGTCAAGGTAATCT
>CBFIHS010000068.1:0-6685 GCA_965662565.1 Pseudohongiellaceae bacterium | reverse complement strand
TTGCGCCACCAGCTAAGGCAATAGGTTTATGCCCTGCTAATTGAAACCGGCGTAAAGCCAACAGAGGCACTAAGCTACCAATATGTAAGCTGTCTGCAGTAGGATCAAAGCCACAATAAACCGTTCGGCAACCCTCAGCCAAATGCTTTTCAAGCTCTTCATCACCAGCAGTCTGGGTTAATAAGCCTCTAGTTCTTAGCTCGTTAACTATATTGATTGTACTTTGTGCCGTCATGGCCTCACCCTGCAAAAAAATAAAGCGGCAACTTTACAAGATAGGCCTGTAAAAACAAGGCCTAATTTATAAATTCCAATAAATAGGCTTGATATAGATTTAGTTATTCTGATACAAAGGCTTGGCATAAGCGTACAAGCAAGCTAGAATCCCGATAGTTTTTAGTGGTTTAGAGCTCAAACTGAACAAGATACTGTAAATACGATATGAATCTTATTGATTTTTCTAAACAGATGTTGGCCAGCTTATATAAGAAACTAAGTAAGCTCATTACTGAACATCTACCCAGCAAGCACCAGAAAATTTTCTTTGCTTTGCTGGTCGGACTTTGTATTTTACTGATTCTTCCAGAGTCCGAGCCCTTAAGCTCAAGTTCCGGGAATAAAGTCAAAACCATTGTTCTTAGCAAAGGCAATACCAGTATTTCGGTTTCGACCAAAGCCAAGCTAGAACCTCTTCAAAGCTCTCCTATTGAAGAAACTTTAGACCAAAATCTTGCAACTCCTACAACTTCAGAAACGACTGAGCTGGAATCAACATTCGTACAAACAAGCGCTACACCTGAATCTTCTGCTGAACAAAATAGTGAGCTCGAGCAATCCGAAAAAATTATGACCACAGTTCGTAGAGGAGATAATTTATCCTTAATTTTTGATCGAGTCGGCCTTAGCCCACAAGATGTCTACAGAGTTTCTAACAGTGGTGATACATCCGGCATTCTGACTCGACTCTATCCAGGCTATAAGTTGGAGTTCGATATTGATAAAAATCAGTCATTAAATGGTTTAGAAGTCATTATCAACCCTCTTGAAAGTTATGTCTTTACAAAGAACAACCAAACTAAGTATGACGTAAGTCACATCGAACGTGAGCCGCAGATCCTCCCTTCTTATAAAGAAGCAAGCATCAATAACTCGCTTTTCTTAGCTGCCCAAAACGGTGGCATTTCCGCCGCGATCACTATGGAAGTTGCTGGCATTTTTGGCGGCGTTATCGATTTCCTATTAGATACTCGAGTGGGCGACAGCTTTAATGTGCTTTACGATGAAAAGTATCTCGATGGTGAGTTTATCGGAAACGGATCAATTCAAGTCGCCCAGTACACCAATCAAGGTGAAACATTCACAGCCATTCGTTATGTTAATTTAGCTGGTGAGGTGGATTACTACAACCTTGAAGGAGAAAGCATGCGTAAAGCTTTTCTCAGAAATCCAGTCGATTTCACACGCATCAGCTCTAACTTTACGCTTTCAAGAAAGCACCCCATTCTGAATACCATTAGGGCCCATAAAGGGACCGACTATGCCGCTCCAAGGGGCACGCCAATTGTAGCTTCAGGTGATGGCAGAGTGACTTGGGCCTCACGAAATGGTTCTTTTGGTAATCTGGTCGTTATAAAACATGGTGAACGCTATGAAACAAAATACGCACACTTGTCTTCTTATGCTCGAGGTATTCGAGTTGGCTCAAGAGTTAAACAAGGTGATGTTATAGGTTATGTGGGAAGCACTGGCGGAGCTACCGGGCCCCACCTACATTATGAATTCCTTGTGGATGGCTCCCATAGAAACCCCAGAACTATACATAACCAACTACCTAAGGCAGAGTCTGTCCCCACGGCCGAAATTGAAAGGTTTCATCAGCAAACACAACTTGTTTTAGCGCAATTAGATGCAATTACGACTAACCCAACCTTGGCACAAAACAATTCGCCTTCGCAGAACTCCAATACGGAATGAGCTCTGAACTCTATATTGGACTGATGTCCGGCACGAGCATGGATGCTGTCGATTGTGCTCTAGTCGATTTAAGCGACCCAAGCTCTTATGAACTTATCGACTTCATAAACATTGATATACCTGCTGAGCTAAAAAACCAACTCATAAGCTTGTGCCAGGAAAGTTCAGGAGATCAAATTCAAACACTTGGCGAAGCAGACGTGACCTTGGGCAAGCTTTTTGCGAGCACTGCATTATCAATTTTAGAAAAAAATCACCTTGATAAACAAAGCATTCGAGCAATAGGATCGCACGGACAAACGATTCGACATCAACCACCAGGGCAAAGTGAGCAGTCTTTTTCAATACAAATTGGCGACCCAAATACCATCACCGCATTGACAGGCATTACAACAGTTGCTGATTTTAGACGTAAAGATATTGCTTTGGGAGGACAAGGCGCACCTTTACTTCCAGCTTTCCATCAACAGATTCTTAGCTCAGCAACAAGCGATCGAATTATTTTAAATATTGGTGGAATGGCAAATATCACGCTACTAAAGAAAGACAACCCTACTATTATTGGTTTTGATACTGGACCTGGAAATATACTTCTTGATGGCTGGATACAACTGAATAAAAATCAAAGTTATGACGCAAATGGAGATTGGGCTGCTAGCGGCAATTATAATCAGGAGCTGTTGGACTTGATGCTTGAAGATCACTACTTTTTGACCCCTCCTCCTAAAAGCACGGGGCGAGAACAATTTAATACTACTTGGTTAAATTCCAAAATGATTGATTTTGGCAAGCAACTGAACCCGGAAGACGTTCAGGCAACGCTGGTTCAGTTATCAGTTGTAAGTATTGCCGAGGCTGTAGACAGCCTGTTAAGCACTGGTGAAGTGATAGTATGCGGAGGAGGCGCCAGAAACTTACAACTAATGCTCGCACTCACCAAGCAACTTCCAAATTTCAATGTTACAACTAGTGACACATATGGCGTTAACAGCGACGCTATGGAAGCAATCGCCTTTGCTTGGTTCGCTAAACAAGCTCTAGATAAAAACCTTATTGATCTTAGCCAGATAACCGGGTCATCTAGCCCCCAAATTCTCGGTGCTGTCTACGCCAACTCATAGTAAAACCTCTCTTCATCTTAAATTTAGATAAGAAATAGAAACACCCCCTAACAAACTTTTTTTACTTAATATTACCTTTTCGTATAAAGAAAAAGCCCTAATTATAGAATTATTCAGCTTATTTCAACCAAAAAGGCAACTAAATAGTAGAATAGGCAACCATTTAGTAGACTTACAGGGTACTATCTTCTAGTATTGACGCACGATGCTTGAAAAAGAGCCTAGACTCTTAGCATTGCTAAGTTTGTGCACTAATAAAAAAAGTAAGTGCAAATTTAAACTAACTAAAAAAATAAACAGGAGATCGATCCCCATGTTTTTGAAAACAAAACGTACAGCTTTGGCTGTCTCCGTTTCAAGTGCGATCGCAATGTCTTTAGTTGCAGTTCCTGCAGCAATGGCACAGCGAACAATCGAAGAAGTGGTAGTAACAGCTGAACGTCGCGAAGCGACAGAATCAACTACTTCTATTTCTATGGAAGTATTTGACCAAGCGTCTTTGGCAGATAATCAAATTATTAATGTCACCGACTTACAAAACAACATGCCTGGTATTCAAATCCTTAACAACGGTCCTTCTAACGATATCCAAATTCGTGGTATTGGTAGTAGCGTATGGTCACCTCAGGTAATGATGGGTGTTCCTGTTGTTGTTGATGGCTTCTCACACGGTGAGCCAATGGGTTTGAATGGCGCTTTCTTCGACGTTTCTACTATTGAGGTTCTGCGTGGACCACAGGGTACTTTCGTTGGTCAGTCTGCGGCTGGTGGTGCAATCATGATCAACTCACAGCGTCCTGATTTTGACGGCTTGAGTGGATTCGTAGACTTGGGCGTTGGTAACTACCAACAAAATCACGTTCAAGCCGCTCTCAACCTGCCGATTAACGACACTTGGGCTGCTCGTATTGCTGTTAACACTGAACGTCGCGATAGCTTCTTCAGTAATCTTGGTGGCCAATTGGGTGCAAACGCTCAGGAAACTCGTACTCCTGGTGAAATGGACAACCGTCAAGTTCGTTTTGGCTTGTTGTGGCAGCCAAATGAAAAGTTTGATGCCTACTTGAAAGTTGAGCGCAGCTCAGTAAACCAAGGTGGTGACGTTCGTAAGCAAAAAATCAAACCTAATACAGGCATTACTTTGGATGCAGCTGGTAACGCTATACCAGCAACAACGTTTGCTCGGTGGGCAGCTTATACTCCAACAGATCCTTTCCAAATTCACCAAATGTTTGCTACTGATAGTTTCCAGCAAAACACGCAAGTGGTTTTGAAAATGAACTATGAGTTGGACAACGGCATCGTGATCTCAACTAACACTGGTTACAACAACCTGTTAGCAACAGAGGAAACCTGGATTGCAAATGATAGCCGTGCAACTGGAACTGTGCCTTTATGGCCAAACCGCTTCCAGATTGGCCCTGATAACCAATCGACTGGTCAGGAGCTATTAATCTCCTCTCCTGAAGGTCCAACTAACTGGATCGTGGGTGCTTTCTATGCAGAACGTTTAACGCCAGTACGTGGAACAGTTGATCTAAGTTCAGCTAACCGATTCTGTGGTTACCAAGCTGATGGCTCACAAGTTGCTTGTGGACCTTTAGAGCTTCCGGGGACTACTTTGTATTTAAACAGCCCAGCTAGCATTAGAACTTCTGCAATTTTTGGTCAATTCAACCATGCATTAACTGATGAGTTGGAATTAGCCATTGGTGCTCGTTATAACAATGACTACAGCTCAAATGACACCAACCACGTGATCCGTGTTGCTGGCTTGCAAGGTGTAGCTCCTGGTTCTTGTGCTCAGTATGGTATTTCTGATCATCAGTTTGGAACTCCTGTTCCAAATACACAAGTCAGTCAAGCTTTCTGTAACCCACTTGGTAACACCAGTGTCAGCACCTCAAGCTTGGGCGTTGATGAAAAAGTTCCTACTTGGAAAGTGGGTCTAAACTGGAACCCAACCGATGAAGACTACTTCTACGCTTTCATCGCACGTGGTTACAAAGCTGGTACTTCTCAAGGTGTAGGTGTTGAGCCTGAGATCGTTGACGATTTCGAGCTCGGTTGGAAAGGAACTAAATTCGATGGCGCATTGTCTGGTGATTTAGGCTTCTTCTACATGGACTACACGGACATGCAGGGAAATAACTTCCAAACTGCAGACCCACTAGGTGCTGGCGAAACTAACGTCAACATCGGTGAAGCTACTATTTGGGGTATTGAAGGTTCTGCGAATGTGTTTCTAGGAGACTTCGGCATCAGAGGTTCATTATCTTACACCAACTCAGAAGTTGATGGCTTCCAAGGTGTTGATACCTTGTTCATCCCTACTTGGGCTCAGAACCCTAATGCTGGTGGCGGTATTCCTGACTTCCTACCTCAGTGTGGAGTCGGTGGTACTACCTTATCCACTGGTCTAGATGCTGGTGGTCAACCTAACGGTGATTGCTTTAACTACGACAATCTCATTCAAGACCTAAATGGTCAAACGCTTATTAATGCACCTGAGTTGGCGTACAATATTAGCATCGACTATCAGTTCGCTTTGGACAATGGCGCTACTTTAACGCCTAGACTGACTTTCTCACACACTGATGAAAGTTATGCTGGTCCATTCCAAACTGAGTACTACAAAAATGACGAGCGTGATCTATTGAATTTCGCAATTGTCTATCAAACTGGTGATTGGAACGTTCAGGGCTATATTAACAACCTAACTGATGAGACATATATCGCATCAGCATGGAGAGACTTAGCTCTTTATGGCAACCCAATGACTTACGGTATCCGTGCTAGAATGAACTTCTAATACTGATTACCTAAGCAGTAAAACAAAAAAAGCCGCTAATGAAAATTAGCGGCTTTTTTTTGTTTCTGATTAGTGAAGAATGACTATCTAGTTCACCAAAATAAACACAAGTACTAAGCCTTACTATTTCTTCAAATCAAAACTCGACGACTCAATCTTGAAAGTTTATAACCTCTTTCATCAGCGTTAGCACTAAGCAAACTTTCCAAATTCTGTGATAAGAACCCTTCTCAACACCACTAGAACCAAGGCTATCTAAGTAAAATAACTGAAAAAAGCAACTATCTGGTTGCCTAAACTGTCCTGCATACTCCCTTAGCGCTTCATAAAGAAGTGCCTAGCTTAAGGCTTTAACAATAATAAAAAAGCTAAATCTAACAATAAACAGGAGATCGATCCCCATGTTTTTGAAAACAAAACGTACAGCTTTGGCTGTCTCCGTTTCGAGTGCGATCGCAATGTCTTTAGTTGCAGTTCCTGCAGCAATGGCACAGCGAACAATCGAAGAAGTGGTAGTAACAGCTGAACGTCGCGAAGCGACAGAATCAACCACTTCTATTTCTATGGAAGTATTTGACCAAGCGTCTTTGGCAGATAATCAAATTATTAATGTCACCGACTTACAAAACAACATGCCTGGTATTCAAATCCTTAACAACGGTCCTTCTAACGATATCCAAATTCGTGGTATTGGTAGTAGCGTATGGTCACCTCAGGTAATGATGGGTGTTCCTGTTGTTGTTGATGGCTTCTCACACGGTGAGCCAATGGGTTTGAA
>CBFIHS010000067.1:0-6797 GCA_965662565.1 Pseudohongiellaceae bacterium | reverse complement strand
CAGAGATGCCAGCACAGCAGCAAAGTGCCTTAAATCAAATGGTAATGTTTGCCTTAGGTGGCACTATTTTATTCGCTTTAGGCTCAGTTGCTCCGCCAGATTTCATGTCTCATTTTACGGTGTTTGTGTTGTCATGTTTTATTGGTTATATGGTGATCTGGAATGTGTCGCCGTCGTTGCATACGCCCTTGATGAGTGTGACGAATGCCATCAGCAGTATCATAATTATAGGTGCCTTGTTGCAGATATCTTCGCCGGATAATCTCAGTAAATTTCTGGCTGCCTTTGCCATACTTATTACCAGTATAAACATAGTAGGAGGTTTTGCCGTCACGCAGCGCATGTTGGCAATGTTTAGAAAGTAAATTCGAACACTAGATTAAAAAATAAAAATAAAATAAAAAAGCTCAGAAAATAACAATCAATAAATCTGAGAATAATAAATTAAAGGTGTTAGATGTCCAACGGAATAATCACTATGGCTTATATCGTCGCAAGTATCTTATTCATACTTGCACTTGGTGGGCTAAGCAATCAGGAAACTGCCAGGAAGGGTAACTATTATGGCATGGCCGGAATGGCCATTGCTCTGGTGGCTACGGTTGTTGGTATTGTTACGGGCAATTATTTGCTTATGCTCGGCTGTATAGCGCTTGGTGGCTTAATTGGATTTATTCTGGCCAAGAAAGTTGAGATGACGCAGATGCCAGAATTAGTGGCAATTTTACATAGCCTTGTAGGCCTAGCTGCTGTGCTAGTTGGCTTTGGAACCTTTCTGGACCACTCAACTGTTTATACAGATGCAGAATTAACCATTCATAATGTTGAAATATATCTGGGTATTTTAATTGGCGCGCTAACATTTTCTGGTTCGGTAATGGCTTACTTAAAACTAAGTGCCAAGATTGGTGGTAAGCCTTTGACACTTCCTGGTCGTCATTTTCTAAATTTATTTTTGTTAATTGCGACTGTGTATTATTTATTTACATTTATTGGTACTGATAATAGTGATGCAGGTTTGCAATATCTGCTGATCATGACGGTGATTTCATTATTGTTTGGGATGCATATGGTTATGGCAATTGGCGGCGCTGATATGCCTGTGGTTGTCTCTATGCTTAACTCTTATTCAGGTTGGGCAGCGGCAGCGACTGGTTTTATGCTTAGTAATGATCTGCTTATCGTAATTGGTGCTTTAGTGGGAAGTAGCGGAGCGATTCTTAGTTACATTATGTGCCGCGCCATGAATCGAAAATTTCTATCAGTTATTGCCGGAGGTTTTGGGACATCGACGGGTGGTGGGGATAGCCAACAGTCTCAAGGCGACGCGGCAGATGTACAAGCAATCGATGCAGAAAGTGTTGCCTTGCTTTTAACTAGCGCGAAAAAAGTAATGATCCTGCCTGGCTATGGAATGGCGGTAGCCCAAGCACAACATTCAGTATTTGAAATGAGTAAAAAATTACGCGAGCATGGTGTCGAAGTTGGTTTTGGCATTCATCCTGTGGCCGGTCGTATGCCTGGGCACATGAACGTACTCTTAGCTGAGGCTCGAGTGCCATATGATATTGTCTATGAGATGGACGAGATTAATGATGACTTTCCAGATGTGGACGTCAGTATTGTTATTGGCGCTAATGATATTGTAAATCCGGCAGCCAAAGAAGAGCCCAATAGTCCTATAGCAGGCATGCCAGTATTAGAGCCTTGGTTAGGCAAAACCACGGTAGTACTTAAGCGATCTATGGCATCAGGTTATGCTGGTGTAGACAATCCGCTATTTTATAAAGAAAATACACGAATGCTGTTTGGTGATGCCAAAGAAAGTATCGATGCAGTACTGAAAAGTTTGTAAACGACTATTGCACTAATAATTTCCCATAGCTGCTTTTTGATTATTCATCTTTTTGTATGGAGATTGCATTGATTCTGAAAAATAAACTGACACTTTTGCAAGTTAAAATTATTGTATTTATGGCTGTGATCCCAGCCTTATTAAGCTGCACGGATCAAGATCCAGCAAGAGCGAGTGAGGAAAGTGCGGCAAGTGCGGCAAGTGCTATGAGGGTTAATAGCGCCAAACCGAATGTTTTATTTATTATTGCGGATGATCTTGGTGTAGAGCAATTAGCTTCTTTTGAGATAGGTTCTGAGCCTGCTGTTACGCCCAATTTAGACCGCTTGGCTCGACAAGGAATGAGTTTTTCTAATGTTTGGGCACAGCCGATTTGTTCACCCACAAGAGCGACACTTCTTACTGGACGCTATGGCTTTCGAACAGGGGTAGGGACGGCTACACCGGAAAGGATAGGCGGAGAATATCCCGAACTTGGGCGTGCTGAAGGTGGCGGCCCTGATTTATCGAGTTTTACTGGTCTGGCAGCTAAACCTATAGAGGTCTATGAAGATCTTGGTCCTGTTTTTCGAGAGTTTCGGCGTTACTTTGCCAACGATGATAATCCGGCAGATGGCCCATTCCCATCAGGGACTGGCTTGCATAGCAATGAGCTGGCTTTACCTGAAATTCTAAGAAATTCCGATTCTGCTTATGCCACTGCAGCTATTGGTAAATGGCACCTTGCAGAAAGCCGCAATGGCTGGTTACAGCATCCAAGCAATGTTGGCTTTGATTATTATTCGGTGAATATGCTGAATCAACCTGAGTCTTATTTTGGTTGGTTTGAAAACGTCAATGGCATCATTGAGCAGCGCAGCGGTTATACCCCAGAGCAGAAAATTGACGATGCCATTAGTTGGATTGGTGAACAGAGTGATGATCCCTGGTTCTTTTGGCTTGCTTTTAATTTACCGCACTATCCACACCATATACCTGAGGTCGAAGGGCAGGATACTGCGGGCCTGGAACCTACTGATCATCGGAGTGCTTTGGATGTTATGACTGCCAGGATGGATCAAGAAATTGGGCGCTTGTTTGCGGCTATCGGAGAAGAGGAATTAAACAATACGATCATTATCGTAATTGGGGACAATGGCACTACCGGGGAGGCTAATGACCCTCCTTTTCATCCAGATCGTGGCAAATTTACACTTTATGAAGGCGGAGTTAGAGTTCCTCTGATTATTGCAGGACCCGGTATTCCAGATGGAGTACAATCTGCTGTTATGGTGAACAGCACGGATTTGTTTGCAACAATTGTAGAGTTGACTGGAAATGAACTGCCCGAAGATCTGGTGCATGATTCGGTATCTCTCACGCCTTACTTTGCAGATCCCGCGACAGATTCAATCAGAGATTATATGTATTCAGATGCCTTTTATGAGGGTAGCGGCATTGAGGAAGGAGCGTTTGCTATACGCGATGACAGCTACAAGCTTATTCGCTGGCACGATCACCAAGAGCTTTATGACCTTAATAATGACCCCTATGAAAACGCTAATCTTTTATTAGACGGGGAATCCGAGACAGAAAAACTCATTATTCAAACCTTAGAAAACAGGCTGAATCAGCTTAGGAATTAACAAAACTTAAAATAATAATTATCCAATATTGTTGTAATTTCAGTTAATCAGGGAGTTAAAAATGTTCGTTCGCAAGCCAAGTCAGTTATCTACATCATTTCGTAATAGGGTGCTTTCACTGTTTTCTGTTGTCATGTTCTTGCCAGCCTGTTCATTCGGTTCAGATATAGAACTGAGCGTTTATACGGGGCAGTTTAGTGGAATTGGCGAGAACTCATTTACGCTTTTAGGAGAGGATGAGGCGATTCAAATAGATTCACCATGGATGCTAGGAGATGGTGAAATTTTGGCGGAAGAAATTGCCAGCTCTGGGCGCGAATTAACTCATATCCTGCTTACACATGGACATCCAGATCATTACATGGGGCTGGCTCCAATAATAGAAAGGTTTCCTAATGTAAAAGTGTTGGCGCGCCAGCCGGTGATAGATGAAATAGCTACCCAGTTTCAATCTAAATGGGTGCATTGGGAGCCTATGTATGGTTCTCAACTACCGATTGAACCTGTTATCCCTGATTTACTTGAGGGTGATAGTATTTCTTTAGAAGGGAATGAGATTCAATTTTTGGATTTACCACCAGCAGAAACGATGAATGCCACGGTGTTTTACATCCCTTCGATGGAAGCTTTAATCACTGGGGATCTAGTCTTCAATAAAATGCATCCATATTTTGCAGATTTGAATAATGCGGAAAGTTGGATGAGCGCTCTAGAGAGTGTGCAAGCTTTTTCGCCAATTAAAGATGTCTACCCAGGCCACGGCCCAGTGGGCGGCCCTGAAGTGCTTGAAGATGCAATGACTTATCTTGAGGTTTATCAAGATGTGGCTAGGCCAGGTATTCCTTTACGTACTTTTGCACCAATTATGGCAGAACGTTTTCCAGATTATGCGCCAACTTTTTTATGGTGGACTCGCGGACCAGGCTTCGGAATCGTTGGACCTCTGCCTTTAGGTGTGCCTGATGCAATTATCCAGATGTTACCGCCTTACTTAATGGAAGGAACTCCAGCTCCATAACTACTAGAAAACAGCTTTTATACCCTCTTAAATGAATATTTTTGAGGGTATAGAATAAGAGGGTATAGAATAAAAAGGAGAGTCAATTTGTCAATTACAAGCGCAGTCATCGTGGTGTTTATGGTTGTAGTGATAGCGGCTGTTTCAAGCAAGCGTCAGCAAAAGAAAAAGTCTGAAGAAAAGCCTTTAGATTAACTTTATATAAGCAGAGCTCTTATATAAGCATTATTCTCAAAGAGGGGTGAACTTCACTCTGAGTATCCCATAAGTAATCAAACTCATCTGCTAAGCCTTTGCTTTCAACAGCACCTTCATAGTTAACAAACCAGTTATAGATCTGATCTTCATGCAGGTATAACAGCTGTTTTCTATCTCCGATTACATAGGAAATGGAGTCTCTTTCAGTTTTGCCTAACAGTTTACGCATTTCGACTTTGCTTGAGAGTCTGCGTGCTAAATTCAGCAAGCGATGCCCTCGTTCTACAATAGGGCGAATATCTTTAACCAGTATTTTGACTCTTGCATTACGATCACTTCGAGCCATATCAAGAACTTTTTGATAGAGCGATTCAGTATCAAATAGGGCAGGGTCTAAGGTTTTGCTGATGATGAGGATTTCACGCCTAGAGGCTTCGATCACTTTTAGTGAGTGATTGTTAAAATCTTCAAGTTCATCGATGAGTATAAGGTTTTCATCTGTTTCAGAGACGTGCTCGCTCATGCTTATTCTCCTAATCTTTGTTACTCATTATGAGCTTATCTTCCTGCGTAGCGATCCTTAAGGCTTTGATAAAGAATTTCTTGAAACTCAGGGTGTTCAGCATCCACCTCAGACATGATTTCAACGAGATGCTCATTGTCTTCTCTACCTTGCCAATGTTTCTCGTAAGAACCTTCTTTGTAGCCATTATCTTGGCGGAAAAAATTCAGAACATTCTTGCCTACGTATTGGCAATAAAGCTCTTTCCAATCCATCTTACAGTCTTCTAGAAGAGCAGCAAAAAGAGGGATGGAAATGCGTTTTGCCGCAGCCAAACCAATCTTAAGTTCTATTTTAGATAGTAAGTCTAAATCATTGATATTATATGGTTTATTATCAAATTTTAATTCAGAGTTTTCGTTCAAAAGTGCAAGTAGCTGCTTTTTAGCTAGGGCTTCGTCACCGCCGACTTCAAGCAGTATATGAGACAAAGTAAAATGCCAGATATCGACTAATTCCATTTGCAGTTGAGCAAGGTCGCAGTCTTGCTTTTTCCACCATTTCCAGCCGTGATGTTCCATTGCTTCTGAGCCTTCAATTACGACTGCTCTGAGGTAGGGATACGCTGCATTAACCCAGTCTGGGTTAACCTTCGCGTTCATATTTGCTTGCAGGGTTAACATCACTTCAGCTTGAGTTTCGGTAAGCATATCTAGGCCTTGTTTTAATAATCTGTTTAAGTGCTTCTGGCAGCTTGCCAGTCTGTTCTGATATTCAAATAGCTTTTCTTATTGCGAGGTTTATTTTCAGTAATAAGAGTAAAAGCTGATGATTTAAGTCAAAACACTAAGATCAAGATTATGCCAGAAAAAATAGATCAGGTAACATCGTTAAAGATAGCAACTGAGATAATAAAGCATGCTCCACTCTGGCTCACACATTTATCGGAAACATAAAAAAGCTTGGTTTGGGAAACATACCCACGATGCAGCTCGCACACGCCTTTTTTCGCTTCTATTTTTTCTTGTTGTTTTAATTGTTTTACATGTTGTAGCCATGATGGCACTTGAGACTCTTGGGTTCTGGGATGCCTTATGGTTATCACTGACGACAATCACAACCGTTGGGTATGGGGATTTGTCTGCTCAGTCTGTGGAAGGACAAATAGCAACAGTAGTTTTTTTGTATATTCCCGGGATTGCCTTGTTGGGGCAGTTTCTGGGGGAATATGTTGATTATCGAATTACCCGAAGAGAACGGATGTTACAGGGTTTATGGAGGTGGAAAATGAAAGATCATATTTTAATACTTAATACGCCCATGCACGAAGGTGACTTGTATTTAGAGCGTCTAATTAAGCAAATATCTTCGACTCCGGAGTTAAATGATACTCCCATACAGATTTTAACGCCGGTTTATCCAGAAGGGTTGCCTCCTTCAATTCAGGCAATGGGAGTTGTGCATTATTCAGGAACGCCAACAAATTCATCAAACTTAGAATTCGTTAATGCTTCTGAAGCAAAGTACATTTTTATCATTTCCCATAACGCTTCATCGATCAATCCTGATAGTCAGTCGATTGATATCCTCGAGCATCTC
>CBFIHS010000066.1:0-7422 GCA_965662565.1 Pseudohongiellaceae bacterium | reverse complement strand
CCTTGCCCAAAGGCTTTACTTGTTTAACAGCAGTAGCCGTTAACTTGTGTCTCATAGCAGACTCCATCAATGACGGTATATGGATAAATAAGATGCTTTATACCGTCAGATGTGCCGTCAAAATGACGGTATATAGGTGAACTTATGAGGATTACTATAGACTAGTTTTGAATTAAAATACTATAAAAATAGAGTATTTTTGACTGATATGGATGTTAGAGGAAAAGAGTTTGGTAGCTACGGGTGGACTTGAACCACCGACCCCAGCATTATGAATGCTGTGCTCTAACCAGCTGAGCTACGTAGCCATAAATTCCTACTGCGGCTGCCTATTGTACTGAATCTTTACCTTTAATTTCGAATTTTATTCTCAACGTAAATCAGCTTACGCCTGCGAACAAAACTCTAAGTTAAAGCCAAATCTCCAGCATTCTATAAAGCCTCGCTACGGAATTCGATTGGATCGAAGTCAATAGCATCTCAAAAGTATTTAGCTCTTGAATATCTGAATCAGAAGGGTGCGCATTCTGCTTATTTGCAGGGTTTTTGTCAAGCTTAGACGTTAAATCTGAAGTGCACTACGTCGCCATCTTTGACAATGTATTCTTTACCTTCCAAACGCCACTTACCGGCATCCTTAGCGCCTTGTTCGCCCTTGTATTCAATGAAGTCATTGTAGGACATGACTTCGGCGCGAATAAAGCCTTTTTCAAAATCTGTATGAATCACCGCTGCGGCTTTTGGCGCTGTTGCCCCAATCTTTAGGGTCCAGGCTCGAACTTCTTTTACACCAGCCGTGAAATAGGTCTGTAAGCCTAATAAGGAATAGCCAGCGCGTATAACTCTATCCAGGCCAGGCTCTTCCATGCCAAGGTCAGCGAGGAATTCCATTTTTTCATCGTCTTCGAGTTCGGCTATTTCGGCTTCTAGTTTGTTACACACGACTACTACTTCCGCGCCTTCTTCTTTGGCAATTTGTCGAACTAAATCGAGGTGTGGATTATTCTCAAAGCCTTCTTCATCAACGTTTGCGATGTACATAGTTGGTTTAATGGTCAGCAAATGCAGAGTGTATATATCAGTGAGTTCATCTTCGTTTAAGCCCAAGCTTCTGACAGGTTTGGTTTGGTCAAGGTGCTGACGAACCTTTTCGAGTAACTCTTTTTGTTTAATAGCATCCTTGTCACCGCTTTTTGAAGCCTTGCTGGCTTTATCTAAAGCCTTTTCAACGCTTTCTAAGTCTGCAAGTGCAAGCTCAGTATTGATGGTCTCAATATCGTCTTTGGGGCTAATGGTGTTTGAAACATGTATAACATTTGAATCTTCAAAGCAGCGCACGACATGGGCAATGGCATCGCACTCGCGAATATTAGCGAGAAACTTATTACCTAACCCTTCACCTTTGGAAGCGCCAGCTACCAAGCCTGCAATGTCAACAAACTCCATAGTGGTGGCAATGGTTTTTTCGGGTTTAACAATGTCACTCAGCGCATTGAGTCTGGGGTCAGGAATGGGAACAATTCCTGAATTAGGTTCAATAGTGCAGAATGGAAAGTTTTCTGCGGCAATGCCAGCTTTGGTTAAGGCATTAAAGAGAGTAGATTTTCCAACATTGGGCAAGCCAACGATGCCGCATTTGATTCCCATAGTAATTAACCTTCTTTTGTCTCTTGGGTGTGGAGTTGTTTCATGGCTTGTTGAAATTCTCCTTCAACGAGCAAAGGCAGAACATCGATAGCCTGATCAATATCTGACTGAATTTGATCGGCATCAGACTTTGAGGCTTCACTTAAAACATAGTTGCTAACCATGCTGGCATACCCAGGATGGCCAATGCCAATTCGTAGGCGATTAAAATCTTGACTGCCCGTGGCTTTAATAATGTCTCTAATGCCATTGTGACCACCATGACCGCCACCTTTTTTTAAGCGTGTGGTTCCAACAGGTAAATCCAGCTCATCGTAGGCGACCAGCATTTCTAAAGGATCTATCTTGAAGTATTGAGTGATAGCAGCAACCGCTTGGCCACTGTTGTTCATAAAGGTTGTAGGGAAGAGTAAGCGGACATCTTGGCCTTTTATAGTGATACGAGCACTAAGACCAAAGAATTTGGTTTCCGGCTTTAATTCAGCTTGATAGAAATCACAGAGGCTCTCAAGAAACATGGCTCCTGCATTATGTCGGGTAAAGCGATATTGTTGGCCTGGATTACCCAGGCCAACAATTAACTTGATTCCACTCATGTGATATCAGCAGGAAAAGCTTACTTATTCAGCGCTGTCGCTGTCTTCGTCGCTAGCTGTAGGCACTTCTGAAGCTTCTGGTTCCGCTTCATCTTCAGACTCTTCCTCAGCAGCCGATCTTGGTAGGACACAAGCAGCAACCGGAAGGTTGTGTTCTTCGCCATGACTTAGCTCAACACTAGTAACCCCTTCAGGTAAGGCTAGATCAGCGATATGAATTGATTCGCCAACTTTAAGCTCGGCCATAAAGACTTCAATGTACTCAGGAAGCTTGCCTGGTAAACAAGAAATTTCCAGCTCGTTCATCAAGTGATTGATGATACCGCCTTCTTGTTTCACGCCAATTGCTTTGTCTTCGTTAACGAAATGCAATGGGACTTTAACCTGAATAGCTTGGTCAGCACTGACGCGCATAAAGTCAGCATGCATGATTTTTGGCTTGGCTGGGTGGCGCTGAAGATCTTTGATTACAACGCTCTCATCTTTACCGTCTACTTTTATGGTAATGATGTGAGAGAAGAAAGCTTCATTCTCAGTCGAATGAAGAATATCTTTGTGCTTCAGCGTGATTGCTGTTGGCTCTTGATCAGCACCATAGATGATCGCTGGAATTTCACCAGCAAGGCGACGTAGGCGGCGGCTCGCACCTTTCCCTACATCTGCTCGGGCGGTAGCCTCGAGTATAAAATCTGAACTAGACATAATCGTCTCCTAAATTTCTTTCTGCAGACTTGCGACCGGTTTGCAGAATAGATTAATAAACCGTTATTGGCGTTTGATCATTCGTGATCAAACATCGCACTAACGGATTCTTCATTGCTGACACGTCGTATTGACTCACCAAGAAACTTGGCAAGAGAAAGTTGACGAATCTTACTGCAATTCTGTGCTTCTTCCTTCAACGGGATAGTGTCTGTCACTACTAATGTGTCGAGAGAAGAATTAATAATATTGTTAATAGCGTTTCCTGAAAGAACAGGGTGAGTAGCATAGGAAACGACTTTTTTGGCGCCTTGTGCTTTAAGTGCATCAGCGGCTTTGCAAAGTGTGCCGGCTGTGTCGACCATGTCATCGACAATTAAACAGGTGCGATCTTTAACATCACCAATTAGATGCATCACTTCTGATTCATTAGCCTTAGGGCGACGTTTATCAATAATGGCCAAATCAACCTTTAACTGTTTAGCGAAGGCTCTGGCTCGTACTACACCACCGATGTCTGGTGAGACCACAACAAGGTCTTTATATTTTTGAGCTTTAACATCTTCAACAAGGATTGGAGAACCATACACGTTATCAACTGGAATGCTAAAAAAGCCCTGAATCTGCTCAGCGTGTAAATCTACGGTTAATAATCTATTAACACCAGCAGCCCCAATCATGTCAGCGACCACTTTAGCACTAATAGGCACACGCGCTGACCTAACGCGACGATCCTGACGCGCGTAACCAAAGTAAGGTACTACAGCTGTAATTCGATCCGCTGAGGAGCGATGCAAAGCGTCAGCCATCAGCAGCAATTCCATGAGATTGTCATTGGTAGGGTTACAAGTAGGCTGGATAATAAAAACATCCTGACCACGAACATTTTCATTTAACTCAACATAACTTTCGCCATCACTAAACTGTTGGACATCTGCTCGCCCTAATGGAACGCCTAGCCATCTAGCGACATTTTCAGCCAATTTTAGATTAGCGTTTCCACTAAATACCATTAAACTTTTGGGCATGTAGATACCTATGTTTTACGTTTTAGTGCGTTAAGTATTTATTAGTATGCTCTTGCCTAGACCAGCTTTAATGATCGATGCCGAACTATAAAAATATATATAAATAAATATGGCTGGGGTGGCAGGATTCGAACCTGCGCATGCATGGATCAAAACCATGTGCCTTACCGCTTGGCTACACCCCAAGTAATTTTTATTTCTGCTTTTACCGGCTAAAAGTAGAATTGTTTCCCAAAGCTTGCAGTGTTGGGGAAGTATTGATTCCTTCAGCTACAAAGCCTTTTAGTTCTTCAGGTAACTCCTTAAGAGCCTTATCAGCTGCAGACTTGGTCTCAAAGCTAGCAAATACGCTTGATCCAGTGCCAGTCATACGGGCTGGCGAGTAATTACTCAACCAATCCAATGCAGCTCCTATTTCTGGGTAAAGTGCTACGGCGACTGCTTCGCAGTCATTTTTAGTACCCAAAAAAGGAAAGAGCGGTATTGTGATGGTCGGAGTGTTTCTTGTCAATTGCTCATGGGAAAAAATTTCAACTGTAGAGACATGACATGGAGGGCTAATAACAAGATACCAGCGCTTAGGAAGCTCAATTGGGAGAAGTTTTTCGCCGATTCCTTGCGCCCAACTGGAGTATCCTCTAATGAAAAGAGGGATGTCTGCGCCCAGTGATAACCCTAAATTAGCAAGATCTTCATTGCTGAGTTGGCATTGCCAGAGTTCATTAAGTGCCAATAGAGTCGTTGCGGCATTGGAGCTACCTCCACCTAGGCCGGCCCCCATCGGTATTTTTTTGCTTAGTCTAATAGTAGCTCCTAAGCTGGTATCGCAAGTTTTTTGCAAAAGAGCAGCGGCTTTTATAACGAGGTTATTTTCGGTCGCAACACCTTGTATTGAAGATTCGAGCTTCAGTTTGGGGGAGTCCAGAAGCTCAAACTCTAATTCATCGCCGTAATCAAGCAGTTGAAAGCAGGTTTGGAGCTCATGGTAACCGTCTGAACGCTTTCCTGTGATATGTAGGAATAAGTTGAGTTTGGCAGGAGCCAGTAAGGACAAGTTGTGAGGAGCTTGGATCATTCTACTTGCCAACTCTGAATAATAAAGGTTAAACGGTACTCAGGGTGTTGCATACGAATTCTCCCCGGTAAGTCTAGGTCATCGATGTTGCGGTAGCGGTCATACTCAAGTTGCCAGGTGTTGCCAATTGAATCTTGCTGGGTAAGAGAGGCTAGGCGTTGTTCATCATTTAATACCAAGGTAAATAGATTGCTGGGCGCTGGAATGCCTCTTACCCAATAAATTAGGGCATTGGTAGGAAATTCGTAACCAAGATAATCTCGACTTAACTCCATCAGATTAGCGGCTAAAATAGGCTCTTCATTGCCTCTTTGTAGACGAATTCTTTGCTGGTCGCCGATGATTATGGTTGAACCAAGACCTAGTGCTCCGCTCAAATTAATTTCGAAGGCCTCTTGGTTTTGTTGCCAATTTATTGAAACAGTATCAGAGCGGTCGTTTTGTCTAATATTAAGACGTCCACGCAAGGTCCAAGTTGTGCTTGAACTTACGAGGTTTTGATGTGTTTCCCAACTGGAATTGTTGAGAAGAGAGCTCGTCCCGCAAGAACTAAGCAGGAGGCTTAAAAAAAGGATGAAGGCCTTTCGCGTTGACCTTGAGAATGGCTGCATGGCTTTGCTTAGTTGACGGATTCAACAGAGAGACGTTGCATCGTGCTCAGAATAAAGTTGCTATCGGGTTGTGATTCTAAAGCTTTCTCCCAGATATCACGAGCTTGATCTTTATTCCCCATGACCCAAAGGACCTCTCCTAAATGCGCTGCGACTTCATGGTCGGGAAAAAGCTTGAACGCTAATTCAAGATTAAGTACAGCTTCCTCATAGTTGCCAAGTTTGTAGAGAATCCAACCCAGACTATCAATAATTGCTGGGTCGTCAGGGGCTAGGTTAATAGCACGCTGAATAAGCTCGTAAGCTTCATCGTAACGATTGGTGCGATCTGCAAGATAGTAACCGAGTGTATTAAAAGCAGAAGGGTTACGCGGTTCAAGTCGCATGATCTGACGCAGATCTTGCTCCATTAAATTCATATCGTTGACTTCCTGAGCCAGCAAAGAACGTAACTGGAGTAGTTGAGTATCAGTCGGGAAATTTTCGATAGCACGATTCAGAAAAGTAAGCCCTTCTGAGTATTTTTGCGCATCGAGTAGCAAGCTCCCTTCTAGAGACAGCAGAGTAGTATTTACTTCAGGTCTTCTTAAGCGGATTGCTCTTAATTCAGCGCTGGCCTCGGGATATCGATCTTCTTGGATCATTAGCTCCGTGTAATTTCGCAAAGCAACCAGATAGTTAGGGCCGCCGCTTACGTGCAGGTAATGGTCAATGGCTTGCTCAGGCTTGTTCTCTTCCTGGGTAATTAAACCTAAATAAAAGTGTGCATTATCGAGTTTTTGTCCATTGATTACTAAACGTTGAAAGTAATTACTGGCCGCACTAAGTTGATTGGCTTCTATTGAGAGTAAGGCTTGTTGATAAAGCATCTCGAAATCTTGTGGGTTTTGTTCAACAAGAATTTCAAAATGTATAAGTGCACCTTGGTAGTCAGATTCTTCAATGAGCTTACGGGCTAAAGCAAAGCGTAATTGCCTGCTTTCTGGGTTGCTTCTAAGAGCTTGCTCAAGTCTTCTGCGGGCACGCTGAGATTCACCCATATCTTCAAGAATGCCGATTTCTGCAAGCAGAATATCAACTCCTTGGTTTTCCTCGGCTAGTTCATGTAAGAGTTCGTAAGCCTCGTTTAATTGATTATTGCTTTGATAAGTCTGAGCCATCGCTAAACGTAAGCTGAGGTCATCAGGGTATTTTGTTAGCAGTAATTCAAACTGAGCGATGAGGTCATCAAGTTTAGGTTGGACTTCAATATTGTTATTAGTCCGGTTGCTGATGAGACGGTAGTCAATTGCATAATTCAATTCACGCATCTCAACAAAAATTGCGAGCGCTTCTTCGAGGCGATTTTCTCGAATAAACAAGTAGGCTTTGCTTTGCAGTGCTTCTTCAGATTCAGGTTCTTGAGCAAGCCATAGTTCGTAGAGCCCAATGGAGGCGGTATTGTTACGCATGAAAGTCGCTATTCTAGAAGCGCGTTTAATGATGCTAAGGTCATTGGTGTCGTGTGCAAGGGCTAAATATTCATCTAAAGAAGCCTCAGCAAAGCCTCGTTGACCGGCTAATTCGGCCATAATTACACGCACTAAAATGTCTTCTGTGAACGTGCCGTATGTAATTTCTTCTTTTGGAGCTGGGAAGGAGACTTTTTCTTCAGCAGTCACAACTTGCTCATCAAGGGCAAGGCTTGTTACTTGCAAGCTCTCAAAATCACCATTTTTATCAATACCTTGCGTACTTGAGCAGGCGCTTATGAGTGCAATCAA
>CBFIHS010000065.1:0-7880 GCA_965662565.1 Pseudohongiellaceae bacterium | reverse complement strand
GGTTATGCCCGCTGCAATATTCAATAGAGCGTTATCTTGTGAGGTATGGACATGCATTTCATACATGCCGGCTATGAGTGTGCCACCAGCACCGTCAACAATAATTTCACTTTCTTCAGTTTGTGCATCGGCAGATTCAATTGCTGTAATTAAATTGCCTTCGACGACTACTGACGAATAGTCAGAAAGGCTCTGGCTTATTGGTTCAAAAATTCGAACGTTGTTTATTCGAACCGGACTTTCGAAAACTTGGCTTACTTTTTCCTGGATGGATTCAAAACGTTGAGCAGAATATTCAACTGTTAATTCACGCAGACGCTGTTCTTCCGACTCAAAGCCTTCTTTAATCAAAGCGAAAGTCGCATCCATCGTTGCGAAAAAAGCTCCAGTCTCATCTAAAGCAAAATATGTAGGGCTTAGGTCAATGCCAGAGAGGGCATAGGTGGTAACCGATACAGTACCTGAACTTCCAGAGACTTCCAGATTTTCAATTTCTTCAACTCGCAATTCACCAGAGGGTAAGGCAGTAAGTGTTCTTCCTTCTTCGGCAAGTAGAAGTCTAGAATAAACCCATAAGGCGTAAGGACTGGATTCTTGAGCTACATATAATCGTGAATCGCTCAATTCTTCTGAATAAGTACCTGTTGAGTCAGTCCATGACGCCTTTCCTGCATCTATTTGGAACACTTCATTAATAGCATTTCCAAACTCTGTAGAGCCATTTATTTCCCAAGATTCAGGGAAGCCCTTAGCATTAAATGCGATGCTCTCTGAGACGCTTGGCCCTCTGCCATTACTGCGATATTCATATTCAATACTGGTGATTTCATTATGATCAACTTCCATTTTACCCACTTCTGTTCCAGATAATATGGCTGTGAATGATTCACTGCCTTGCAGAAGAGGAAACAGTTTATCTGAAGTATCTTGCTGATTAGCCGCGACATTATTAACTGTATCGACAGTCTGTTGAGCTGTCTCTTCATTAGGCGAACAGGCTGCAAGTAAGATGCTAAATGAGATAAAAAATAAAAAAGATAATTGCTTAGGCATTGAAATCTCTGCTTTTAGTATTGTTATTAAGAGTTTTTTCGAGCTTAGTGGCTAACTAAGCTTAAAATAAGCGACTCGTCTCATTCTATATTAATATTAATGACTATAAAAAGAGGAGGTAGTCCTTGCCTGAAAATGCAGTGCGAGCTGATTGTAAGCAGGATAGATATGGCGCTCATAACTTTCTTACGTATCTCCATAAACAACTGTATTGGATAGAAGACGATCACTTTTTTTAGTATATAAGATATAATCTAGATAAAAACCTAATCAAACTAAAAAAACAATATAAAAGGGCTATCAGATGTCTGACGTATCAACAGGTTCTAATATAAAGCCAGTTCTTATAAATTCCTTCTTCTTTTGGGTCTCAGTCGGCATGACTGCTACCATTTTTATCGGCTTTATTACTTATTTTCAGCCTATAACCGTCGGCACACTTAGACCTATCTCTCCACTAGTCCATGTACATGGCTTTATTTTATTTAGCTGGTTTATTTTATTAATAATTCAGCCTTTATTGGTTCATAGGCGCAGCGTAGCGCTTCATAGAAGTCTTGGCTTATTAGGAATTTCTATCGGCACAGGGGTAGTACTTTCCGGCAGTATTGTCACTATCGTTACATTAAACCGATGGATTAAAGATTCAAATCCGACAGCTTTTGGTGTGATGTATATCAGCATATTAGGTGCAGTGGGCTTTGCTTGGTTATTTTTCTTAGCTATAAAAAATATTCGAAATATAGCGGCACACAAACGTTACATAATATTAGCGACTACGACGATAATTTTCGGCGGAATGAGTCGTGTTTTTAGTAATTTGGATTTTAGCCTAATGGATGATTATGGGTATCTGGTTCGCTACTTATCAACAGATGTGTGGATTTTTGCATTGTTTTATTATGATTGGAAAACTCTTGGCAAACTCCACTCGGCAACTATTATCGGAGGGTCAGTTAATCTTATTCCTCAGTTGCTCCATACGCCTATTGTAAATTCAGAGGCGTTTATTCAGCTAACATACTGGTTGGTAAGTTTAGCTGACTGACATTAGTGATACTTCTTAAGTAAATCAAGAAATCAAGGGGTCAGATTACTTGATTATTCTAGTTGGAAAGGTTGCGCTTAATTATGGATTGACTCCAGCGACGATGTCACACATCATTTTCGCGCCCTGAATGACACGCGGTGAGTTACGTTGAATGATGTCGGGGGGGATGAAATGCAACTGCGCATTCTGAACAGCTTGCAGGCTTGGCCAATGAGCCCACTCATTTAGCCATTCAGGCCTTTCATTACTCATGCCACTGACCACGATTACATCAGGGTCAGCATTAAGTACTGATTCAATGTTAACAACTGGGGCTAATGGAACAACATCTGAGAAGATATTTCTGCCACCACAAAGGCGGATAATATCTGAAATAAGATGCTCACCATTCAGTGTGGTCAAGGGTTCATTCCAAACTTGATAGAATACATCAACTACTTCGCTCTGATGCTGACGTGTAGTCAATGCGTTTAACTCTGCAAGAAAGTAGTCGGCTTCTTTATTTCCTTGTGTTTCAGTGCCGGCGAGAATTCCGAATCGTTTTAAGGAATAGGCAATGTCTTTAAGCTCTCTAGGTTCATCTAAAAACACTTTGAGGCCTAAAGACTTTATGCGAGCAATAATTTCATTTCCGTTCCCACTTGCCCACGCAATCACCAGATCGGGCTCTAGTGCTAACAGAGATTCATAAGAGACCTCTTTGTATGAGCCGATGATGGGTAAATCAAGGGCGGCTTCGGGATAGTCACTAAAGCGCACAGTAGCAACAATTTTATCTCCAGCTCCAGCTGCATAGAGAGTCTCAGTGATATGAGGAGCAAGGCTTACGATCCGATTCGCATGCTGAGCTAAGCTCACAGTGTTTCCCAAATCATCTACTACTTCAACTTGGGCAAAAGACTGAATAGAGAAAAAAACAATCAGGACTGTCAATGCATTACGTAAACAGCAGGCTAAGCCAAGTTTGTCAGTTATAGTTTTTTTACAGATTGCCATATTAGTTTTTCGTTTCTATCCAATTGATTTACGGAAGCACTAAACTTTCTATTTGATTCATAAATTCAGTTTTAGATTTTCGTGAAAGTAAGCCAAGATGCAGTGCTGAGAGTTCTCCATCAACCTTAAACAACCACATCAAAATACCTCGCTCACCTAGTTGATTGTATAGTTCAGAACACTCATCCTCATTTCCCTAGTCTGTCTTAAAAGAGAAGTTTTTTAACAGGAGAATGATGGTGACCATTGATGAAGTTGCTCTCGCCATTCTCCACTCTCCACTCTCATGCTCTAGTCTACTCTTTTGCTTATTTTGCTGCTCTGAACCCTTAAGAGCTTCTGCTCCAACCCAAGACCTTACACCAGAAATTGACCTAAGCCCTTAAAAGGATCAGCGCAGCAGAATTAGCATCAAGAAAAGACAAGCACACCACCGACTAAAGTGAATAGCTCAAACACTTCAATGAATGCACCAGCACAATCTCCGGTAAAGCCATCCAATCTGTTGAGAAAAATAGAGCGAAGTCCCCACCCCAACACGAGTAGGAATAACAAGAGTAGGGCGATGCTGACTGATGGAACTAGCAAAAAACAAAAGACGACAGAGGCCACCAGCATTAGGTAGAGCAAACCTGAATCAGCCCGAGCTAATGCCGAGCCAATAGGCCCTGTTCCTATATAGGGGCTTGATAAGAACAAACCCAGGACCGCAGTTCGGGCTATAAACGGTGCTAATAGTAACAACACGGTTTGATCATCGACTAAGACTTGATAGATTGCCGCCGTTTTTGCAATCAGAAGCATTGAAACTGAAACAGAAGCCATCGCACCCGTATGAGAATCTTTCATTATCTCAAGTGTTCTTTTTTTATCCCCTAATCCTCCATACCAAGCGTCAGTACAATCGGCTAAACCATCAAGGTGAAGGGCGCCAGTACTAGCGACTAGTAATACGAGTAAAATTGCTGCATTTAACAGAGACGTAAAAGGCAAAATCATCTGCGCCAAAACGAGAACCAAACCTAAGGCCAGCCCCGCTATGGGATAAAAATAAATAGATTTACGAATGGCTTCTTCATCGAAGCGCGCATAGCGTGCGAGGGGGAGTTGAGTTAGAAAGGCAAAAGCTGTGATCAAGGGTATAAATAAGGTTTTTATCTTTGAAGAATGATTGGAGAGGGCAGGCGAGATTGGCCTGCTCTCACCCTTATTTTTAGAGAGTTCTTCTCGTAGTGTATCGTCTTCCTCAGACATCTTTAGGCTTCACTTACAGCGGCTTCTTCGAAAGTCGCCATCTGGCTTTGGAGTAAGCAAGCCGATTTAATGAGAGGTACACATAGCGCCGCGCCACAGCCTTCTCCTAGTCGCATCCCGAAATCCAGTGATGGTTTAGCCTGCAAGAAATCCAACATTGAGCGATGACCTTGTTCATTAGATTGATGACTGAAAAACATCCACTGCCGACAACTGGGGTTAATAGCCACAGCAGCTATTGCGGCCGCTGTACTGATAAAGCCATCCACCAGGATTGGGACACCTACTTGAGCTGCTCTGATATAAGCCCCAGTGAGTGCTGCAATCTCAAACCCTCCCAACAATTGCAGTACGCTTAAAGGGTTTATTAATTCTTTAGCATGAAGGTCTAAGGCTTGATCAATAAGCTGCGTTTTTCGAGTTAGGGTAGAGTCATCGATTCCGCTCCCTCTCCCAACTAAGTCTGCCGCTGACTTAGTCATATAAGCACAGCCTAAAGCTGTCGCAGAGCTGGTGTTACCAATGCCCATCTCGCCACCTATGAACATATGCGCCTCAGGATTCACTCTGTCTGCGCCAGTTAAAAGAGCCTGCTGTAATTGTTCAAATGTCATCGCGCCAGTCTTGGAGAAATCATTAGTGCCAGCTGCAACAGGCTCTGAAACAAGCTTAGTCATTGCAGAAGTTTCATTTGCTGTGCCCATGTTCACGACTAAAAAACCTGTCTCTAACTGTCGAGCTAAGACTGAAATTGCCGCACCACCTCTGCAGAAGTTTTTGATCATTTCAACGGTCACTTGTTGAGGAAAAGCTGAGACGGCTTGAGTAGCTATTCCATGATCAGCAGCAAATACAACAATTTGGATGGTATCAATTATGGGCTTTTCAGTTCCCTGCCAGCCCGAAAAAGCTACCGCTAACTCTTCGAGGCGGCCCAATGAACCTGCAGGTTTTGTTAAAGTTGATTGCCGTGCTAATGCTAAATCTATTGATTTGTTATCAATGGGTTTTGCCGTATCTGTTATCCAATTCATAGTGACTAGTTCTTTCCTTCGAATTAATTCGATTAATCGATGCTGCTCTTCAATGTTTGAGGGAGTCCAGCTACCAGAAAGGTCACTTCATCAGATAGTTCTGCCAAACGTTGATGGAAGAAACCACTTTCATCAATGTATTGTCTGCTTAGCTCTCCTAAAGGAACAATACCTAAGCCAGTTTCATTGCTGACAAAAATGATTGTGCCCTGTAAAGAGGGCAGGCAGTTCAATAGTTCTGTTTGCTGATCTTGCCATTGCTTCAGATGCAGGCAATTACTTATCCAAAGTGTTAAGCAGTCTATAACAGTCACAGAATCAGCAATGCATCGCTCTTTAAGTACGTCGGCCAACGCTAGGGGCTCTTCGATTAAGTTCCACTGTGCCCCTGTAGATTTTGATCTTTCTCTTTGATGTTTCTCAATTCTTGCTTTCATTTCATTGTCATAGGCTGTTGCTGTCGCTACGAAAAGGGGCTGTGTGTTCTTCGCTTTGGCAAGTTCGGCCCCAAGCTTCAATGCATAACGGCTTTTCCCTGAGCGTGCGCCTCCCAACACAAAATAAAGCTTAGCCATTAGGTAAGCACCATCGGTGTATCGCTGAGAGGATTCGTTTGAATCTGAGCGTCAATTGAAAAAACCTCTTTTAACATTTTTTGGCTTATTACGGATTCTGGAGACCCAAGTGCAGCCGTCTTTGCATCCTTTAGAACTAGCAATTGATGAGCGCACTTCGCGGCCAAATTTAAATCATGTAAGACAACTAAAATTGCGACGCCTTGAGCTGAGAAAAACTTAAACATCCGAACTATCATCTCTTGGTGAGCTAGGTCTAATGAGGCAGAAGGCTCATCCAAAATTAAACAACGGCTGCCACTATCAACCGATTCCCAGATTTGCGCTGCCACTCTGGCTAATTGGACTCGTTGTTTTTCACCGCCAGATAGATTCACATAAGAACGCTGAGCTAAATGTTTGCAGTCCACCAAAGTTAAAGCTTCTTGCACGATATGCTGGTTACGTTTGGTTGATGTACTGTGGGGAATTCTTCCCATGGTCACAACCTCATTAACTGAAAAAGGAAACTCCAAGGCTGAATGCTGGGGTAGAACCGCTAAACAGGTCGCTTTATCTTGGGCAGTCCATGTCGAATTATCCCTTCCGTTAAAGGTAATGGAGCCATTTGTAATGGGAAGGTCTTTGCAGATAGCACGCAGCAAACTCGTCTTACCGGCACCATTAGGACCAATGATCGCAGTGACTGTACCCGCTTCAAGCTGTAAATTAATATCAGTTAAAGTGATGTTTGAACTGATTGTTGCGCTGAGATTATTGAGGGAAAGAATCATAGTTTTTGTGTAGCAAGGGCTACAATTTCTCCGGATTATTGAGAGATTTTCCACGGATCAATAAGTAAAAAAATACCGGAGCTCCAACGAGTGCTGTTAAAATTCCCGCCGGCAGTTCTGCAGGGGCAATAAGGGTTCTGGCAATCATGTCTGCAACAATGAGAAGAATCGCACCAGCTAAGGCTGAACTTGGAAGTAGATAACGATGATCGGGCCCAATAAATCCGCGCAGGATGTGAGGGACAACTAAGCCAACAAAGGCGATGTTTCCAGAAATAACTACGGATATACCAACTGCAAGCGCGGTTAAAAAAACTAATTCTTTCTTTACGGCATTAACATCAATACCTAAATAACGAGCTTCAGATTCGCCTAATAAAAAAGCATTCAATGCCAAACTGTGTTTTGGTAATCGAATCGCTAAGATTAGGCCAACAGCTGCGATCATGAGCACTCTATTCCAATCAGCTCCATCTAAGTTTCCCATTTCCCAAACGCTTATTCTCCGAAGCATCTCACTGTCTGCAAAATAACTGAATAAGTTATTCAGTGCGCTTGCGACAGCACCAATCGCAACACCTGAAAGAAGCATTGTGACTACCGATGTTCCATAGGAAGAAGTAGCCAATCGATACACTAGAAAAACGGCAACAACAGCTCCGACAACGGCGCCAATGCTTACTAAGGAAAGCCCTAGCAATTGAGAGCTATCAATAAAGCCAATGCCAAATACGATCATAAAACTTGCTCCAGCCGAGGCGCCGCTGGAGACGCCAATAAGTGATGGGTCTGCAAGAGGATTTCTAAAAAGCCCTTGCATGGCGGCACCACAACTAGCTAATGAAGCGCCTACTAATCCAGCCATGAGTGCCCTGGGCAATCGGATCGAGGTGAGAATCAGTGAATCTAATGAGAGGGGAGTGGTTGAATCACTCCTTGTGAAATTTTCGAAAAGCTCAAAGGGAGAAATGAAACTGGGTCCTAGCGCCAAATAAAGTAAGATCATGCAAGGCAGAGTCAAGAGCAGTCCAATGATGACTTTTCTATGATTTAGGCGCTCCAAGGGACACACCTCTCAATTCCAGCACTTGAACATTTTTTATCAAGTGATTCCTTGCTGAAGGAGTTTGGGAAAAGCGCCTCA
>CBFIHS010000064.1:0-8242 GCA_965662565.1 Pseudohongiellaceae bacterium | reverse complement strand
CCTGGCAGAATAAGGATGTTAGTACTTACTTCGATCATTACCACAGTAATTACAGGGCTTATAACTACAAAAGCTCTAGAGACTGGGAGCAAGATCGAATTACTAAAATCAATCGTCCATCTTATATAGATTTGAGGATGTCTTATTTTGAAGTGGTAATGGAGACTACTAATGATGCGGTAGTGCAGTTTAATCTTGAATATCGTTCAGCCTACTATGCTGATCGAACTCTGAAAGAAATCCTTTTAACGCGTGATGCGGCAGGCAACTTACAAATAGCCAATGAGCGTAATAGACAAGTTGAGACTTTACCAATTTATCGAAGAATCAGTACCGCTGTTAGTCCAATCTTCTAGCTATACTTCTGAGATAAAGAGAAGCTTGTTCCTCTACTCGGTATCATCGATCTTATAGAATAAGCACCTAAAGCTGTTCCTCTGCAGGTTTCAATAAAGGCGTGATGATTTTAACGAGCGCGTAGAACCCTTTTGTAGTTGATTACTGTCTAAATATTCAAAAACGATTCTGTCCAAGAACTTAATTGAAAATTGTTAAGTTATTGCTGTTGAGAATCTTAAGTATTAATAAATTTTGGGTTTGACTTGTTCTTCACCATCAAGCCCTGTCGGTTAATTTACCTATGTTAAATAAATCAATAAATATAGAGTCGGATGACCCTATTTGGTCAGTACCAGAAGCAGTAACGGATCGCTTAAATTCTCGAACGAAAAACACCGAGTACACTGCTTTTATTTTTTGTGGAGCCTACTGTGCGGTAGCAATCATATTTCTATTGATTTTTGGTATGGCTGCCATTGGGCGTGGCGAAACTTCTTTTGCAATAGTAATCTTCGGATTTGCCATTGCTACTGGTTTTTTTTTATGGGGTTATCTGGGCAAGTAAGCAATATTACTTGGCTAAAGATCTGACAGTCTCCCTTATGGGGCTCTTATGTATTTACCTTTTCTGGACAGGTGGAACACAAGGGACGGGGCCAATTTATTATTTGGTTTTTCCAGTTGTTGCCGTATTTTTAAATGGCTTTTTAGCTGGAGCGATTTATATTTTTGCTCTTAGTGTAATTACAATAATAATTTATTTAAGCTCTAGCATTGGTTTTAATAAAGAGATCTATGATGTTGTTTTCCTTATCCGAATAGCAACAGTTTATGTCATCACCTCTTTTTTATCTGTTTTTTATTCTTACTTTAAATTCATCTCTGAAAGAGAATTGCTGTTCATCCATGATGATCTAGAGCAGCTAAGTTTTGCTGATTTGAAGACTGGTTTGGCAAATAAAAAAATCATGGAGAGGCTTCTAAATTCAGAATTTAAAAGATACAAGCGTTACGGAGCTGGTTTTAGTTTGTTGTTAATTAGTGTTGATGGTTTCGCTAAAGTTCGCTCTCAATATGGGCAAGAAGCCGCAGAAATGTTGGTAAAAGCTGTTTCTGAAGTGATTCAATTGATTTTACGGGATACAGACGTCCCAAGCCTTTGGGGACGTGAAGAATTTCTAGTTTTGATGCCTCAGACAAATAAAATTGAAGCGGATGTTGTTGCCGAGCGGATTCGATCGGGAGTTGCCAAACAAAAAAATATCGTAAATGGTCAAACGCTTGATGTTACGGTCAGCATAGGATTGATTGAAGTGGAAGATGAGGGGCTTTCAGAATTGGTGCAGAAATTGGATTTTTATCTGAGTAAGGCAATTAAGCAATCTGGTAATTCTGTGGTTAGTTATTAAGGCAAAAAAAAGCCTCTTTAAAAGAGGCTTTATAAAAAGTAAGTTTAATTACATCGAAGGTTTTCTGACGACAAACATAAATCGGTCTGAATTCCTGCCTAGAATAGGTTCGAGTCCTCCAGATGGGTGAGTGTGATCATCTGCATTGTTTCGCATTAGATCTGATTCCGAAACAATTTGAAATTCAGAGTTTTCTAACCATGAGCGGACTTCGGAAACAGGTATTCTATGTAACTGACTGTTATCGATATCAGGGTCTCCAATGTGATCGATAATGGCTACAACACCACCCGGTTTCATTAAAGTATAAAGTTGATTTAAAAAGTTAGCAGAACGTTCAGCAGTATTATGGTGAACTATCAAGGCGGCCATCGCCACATCTATACTGTTTGCTTCAACATCTGAAAGTTGTTCAACAGTTTGAACATTATCCATAGCTTTAATATCTTCTGGAACGAGTGGGCCATTTCTTGAGCCTAAGCCTTGACTGAAAACTTGACCGCTTGGTCCAACAGCTGCGGCTAGTACTCGTGTCCACCAACCACCGCCAGCCATTATGTCTAGTGCGGTCATACCTTCGTCAACTTCAAGTACTTCCATGGTTTGTACAGGATGCCGAGCGCCATCTCTGATTTTGTCTTCCATTGGTCTGGAATCTGCAGAAAGCGTTTCGATAAAATTTGGGGCAACAGCAAAGGAAGTGGAAATCATGCCAGTTAAACATAAAGCAATAGTGGCTGTTTTTATTAGTGTTTTCATAGAAAGTTCCAATATGGTTTTAGACAGTCCACAAACTAAAGCAGATCCAGAGCATTATCAAGTGGCCAAATGTGCAGGAAAAAAATATTTTGCAGTTGATCTTCAATGCTTATTTCACTCCAGTTTGTATTCATCTATTCAAATTCATTGAAGAGCTAAATTGTTTAAGCTCCTAATAATTGGACTAAGTTGACAAGCATAAGATGTTTAGACAAGCTGTCCCTCTTTTTGAGGGCTAAGATCAGATCCGTTGTATGCTTCTTATGATCTCTTGCTTGTGCCTACTATCGTTGAAGAAATGTTGAAGAAATGCTGAGGAAAGTTTATGGGCTTGTTGGTTAAGGGGGAATGGCATACAGATTGGTATGATACAGAGTCTTCTGATGGTGAGTTTATTCGTACTGATGCGCAGTATCGAAACTCTATTGGAGATATGGATTACCCTGCCGAAGCAGGACGCTATCATTTGTTTGTTTCTCTGGCCTGCCCATGGGCTCACCGCACATTAATCTATCGCAAACTTAAAAAACTGGAAGGTCTTATTAGTGTAACTGTGGTCAAGGCTGAAATGCTTGAGCATGGGTGGGTAATAAGTGAAGAGGAAAGTCTTAAATACGGTTATGAAGAAAGCCCAATTCCAAGTATCCAATATATGTATCAGGTATATACGACAAATCAAGCTGATTACTCAGGTCGTGTAACGGTTCCAGTCTTATGGGATAAAAAAACCAATACGATTGTTAATAATGAATCATCCGAAATAATTAGAATGCTGGATACGGCTTTTTGTGAATTAACCAATGAAGAGCCTAGGTACTACCCCTCCAACTTACGAAATGAAATCGATAATATTAATGAGCTGGTTTACCACAACATCAATAATGGCGTCTATAAATGTGGTTTTGCCACAAAGCAGGATGTTTACGAGAAGCACTATGAAAACCTCTTCGCTGCTATGGATAAGGTTGAAGATATATTGAGTCGGCAGAGGTATCTTGTGGGTAACGAAATTACCGAAGCTGATTGGCGTTTATTTACTACTTTAGTGCGTTTTGATTGTGTTTATTATGGGCACTTTAAAACCAATAAGAAGAGGATAGAGGATTACCATAATATCTCGAATTATTTGAGAGACTTATATCAGTTTGAGGGTGTAAAAGAGACAGTCAGCTTTAGGCACATAAAGGTTCATTATTACTTTAGTCATGACATGATTAACCCAACTCAGGTGGTCCCTGTAGGTCCTGAGATTGATTATGACCGCCCCCATGATAGGGGCCGGTTTAAGTAAGTTCGAAATCTCCTGTCTTCACAGTTGCTGCTATCTTTCAGTTAAATATGGAAGAAAATTGATTTAAATCATTTTGCAGCTGCTATTTTATGGGCTCAAAAGCCCTTACTCTAGGGGGGATAGGTGAGTATTAGTTTTCAGCAAAAAAAAAGTTATTATTTATCAATGATATAGAAATTGTGTAAGCAATATGTATTTATCCTAAAATGCTGAATAAGAGTTGCTGTTTTAAAGTTCTTTAGTAATAATCGAATCATATTTAGAGTTTAAGCATTCCTAATTATAAAAAAACGTATAAAACAGTTAATTAGAGGGTTTAAAAATGTTTATCACCAAAAAACATCTACCGAGGCGTACTGTCCTTAAAGGTGCTGGTGTAGCAATGGGGCTTCCAATGTTAGAAGCGATGATCCCAGCTGCAAGCGCACAAAATTCTGGGGCTGATGCCCAACTTAGAACTGCATTTGTCTACACGCCACATGGCGTAATTCTTGATGAATGGGTGCCTTCTACAGAAGGCTCTGACTATGAGATGTCTCCAATCCTTAAGCCTATGGAGCCTTTCCGTGATCAGATGCAAATATTCAGTAATATGAAACTCAACACTGACAACCACACAGGTGCCGGTCACGCGACATCGAGTGCTACATGGTTAAGTGGTGCTGTTGCTAAAGATACTGCTGGCGCAGATGTTGAAGCTGGTAAAACTGTTGATCAGATGATCGCTGATCATATCGGTCAAGATACGCCTCTGCCTTCTATTGAGTTAGCTATTGAGGATTCAAGTCATATGATTGGTGCATGTGACGGGACCAGTAGTTGTGCTTACATAAACAGCATCGCTTGGAAAGAAAAAGATCAACCTCTTCCTCATGAAATTAACCCTCGTGCTGTTTTTGAGCGTATGTTTGGTTATGGCGCTACTCAACAAGAGCGTTTGGTTCGTGCACAAACGGATAAAAGTTTACTCGACTCAATCATGGTAGCTGCGGCTAGTATGGAGAACAGACTAGGCATCCGTGACCAACAACGTATCAATGACTTTTTAGAGAACGTGCGCGAAGTTGAGCGTCGAATTGGTAATCTAGAAAGCCGAATGAGAGAGCAGGGTTCTAACCTCTCAGCAGCTCCTGTAGAAGTTCCTGAATTGTATGACGATCATGTTCGTCTTCAATTTGAATTGATGGCATTAGCTTTCCAAACTGATACAAGCCGCGTAGCCAGTCTTATGATGTCTCGTGAACTTAATCAGCGTACTTATCCGCAGATTGGTGTTCCTGAGCAGCATCATGGTGTTTCTCATCATGGCTATAATGAAGAAAGAATGGCTTTACATGCTCTTATCAATACTTATCACGTTAAAGTGTTCTCTGATTATTTTGTTTCTGCGCTTGCAGCAACTGATGATGTGAATGGTAGCCTGCTTGATAACACTATGATTATGTATGGTTCAGGTATGGGTGATGGTAACGTCCATAGTAAAGACCCATTGTCTAATATTATTGTTGGTGGTGGGGCTGGAAAACTTCGCAGTGGACACCACACTGACGTTATCTCAGAGAATGGAGAGGCTACTCCGAATGCTAACTTGTTATTGAGTGTCCTAGATGTAGCAGGTATTAATCTTGACGATCTTAACGGCTTTAGCACTGGACGCATTAATATTACTAAAGCCTAAAACTTCTCTACAGTAGTTTTAGCAAACAAAGCCCGTTGTACTTATTGTACAGTGGGTTTTTTTTGCCTTGCTTTTCTCAATTTAGTGGAGATTTGCAGGCGCTAGTTAATTGCTTTCATCTTAGTGTAATATTGATTTTGTTTAATGCTGTGGTTGTACTTTAAAAGGGTTTGGAGTGACTGTTCACAAAATTCTTATTGTTGATGATGAAATGCCGATTCGAGATATGCTTACTATGGCGCTCGAAGCTGGTGGCTATGACGTGCTACAAGCTGAAAATGCTCAAGATGCTCACGGTATTGTAATTGACCAAAGCCCTGACCTAGTCTTGTTAGATTGGATGATGCCAGGTACATCAGGACTTGAATTGCTTCGGCGACTAAAGAGGAATGAGCTCACACAGAATATTCCTATAGTGATGTTAACCGCTAAAACTGATGAAGATGAAAAAGTCACGGGTTTAGAGTCTGGGGCTGATGATTACATAGTCAAACCATTCTCCCCCAGAGAGCTGGTTTCACGCGTTAAAGCAGTGCTTCGGAGGACTGAAAGGGAGGTTTCAACTGGGCCAATAGAAATTGAAGGTTTAGTGTTTGACCCCTTAGGGCATAGAGTGAGTATAGATGGGAAAATATTGAATTTAGGCCCCACAGAATATCGCTTGTTACAATTTTTCCTCACTCATCAAGATCGAGTTTACACACGTGATCAAATTCTAAATTTTGTTTGGGGTGGTAATGTGTACATTGACGAAAGAACTGTTGATGTTCATATACGACGACTAAGAAAATCAATTTCTACAAAAGGTCATGATAAGTACGTTCAGACTGTCAGAGGTGCCGGGTATCGGTTTTCTACACAGCTTGTTGAATCATAGTTTTACACCTCTACGAACTCATCATTCGTAATTCATAACTGGGAAACTAGAGCAAAAGGAAATATAGTTTGAGTGTTGGCATAAAAGCTGAGCTGCAAGCTCTAGTGTGGGCTTTGTTGATAATTTCTGTTGCAGGTTTCCTCACTAAGCAATTTTCTATTCTATTAAACCTGTCCTTAGCCTTTTACATTATTTGGCATATGTTCTCCGCTCGGATCTTCTATTCTTGGGTAAAAAATTCCTTAGACTTAGACCCGCCCCAATTAAGGGGGGGCTGGAAAGACTTAGTCGCCCTTATTGTGAAAAGAAGAGACAAGCAAATACGTTCTCTTATGAAGATGCGCCAAGTTATGAGTCGTAACTCGCAGCTGACGCATGCAATTGATGAGGGCATTATTGTTCTGAAAAATGATTTAAGTGTGAGATGGTGGAATAATGCCGCAAAAATTCAATTTGGCTTAGTTGATGGCGATATTGGACGTTCGTTGATCAGCCTAATTAGAGACCCTGCTCTTGCAGAATATCTTAAGCAGGAGAGCATCATAGGCAGAATTGAATTGCCATCAAAAATAAGTTCTAACAAATGGCTAATGCTAACAGCTTCACGCTTTGGTGATAGGGATATTGTCTTGATAATCTCCGATATTACCTTGCTAAAAAATGCTGAACGATTACGAAAAGAGTTTGTTGGAAATGTCTCACATGAATTACGTACGCCAATAACGGTTTTAAAAGGTTATCTAGAAACATTATCGGATAGCATCGTGCCTGAAGATTCACTTACTGCGAAGGCTTACGCACAAATGTCTGAGCAAGTGTTGCGTATGCAATCACTAGCTGATGATTTAATTTTACTCTCAAAATTAGAGTCGCAAACCAAAACCATCAGTAAAGAGGAAATCATTTTACATCCTCTTATTGCTGGCATTATTGAGGAAGCGAAAGTTTTAAGTGAGGATAAGCATTCCTTCAGTTTGATTTGCCCAACAGATATTAGGATATTTGCACAGGAAACAGATATACACAGTGTAATAGGTAATTTGGTTGTTAATGCTGTGAGTCATAATCCTGCTGGGGCGAATATTGAAATTAGCGTATTTATAGAAGGCAGTGAGTTAAAGGTTTGCGTCAAAGATGATGGTATTGGTGTGAGTACAGAAGCAATACCCAAGTTGACAGAGCGCTTTTTTAGGACAGATACTAGTCGTAATTCAAAAGTTGGTGGAACCGGCTTGGGTTTAGCAATAGTAAAGCATATTATGACGCGCTATGAAGGAATCATTGAAATTAAAGGAGCTCCAAACAAAGGGGCTGAGTTTATCTGTTGTTTCCCAATTAAAATAACACATAAATAGCTAGGATAAGATATAGTTGATGTATATACTTTTGTTTATATAAATGTGCGGTGTAGGTGTCTTAAATGGCTAAAGAAAAAAATAGAAAGAACAGTCAGTTGATTGTTCGCCTTAATAAAAAAGAGAAGGATGATTTCATAGATCTTTGCGATGATCTAGACACCAGTGCTGCCAGAGAGATTCGGCATTTCATTAGGCGTTTTCTGGCTCAGAATAAAGAAAAAAAGTAAGAGAAAAGTAAGAGAAAAGTAAGAAAAGAAAAATAGGAATTTGCGCTCCAACCGGAATCAGTAGTTTTCCAAAATTTAACCAAAAAAAAGCCAAGAGATTAATCTGGGCTTTTTAGTATTTGCTGGATTTACCTTAATTGGCTGCTATTTGAGGAGCTTCAACCATAAAGTTAAAGCGATTAGCTAGATTACTCTCAAGGTTTTGGTCGAAGTGATAAGTTCTTTCAACGCTTCTCTTAGAGGATTCGCTGCTTGTAAAGGTTGAGCGTTTCAATGCAGTTCTCACTGAAGCATTAAAGACTCT
>CBFIHS010000063.1:0-8295 GCA_965662565.1 Pseudohongiellaceae bacterium | reverse complement strand
GATCATAAACTTATCGATAATAATCATGCAAGTTTTTGGAAACTACCTTAAACTGAACATGAAGCACGAACTCCGTATTCATTAACCAAAAAATTAATCTAAGAATTAATTGAGAAATAATAGAGGGCAGAACTATGTCGCTAAAAGGAAGTAAAACAGAACAAAACCTAAAAGATGCGTTTGCTGGAGAATCACAAGCTAATCGTCGGTATCTCTATTTCGCTGCTAAAGCTGACGTTGAAGGTTACAACGACGTAGCTACAGTTTTTCGTTCAACTGCGGAAGGTGAAACTGGTCACGCTCATGGGCATTTAGAATATTTGGAAGAAGTGGGCGATCCGGCTACTGGCTTACCAATCGGCGCAACCGCGGACAATCTAAAATCAGCTATCGCTGGTGAGACTCACGAGTACACTGATATGTATCCTGGAATGGCTAAATCTGCTCGTGATGAAGGTCATGATGAAATTGCAGACTGGTTTGAAACGCTTGCTAAAGCTGAAAGAAGTCACGCTAATCGTTTCCAGAAAGCTCTAGATAATCTGGATGACTAAGTTTTAACTACTGAACACTAAGAGCCGTCATGGCTCTTAGTATCTAGTATGCGCCTGGCACAAAGGAAAGACTATGAGTGACTCCATTATCACCAAAGAAGGCAGCTTAGAAGCTCCTACACGTCACGCAATCGACTGGAAATCTGCTGACTTCTGGGATGCAGACTCGCTCAACAAAGAACTCGAAAGAGTATTTGATATCTGTCATGGCTGTCGCCGCTGTGTAAGCCTTTGCAACGCTTTTCCTACTTTATTTGATCTTGTGGATGAATCAGAAACCATGGAAGTTGATGGTATTGACAAGGCCGACTATAAAAAAGTTGTGGACCAATGTTATTTGTGTGACATGTGCTACATGTCGAAGTGTCCTTATGTGCCTCCGCACGAATGGAACCTAGATTTCCCACACCTTATGTTGCGCGCCAAAGCTGTCGATTTCAAAAAAAATGGAACCTCTTTTAGAAATAAAATGCTTTCTGACACCAATGCTATTGGCAAAATGGCGACCATTCCCTTAGTAGATATCACGGTAAACGCCTTAAATTCGAATAAAGCATTCAGAAAAGTATTGGAGAAAACTGCAGGCGTTCATCATCAAGCTCCTGTCCCGAAATATCACTCAAAAACTTTACGCAAATCAGTTGCCGACATACAACAAACAATTGAAGCAAAACCCCTTGGTAGAACTACTGGAAAAGTTGCTTTGTACGCAACTTGCTATGGTAATTACAACAGCCCTGAACTTGGCGAAGATTTCTTTAAAGTCTTCCAGCATAACGATATTCAAATCGAACTCGTTCCTAAAGAGCAATGTTGTGGGATGCCGAAATTGGAACTAGGTGATCTTGACTCCGTTGCCAAAGCTAAAGACGCTAACATTCCTGTTTTAGCTAAGTTAGTTGATGAAGGTTATGACCTAATTGCACCCGTACCCTCTTGCGTATTGATGTACAAACAAGAACTACCCTTGTTATTCCCCGATGACCCAGATGTGATAAAAGTGCAAAAAGCATTTTTTGACCCCTTTGAATACCTACAGTTACGTCATAAAAAAAATGCTTTCAACACAGACTTCAAGGCTGAACTTGGCGATATTAGCTATCAAGTAGCCTGTCATCTTCGGGTTCAAAATATCGGCATCAAAGCCAGAGATATTCTGAATTTAGTACCAGGAACCACTGTTAACACTGAAGAACGCTGCTCCGGTCATGATGGCACTTATGCGGTTAAACTTGAGTCATATGATCATGCCGTCAAGATTGCACGCCCTGTTGTTCGAAAAGTAGACGCCAGGGATCCTGATCATTTCATTTCTGATTGCCCTATGGCTGCCAACCATATAGCCAAGCTATCAAAAACTGTTGATAAACCAGAGCACCCTATTCGCTTGCTTCGCTTAGCTTATGGCTTGTAATTCAATTCTAAGCACGAATAAATAACAGAACTTTAAGGAAATAAAACAGCATGACTACTTTAACTAGAGGTGATTTATTATCACTGGAAGAATATTCATTAAGTCGAGCAGAATTTAAAGCCAAGCTTATTGCTCATAAAAAAAATCGACAGCTAAATCTGACCCCCAATGCGCGAATTATTTTTGAAGATGAGTTGACTGTGCGTTATCAAATTCAAGAGATGCTTCGAATTGAGAAAGTTTTTAAAGCAGAAGGCATTCAAGATGAACTAGATGCCTACAACCCTCTTATTCCGGATGGCTCTAATTGGAAGGCCACTTTCATGTTGGAATACGATGACATCGACAAACGTAAACTAGAGCTTAGTAATTTAATAGGCGTTGAAGATATGGTTTGGATGCAAGTTGATGGACATGAGAAAGTTTATGCAATTGCGGATGAAGATCTTGAAAGAGAAAATGAAGTAAAGACTTCAAGTGTGCATTTTCTGAGATTCGAATTCAGCCCTGAAATGGTTGCAGCAGTGAAAAATAATCAAGCGGTCTTTGCCGGTTGCGACCACCTTAATTTAAAGGTTGATGGCGTGAAGTTGCCAAGCGAGACATTAGCCTCATTATCTGGCGACTTTAAATAAAGTTGAATTGCTTCTTCCTAAAATGAAAACTCAAAACCGGCATAAGTAAATATCGAATTACGCTCTTGAAAACCTTTGGGTTGGTAAATAACACTCCCCACCTCAACTCTTAGGTTTTCAGGAAAAAGGTCCCACCTAGCACGCAATTCAAAATGCTGCCCCATATAACTATCCGTATTGCCACTTATGTCCCGAAGCCCTGTTCGCCCTAGGGAGTCTCTATTATCAGCCAACCAAAAGTGTCGATAAGAAGCCATAATATTTAGGTTTTCAATTGGATTAAAGCTAGCCCGCAAACCAGGACTGATTGTATTACTGAAATTAAAAACACCGTAGAAACCTGTGGGACCATAAGCAAATGCGCTTACTCCAAACAATGAGTTATAACGCTCCTGCCTTTGTGGCGTTGCCAGATCATCACCGGAGCCGTAATCAAATTCAAACAAAACCCGTAAATTTGATTTCATTTCAAAGCTGTAACCCAGCTCGAAAAAAGTAAAATAAGACCTTTGATCAGCATCGATTTGGCTTGCTAGCAAAGAGGATGTATTCACTAAACTTGTGCTACTGCCTCTTTGCAAGATGGCTTCTATCTCGAAATCAAATTGCCCCGGTTTTGGACGAACCTCAGCACGAAATCCTACAGTCTCTAAATGGGAGCTAAGTAAAGCATTGCCTTTTTCACGTAAAGAGAACAAATAAAATTCCGTTCTCAAAGCACTGAAGTAACCATCCACCAGACCTTTCAAGGGTGCTGGCTGCATTGTGAATAAACCATAAAAGCGACGGTCACTACTCGAACTATCCCACTCAAATTTATTGTTTAAGGCATCTGTACTATTTGCTGGAAGCCGACTGACGGGCTGTGAAGCAATAATAGAAAACTGATTCTCTCGTTCTGTCTCGTGCTCCAACACCAAACCATCAAATGCATTCATAGTATTACGATATATTGGTCTAGCAACTACGCGTCGACTGCCGTAATCCTTAGTAAAACGTCCAAGCTTTAATGTAGTTTCTGAGGAACCTAAATCGAACTTAACATTAGCTTGTTGTATGTCTAAAACGTTGACATCACCATTCCCGACAACACCATCAACATCAGCAAACTCTTGTCGAGAGTCCATAAGCTCAAATTCCCATAAACTCTGACCCCTTTCATATTTAAGATTAATGCGAGTCCTAAGTTTCAAGGTTTGATCGTTAGGTGTGCTCGCACGCAATGAGTTTCGAGCATTCTCAAAACGACTGCGAATTGCACCCGAAAGGGACAAGCCATCTATTAAGCCAAGATCATCATCAAGGCGCCATGGCGCAGCCTGCGCTAAAGTCGCTGAAGCAGTAAAAAACACGCCAAGACTCAAGGTCAAAATTTGAAACGCAATTCTTCGAACAAAGTGGACTTGAAAAACTTTTAGTAGGTTTAGTGACACAATTGACTTCTGCTGTTGGTTATTGATTACTGATGGTGACTATTGATGGTGACTATTGATGCTTAGTGTTAACTCATTTTAGTTAATTTTGTCTAAATTAAAAGCGCTGAATATTTACCCATAAAAACTCTACAGAATCTAGTTTTCATGCATAAATGTCAAAATAAAAACCTTAGTTAGAGTTTGCGTCCAGAAAATCGAGCACTTCATGAGTGAACATTTCAGGAACTTCTTCTGCAAGAGTATGACCACAAGGCAAAGACTTACCTTGAACTGAAACGGCTTTATCTTTCCAAGTTTCTATTACATCATATAAAGCTCCAACCGTACCCATCTCGCCCCAAAGAGCTAATAAAGGAGCCTTAATACGCTTGTCTTTATCTTCCTCATCATGAACTAAATCAATAGACGCAGCCGCACGATAATCCTCACAAATAGCATGTATTGTGGCTGGATCACGATAACAACGTAGATACTCCTTGAAGACTTCCTCTGCTACCGCACCAGAAATTTTAATTTGACCTTCAATATGCTTTTTCAAAAAAAACTCAGGATCATGCCCGATCATTCGTTCAGGAAGATCAGCAGGCTGAATAAGGAAAAACCACCAGAAATAGCGTGAAGCGAATTCTTTATTTGTTAGCGCATACATAGTAGCGGTTGGTGCTATATCGACTACGATGATTTGGCTAACAGAGTCTGGAAAGTCTAGCGCCATTCGATGCGCCACCCTGCCTCCTCTATCGTGTCCAATAACAGCAAAACGATCAAAGCCTAAGTTCTGCATCAAGGTCACTTGATCTTTTGCCATTACACGCTTGGAATAATTGCTGTGTTCGAGGTCACCACTTGGTTTAGCGCTATCGCCGTAACCGCGCAGATCAGCTGTAACAACGGTATAGCCTGCTTCTACAAAACTCGGAGCAACTTTGCGCCAGACAATCTGAGTCTGAGGATGCCCATGCAATAACAACAAGGGAGGTCCTGAACCCGCGACCGCACAATTAATTTCAACGCCGTCACACTCTATCAGTTGGCCTTTAAACCCAGGTAGAAAAAGCTCAACGGAACTCATCAGCTCCCACTAGCCAAGGCATCAGCAACAGCAGCAGCACAGGTCTTGGTATCAGCTTCACCGCCTAAATCCCTAGTGCGCAAGCTAGATTCAGCAAGAACCGCCTCAATCGCTCGAACGATTGCAGCTCCAGCCTCAGCTTGTCCAAGATGATCAAGCATCATTGCTCCAGCCCATATTTGGCCAATTGGATTCGCTATCCCCTTGCCCGCAATATCTGGTGCTGAACCATGTACTGGCTCAAATAAAGAAGGAAAAAGCCTTTCTGGATTAATATTAGCTGAGGGCGCAATACCGATAGTACCTGTACAAGCAGGCCCTAAGTCAGACAAGATATCACCAAATAGATTGGAAGCCACCACCACATCAAACCAATCCGGGTGCAGCACAAACTGAGCAGTTAAAATATCAATATGGTACTTATCAAACTTGATCTCTGGGTAGTTTTCAGCCATTAGGCTAACGCGCTCATCCCAGTATGGCATAGTAATTGAGATACCATTCGACTTAGTGGCGGAAGTAAGATGCTTACCTCTCTTGGCAGCTAACTCAAAGGCATATTTCAAAATACGATCGACACCAGTACGACTCATTACTGTTTCCTGAACAACAATTTCTCGTTCGGTATCTGGGAACATACGCCCACCAATAGATGAATATTCTCCTTCAGTATTCTCCCTGACAATCATCATGTCGATATCACCAGGTTTTACTCCCACTAGAGGGGAAGGAACACCAGGCATAGCTCGAGCCGGACGCAAACTCACATATTGATCATAGACTCGACGAAATTGAATCAATGAGCCCCAAAGAGAAATATGATCAGGAACTGTCTCGGGCCACCCAACAGCACCAAAAAAAATGGCATCAGATGAAGATAATTGTTGCTGCCAGTCATCTGGCAACATTTGTCCATGCTTGGCGTAATAGTCAGCAGATGAAAAATCATAGTCCGTGAAGTTGAAATCAAGATTAAAACGTTTTGCTGCGGCTTCTAGAACAAGAATTCCCTCCGGCATTACTTCTACACCAATTCCATCTCCAGGTATCACCGCAATATTCATTGATTTATCTGACATACTTCCCCCTAGCTAAACTTTCGAACTGATATCTCATCACAGAAACCCTGACTTAAAGCTCGACAATCCTAACTTATTTCCACCATTAAGCAAGTATTGGAAGCTCCAGTCTTTATAATCATTCCCATTGATTATAAAGCCAAAGAATGTATCATTCGCTTTCAATAATAATTACTTAAGCAATCTAAATTTACGTTCTAAATATATGGATCCCTCACATGGAGCATACCTATGCATTTACCAATAAAAATTAAGAAAAACCAAAGCAATGGAAACCTAAGGCAATTAAGCCTTTGGGCTATGGCCTGCACATTGTTTTTGGGCATGCTAAGCCCAGCGATTGCACAACCACCTAAAATGCCAGCTTTATCCATTGGGGAGGGCCCATACACTTTCGATACAGCAGAAGCAGGACCGATTCGTGTTGATGTTATAACAAACGAATTATCCCACCCTTGGGGTATCGCCTTTCTACCAAATGGCGACATGCTTGTTACTGAGAGACCTGGCAAGTTAAGACTTATTCGAGACGGTGAACTCGATCCTCAGCCTATTTCAGGAATACCTGAAGTATTAATAGGAGGAATTGCTGGAGAATCCTTACAAGAGGTAACTCTACATCCTGATTTCGAAGAAAATAGTCTTATCTATCTTACCTATATGAAGCCTTTAGAAGGACGTGACTTCACTCCTACAATCGCTCGAGGTCGCTTAGATTTGGAGCAAATGGCTTTACTTGATGTCGAAGATATCTTCCTTGCCAAAACCATTGATGGTGGACTAGTCGCCGGGGCTCCAATGATATTCGCTCCTGATGGAACAATCATAATGGGAGTTGGTAACGGCACTGAAACTGCTCAAGATCCCAGCATACATAACGGTAAAATCATCCGAATAAATGATGATGGTTCAATACCGGCTGACAACCCATTCGTAAATGAACCTGGTTATCTGCCAGAAATTTACACTCTTGGAAACCGCAATATGCTTGGCCTAGCATTAAACCCAGAGACAGGAGAGGTTTGGGAAACCGAGAATGGTCCACAAGGCGGTGATGAAATTAACATCCTTAAACCCGGTGCAAACTATGGCTGGCCAATCATTAGTTTTGGGCGTGAATACACAGGACCACGCGTTTCACAACGCACCTACATGGAAGGTATGGAAGAACCGGTAACCATTTGGATCCCTTCGATAGCGGTATCCGGAATGATTTTCTATACTGGTGAGCAATTCCCTTCATGGAAAGGTAACGCCTTAACTGGAGGGCTTATATACGGACGCATACCTGGCACTGGCGTTCTTGATCGTATCGTCATGGACCAAAACTGGGATGAAATGCGCCGTGAAACAATGCTATCTGAACTCAGGCAAAGAATTAGAAATATTGAGCAAGGACCAGATGGTCTTATCTACTTAGTAACGGATGAAGATGAGGGAGCTGTATTACGCATTTCTCCAGCAGAATAAAGTATTAGCATTTCTCACATTGGCCGGTCAGGATCAACCTGACTGGCCAATCTTTCAACCCTCTTAGTCGTAATTTTCGCAGCATTCCAAATACGCTACTAACTATACTAACTAATAGTTCCTAGTATTCGTCAATACCAATTAGAGCTACACTTTGAAAAAACAATAAACAGTACCCGCCATCAAAGAATCCAAGTGACAAAACAAAATACTGACAAAGATTCGCTCTGGTATATTCTTGGTGCTGGTGCAATTGGTTGCCTATGGGCAAGCTATTGGCATCAATCCGGTTTTAAGGTGGTACTTCTCACTCGCAACAATAAAAAAGATATCCCCCTTCAATTACAAGTTGGCGAGCTAAAGTTTCAAAATCGCGTTGAACAAATTCCTATTAACCAGCTTAACAATGATCATCGTATCCACAATTTATTTGTGAGCACTAAAGCCCACCAAAGCGAGCAAGCAATCAAGAGTATCTCAGCTTACATAGATTCGCAGGCTGAAGTATTAGTTGTACAAAATGGTATAGCTGTCAAAAAATTACGCCCCCTTTTACCCAGTCAAAAATTTTATACGGGCGTTACTGATGACTGTGCTTACCGAAAGGCTGAATTAAGTGTTGTACATGCTGGAGT
>CBFIHS010000062.1:0-8587 GCA_965662565.1 Pseudohongiellaceae bacterium | reverse complement strand
GCGTCCTCTGTCGCAGGACGATGCTGATGATTTACTTGAATACCACAGCGATGAGATAGTCGTACGTTACATCCCCTGGGAGCCTCGATCTCTCGAATCCGTTCGTTCTGCCATTGAACAATACTTAGTTCTCCCAATGGCGCATCATCAGGAAGGAGACTCTGTTGTGTTGGGCTGGGAATTGAAAGCTTCAGGTAGAATAATTGGCCAGTCCAACGCTACATTGCGGTCGCTACCAGATAAAACCGCTGATGTCGGCTGGGCGACTAGTCGTCATTTCTGGCGACAAGGTTTAGCGTTTGAAGCGACTTAGGCGTTTCTGGGTCATTTGCTTAGTTTATCCAGCATCCACCGCCTCGTAGCCAAAATTGCTACTCGAAATGCGGAGTCAGCTCGCTTAGCCGAGAAGCTCGGCATGCGATTGGAAGGCGAGTTAAGCAGGCGACTTATACTAAGGGGGAGTGGTGCGATATGTGGCTTTACTCAGCGCTAAAATAGTTAAGCATTGAGCACCGCAGGGTCGATTACTGTTTGATCGGTTACTAAGTCTGTAAAATTTGCTTGGTGAGACAATCGCGCCTCCTATCGAATGAAGTTACTGGTCTGAACTAGCAATGCGTGAAATTAGTCTGTGCGTTTTTCCCTTGTCACGCAAGATTGCTCTGACAAAAAACAGTCCTCGTGCAGAGCGTTGGATGCCAGTTGATGGAAATAAGGTTGATTGAGGACCTTTGCTTGCTGCGACAAATATAGTGGACGAAGGGGCTTACAAGGTTTGTAACAGTTTTAGGAGTAAGCCACTGAAAACATTGGGAGACTGTTGGCGCTCAAAGAAACTAGATAATTGATTGGATTTACAAACGAGTTATAAACCTGCTGAAAGTATCTTTAACCCATTGTTTTCATAGTCTAAAATATAGCTCCGCTATGGAGTGGGAATAAGCAATAAGAGTGGCTTATTAACAGGGCTTAGCGCTTAGTATTCTTATCGATGAAGTTAATTTGTTGAGCAACCATCCAGTCCATTACTTCCAGTAGTTTCTCGTACTTCTCTGGCTCCTTCTCCAAACTGGCTAAGACCAAACAAATTGATTCCAATGTTGAATAATAGTTAGCTTTAGCGGCTTTACGAATGAGATAGCGAGGTGCTGCTTCCGAGCTAAAGCTGTATTTAGGAAGCGCCTGCAGCTCGGGTGAACTGAGTAATATTGCTGTGCTTTTTTTCCAGGTGGCATCGATAAATAGTAAGGGGCGAGGAGCCTGACCGGAAAGCTCTGAGATGTCTTTGCTTTGTTTATCTGGGTAAATCAAAACAGCATTTTCCCATGCTGAAGTTTTTTCTTCTTGAAAAGAGAAAACAGCCTTATCTTCAATTGGAAAGGTGTGAATTTTACTCAGCGCCAATTGTGCGATTCTAGCTGTGCCAAGCGGATGCTTTTGTTCTTGCTTATGTTGTATTAAGTGAATTGCCCAGCTGTTAGCTAGCTCTGTGATCAAATGGCAGTAGCAAAGCTTCAGGGGGCGTAAACAATTGTCGCAATGTTCTCGTTTGGAATTCATTTTGTTCAGGTGAGTTATCTAACGTCCCGCATCAGCGGCTGAGCTTTGTTACGTCCGACTGCATGCGATTGTTATGTGAATCTAGAATAGCACGCATGTCCCTGAGAGCATTACTCCGAATGCTCCCTTATAAAAGAATGGTTTATCCTTCTCCGCAACGAATTGTCTAATTTCTAAATAATCAACAGTATGAGTGTAAACAGTTGTCGCTCTGAAACTATTTTCACTCGGTAAATTATCTTGGACTGACGGCATTTGGCCTGACATGGTATTACTCAAGTTTGCGCCGGTTATTATTCCTGTTTGGCGATCGACAGAAAATTCTTTTCCTATGTAGGTGGTCATCATTTCAGATTGGTGATCTAGAATCCCATTATCCTTAAGTTCAAATGCATCTTTTATTAGACATTTGAAATCATCAAATGCCAGTGCAGGCGAAGAAATGGCGAGCAAGGTAGCAAAAATTAAATATCGCATGAGATTTCCATATTCACATAACGCTTTGCGAGTCCGTGCTGACTTTAGCCAGCACTTCGTTTAACAGTTTATTATGTGTTTCTAATTGACGCCAACGTCTCTTCCCTTTTTTTTTTCGGCCCTAGGTGCATCACCCTGCATTGACTTTTCATATTTATCCCTTAGTTCGTTCGCTGATCGAGTTAAGTTATGAACATTATGAAGATGCTCTTCTAATTCCTTCATGTTCATTTTGTCTATTTTTTTTCCTTGAATGGGATACGAAGACTCTATACTTTGAATCCTACTCCTAGCACTTTCCGCTTCTTTGATCCATTGTTTATGCCCCCGGTTCCCAACCGTCCAGTTGCGGCATCTATATTTCTTTTACTACCAATTGCACTTTCAATTGACTCTTTAGCATTCTGAATTAGTGAACCGAGATCACTATGTTTTTTCTTAAGATCTAAGCGCATTTGCGTCCTTACTACACTATTAGATTTTCTATAGCTTATGCCACTTAAAACAGCACCAAAAACACCTGTTGCCATTCCAATATAACTTTTCCAATCTATGTCAGCCATTTAGATTCTCAAAATTTGGATTAACACATAACAGTCAATTTATGGTGCTTGTCGCATCATAATTATTATTCGGATCTTGCATTATAAATTCAGGTTTTTTCATATTCATTTCTTAACTTGTTAAAGGGCATCGAGCATTATAAATTCTGGCAATAACCAAAATGCTTGCTAATTTGATAGAGCGAATAGAGCGAAGAGGGTGAAGGAAATGAAAATGCTTGAATGGGTAGAGTGGAAAATTTTTCATTGCCAGACCTCCTTTTCTGGGTGCAATTTATCCTGGACTTATCCTAGGCTTATCCCGGACTTACCCTAGACCATAAACTGACATTACACTCATAGACAATATCCCCTTATGTGTATTGGATCAAGTATTTCATTGTCTATCATAAAAAGCGGTGTCCTTCTGAAGTAGCGCGGAAAAAATACTCGCTTAACTGGCTGCTGCTTTAGAGCCTAAACTGCTACTATTCTCTTAGAAGAATTACGCAAAGATAATTAAGGAAATTCTCATGGTGGTATACGGTGTGGCATTGCTGTCAGCTTGTCTCATAGTCGGGATGTTGATAGGTGAGTGGCTGGGAGTGATTTTACAGGTTGAGGCCAATGTTGGTGGTGTGGGCATAGCCATGCTCTTTCTGGTGATTGCGAGCAATTCAGAGCGTTTTAAGAGTCTGATAGAAGGCGCTTCTGGTCGTGGTATCGAATTCTGGAGCGCAATGTATATTCCCATAGTGGTGGCCATGGCGGCTCGCCAAAACGTTGTTGCGGCTTTTGATGGTGGTATCTTGGCGATGGTAGTAGGTGTTGCCGCGGTTGTCGTTAGCTTTGCGCTGGTGCCTTTGCTAAGCAAGATCGGCAAGGCTTCTTCTTCAGATTCACTTAAAAGCAATGAGGAGGTTTGATGGATATCCTCGAAACTGTTTTTACTCGAAATTCCTTATTGGTGGCTTTTGCAGTTGTCGGGCTTACTACCTGGGTTTCTTATCTTGCCGCGGATAAATTGACGCACGGGCGAATACACGGTTCCGCAATAGCGATTACGCTTGGTTTAGTTGCCGCGTATTTTAGCGGCAAGCTAACTGGTGGCAGTAACGGTGTCGCAGATCTTACCTTGCTGGGCGGCATAGGTTTCCTTGGTGGTGGCATGATGCGTGACTTCGCCATTGTCGCGACGGCTTTTGGCGTCAAGATGGAAGAGCTAAAAAAAGCTGGTTTGGCTGGTGTTGTTTCGATTTTTGCTGGAGTCGTCGTTTCTTTTATTGTTGGTGCTGTGGCCGCGGTTCTTTATGGTTATACGGATCCAGCTGAGATCACAACCATTGGTGCAGGAGCGGTGACTTATATTGTTGGTCCGGTTACAGGCTCGGCTTTAGGTGCCAGTTCTGAGGTTATTGCTTTGAGTGTGGCTGCGGGTTTAGTTAAATCTATTCTTGTAATGATAGGAACACCAATAGTTGCCAAGACTATTGGTTTGGATAATCCTCAATCCGCTATGGTTTTTGGCGGCTTGATGGGCACCACAAGTGGCGTGGCGGCGGGGCTTGCGGCGACTGATCCTAAATTAGTCCCCTACGGTGCAATGACAGCAACCTTTTATACTGGAATAGGTTGTTTATTGGGGCCTTCTATTTTGTTTCTTATTGTCAGAGTTTTGGTCTGATTTGTTCGATGTCGTTTTCTGATGAACATTGGATGCAGCGTGCGCTTGAACTAGCCTTGCAAGCACAAGCGCAGGATGAAGTGCCTGTCGGTGCTGTCGTAGTCCATGACAACAAAATTGTGGGGCAAGGTTTTAATCAGCAGATCGGCCAAAATGACCCTAGTGCCCATGCTGAAATAATTGCCTTGCGAGACGCGGCCTTAAATTTAAAGAATTATCGTCTGCCGAATACCACACTGTATGTCACGCTTGAACCTTGCAGTATGTGTGCAGGAGTCTTGGTGCACGCACGAGTCGAGCGCTTGGTCTTTGGTGCGTATGAACCCAAAGCCGGGGTGATAGAAAGCAAGGCTAATTTTTTACATGAGCCATTTTTAAATCATCACGTGAGCGCAGAAGGAGGGGTCCTGCAAGAGCAATGCAGTGAATTATTAAGTGCTTTCTTTCAAAACAAACGGGCAAAAAAAAGCCGGAAATAATTCCGGCTTTTTTATACAAATTTTCAGTAACTGAAAACTTATAAAGTGAAGTCCATGCCGTAAGAAACAACAAACTTGATGTTGTCGTTGTCACGTGGAGTGTCACTTACATAATCAACCACGCCATTATTGTCATCGTCTTGGCTCAAAGAAGTGCCAGTGATCATTGCGCTGAATCCGTCTTTAGAAACAGAGATGTTGTAATCATAGTAGTCATCAGTTGTGCCGTTAAATGCTTCAGCGAAGTCACCGCCGTGATAACCAAGATGTAAACCAATTTCTGTTCCGCTTTCTAGTGGAATAGCGTAGTCAACTGAAAGATAAGAAGCTTTAGCAAAACCGAAGTCTTGGCCAGCAGCTTCATCAGGCTCAGCGTTAGCTAGTAAAGAAAGACCTAATGAGAAATTACCAATGCTCATAGAGCCGTAAACTTCACCAAAGTCAAAACCAGCGTCGCTGTCGTAGTTGTAGTATAAGTAACCGATGTCGTAGCTTACGCCATCAATTTCGAAACCGTAACCGGCATATAGGTCGTGCTCATATGAGTAGGCATCAGGGTCATCAACTAAATCATATGCATATGATACGTTAGAAGCCCAAGTACCTGCATAGAAACCAGAGTCGCTAGCATAGTCGATTCCGCCTTGAACAGCAGCTTCATTGATAGACTGAGTAAGTCCACGCCAGATGTAGTTGTTTGTCATGCCAACATTAGCAGTAACTTCTGCTTGTGAAGGAAGAGCAACAACAGCGAGAGTTGCGGCAGCGATAGCTGAAGTAAGCAACGATTTTTTCATAATTCATTTTCTCCTAGAAATTATAAGGTCTAGCCTAATTTTTGTTAGCACAGCATTTTCAAATGGAATGGTTTACCAGGAAACCCAAACAAACCCTCAATTCATTCATAGAAAGGCTGTACTCACTGGCTATGGAAAGCAAGGCGCGTGCCAATAATTCTTTATTGTGTTAAATCAATTAGATAGCGTATTTCTGGAAACAAAATTAGCAATTACACGGTATATCTGGAAGTTTTTCTCACCATTTTGGTGCGGCCAGTCCAGGATGGTGCGATTGTTGAGTTTGGCAGTGTGAGATCTTATCAAAAGCCCACTCATTGAGTGGGCTAAAGACCTAGGGAATGGCTTTAGTTTGTGCTCTGGTTTGGCAACTTAAAGTTTAGAAGTAATCTCTAGAAGAGCCGCTTCCATAGCTTCTTCACGGCTTTCATAGTGATTAGCTTGGGGGAGATGTTCGTCCGCTTCAAGCGCTTCCAAGACAGAGCGAACTTCTGCGTTCATGCCGCACATATATAGAGCACGGCCAGCTGCATTGGCGTCCACAGCAATGGTTTCGATTGCTAGAGCAGAAGAAACATCAAGCTTTGGAACTCTTGAGAAGTCTAAAATCATAGCCAAGACCCCGTTAGCGAGTTGGGATCTTGCGTGATGGCCAAAATCAGCTGCAGCACCGAAGCTTAAAGGGCCGCTAAAATCTAGGATAGTTAGGTTATCACCTACCTCGTTGAGAATTTCCAGCTCACGCTCAGATGCATCTTGTTTAATCAGATGGGTTGCTCGTAGACGTTCTACTTGTTCTTTTGCAACTTGGTGAACAAAGAATACCGAGGCCAGGACTACACCAATCGCAACCGCTGTAATTAAGTCTACAAAAACAGTTAGGCCGAATACTAGAATCATTAAGCCAAGATCCCAGCGAGGGCCGCGATGGGCATTTTTGAGATAGCTCCAATCGATAATGTCTAAGCCAACTTTAATTAGTATGCCGGCTAGAACCGCATGAGGAATCGCCGCTGCTAGAGGGCTAAGACCTAAGACAATGGCCAGTAAAACCAAAGCATGGATCATTCCTGATAAGCGGGTTTTTCCTCCGGTTCGAATGTTCACAACCGTTCGCATTGTGGCGCCGGCGCCAGCAGAACCACCAAAGAGGCCAGCAATAGCATTACCTATGCCTTGACCAATGAGTTCACGATTACTGTTGTGGCGAGTTCGAGTCATGTTGTCGGCCACTAAAGAAGTTAGCAAACTATCGATAGCACCTAATAAGGCTAAGACAAAGGCTGCTTCTACGACGAGCGACATAGCATCAGCGTTGAAAGTCGGCATTGTGAAGATAGGTAAGCCACTAGGAACATCTCCCAAAACTGGTGCGTTGCCAACCACTAAACTCACTAAGGTACCAATAATTAAAGCCACAAGCGGACCAGGAACGTATTTTCCCAGTTTTTTGGGCCATTTAAGAGCTATTATTAAAGTCATAATGCCAAGAATTAAGGCCATGGGATTGATTGCTGCCATAGCGGTAGGAGCGTAGAGAATGGCGTCAACGGTTCCAGCGGGAGAAGGGTGACCAAGCATCGGGCCAATTTGTAAGATAATGATGATGCCGCCAATACCACTCATGAAGCCACTAATAACGGGGTAAGGAACTAAGCGAATGAACTCGCCGAGTTTTAGAAGCCCCATGATTATTTGGATGACTCCGGCTAAGAAAATAGCGGTAAAAATTAAGGCCGCTTGTCCTTCCATTCCAGGAATGGCTGTCAAACTGGCGATTAAGCCAGCAACCACAACAGTCATAGGGCCCGTAGGACCAGACACCTGCGGTTCTGTTCCACCGAAAAACGCAGCAAAGAAACCGACAAAGATTGCGCCATAAAGGCCCGCGATTGGGCCTAAGCCTGAAGCCACACCCATAGCAAGCGCCAAAGGTAAGGCAATTACACCGGCAGTTAAACCGCCATAGATGTCGCCGCGCAGATTACTGAAGTCTAGCTTAAGCATGAAAATTCCTGATTCCTGACTCTTGAGGATCGAGGAATTTTCCTCAATTTTTATTTTTTACTGGTTAGTTGCTGTCTTACTGCTGTGAATAAGGTCAAAGTAGCGCTCTTCAGGTTTCACAAAAGCACCTTTCTTATCATCATAACAAATTACAGTTCCAGCCGCTATGTCGTAAACCCAGCCATGGATTTCAATATCACCAGTAGCCAGTTTAGCTGCTACCGCGGGGTGAGTTCTAACATGTGTCATTTGTAGAAGAACGTTTTGCTGAGTGACTTCGTCCAAATGCTCGTGATTGAGCTCACCATGCTTGCCTTCGACAGCCGCTATTGCAGCGCGAGTATGAGACAACCAACTTGCCACACTTGGAAGGGTCGTTAAACTTTCAGGCTTCATAGCCCCTTTCATAGCACCACAATCGGTATGCCCGCAAATAATAATATGTTCGACACCTAAAGCGGCCACACCAAATTCAATCGAGGCTGTCATACCGCCAATAACATTGCCATATGGCGGGACAATGTTGCCTGCATTTCTACAAATGAACAGATCCCCTGGTTCAGAGTGAGTGATCATATTTGGGTCAATTCGAGAATCAGCGCAAGTAATGAATAGTACTTCAGGCTCCTGGCCGTTAGCCAGCGTGGCAAATAATTCTTTGCGTTGGTCGTAGCTGTTGTTTTTAAAATCTGTAAGACCAGAAATGAGTTTTTCCATTGTTGTTCTCCATTTAAAGCTTTTTTCTTAAGTATGCTTGTTAATAGTAAAGATAGTGTTTATATTTTATTCTTTAAGGCATATTTGTGATAGGAATAAGCTTTCACACAGATTGAGTTTAAAATAAAAATCATAGAAATCAATGAGTTAAATTTTTATGAATGAAATCAGCATTTCCTTAAAACAATTACGTTACTACTTAACAGCCTCAAGGCACAGTAGCTTGCGTCAGGCTGCTCGAGAGTTAAGAATTTCCCAGCCTTCTCTTAGTGCCCAGCTGAAGTTACTCGAAGAATCGTTAGGAGTCGAATTGTTTGAGCGTAA
>CBFIHS010000061.1:0-8760 GCA_965662565.1 Pseudohongiellaceae bacterium | reverse complement strand
GTAAGAAAATAGTTATACGCCTCTCTCTCCATTTGTACGATGCCAATAATTTCATCTGCAACTTCTTCGGCTTGGGCATAGGCACCACCTGCAGTTGAACCCATAAATACCCAGTATGGAGTGTCTTCTGGATAGATTAGTTCGGCTTCATTAGTGTATTGGGCTACACCCAGATTACTGAGTGTGGCTGTGTTATTTCCTTGTGCATGGACGACACCAGAAGTGCCAATAAGTAAGCCGCTAAGCAGTAGTACAGAAATCCAGATATTATTATTTTTTTTCATTTATGCATCCTAATTGTAAGTTTGATAAGGCTTTAATCTTTTTATAAAGAATCTTTTTTATTAAAACTCCCAGACTAAGCGAGCATACAGGTTTCTGCCGAGACCTGGCAAACGCTCTCTGGAAGCAATGCTCTGATTAAAAGCTCTGTTATAGCCTCCCAAATGGTTTTGATAAAAGCGGTCTGCTAAGTTATCGATGCCAAAAGCCAGATCAAGATCATTCGGCAATTGCAGTTGAGTAGATACATTCAATAAGGTGTATCCAGAGCTTTGTTGTTCTAAGTTAATTGCGGCGACCTTTGATTGTCTGGCATAAGTGATGCTTTCTAAAGTAAACATCCAGTTTGCAGCTGTGTAGTCCAAGGCAAGAGTTAAATTGGCAGGGGCTATACGATAAAGGTAATCATCAATATCTTTGCGTTTGCCCTGCACCAAACTCATGATGCTGCGAGCATACCAACGGCTGGAAATTTTATAATTGGCCTCAAGGTCTACACCATAAAATTCTGCTTCCACATTATTAAATTGTAAGAGGTTTGCAGAGCCCATCCCCATATTGGCCATCATCATGGCAAGCATATTGGCCTGCATATTTTGAGAAGGGCTTCCCTGAATATAATCATCAACTTGCTTATAAAATACACGTGGTGAAAGACTTAACTTTTGACCACGCCAATCGAGACCTAATTCAATTTCATGGGCCACTTCAGACTGTAAATTCAAATTACCAATATAGGTTAAACCATCAGCTAGGCCACCAGTGGACTCCAAAGGCATCCATAAAAACATTTCTTGATAAGAGGGCGCGCGAGATTTCCTGGCAATACCTGCATAAAGGGTAGTGGAGGCACTTTGATGATGAGAAAACTTTGCAAACCAATCTAAGGTGTTGTCGTTGTTGTTAAGGTTTCCGTTGTTGAAGTTTGTCGCCAGTCCTGCGGCAAGATTATTCATCATAAATGGCATGCCGCTACTTAAGTTCATTGGATTGATATTAGCGCTTACAGTGTCTGAACTAAGAGTGTAGTGGTTTACTCGTAGGCCGGTTTCAATGTATGAGGCTTGGCCGATCGTCATTTCTCTTTCTAAGAACATGCCAAAAAGATCTCTGTCTACGGCATTGAAATTTTGGACGATAAAGGGCGCAACATTTGGGTTTGTGATGTTGGTATCGTGATAAGCGAAATGTCCATCAATTCCATAACGCCAGAGACCATTACTGAGATTTTGTTCTAACTTCAGCAGAAAGCTTTGATTTTCGCTAATTGCTGTAGCACTGCGATATCGCATAGTTCCCATGCTCATAGCATTGTTTTGAAGTGGGCGACGTAGGTGGAAGTTTGTCATGATGTGTTGGATGTCATTATTTGAAACTTGGAGCAAGAGATTGAAATCATCCCTAGTCCATTGATAATCGAAGCGGGTTAATTTGCTGTCTATAGCCAGAATATCCATTGGTAAAGCGGCTGTACCAGTGTCTCCAGTGTTATTTACAGCGTAATCAAGATTGAACTCATGGCGCCCAGTTTTGAAGCCATATCCGATATCAAAACGCTCCCTTTTGTAGGAAGAGGGGGTAATTGTGCCATTAGAGAAATCGCTGTCGTCTGCAGCTTCCTTTAAAACATCAGCGCGGAATAAGTGCTGATCATTCGCCAAAGTCATGAAGATATTTGCTACGTCGCCACTGTTAACAGATTGGCCACCTAAATAGATTTTTGAATTGAATTTGAAATCTTCTCCGGCAAACTCACCTCTCATAACATCGGCTTCAATGTTGCCACCAATTGTTTCAAGTCCGCTGCTAACTTTGCTTATGCCTCGATGTAAGGTGATGGATTCCAACATAGCAACGGGCGCGTAATGCAGAGGACTGTCCATAGCATTAGGCCCGCCGGAACTGATTGGCATGCCATTAAGAGCAACATTCACGCGGTTTCCGAACATGCCTCGATATTGAGCAATACCAGTAAGTTCGCCGTTTTTATTGATATTGGCACCAGGCAGGCGGCTGAGTAACTGACCGGCATCGGCCGCTGGGATCATTCTGTCACTGGTGATAATTTTGCTGGTGTCGCTAATGCCAATAACTTCTACTTCGATAATCTCAGAGTCTTGTGCATTACTTAAAGCGCTTATGCTTAATAGCAGAAGAGAACAAGACGATAAGAATAAGTTTTTCATTTCAGACCATTTATGCGATGCAGTAAAGGTTGAATTGTACGGACTAAAAAGACTTCTGTGATGTGACAAATTGCCGCAGTGACTGATTTAGCTTTTCTAGCTTATTGAGGCATTTACTATGTGGCGGAGTAAAGAGCTGGACTTGCTTCTTGCTTGAAGAAGAAGTTTACTTAATCCGGCTGTCTCATAAATAAATAAAAATAAGCAGAGGTAATGGCTATCAAAGCAATAGACCCCCAAACACAAACCCTATTAGACCTAGTTAATGCTGATGGTAATCCACAGTTACACGAATTGCCTGTTGAGCTAGCACGTGCCGGACTAAAGCAGATGACTTTGCAAGCAGATGTGGAGTTTTGTGAAGTGCGAGAACGGCGAGAGCAGCTTATTCAAGGTCCTGCGGGGGATATTCCGATACGAATTTACTGGCCAGAAGTTTCAATGCAATCTGAGAGCCTTCCTATACTACTTCTCTACCATGGTGGCGGGTTTGCTCTTGGTGATCTTGATACCCATGAGAATGTGTCGAGGTATTATTGTAAGCATGCAGAATTGATTGTGATAAACGTAGATTATCGTTTGTCACCTGAAAATAAATTCCCGCTGGCTCCAGAAGATTGTTACGCCGCACTTTGTTGGGCACAAGAAAACGCACAAGAAATTGGCGGAGATCCGATGCGGATAGCCGTTACAGGAGATAGCGCCGGAGCGAATCTGAGTGCTGTGGTTGCGCAGATGGCCTTGTCACGTCAGGGGCTAAAATTAGCTTATCAAGTTTTAGCTTACCCCGTGGTGAATATGAGTATTGATGCCAAGTATGAATCACGACAAGCTTTTGGTAACGGCAAGTTCTTTCTTTCAATGCAGGATCTTAGGTGGTTGAGTGACATGTACTTTACGAGCCCGAATAAGGAATGTAACAGTCTCTTAGCATCCCCAATCTTGTCAGAAGATTTAGATGGTTTACCTCCAGCTTTGATTATCACTGCCGGTTACGACCTTTTGAGAGATGAGGGCATGGATTATGCGGATAGATTAAAAGCAGCTGGTGTTGATGTTGAACAGGTCTGCTTTGAAACAACCATTCATGGCTTCATGTCTTTTGCGGGGGCTTTAGATGTTGGCAAACAAGGCTTGGATCTAGTTTGCCAAAAACTAAAAGAAAAGCTCGCAGAGTAATTTTATTGGGGCTTAATAAGGCCGCAAAGACAAACCAATAGACGTCTCGAAAGTGCGTCGTCTTAAAAGCTATTTTCTTCGTGCAGCAACAGCCTCAGCCAGTGTGTTAAGAAGAAGATCAGTATCTTCCCAGCCCATGCAAGCATCAGTGATGCTTTGACCATAGGTTAATGCTTGCCCTGGAATCACTTTTTGATTGCCTGCGACCAAATGACTCTCCAGCATCACACCTTTGATATAAGTTTCGCCATTAGCGATTTGGCCCGCAACATCTTGGCAAACAATGACTTGTCGAGCGGGATCTTTGCCTGAATTCGCATGACTGCAATCAACCACTATCGCCGGATTGAGACCTGCCTTTTCCATTTTTTCTGCAGCCCCTTTAATGCTTTCAGGGTCATAGTTAGTGTGTTTGCCTCCACGTAAAATCAAATGGCTGTCAGGGTTCCCTGCGGTTTGAAAAATGGCGGAATGCCCACCTTTAGTGACTGATAAAAAGTGATGAGAATTGATGGCAGAACCAATCGCGTCGATAGCGATTTGTATGTTACCGCTGGTTCCATTTTTAAAACCTACTGGGCAAGATAGACCAGAAGCGAGTTCACGATGACATTGAGACTCAGTCGTGCGAGCGCCAATGGCTCCCCAGCTGATAAGGTCGGCCACATATTGTGGGCTGATTAGGTCAAGGTACTCAGTGGCGGCAGGAATGCCCATGTTGCTCAGTTCCATCAACAGTTTTCTGGCTTTGCGCAGCCCTTCATTGATCTGAAAACTGTCGTCAAGATTCGGGTCGTTTATCAGGCCTTTCCAACCAACGGTTGTTCGGGGTTTTTCAAAATAGACACGCATAACCACTAATAAGTCTTTATTGTGCTTTTGCAATGGGACAAGCAGCTTCTTGGCGTAATCAATTGCTGCTTCAGGGTCATGAATGGAGCAGGGACCACTAATGACTAATAGACGATCATCACGACCATGCAGAATGTCCTGGATCGCAGAGCGAGCTTCGGCAACGGTTTCCGAAGCTTTTTCTGTTAAAGGAAATTCATTGGTAAGCTGCTCAGGGGAAAGCAGTTCTTTCATTGCGCTGATACGGAGGTCATCTGTACTTTGGGTATTCATTTGTCTTCTCTAATTATTTGCTTACAGTTACTTAATTTACAGTTACTTTCTCAATATCGATTTCTAAGGTGTAAGTGCCATCAATATCATAAGTGTGCTGATAGTCTCGGGATTGAGCAATCAACTCGGTACTCAAGGTTTCGCTAGCAATGTAATCGCTATGTGTTGAAATTGTCTCCAGAACTTCTTTACTGCCTGAATAAAAAACTTTAATCCGGTCAGATACATTGAAGTTCATATCCTTTCGGGTTTTTTGAATGCGATTAACAATTTCACGGGCAATCCCTTCTTGAATTAGCTCTTCACTCAATACTACATCCAAATCAATCGTAATAAAGCGATCAGAAACGGCCTCAGTACCAGCTTTTGCCTCGCGGAATATTTGGATGTCCTCAGTATTGAAGACTTCGTTTTCAATCGTGATAGAGGGTTCATCTTGTAATTGTTTCAATTGTTGAACGCTAAGATTCTCAATAAGGTTTTTATAGGTTTTAAATTCTTTGCCCAACCTTTTGCCTAAAACACGAGAATTTGGTTTGGCATATAAATTGATAAATTCATCTTCTGCAGTGGAGTACTCAAGAGTTTTTACGTTGAGTTCGGATTTAATGTAGCTTTCCAAACGCGCAATTTCATCCAACATATCTTGGTCTTCATGAATTATTGTTAAACGAGCCAAAGGAATTTTAGTTTTGATTTTGACTTGTTCACGTTTTTGTCGACCCAATAAAATAATACTTTGCATTCTGGCAACGGCTGCTTCCAGAGTGGGCTGCATGAGTTTCGCTTCAGCTTCAGGGTAGCTGCATAAATGTACCGATTCGGATTTTTCTGTGTTTGCTGGCGTAAAAACGGCAAGCTGCTGATAAATATGCTCAGACAGAAAAGGTGCAAATGGGGCAAGACTGATATTGAGTTCATTGAGAACGTCATACAGAGTTTGGTAGGCAGCAGACTTATCTGCTGTCATTTCTTCGCTCCAAAAGCGCGAACGATTCAAGCGAATATACCAGTTAGTCAAATCTTCAATAAACTCGAACAAAGCTGGAACCACGTTATAAAGTTTGTATTCCGACATTTCTTGAGCCACAGAGGCCTTCAAGGTTTGCAGTTTCGAAAGTATCCATTGATCAACAATATTGTCTGATTTCTCGTGTTGAGCAGAAGCTTTCCAGCTATCGATTTGAGCGTAGGTTTGTAAAAATTTAAAGGAGTTGAACCAAGGTAAAAGCACTCGGCGTACCATGTCTTTTACACCGGCATCGGTAAAACGTTGTTCTTCAGCTTTGACCAAGCCGGAATTGATCAAGTATAAGCGCAAGGCATCAGCGCCATAGTTTTCCATTAGCTCATCAGGTGGCGTGTAATTCTGTAAACGCTTCGACATTTTTTTGCCGTCTTCGGCCATTACAATGCCATTTACAATCACGTTTTTGAAAGAAGGCTTATCGAATAAGGCGGTGCTCAAAACTAACAAGGTATAGAACCAGCCGCGAGTTTGATCCAAGCCTTCGGCGATATATTCTGCAGGAAAGCCGGCTTCAAACAGCTCTTTATTCTCGAATGGATAATGCAGTTGTGCATAAGGCATTGAGCCTGATTCAAACCAACAATCTAGGACTTCCTCGACACGACGGTAAGTGCCTTCTTCACCTGCTAATGTGAAGGTAAGTTCATCGACGTATTCTCGATGCAAGTCTTCAACTGTCACACCAGTGTATTCAGCTAATTCAGCCACTGAACCGATGCAGATGCGTTTGTCGCTGACATCATTAATCCAAACGGGTAGAGGAGTACCCCAATAACGGTTTCGAGAAATACTCCAATCTATCGCATTGTCTAGCCAATTTCCCATGCGACCATTTTTAATGTGCTCAGGCACCCAATTAATCTGCTGATTATTGGCGCTAATACGATCACGAATTTGTTCAACCCGGACATACCAAGAAGGAATCGTTCGGTAAATAATGGGTGTATCTGAGCGTGGGCAGAAAGGATAGCTGTGGTTAATTACTTCCTGATGATAGAGCTTACCTTCTTCCTTTAAGCGGCGAATGATTTCTTTATCGGCATCTTTTACATAGACACCTTTATAGTCACTCACTTCTTCTGTGAATTTACCTTGAAAATCAACTGGGCAAACAACGGTATCGACACCATTGTTTTTCATTACTCTAAAATCGTCTTCACCAAAAGCAGGCGCTTGATGGACGATACCCGTGCCGCTATCGATAGTGACGTAGTTATCAGCAAAAACTGTAAAGGCACCTTCTTCGGCTAGGCTTTGGAAGTAAGGAAATAAAGGTTCGTATTTTTTACCGACCAGTTCATTGCCTTGATGCTCGCTGAGTACCTTGAATTCATCGGCACCAGTTTTATCCCGAAGCCCGTCGGCAAGCTCTTTTGCGACATAAAAAGTGACATTTTTCTTCTCATCATAAACTTTGTTGTATGTGATGCTGGCATTAACGCAAAGCCCTAGGTTTGAAGGTAATGTCCAGGGAGTGGTTGTCCATGCAGCTAAATAGGCATCTTCATCTTTTAGCTTGAAAAGAACGTAAACGGCAGGGTCTTGAACGTCCAGATAATTCGACCCGGCTTCAAAATTTGAAAGCACGGTTCCCAAGGCTGTTGAGAAAGGCACAACTTTAACGCCCTGGTAAATCAGTTCTTTTTCCCAGAGTTGCTTGATCACCCACCAAACTGACTCCATGTACCAAGGTTCCATGGTTTTGTAGTCATTTTCAAAATCCACCCAGCGACCGATACGGGTAATGGTTTTTTCCCATTCGGCGGTATAGCGTTGAACAATGCCACGGCATTCATCGTTGTAGCCTTTAATCCCAAGCTTTGCGACAGCCTCTTGGGAAGACATGCCCAAGGATTTGTCAATTTCGTGTTCGATTGGGAGGCCATGGCAGTCCCAGCCAAAACGACGCTGAACGTAGTAGCCCTTCATCGTGTAATAACGCGGGATAATATCTTTTAGTGTTGAGCCAACCAGATGCCCATGATGCGGCAAGCCGGTAGCAAAAGGAGGGCCATCATAGAATATATAGGGCTGGCCAGAAGCTGTTTGTTCCAAAGATTTCTGGAAAACTTTTTCTGCCTTCCAGAAATTCAGGACTTCATGCTCTGCTTCTACAAATGAGAAAGGTTCACTTGATGTATTATTGTTGTCAGCCACAATTATTCCTAGTTTTAATGCTATTCAAATAAAAAACCCGCTTTTAAGCGGGTTTTTTTAAATCTTTATCTCAGTAAGAATCGATCCAACCCACTTTTCAGTGCTGAATAATAAATATAATTCTTGGATAGATTATCGTGTTCATAATGAGGGCGAAGGATAGCGACTTATGTAGCCAAGAGCAAGAGCGTTCTGGCTTGTAGACCTTAAATGCTGATTGGAATGAGAACTGCATCCGTTGTAGATCCGCTAGTAATGATAAGGTTCAGCTCCCATTCTCCGGCACCCTCAAAATACATGTTATCAACAACGTAAGTGCCTCTTCCTAAATGTGGGCTGATATAGGTTTCGCGGTTCAAGGTTTCTCTTGTTGCAGGGTGGTAACCATGAATCTCCATAACGGCATCACTTACTGGTGCCCGTTTGCCAGTGAGAATGAAGAAAGTCCACTGATGAGAGGTTTGAAGAGGGACAGGGTTGATTGAACTGGCAAAGCTGACACGGAATTCACCATTAGTTGATAACCATACCCCTGGGGCAACTTCCTCGCTTTGAGCGGTTGTTGGTATTCCTACAGAAATAAAAATAAGGCTTGAAAAAAAAGTGAAGCAAGCGACCTGAAAAATCTTATGATAGGTTATTTTCATTTAAACTCCTTAAAAGCTTGATAAGCAGAATAATGCCTTTCTAATTAAAGTCAAATTCGCGATTGTTTTTTAAAAGATAGTATTAGGAATATGTGGTAAATTATTTATAGGTCTGGTTAGATCATCAAAAGGCTTTTATACTCTTGGCGGTTAA
>CBFIHS010000060.1:0-8990 GCA_965662565.1 Pseudohongiellaceae bacterium | reverse complement strand
CCTATAGCAACAGCACCAGAGACAAAGGCAAAAGCCCCAAGAGGAACATTCAAGATAGCAAGAGTTGTGAAGACAACAAGTAATAAGCTGACGATAAAAAACAATCGCTGAATTAGTAGTGTTAAATCAGGGTCGATGCCTTTGCTTCTTAGTCGGGTAAGTATAAAGTGGCTAATTCTGCTGATAAGGAGATAGGCAATAAAAAGAGCAACAGGTAGTAATAAAACCTGTTGTATTGAGTAGTTTTGCTCCTTTATAGTAAAGAGTGTAAGTGAGAAAAAATTTCTAAGTTCTTCCATGTTCTTCATTGCAAGTTGAGAATGAAGTAGAGCATAGAGCCTAAGTTACGATGGAGCAATGATTTATTTTAGTTTTAAAATGCATCAATTTTACTTTCTGAGCTAAATCATTTTTTAGCAAGATGGTGTTGCTCAATTGGGATTAGATTATTTCTTTTTATTTTTCTTGTCTTTTTTATCTTTCTTGTCATTCTTATCTTCGTCTTCGTCCTCTTCATCATCATTGTTTGAGGAGTTCGAGTTATTGTCATTGCCGCCGCCAGGAGTGCCATCTGAATTTCCAGGAGCATCATCACAATCTAGACCAAAAGCATTGCCTCGCCCCTGACTGTTACCTGGTCGTTCGCAATCATCGCTAGATGAGTTGTTGTTATCGTCTTCGTCTTCATTTTACACATCATCATCTTCATCGACCCTGTCGTTATCGGAGTCTTCATCATCGCTTTCACTATTGTTATCACTGCCATTGTCGTCGCTATTATCATTTCCAGAATTGTCATTTTCCGAATTATCGCTACCTGAACTAGAGCCACTTCCATTCCCAGAAGAGTTGTTTCCCGAAGAGTTTCCAGAACTTGAGCCACCCTCTGAAGATCCACTTCCCCCAGAACCTCCAGTAGCACCAGAGCCTGAATTGCCGCCACTAAAGTTATTGGAAAAACTGCCTCCAGAGTTGCTTCCTGAACTAGTAGACCCACCCCCAGAATTGCTGCTTGAATTACTGTCAGAGTTAGAAGAAGATTTGGAGTTTGAACTATCAGAAACCGAATCATTACTGGAGTCAGAACTGGAATTGCTTGATCCGGTATCTGAGTTGCTGGCTGTGTTGTCAGAAGAGCTGCTGCTTCCAGAACTTGAGTCGCTACTAGAGCTGTTGTCTGAACTATCACCAGAACTATTACCTGAGCTACTACCTGAGCTATTACCAGAACTATTACCTGAGCTACTATCTGGATTACTGCTTGAACTGCCGCCAGAGCTGCTATTATTACCAGAATTACTAGAAGGACTGCTGTCAGCAAAGCTATTGCCTTGGCCAGCCGAAGAGCTGGACGAACCGCTGTTAGAGGATGAATCACTTCCAGACGATGAAGGATTACTGGATGAATTCATAGCTAAATCCAAAGCGCCATCACCTTCGTTTAACTTGCAACGCACGCAAGTTTCTTGGCAGCCTCCAGGTAAAACATTAAGCGGAAAGACATCTTCTACATCTGCGCTATCCCAAAGCCCACAATAAAAATTTAAATTCGTTCCACTTTCTTTAAAGCCCACATGCAAACGACAGTCTTCCAAGCAGCTTGGCATTAAAGACTCGTTTAACTGTAAGCCAAACCAACCGATACCAGCGTCTTCGTTTTGGTAGTACCAATACTCACTAATGACATCTGAAGAGTTTTCGACAGCATTAGATGAAGCGTTAATCTCTGAAGCATCGGAGCTGGCACGTGCAGACATGATTGAATCGGGAAAACCTTGGGTCACATAATAGTCGCTCAAAACATTAGTTTTGACAGCATCAAAAATTAGAACAGCTTCAACTAATTTAGATTAGTAATGTAATTACTATAGGTTTGAATACCTACAGTTGAGAATATTCCCAAAGTAGCAATAACCGCCAGAATTTCTAGCAAAGTAAAACCTTTTACTCTTTTTTGTCTTTGCAAATTTTTCATTTTATTTCGATTGCTGCCATTAATTATTAGGCATAACTGTATTTAAAAAAAAGGATCAAAAAAATGCTTTTTTTTTGATGCAGATTAATTTTCTAATATTTTAAGAGTGAAGTATGTAGCAGCGTTTTGTTAGATGTGGGAAGTGTGAACCAGTTAGCTAAGTTTTTGATTTTGTGGAATAATTTTACATATATAAGTGGATCTAATTTAAAGTTTAACAGTAAAACTCAAAAAAAAGCCTCATCGAAATGAGGCTTTAGTTAAGCGCTAGCTTATAAAAAAAGCATTAGTAAGCAATCGTAAATTGTTCACCTTTGTGAGCTGGATTTTCCAATTCGTTTACTAAAGCGTCTGCATAGTCTTCGGCACTGATGCTGCTCTCGCCTTTTTCATTAAACATTAAACTGGTTGTTCCAAGTCGATATGAGCCAGTTTTTTCACCAGGCTGGATCATGGCTGCAGGACTAAAGAAAGTCCAATTCAGTGTGCTGGCTTGTAATTTATCGCGAACCCCACGCATACCTAATGCTTCGCCACGATATTCATCAGGCAAGGTTTCAGCAACTGGATTACCATCTGGAAGTAATAAGCTCCCTGCTCCACCGACATAAACTAAACGCTTGCCAGTAGTATTTGCTGCCGCTATGGCGGCATCACCAACTTCAGATGCTTCCGTGATGGGGTCGCCTCCATTACGAGGGCTTACCGATATTACAATAGCATCAACGTCTTGAGCCGCTTGTGCAATCGAGTCCGCACTGGTGGCGTCAACTTTTACTGCTGATACATTGTCTGTTGCTGCAATTTTTTCTGGATTGCGGGCACCCGCAATAACTTCATGTCCACGTCCAGCGGCTTCAGCCACAACACGCGAGCCAACCATCCCAGAACCACCGACTACAAGTATTTTCATTTTGTTCTCCTTTTTTAATAAAACAGTAAAAACGGGTAGACCCCGAACGACGCTTATTCTATCCTTCACTATCAAAATCGCAAGAACCGACAAAACTGTAGGCTACTTACAATATTGTAAGCAAAGGTATTTATTAGCCTAGAGCAGCTTAAAAGGAGAAGAAAAAGATGAAAGCGACTACAAAAGCTCTTAAAACTATAGAAGCAGAGGCAAAATCAAAGCCACAATTGCTATCCGAAGCAGCAAAAGATCAAGCTGATTACCCTTTTATCAATTGTCCGGTAGAAAATGCGCTCAAGCTTATTAGCGGTAAATGGAAGCCGGTTATTATTTACCGTCTAAGTCTTAAGACTCACCGTTTTGGGGAACTGCAACGCTCTATTCCTGGTGTTACTCAGCGCATCCTCATCTTGCAGTTACGTGAGCTTGAGCGTGATGGTATGGTAAAACGCAAAGTGTATGCTGAAGTGCCACCAAAAGTTGAATACAGCCTGACGCCAGCCGCCAAGGATATTAGTCCAATACTGACAAGCTTCGGTAATTGGTTTGATACACACTCTGATGTGCTGGCCGGAAAGTAAATCGATTAAAACACCTTTTTTCTAAGCTATTTGTAAAGCTCAATCTTGCGCTATTTTGTATAGCTTGATAGTTAAAATCATTTTGTTTACGCAAGAGTATATTGCGCTCAGCTGGCAAATCAGACAATATACTCAGACTCCTATTTAGTATTAATTAGTATTAAGTCTAGTGTTAATTTGATGAGAATTACTCCCGTTTCTAAGCAGGAAATGGCAAGTTATTTGCCTATTCTGCCCCTTTTTTCAGCCTCTGTTCCTGCTGGGTTTCCTTCTCCTGCGGATGATTACATAGAACAAGGTTTGGATTTGGGTGAGCACCTTATAAGGCACCCATCGGCTACTTATTATGTTCGTGCTGCAGGTGATTCCATGGTCGACTGTGGTATTCAGGATAAAGCCTTGCTGAGTGTCGATCGAGCCATAGAACCTTGTCAGGGGAATGTTGTAATTGCGTCAATTAATGGTGAACTTAGCTGCAAAATACTGGATATTAAGAACAAGCAGTTATTAGCGGCTAATCCTGATTATGCTCCGCTAGCGCTTAACGAAGATATTGATTTAGTGATTGAAGGCGTCGTCATACATGCGATCAACACTCTCTGTAATCCTTAGATGTACGCCTTAGTTGATTGCAATACCTTTTATGCCAGTTGTGAGCTTATTTTTAATCCTTCCCTGCGTGGTAAACCGCTTGTCGTTTTATCCAATAATGACGGCTGTATTATTGCCCGTAATGCTGAGGCCAAAGCTTTAGATATCCCAGGTTTTAAACCTTATTTTCAAATTGAGTCGAAGCTTAAAAGAAATAAAGTCCATGTTTTTTCCAGTAATTATGAACTCTATGGTGATATTTCGGCTCGAGTCATGAATTTATTAGAGCCCTTTGCTACGGAGATGGAAGTGTATTCCATTGATGAGGCTTTTTTACGCTTACATACAGACGATTATCAGAAGCATGGCGAAGCAATTAAACAAACAATTTGGCAGCAGGTACGCATGCCTGTTTGTGTTGGGATTGCGCCAAGTAAAACATTGTCGAAGCTCGCCAATCATGCCGCCAAAAAAATACCCAAACTAAAGGGTGTATGTGTGCTGGATGAGCCGCATAAATGGGAATGGTTATTGGCTCGACTTACTACCGATGAGGTCTGGGGTGTGGGTCGACGTCTTAGTGAAGGCCTGCATAAACTCGGTATTCATAATGCCTTGCAACTGGCACAGGCTAACCCTAAATACTTGCGCCGCCATTTTAGTGTGGTGCTAGAACGTACCATTCGAGAGCTTAATGGTGAGCCCTGCCTTGATTTGGATTTATGCCCTGCTCCACGTAAAGAAATCATCTGCACACGAAGCTTTGCCTATAAAGTAACAGCCTTAGAGGAGCTCCAACAAGCGATTAGCCTTTATGCGGCCAGAGCTTGTGAAAAAATGCGCAAGCAAAATGGGCTGACGGCAAATATCTGGATCTATCTGGAAAGTACGGATAAGAAAACCGGTTATTCTCGTCCTCAACGAGTGCTTAGATTGCCTTTTTTAACTAATGACAGCCGACAGATTTCCAGCGTCGCTGCCAGTGCGCTCAGGGAGCTTTATCGCCCAGGGATTCGTTATAAGAAATGTGGTATTGGTTTGCTTGATGTTCGCACCCAGAAATACGAGCAAAATGATTTCTTTAGTCCACGCCAATCCGAACAATCGCGTAAAGTGATGCGGGTAATGGATAGAGTAAACCAACGTTATGGTTCTCATTCCATAAAATTACTGAATAGCGGCATTGATGCTAAATGGATGATGAAGCGTGAACACATGTCACCTCGGTATACCACTCGCTGGAGCGATATACCGCTAGTGAAATGTTAAATCTTATCTAATTAGTTCTCTTATTGTGTTGTCGCCCTTATTCAATATAAATACTCGATTATCAGGGCCAGCATCGATACGAGTATCAGCACGAGGAGCCAAGGCCTCACCCTGTTCTCGATTCTTATCATGGATCAACTGCAACATGTTTTTAGGGCCGCTGCCGTTATCTAATTGCACACGCCGAATACTCGCTTGCCCTCCATTAGGAAGGTTGTCGGCATCTACGTAGAAGATCTCCCCGCTTAATAGCTCTGCGAACAAGATTAAGCCATCTAATTGAGTAATGGGCCCATTACGGTAGATCAATAAACCTGAAGCCGCTCCACGACTCTGGAATAGAGGGTCAGTATGATCCCATTCAGCGATTGGATAAGTCACTCCAGCTTCACTGCGCGGGCTAGACATATTAATTACTCCATCTTGAAAATGGTAACTTGCCTCCCAGTTTTTCCAGCCCAGATTGGCTCCAAGGCTGACTGAACTAAGCTTTTCAACAACATTCTGGCCGATATCCATTAGAAACATATTGTCGTTGGCGGCGTCCCAGGCAAAATGCTGTGCATTACGAATACCATAAGCGAATATCTCACCCAAGGTGCTCTCATTACCATCGTTAACAAAAGGGTTGTCAGTAGGAAGCCCGTATTTGCCATTCGCACTATTGTTGCCCAATGGGTCGATACGAATAATTTTGCCAAAGACTGAGTTTAGGTCTTGCGCCAAGCTTAGAGGGTCGCCACCAGCACCACCATCACCAACGGAGACATACAGTAGACCGTAGTCTGTATCATTTGGCATGGCTAGAGGATTAAAGCCTATATCTCCACCATTATGGTTACGGTAAGGTTGTTGCAGGCGCATCAGCTCGCGAGGCATACCGCCGTCATAGTGGTCGTTCATGGCATTGTCAGCGGTCCATTCATGTAAAACCAGATCGTGGTCATCAAGTGTTCCTGTCGGAGTAAAATCAGGGCTGGGTGCACGATCGAGAATATCAGTCCAGGTATAGAATTTGCCATAACCGGGCGTACCACTGATTCCAAACTGAGGATGAAAGGCAAAGTTTTGTATACCCTCTTCACGAAATTCAGCGTAAGCAACTGGAATATCCCAATCGTTGAGATCGATATATTCAGTTACTTCTGAACCGTCATAGCTCAGGCTGTATATTTGACCTCGCATATCATTCACGAAGAGACGCTCAGTGCTAGGTTCGTCAACTAACTCCATCATACGAGCAGCTTCATCAGCACTACTAGGTAGGCTTGCGAAATCGATAACATTAACCACAACGCCAGGTTCTGTTTGTATTGGCGCTTCAAAAGGATTGTTGCTTAGTTGGGCCTGTAATGAAATCGGCAATAGCGAGCTAACAACTAAAGTAAGAATTTGTTTTTTCATAGTTCCTCGGTGTTTACACTTTGAAGTGCTTATTTGTTATTTAAGTGGAATCTTAGCCGTGTTTTTATAGCAATATCTAGTCTTGGGTGTTCTTGACTGGACAGCCGGCCATATAAATCTGAGCCGACTCATTTTCAGAGCAAAACACTTTGGCGGCATTCACTTGGTTTTCGATATTCCTATAGACTTCCTCTATAGTGCTTACTCGTCCATGAACAGGAATGTCAGTAACAGGATTTAAACCAAAGTGCTCAATGCTATCTCTATAATTCCCGCCCCACCAGTGCCAATCCCAGCCAATATCGAACATATCGCCTTGTAATAATATCTTCTCTTCTGGAAGATAAGCAAACACAGCCTCTGCCATGTGCATATGCCCAACGACCTCATAAATATCGACTCTTCTGGTGGCATCTTCTAATACTAAATGCTCGTCTACTGCTCTGAATTTGAGAGCTTGAGGTTTACGGGCCAAGGCGTCTGGAAAGTTTGGTGCGGGCCGTGAAGTCATTTCCCTCAATATTCCTTCATTTTCACCTTTGCTGATGATCGTTAAACCTCGAGATACTGCAGCACGTATACCTCCAGAGTGGTCAAAATGATGATGCGATAAAATTACTTCAGTAACTTCTTTTCCCGGTACCAAGGTATTAGCTGTATCTATACGAGCTAAAGAATTCGCTTCATTGCCATAGACTTCAAACATCAGCAGATGGTCTTCAAATTCCACAACGGCCCCGCCGTTTGCACCAACTCTCAAGTCCCAAACACCCTCGGCCACTTTGGATACCTGAACATTAGGATCGCCTGCTTCAGCAAAAGGGTCCCTACCAGTCACAAATTCCGGCAAACTTGGGTTCACTTCATAGGAATCAACGTGAAAGACTGATATTACGTTTTCACGCCAATCAATTTCTGTGGTCAAGCCTGAAGGTAATCTGATGCCATCAAATGGCAGATAACCAGTGAACCAAGTGGTGTAAGTCACTTCTCCCAGATTGGCATGTGGTCCTTGCCATCTAATCCAGGACGGCAACTTATCCAATTGATTAATTCCTAGCCATAGTGTCGTTCCCTCTTCTATAGTGAACGCAAGCACGATGTTGTCGTCTTCAATGCTCATAGCACCAAGCTTTGTGTCTTCTGCCAATGCTGCTCTTAGCGCGCTTAATGGATGGTTGAGCGAAGCAACGCCATCTTGTACTTGATTGCTATTTGCCCAGGAATGTCCAAAAGCTAGAGCAAAGGGAAATAAAAAGCCTTGCCGATGAGTTTGAAAGGCGCGTTGTTGTCCTAGCTTGAAATACCGTTCAATTCCATTTTGTGCGGCCCACTTTTTTGGCGCTTTGGGGTGTGGTGAAGGTGCAGATCCGCCATCTTGATTAAGTGTCTGGCTAAACCCTGTCATCAATAAACTCTCTACAGCTAGGATGCGATCAACTCCACCCATTGCATTTGCGGCATCTTCAAGTACTGAATTAGCGGTCGTTTGGGCATTTAAGCTCGTGGCATTTAGAGCAAAATGAAATATGCCAATTGCCATTATTGTTTTTAAAATTTTCATATGATTATTCTGCATGGAAAAGGTAGATTAATGGATTACTGGGAATCCTTTGGCTTTTCCATCCAGCCCTCTTTTAAACTAACTTGGTCCCAATGCTCGGTAAATTTGCCGTCACGAACGCGAAAAGTCTCGAAAGCAAAAGCTTCATAAGTTTCTGAAGTTTGATCTGGATTAGGCAAATCGCCTTTGTAGATTGCGGTTACTAAATCCCCTTCAGCCATTATGATGATTGGGTCTCTAAGGCGTATCCCGCCTAAATCAACTAGAGCAATACCGCCTCTTGCACGAGCCTCAGCCCGAGCCTCAACCCAGGCACGATTCCCATTAGCTCCAGTAAACTCATCCATAGCCAGAAAACGAGGATTATGCTGAATATAGTCGTCTGCTAAGAATTGCTCCATGCGCTCAATGTCTGTTCCAGTAAAGGCAAAAAAATTGAGAAGCAATTGCTTATTGATTTGCTCTTGGGTTTGAGAATTTTGTGCCTGGATATAAGAACTAGGCAAGAAGAATATAATAGAAGCAGAAAATAACATCGCTAGAAAAGAAATTACTAGCCAGGCTTGATTCAGTCTCAGGCTTTTCATATGGAGCCCTCTTTTTATAATTATTATTTACTAAGGCTTATGTACATTATTCTGGTAAACATTTCGGCATCAATATAAGAGTTTTCATTTACCCAGTCGGCGTCAA
>CBFIHS010000059.1:0-9204 GCA_965662565.1 Pseudohongiellaceae bacterium | reverse complement strand
GCCCCCAGAAAAAGCCAAAACATCAGAAAGTTTTTCAAGAGATTACCCTCTTAAAAGTCACTTTTATAAGCCTGCTGCAACATCTTCTGCAGCTTTGAGTATTCTTAAGACATTGCCACTCCAGATCATCTCGATTTCATCTTCAGTATAGCCACGACGAACCAGCTCAAGTGTGACATTGAGAGTGTCTTCGGCTCCCTTCCAGCCCATGATGCCGCCGCCGCCACCAAAGTCTGAAGAAATACCAACATGCTCAATACCAATAAGATCAACAGCGTAATCAATATGATCCACAAAATCGCTTACAGAAGCAGTACCCCAGCCTTCATTAAGATAAATATCAAAAGCAACAATCTGAACTACACCACCATTTTCTTTCAAAGCAAGTAGCTGTTCGTCGTCTAGGTTTCTTGGATGCTCATAAACGCCATTTACACTGGAATGAGAGGCTATTATTGGCGCTACCGAACTTCGTGTGGCATCCAGCATGGTTTGCTTGGAAACATGAGAAATATCCACCAGAATACCTAAACGATTTAGCTCTTTAACCACCTCAAAACCATAAGCACTCAAGCCTCCATGTTCTTCTGTTGCATCCCCGAACTTTTCTTGAGGTTGGGCAGAGTCACCAATATCGTTATGACCGTTATGTACTAGCCCCACATAACTCGCACCACGGTTTTTAAATTCCTCTAATAAAGATATGTCCAAACCAATACTAAAAGCATTCTCAACACCAATCATCGCAACTAGTTTGCCAGCTGCATGAAGTTCTTCAGCTTCTTTTGCAGTAGTGGCCAGACCAATTTGATCTGGGTACAACATAACCAAACGTTTAATCGCATCAAACTTGGCCAAGGCATCGGCCTTTGCATCAATATAATTTTCGGTATTACGTTCCTGTTGACCGACATAAACAATAAAAAATACGTTATCTAAACCACCACTACGCATGCTTTGAAGAGTCACTTGATACTCAGCATCCAACGGGTCATGTGCACTGGTTGCGAATTCTAATGGGATATCAACATGTGTATCCAAACTCATAACTCGATCGTGGATATCTCTTGCTTTCGCTAAAATCTCATCTTCACTGGCAGCAAATGTTGGAACAGAAATAAAGGTTAAAATTAAAAGCAATAATGTATTTTTCAAGACTACCTCTCTTTGTCTTAAGTGGGTTTAGTGGAAACTAAAAAGTTCTTAGTGGGTTAAGGTGTAGATAACATAGTTCACTGCAAATCGATAAGCCGCTGCAGTAATCGGCTCAGGATAACCAGGAGTATCGGCATGTTCCCACGCATCTCCCATATCCATATTATGATTGATAGCGACCATTAAGCGGCCATCATCATCATAGATTCCGCGGTAAGTTGGCTCATAGCCATCTTGTTCCCAAGTCACCCCTCTACTCAAAGGGCTGATGCCAGCTATTTGAATACTGGTATCCAGATCGTAAAAAACATGAAAAACTTCATCAGACTCTGGGATATCAACAACTGGGCGATCAGGAAAAACCCTCTGCATTGTTGACATAAAACCGCCCCATTGAGCCGTCCCGTGGAAATCATCGACTATCAAAAAACCGCCTCGTAATAGGTACTCTCTGAGAATGGCCACCTCTTCAGTATTGAGTCTCCAGCCACCTACTTCTACGGCATATAAAAAGGGATAATCAAAAATGGTTCCATCGGCAAGATTGATCCATCTGGCGCCTTCGGGGTTTCTCATATCTACTAGGGAACCATCTACTCGTGTTAAACGAGTAACCCCATTCATAAAATAGTGTTCTGCTTCAGGCATATCAGTGGTCCAACCACCACGACTTCGAAAACCATCTGAGCCATAAATTAAACGCGCAAAATAAAATTCCGCACCATCCGGATCTCGAGGAATAACCGTGACATTTTTTGGTGCCATTCGTGGTGACAACGGTCTTATTTGGGCCAGGCTGGAATTAATAGTAATAATGCTAAGACCAAGCACCACAGCAAGTGAGAATACTTTATAGAAAAGTCGAAGCTTTATAATAAACTCCTGGGGGTTGTCGAATTAAAGATATCCAAATTGAAATTGGACCATTAACACTGCACTGCCCATACTATAAACCACCTTTTCACAGAAAGGAAACTCGTCTTTCCTATTTAAAGACAAGCTCGACTCCAATACTTTCATATTGATCTTTCTCTAGTTTCAAACCAGCAAGAGTGAGCGGGTTACCTTTTAACCAACCAGCCTCAAATTGTAATTTATAACCAAATTCTGATTGTGTAATTTTTGGCAGCGTATCGATGTCTTCTCTGCGTCGGTGTAGAAGAACGGCTAATCGTAAACAAACAAGTAAAGGTACAAATGCAGCGACTGCGGCATCATCCATGTCTTCAAACTTCTTAGAGTACAAGCCTTTTCGATGTGAGCGTATCAAGTTAGCCAGTATGTATTGCTCATAGCGGCCGAAGCCTGCCATATCAGTATTGCGTAATAAATAATAACCATGGTGGTGGAAGCTAGTATGAGAGATGCTTAAACCGATCTCATGAATAAGAGCAGCCCAGCGCAATATTTTAGTGCGAGAAACACCGATCAATGCGGGTCCATCCACCTGCTTCCAAAACGTAAGTGCCGTAGTGGCAACTCGTTGGGCTTGATCTTCATCTACCTGATAGCGTTTCTGTAAATTGTTTATGGTTTCATCTCGGGAATCATGATCACTTAATCGCCCAATCGTGTCATAAATTATGCCTTCTTTAAGTGCTGAATCACCCACATGCATTGTTTCAATGCTCAGCTGATCAAAAATTGCCTTTAGAATTGCAACTCCAGCTGGCAGTACATCTTTTCTCAAAGGGGGCACTTGCTCCAGAAGTTTGGCATTTTCAACCACATCAATCGCCAACTGATCCAAAGCGGCTTTACTAATAACTGCTCCACCATCTTTGTCCATAGTTAAGTCAGCGATTGCCCGCGCAGTTCCAGAGGTTCCAAAGACAATTTCCCAACCTCTTTTACGATAGTTTTTTCTCAAGACTTCTATTTCAGAACAGGCCGCTAAATACACTTTCTCCATAAATTTATGAGTGATTTCGCCTGATTTACTTAGGTAGCGTGTCGTGAAACTTACACAGCCAATGTTTAAACTTTCCAAAAGCTCGGGGTCATAGCCTTCACCAATGATGAACTCAGTGCTGCCACCACCAATATCCACAACCAAGCGTCTGTTGTCATCATTCAAAACTGAATGAGATAGACCGGAATAAACCAGACGAGCTTCTTCGTAACCAGAAATAATTTGAATTGGAACCCCCAGACTTTTCTCAGCGTTTTTTAAAAAGTCCTTCGACCGACTGGTTGCTCTAAGTGTTTTGGTCCCAACTGCACGAATTTGATCATTGGGAATATCACGTAATCGCTCAGAAAACCTATGTAGACATTCTAAAGCTCGAGCTTGAGCATCTAAACTTAAGTAACCATCTTTTTTGATCCCTTTAGCTATTTGCACCATCTCCTTTTCACGATCAATAATTTCAACTTGCCCATTTGTAATCCGGGCGATAAGCATATGAAAACTATTCGACCCAAGGTCTACTGCAGCAAAATAAGGTGATTCGTTGTTAATTGGCAAAATAAGGACTTCTAAAAATAATAGTTAATTAATGTCTACCTTGACATCGTATAGTGTACATCAATGTAGGGTCATATATTTATGAAAGTTTTCATTTCTTGAATCTAGCTGAAGAATTTTTAAGTTCTGAGACATTAGTTTATAGTCCACACAAAGAATACTAAGAAGTTAACAAGGAGCTATGATGGGAGTTCGTTTCAAAGATAAGGTCATTATTGTAACTGGCGGCAACTCTGGAATAGGCCAAGCAACTGCGTTGTTATTTGCAGAGGAAGGAGCCAAGGTGGTCATTGCTGCGCGTCGCGAAAATGAAGGACAAGCAGTCGTCAACTCTATTGTTGAACAAGGCGGTGAAGCCATCTTTGTGAAAACTGACGTCACTAAAAGTGAGGATGTCAAAGCAATGGTTAAAGCGAGCGTTGATACCTATGGGCGTCTTGATTATGCCTTCAATAACTCAGGGGTTGGAGGCAATGCCGTCCCCATTCTTGATTACAATGAAGAAGATTTTGATCATGTGGTTGATGTCAACATGAAAGGCACTTGGCTTTGTATGAAGTATGAAATTCCAGAAATTCTTAAGAGCGGGGGCGCCATAGTCAATAATATTTCAGTAGCAGGTTTAGCCGGAGGCCCACTACCAGGCTCAGCTTATCTTGGCAGCAAACATGGCGCAGTTGGAATCACAAAATGTGTTGCCGCCGAATATGCCAAGCAAGGGATTAGAATCAACTCAATCTGTCCCGGCGTTATTACCACCCCACTCTCCCAAGAACTTTTTGAGGATCCTGCGATTTTTGAATTTGCTAAATCTCTTCATCCGATGGGCCGAATTGGCAAACCTGAGGAAGCCGCTGCTGCAGTTGCCTTTTTGTGTTCCGATGCAGCCTCTTTCATAACCGGAATACAAATGCCCGTAGATGGCGGAATGATGCTGGCGCCCTGATCTTTAAATATACTAGCTTTCAAATCGCTATTTTGGTCTTTTTCTATGACAAGTTCAGCTTCAAATCTTACTTCACTATGAGCCTCACAAATGAATAAGACAATCCGATTAAAATCAAAAAATATACTCTTTCTAACAATCTCTTTATGCCTCATTTCTTGCTCTCAAAGTGATTCTTTATCAACTTTAACGAATCAGTCTGCTTGGTACCAAGATGGCGTATCAGCCCTGGAGCTAGCAAGATCGAAAACTATTAATAACAATCCGGGTTCGGCTAAAAATATTATTCTTTTTGTTGGCGATGGTATGAGTATGACAACGGTAACGGCCGCTCGTATTTATGCTGGACAGCAACAACAGCAAAATGGAGAAGAATACCAACTAAGTTTCGAAAAATTCCCGTGGACAGGCCTGTCAAAGACTTATAACACGAATCAACAAACACCAGACTCCGCAGGCACCATGACGGCTATGATGACTGGCGTTAAAACTCGGGCGGGTGTCATAAGTGTTAGTGAAGAAGTGGAACGCGCTAGCTGTGAAAACTATCAAAATCTTAATAGCCCAGACCTAATGTCTGCACTCAAGCTTGCCGAAATCGCTGGCAAGGCAACAGGTATCGTCACTACGGCAAGACTTACACATGCCACTCCCGCTGCTGCTTATGCGAACTCAGCTGAACGTAATTGGGAAGCCCAAACTCCATCCGAAGACTGCTTAGATATAGCAAGTCAATTTATCAACTTTTCTGAGCACTTAAAGCAAAGCATTAACTCCGATGACCCAGAGATCGATGGTATAGACATCGCTTTCGGAGGTGGAAGAGCAATGTTTTTCGATCAAGATCCAGAGAGCATTATTGGGTTTTCAGAACGCGCTAATGAAGGTCGCAGAAATGATGGTCAAAATCTAATTCAACAATGGACATCAAAAGGCGGGGCTTATGTCATGGACCGAGCAGGGTTTTCCAGTCTCAATGATAAAGACTCAGCCAACATTTTAGGCTTGTTTAATGATTCTCATATGCTCTATGAGTCTGATCGCAAAAACGACAGAGCTGGAGAACCTTCACTCACTGAAATGACTTTAAAAGCAATTGATATATTAGAAGAAGACAGTGATGGCTTTTTCCTTGTTGTTGAAGCTGGCCGTATTGATCATGCCCACCATGCAAACAATGCCTACAACGCATTAAGTGACACATTGGAACTCTCAGAAGCAGTAGCTGCATCTTTTTCAGCCACCAAGTCTGAAGAAACTTTAATCATAGTTACCGCTGATCACAGCCATGTTTTATCAATGTCAGGTTACCCAACAAGAGGCAATCCGATTTTGGGGAAAGTTATCAGCAATGATAATTCCGGCAATCCTCAAACCGATTTCGGCCTAGATGAAACGGGGATGCCTTATACAACATTAACTTATGCTAATGGCAGAGGCTTTGCAGATTACCAAGAAAGAACAGACGGAAACTATGAAACAGTCGATCCGAGCTCCAATCAACCCACATATTTTGGACGAATGGACTTAAGTGAAGTTGATACCGAGCGCCCTGGCTTTCATCAAGAAACACTCATTCCTTTAGCTGCTGAAACTCATGGCGGAGAAGATGTACCTATCTATGCATCTGGTCCAGGAGCACATTTAATTAGCGGGAATATTGAGCAAAACGTTATTTTTCACGTAATGAATTATGCGGGAAATTTAGAGAAACTTGCTATAGAGAAACTAAAATAGATTAAGGATGATACCCACGCTCTGAATTAATTCTTTCTAATACCGAACTCAATCGAGTGCTCGCTGGCAACCAGTTCTTTCGGTATTCAAGAGCTTTTGTATAGTCTGCCGCCGAGTCTTGCCAGCGCTTTAACACTTCAAATGCTGCTGCTCGTGAAAAATGGGCTAAGTGCGGCTGACTTACGTTTAAATCGATCGCCTTACTGTAGTCACTAATCGCTCTATTGTAATCTCTCTCAAAATGAAAAATAACGCCTCTATTTAGATAGGCTTGAGCTAGATCATCTTGTAAGTCCAACGCAGAATTATAATCGGCCAAGGCTTCAGCGACATTGCCTAATGCGGCATTCAACAACCCCCTATTGGAAAAAGTTGCAGCCAGGTCTTTGTCACTTAGAACGTATTCACTAATTGCATCATTACAGGCTTCTATCAAATCATTTTGGATTTCGAGATCCTCAACAGTAGATATTATAGTAGAGTCTAAATAACACTTATGGGCAGCGAAATTTTCGCTGCCAACAGGCACACTCTGAGCAAAACTCATCGAGCCAATACAGATGAGTAAAACAGAGACCATTGTGTTTATGAACTTGGACATATTCTAACTATTCACTTTAAACCTGAACAAACGACGACGAAATTGAAGTGGAAAAACAGCTTGGGAATTTCTTCACTAATAGGTAAATTAATCATAGCTAGCCGATCTATGCTTGTAAAACAATCAACACTCTATAAAAAGGAAACAATGTGAAAAATCCTTGGAAAACTCTGAATACCAAAGAAATCTATACAAACCCATGGATCAGAGTAAGAGAGGACCAGGTTATTACTCCTCAAGGTAATCCAGGGATTTATGGGGTTGTTGAGACGAAGCCTGCTGTTGGTATTATTCCTTTAACGGAGAACTTAGACACCTATTTAGTTGGTCAATATCGCTACACTCTAGACTGCTACAGCTGGGAAATTCCTGAAGGCGGCGTAGAGAAACATGAATCCCTTTTAGCTGGCGCCAAACGTGAACTCTTAGAAGAAACAGGATTGAGCGCTAAAAAATGGACTAATTTGGGTGAAATCTATACGAGCAATTGTTTTACCAATGAACGAGGCGAACTTTTCATTGCTGAAGGTTTAACTGAGAATGCAGCGCAACCGGATCCTACAGAAGAATTAAAGCTCATTAAAATCCCTTTCCTAGAAGCCTGGAAAATGGTCTTAGAACAAGAAATAAAAGATGCATTAGCGGTAATAGGTTTAATGCGAACATTCCATTACCTAAAAGAAAAGAACAAACTCTAAGAGGCATCAAAATAAAGCGGCAATCCAATTAAGACTGCAGCTGTATTTTTCATTTCCTTTATTTCAAAAATATACTCACAAGGAAAGTACAATCCAAAAGCTGAAGAGTTTAATTCTTAGTGAACACTATTTCTTCACCTTCTAATTTCGCAAAAATGGTATCACCCGGCACAAAATTTCCTGCCAGCATACTCTGAGCCAATGGGTTTTCAATCCAAAGCTGAATGGCCCTTTTTAAAGGTCTAGCGCCATACACAGGATCAAAACCAAGGGCAGCAAGTTTGTCTAGAACTTCAACGCTCATCTCCATCTTCAAATCATTTTCAAGTAAACGTTGTTCCAAAAGCTGCAATTGAATTTCCGCGATGCCCCTGACTTGTTCCCGAGCAAGCGGATGAAAAACAACTAGTTCATCAATACGATTAACAAACTCCGGTCGGAAATGCTTTGAAACAACTTCTAAGACAGAGTCTTTAACGAGCGAGTAATTTTGATCTTTACTTGAATCATCACCCATAAGCTCTTGTATACGATCCGAACCAAGGTTTGATGTCATTACAATCACCGTGTTTCTGAAATCCACAGTGCGCCCATGACCGTCTGTTAAGCGTCCATCATCAAGAACTTGTAAGAGGATATTAAAGACATCTGGATGTGCTTTCTCGACCTCATCAAGTAATAGCACCGCATAAGGGCGCCTTCTAACGGCTTCAGTCAAATACCCCCCTTCTTCATAGCCAATATAACCAGGTGGGGCACCAATAAGTCGAGCCACAGAGTGTTGTTCCATGAACTCCGACATATCGATTCGCACCATCGCGTCTTCAGTATCAAAAAGAAATTGGGCCAGCGCTTTACACAGTTCAGTTTTTCCAACACCTGTTGGTCCAAGAAAGAGAAATGAGCCATTAGGTCTACGTGGATCTGATAAACCAGAACGTGAACGCCTTACAGCATTAGCAACCGCATTGACCGCTTCATTTTGTCCAATCACCCGTTGATGAAGAGCCTCTTCCATGCGAAGTAATTTCTGTTTATCTCCTTCCAGCATTTTAGAAACAGGGATACCGGTTGCACGCGAAACCACTTCAGCGATTTCTTCATCAGTCACTTTGTTACGAAGCAACTTCATTTCAATATTTTTAGAGTCAGCTGAGTCTTCCAATTTCTTTTCCAGCTCAGGGATCATTCCATATTGCAGTTCAGACATGCGCGCCAAATCCCCTGAGCGCCTGGCTGACTCAAGATCAATTTTGGCCTGCTCTAAATCACTTTTAACTTTTTGCGAACCGTGTAGAGTCGCTTTTTCTGCTCTAAGAATTTCATCAAGATCAGAGAACTCAGCCTCTAGCTTTGATATATCGTCTTCAAGCTTTTGCAATCTTTTCTTAGACGCTTCGTCCGTCTCTTTCTTCAAAGCCTCTCGTTCAATTTTCAACTGAATAAGACGGCGTTCAAGGCGATCCATTTCTTCCGGCTTGGAATCAATTTCCATACGAATCAAGCTTGCAGCTTCATCAATCAAGTCAATTGCTTTATCCGGCAACTGCCTATCAGTAACATAACGATTCGATAACTTGGCAGCTGCAATAATTGCTGA
>CBFIHS010000058.1:0-9296 GCA_965662565.1 Pseudohongiellaceae bacterium | reverse complement strand
ATTGTTGTGAGTATATGACTGGTGGAATAGTAACCGTCCTTGGAAGTACGGGTCATAACTTTGGGGCTGGAATGACAGGTGGTTTTGCTTATGTTCTCGATTTAGATAAAACCTTTGTCGATAAATATAACCACGAGTTAATAGAAGTGCATCGAATTCGTCAGGAAGGGATGGAAGAATATCGCCATCATTTACGTGGAATTATTAAAGAGTATGTCGCTGAAACTGGGAGCGCTTGGGGACAAGAGATATTGGATAATTATGTCGACTACTTACGTAAGTTCTGGCTAGTAAAGCCAAAAGAAGCCAATATGAAAAACTTATTGGAAAGCACTAACGTAGCCCCGCACTAGCTTGGAAAATTTTGTCATATGAGTAAAGCAAAAGATGTTTTTCGTTTTCTAACCTCCGACCGTCAGGATCCGGTGAAAAAAGCTGTGGCTGTGCGAAAAACAGAGTTTGTAGAAATTTACGAACAGTTTGATAAGCCGGTTGCTGCAGAGCAATCTGAGCGTTGCCTTGAGTGCGGTAACCCTTATTGCGAATGGAAATGTCCTGTTCATAATTACATTCCTAATTGGTTGAAGCTGGTGAGCGAAGGCAATATTCTCGAAGCCGCTGAACTTTGTCATCAAACCAATAGTTTGCCTGAGGTTTGTGGTCGTATCTGCCCTCAAGATAGGCTTTGCGAAGGTGCTTGCACTCTCAATGATGGGTTTGGTGCTGTCACCATCGGAAATGTTGAAAAGTATATTGTTGATACTGCTTTTGCCATGGGCTGGCGTCCGGATATGTCAAAGGTTGTGCCGACAGATAAAAAAGTTGCGATTATTGGCGCTGGGCCTGCTGGTCTTGCTTGCGCAGATGTATTGGTTAGGGCGGGTGTTAAACCTGTCGTTTTTGATCGTTATCCTGAGATTGGTGGTTTGCTGACTTTTGGTATTCCAATGTTCAAAATGGAAAAACAAGTGATGATACAGCGCCGTGAGATATTCGAAGGCATGGGTATCGAGTTTAGATTGAACACTGAAATTGGTTCAGATATTAGCTTTTCGGAATTGATGAGTGATTACGATGCAGTTTTCCTTGGAATGGGAACTTATAAAGCTATGAAAGGTGGGTTCCCAGGTGAAGGCCTTGAGGGAGTTTATGAGGCTTTACCTTTCTTAGTCGGCAATACGGCTCATCACGGTGGCTTTGATGTCAAAGATTCGAAATACACAAGCGTGGAAGGTAAGCGTGTAATCGTTCTCGGTGGAGGTGATACTGCGATGGATTGCAATCGTACTTCTATTCGCCAAGGCGCTGCTTCAGTTAGTTGTGTATATCGTCGTGATGAGGCAAATATGCCCGGGTCTCAACGCGAAGTAGAGAATGCCCGTCAAGAGGGAGTCGAATTCATTTTTAACCGTCAGCCAGTTGAAATTGTGGCTGAAAATGGCAAAGTCAGTGGCGTAAAATTTGTTACCACTCGAATGGGGGAGCCAGATGCCAACGGTCGTCGCAGCGCAGAAATTGTTCCAGGAAGTGAAGAGATTCTTCCAGCAGATGCGGTATTAATAGCCTTTGGTTTCCAACCTAGCCCAGCCCCTTGGTTTGAAGAAGTTGGTGTTGACATAGACACTAAAGGGCGCGTAATTGCACCTGAATCATCGGATTGTTCATTCCAGACCTCTAATCCTAAAATTTTCGCTGGTGGTGATATGGTGCGTGGTGCAGATCTGGTAGTAACAGCAGTTTATGAAGGTCGTCAGGCTGCCGAAGGCATCCTCGATTTCATAGAAGTCTAAACATGACTACGCTTAAGAATGATCGTTTTTTAAGAGCTTTATTAAGACAAGATGTCGACGTGACTCCAGTTTGGATGATGAGACAAGCGGGTCGCTACCTACCTGAATATCGTGAAATACGCGCTAAAGCTGGCAACTTCATGAATCTTTGTCAGAATCCTGAACTGGCTTGTGAGGTAACCTTGCAACCGCTTAGGCGATTTGAACTTGATGCGGCAATTTTATTTTCAGATATTTTAACCATTCCAGATGCTATGGGTTTGGGTCTCTATTTTGAGGCTGGAGAAGGGCCAAAATTTAAGAAGCCCGTCCGAACCGAAGCAGATATCGAAGTCTTACCTGTGGTTAATGCAAGTAGAGACTTATCCTATGTAATGGATGCTGTGAGTTTAATTCGAAGTGAACTTAACGGCTCTGTTCCCTTAATTGGTTTTTCTGGCAGTCCATGGACAATTGCTACTTATATGGTTGAAGGTGGTAGCAGTAAAGATTTTTCTACTATCAAAAGTTTGATGATGAGATCGCCTGAACTGATGCATCAAATACTTGAGAAAACTGCACTTTCTGTGATTGATTACCTGAATGCTCAGATCAAAGCAGGTGCTCAAGCCGTACAAATTTTTGACACTTGGGGTGGTGCTCTTAGCCCGCATGCCTATCAAGAGTTTTCTTTAGCTTATATGCAAAAAATCATCAAAGGTCTGATTCGAGAAAATGAAGGCCGACAAGTTCCAGTGATAGTGTTCACCAAAAATGGTGGGCTCTGGTTAGAAACGATTGCAGATTGTGGTGCTGATTGTGTTGGGCTGGATTGGACGATAAATATTTCTGATGCTCGAACTCGAATTGGTAATAAAGTATCTCTTCAAGGCAATATGGATCCATCGATACTCTATGCAAAGCCTGAAAGAATTCGTAAAGAAGTGGAAATGATTCTTGAGCAATTTGGACAAGGGAATGGGCATGTTTTTAATCTTGGGCATGGTATTCATCAACACGTTGATCCTGAACATGCAAAGGTATTCATTGATGCTGTACATGAATTATCTGCTAAATATCATTAGAACGAATTGACCCCTTTTTTCCTAGATTTTATTTTTAAGCTGTATATTTAATTTTGCCAAACTTGATTCTCTTGGTAACAGATGGGTAAGCTGCTTAATTATAAAAAATTATCTTCCCAATTATTCACTTAGTTTATTCCGGATTAGAGCATTGTTTAATTAATATGTTTTGTATCGAAAATGCTTATTGATTCTTTCAACACATTTGCTTTCGTGGGTCTTGGGTCTAACTTAAATTCTGCGTTTGGTTCACCTCAAGATAATGTGATGTTAGCAGCAGATCGCTTGAGAAACTTAAGTGACGAGCCGACAATTCTCTCAACTTTGATCATAAGTAGGCCACTTGATTGCCCTCCTGAATCGCCTGATTTTGTAAATGCGGTTGTAGCTCTAAAACCTAAGAAGACTATTTCGCCTCTAGATTTTCTTGAGTCATTGCAGATAATTGAAAACGAAATAGGAAGGCTGAGAAGTGGATTAAAAAATGAGCCTAGAGTTATCGATTTAGACCTTCTAGTATTCAAGAATTTGACTCACTTTGATGACAAGTTAAGCTTGCCTCACCCAGAAATTTTGAATCGAGGCTTTGTTTTGAGCCCTTTGGAAGAGTTACTAGGAAATATTCAAATTGTGGAGTTTTTAGACTTTGTAAAAAAAAACTCCGCTAAAAAGCGGAGTTGAAATTTTTTAAAGCTAAGCTCAGTTAGTTACAAACTATTAACTTGTTCCATAACTTCACTATTACGAGTACATCTACTACATCATCCAGGGGAAGGATCAATTTTGAATAACTTGGTTAATTATACTTATATTCGATTTGGGATATGAGATACAGTTCACAAATAGTAAATGAATTGATTTGGGTAGACTTACAAGTAAATTAAGGCGTTATAAATTTTTTTATAGCAGCAGTGAGTTTGCTTAGTTGTGATGCAGAGATAATGTATGGCGGCATAATATAAACTAGTTTGCCAAATGGTCGTATCCAGACTCCAGCTTCAACAAAAAATTCCTGCGCCCTTAATAGGTCTACAGGTTCTCTCATTTCTACTACACCTATTGCGCCTAGGACTCTTACGTCGGCAACACTAGCTAGATTAAGGCAGGGGGATAATTCTTCCAATAACTGATGTTGTATATTGGCTATTCTTTTTTGCCAAGGAGAGTTCAGTAAAAGCTCGATGCTGGAAATTGCAGCAGCACATGCTAAAGGGTTTCCCATGAAAGTCGGCCCATGCATAAAGACTCCGTTATTGTTGGAAATACCGGTACTTACTTTCTCGCTACATAAAGTTGCAGCGAGACTCATATACCCACCAGTCAAGGCTTTACCAACACACATAATATCGGGCTCAATATTGGCATGTTCGCAGGCAAATAATTTTCCAGTTCTGCCAAAGCCTGTTGCGATTTCATCGACGATTAGAAGAACATTATAGTGGTCACATAACGCTCTTACCCGAGACAGATAATCAGCTGAATAAAACCACATGCCACCGGCACCCTGAACGATAGGCTCTAGGATGACTGCAGCGATTTCATGATGACTATTAGTTAGGATTTCTTCTATATTACTTGTGTCATTCGGTTTCACCTTCTCTCCGAAGCGGGCTGCAGGCCGGTCAGCAAAAAAGTGCTTTGGTAAAATATTGCTGAACAATTCATGCATACCAGTAACAGGGTCACATACAGCCATGGCTCCAAACGTGTCGCCATGATAGGCGCCTCTTAAGCTTAATAATTTTGATTTCTCGTTTAGACCTTTGTTGATCCAATACTGATAGGCCATTTTGATAGCGACTTCAACTGCCACCGAACCTGAGTCTGAGATGAATACTTTATCTAGTGAGGGAGGAGTGATTTCAACCAGCAGTTTAGAGAGTTCTACAGCAGGTTCGTGAGTGAGCCCACCAAACATAACATGAGCCATTTTCTTTAACTGAGATGTAAGGGCGGCGTTTAGGTCTGGGTGGTTATAACCGTGAATCATACACCACCATGAAGCCATTCCATCAACAAGGCGAGAGCCGTTTTCAAGCTCTAGGTACACTCCTTCCGCAGAAACAACAGGGTAAACTGGTAAAGGTTCATCCATAGAAGTATAGGGATGCCAAATATGTTTGTTGTCGCTTAAGAGATCAATCATAGGGTCTGATTTTAACCCAAAAGTGGTTTAAAAACGTGCTTGATTTATAAGGCTGAAATCTGTTTTCTAATTCGCGGAAATAATTAAATTCAGGTTTGGACTAATTTAACAATATTAGGTAGCCTTGTGTTTTATACATAAAAACAACAAAAATTAGGGGGACTTATGAAATCATTTATTGGGCGAGTTGTTGCAGGTTTTGTTCTTTTGGGGATGGCTTCTTCGCTAGCATACGCTCAGGAAGACGTCTTATCGGGTACAAACTGTGAGAATCCTTCGGTCCCAACCATTGCTGAAAATGTGAGTGATGATCTGGATTTATTGTTAGATGCTCAAGATGCTGTCCAGGCATATGTTGCTGGGTCCAATGAATTTATAGACTGCGTCGATCAATACATTGCACGTCGTAATGGGCGAGGCCTTGGTCAGGATGAAATCAATGCTTTAACTGCCTTAATCAATGCAAACATTGATGCCCAAGAATTAGTTGCTTCCACTTTTAATGAGCGAGTACAGGTATACCAAGCTTCACAGTAAGGCCTACAAATAGGATGTTCTTGAATACTGCGCTTAAATAAAACGCTAACACGAAAAAATTGATGTGATAAAAAAAGGGCTCTAAAGCCCTTTTTTTATAGCTGCTAATATTAATTAGTAAGCCTATCGTTGCTTAAAAAACCTGAGTAGAAGTACCTAAGAAGCCCTGCCAAGCTTATGCCTAATAGTAACCCGCTACAATTTGCAGCCATATCTAACCATTCACCATAACGATTTACAAAAGGCTGAATAAGTTCAATAGCTCCGCTAAACATACAGTAGAAAAGCATTACAATTAGCCAGTATTTCGGCCTTACTATTGAGACTGGTAGAGCAAGTCCTGCATAAGCTAATAAATGATGCAGTTTATCGCTGCATGGAGCTGCCGGCAGCTCATCTAAAGGTGTTAGTGATAGTATCCCTATTATCACTATCAGCACTGAAGATAAAATTAGCCAATTGGTTTTAATGTGCTTAATTAGAAATAACACTTACACAAACCTTAAATTATTCCTGAAGCCAAGTTTCAGCTAAGCTTTTTTCTTCAAGATTAAAAGCCTTAATCTCTATTCCTTTAAGTAATTTTCCCTCAATTTCGCTAGCATTTTGTAGCCAAGTCTTATCCGTTAAAATGGCTATTTTTTGGAAGTTTTTGAGCAAGCTGAATAAAGTGGGGAGTCGAGAAAATTTCACAAAAAATGCTCCAAGTGAAGGCAGATGGAAATCAGTAAATATGTAAAGTATCTTACCCTCAGTAATATTAGTCGACTTTTGAATAAAATCTTCTAGAGCAGCTTCCATATCTGAACTTTCAAGTTTACCGCTTAGTTCAATATTGAGACGATGATCGCTAATTTTTTTTATTGTTAGCATTACCTTTTCCTTTAATTGTAAACTCTAAGAATTACTGCATATTAAATTCTGGTAAACTTTGAATTTTTAGGGTTTTTAGTTTAATTATACTAAGATCTTATTAAGTCTATGAGATAAACCATAATAATTAATATTTAAAAGGATAGATATGAAGGTTGATACGGGAAAACTAATTTTACGCTTAATGATTGGATTTTTATTACTTTTCCACGGCTGGCAAAAAATAACTGGCAGTTTGGATGGTATTGCTGGAGCGCTGGAAGCTAATGGCTTTCCTGGCTTTATCTCTTATGGTGTTTACCTGGGAGAAGTTGTAGCACCATTGTTGATAATTGCCGGGGTTTTTTCACGACTAGCAGCCATCGTAGTTGCTTTCACTATATTTGTAGCAGTTTATTTGATCCACATGGGCGATATATTCGCTTTAGATAGGTTTGGAGGCTGGGCAATTGAAACCCAAGCTTTTTATTTCCTTTCCTCGATTGTACTTGCTTTACTAGGTTCGGGAAAATACAGTCTAATGCCACAAAGCCGTTGGAATTAATTTGTTGGGCTTACTTACTGGCTTAGCCATGCAGTAAGTAATTTAATCTGGACATCGCTTAGGATTTCTCCAAAGGCTGGCATTTGGCCATTACGTCCAAGAGATAGGGTTTTGATCACAGATTCAATATCCCCACCATAAAGCCAGATGTTGTCATTTAAGCGAGGCGCCCCAAGCAGGCTGTTGCCATCACCAGTTGGCCCATGACAAGCTATGCAAAACAATCGTACTGCGTTTTGCCTTCATGTTCTGGGTCAATGCCTGAAGCCATACTGACAACATAGGATGAAACTTTCGAAATACCTTCGTCATTAAGAACTGCTTGCCAACTTATCATATTGGCCATGCGGCCATTGCGAAGGGTTTGTTCAATTTGCTCAGGGTTGCCTCCCCATTGCCAGTCAGAATCTTTTAGGTTTGGAAACAAGCTTGCTTGTCCTCTTGCATCACTTCCGTGGCAAGCCGAGCAGTTTTCAGCGAATAAAGATGCCGCTGATTCCATAGCAAGAGGGTTGCTCGCTAAATCGGTGTAAGAACTGCTTAGAATTTCGTCGTTTATAGCAGCAAACTCGAGTTCATAGGCAACTTTGTGTGCGGACAGTTGACCACCTTGTGACCAGAGAAAAGCGCCTTGAAAAGAGCCCATCCCTGGGTAGAGCATTAAATAAATAACGCTAATAACCATCGCTGTTAGAATAAGCCAAAACCACCAGAGAGGGATCCGATTTGAGCCTTCTCTTAAGGAGCTGTCCCAGACAGGTTCTTCACCTTGGTGATCTTTACCCGCAGGGAGTATGAAGATACTAATTACTAGCCACAGCAAACCAATAAAGCTGATACTAGTAAGGATGATAATCCAGCCACTCCAAAAATCATTAGGCATATTGGCCATGCTTATTCGTCCTCCAGTGGTATACGTGCATTATCTTGGCCTACTTGCTTACCCTCTTTTGTAGTCACCCATACCACCACGCCAATCATGAAAAGCATGACTAACATGTCTCCAGCAAAAATAAAGACTGTCATCATCACATACTCTCCATATCTATATTAGCCGCACTCTCATCAAACCCGATGCCTAACATTTGTAAGTAACTAATTAAGGCATCAATCTCTCGCAAGCCTTCGAGCTGAGCTGGAGCATTAGAGATATCATCTTCGCTGTAAGGATGACCAACGATCTGCAAAGCTTGCATTTTTTTCTGAATATCTCCCGCATTTGAGGCCGGTTTTTCGAAGAGCCAAGGGTAAGCTGGCATGATGGATTCTGGTACTAGAGTGCGAGGGTCTAGTAAATGCTCCTCATGCCATACATTAGTGTACTTCCCGCCAATACGATGTAAATCTGGACCGGTTCGTTTAGAGCCCCACATAAAGGGCCTGTCGTATACAAACTCGCCCGAGCGTGAATATGGTCCGTAGCGCTCTACTTCGGCAACTAAGGGACGAATTTGCTGAGAATGGCATACATGACAACCTTCCCGGATATAAATATCGCGTCCTGTTAATTCCACTGCATCGTAAACCCGAGTATTAGCAGCAGGAGTACTGAGTTCTTCATCGTTAAGGCTAGGCAGTATCTGTACCAAGCCTCCAATAGAAGAAACGAAAAGGATTCCGAAAATTAACAATCCAGTGTTTTCTTCTAGTTTTCTATGTAGCTTCATTCCATTCATGCTGGCACCTCAGTACCAATGTGATCGGTAGATTCAATGTTTTTTGATTTGATTCGATATTTTTCTGGCACATCAGTGGGAGAAACCGCGACAACCCCTTGACCTTTCATTGTCATAAATAGGTTCCACACCATTAAGATTGTGCCGCCGAGAAAGATTAAGCCGGCAATAAAACGAAGCCCATAATAAGGAGTCATACTTGCCATGATTTCTCTGAAACTAAAGCTGAGTTGACCGTATTGATCGATACTTAACCATAATAAACCTTGAGATACGCCAGCTGCCCAAATTGATAAGATATAGAGCATAGTGCCAGCGAGGGCTAGCCAGAAGTGGAGATTGGCAAGTTTAGTGCTGTGTAGCTCGCGTCCAACGAGTTTAGGAACTAAATAGTAGAATGTTCCATAGGTAATCATGGCGTTCCAGCCTAAAGCGCCAGAATGCACATGGCCGATTGTCCAGTCGGTAAAATGACTTACAACGTTGACGCTTCTGATAGCCATCATTGGCCCTTCAAAAGTAGCGAGCCCATAAAACGCCAAAGCCATAACAATAAATTTGAGAGCAGGATCTTTGCGTAATTTTTCCCAGGCTTTGCTTACATTGCTTAGTCGAGCAATGGCGTTTAGGCCTTCTTGCTGAACAGTATTGCGATTTCTCACAACC
>CBFIHS010000057.1:0-10169 GCA_965662565.1 Pseudohongiellaceae bacterium | reverse complement strand
TGGTAGGCTTTTACCCCACCAACAAGCTAATCCAACGCAGGCTCCTCTGATAGCGTGAGGTCCGAAGATCCCCCACTTTCACCCTTAGGTCGTATGCGGTATTAATTCGAGTTTCCCCGAGCTATCCCCCACTACCAGGTAGATTCCTACGCGTTACTCACCCGTCCGCCACTCGTCAGCATCAAGATCATCCCGAAGGAATCTCAGCGATCTGTTACCGTTCGACTTGCATGTGTTAGGCTTGCCGCCAGCGTTCAATCTGAGCCATGATCAAACTCTTCAGTTAAAAGTTTTTGCATCATCTAATATGCCGAAGCACACTTTGATAATGACTATTCTTTTGTCCTCTAAGAGGATCAGACTCAATAAATAAAAAACTGTTGTTGTGAAGTCTAATTGTTAAAAAAGACTCCATGAATCAACGCAGTTGTTCACCTATTTCGTCTACATCTATTGAAGCAGACACGTCAGGCAAACACCCACATCTATTACTTGATCGACTTGTTAAAGAGCTTCCTCGTTTGAGGAAGCGCGCATTATACAGACCATTGCGGTCTTGGCAAGGGGTTAAATTAAATTTATTTCATTTTTTTTAAACATTCTTTTTTAAGCGGTTTTACTTGCCCCTATCCTTTTCAAAAATCAGCCCGCAAGTGCCTATTTTCGTAGGCTAAATTGTCTTACAGCCGGACTATAGTGGCGCCCAAGCCTATAGATAAGAAAAGCACCTACCAAGGACCCATAAAGCACAACATCAAAATAACTGGAGCGAACTACCCACAACACATGGATAACAGCCAAAACATTGATCACATAAACTGCTCGATGAAGCTTTTTCCAATTCCTGCCCATTTTGCGTTGAGCGGCTTGAAATGAGCTCATCCCTAAGGGGATCATTAATACAAAGGCTATAAAGCCAACCGTTATATAAGGGCGTTCCACGATCTCCGTTCCAATATCTGCCCACTGCCACTGTAATAGGAACATTAGAAACACTAATAAATGCAAGCAAACATAAAACAAAGCAAACAAACCTACCATCCGGCGATAGGTCCATAACTTTGGCGCTTTCAATAAGTATCGAAATGGCGTTATTCCTAGAGCAGCAACCAGAATCCTAATTGACCATTCGCCTGTAGCCAGAGAAAGCGTTTTAGCAGGATCGGGTCCCAGTAGATTCTCACCCCCTGTTAAAACCAAGTAAACGGCATAAAAATAATAAAGAGCTGGCGCAAGAAGAACGATAAATACTAAGGTTTTAGGGATATTAATAGACAAGCTTAATTCCTCTTTCAGTTTGACTGCTGCAAGGTATCGAAAAAGAAATTATCAACTGCGGACAATCCATGATTGTAAGGCCCTCTATAATTAGCATGTATATTGTATACAGACTATATATAGACAGATATGTTACAAGCCTCGAAGTGATTTATTGAGATATTAGAAATATGCCTTAAGATCCATGCCTAGATAAAGCTGAGCCACTTCATCCGCATAACCGTTGAAAGGTTTGGTTGGGATCCGTTTATCAAAAAGACCAGAGGGTAAACGTCTTTCCATAGCTTGACTCCAACGTGGATGACTAACATCAGGGTTCACATTGGCATAAAAGCCGTATTCACGAGCAGAGTAATCATTCCAAGTTGTGCTTGGCATATCCCGTCTGAAATTGATACGCACGATGGATTTAATACTTTTGAAACCATACTTCCATGGAACGATTAGCCGTAAAGGTGCGCCATTTTGAGCTGGTAAAATATCATCATATAAACCTACCCCAAGAATCGCTAATGGGTGCATCGCTTCATCCATGCGTAAGCCTTCCTTATATGGCCATTCCAGGGATGAGCGCCGTGACCGTTGAGCTGGCATCTGTTCTGGATCTTGCAAGGTCTCAAACTCTATAAAACGAGCATTACCATTTGGTTCAAAACGATTGATAAGATCAGCTAAAGGGAAGCCTATCCAAGGAACAACCATTGAAAAGGCCTCCACACATCGCATACGGTATATGCGCTCTTCGAATGTATGCGGGCGGAGGATATCTTCTAGAGTGTATGTGCCTGGGCGATTAACCTCCCCTGCGATCTCCACTGACCAAGGGTCCACTTTAAAACCTTTCGCCTTCTCAACAGGATCCAGCTTGCCATTACCAAACTCGAAAAAATTGTTGTATGCACTTACATCTTCAAAAGGAGTCAGGTTTTCATCAGTTGTAAAGGCGCTATTGGGCGGAGCATCATTTCTATTGCGAACCTTTTCAACCAACCATTCTGGTTTAGAAGCGAGATTAAGATCTTCTGGCGCTCTAGCCATAAGCCCATCTCCAGACTGAGCCATAGCTGAAGGCGATAATAGGCCACTGCTTAAAGCACCAGCTCCGATAGCGATGGTTGTTGATTGTTTAAGAAACTCTCGACGCTGGCGATAAATCTCCACAGGGGTAATTTCAGACGACGGTATTTCTTTCTTAGTTCTTATTAACATTTAACGCCCCTTCAACTTCTATCCTTAATAATTAGCTCTCAAATCCATATCTGCATAGAGACTCGCTACTTCATCTGCATAACCATTAAACATGAGCGTCTCTATGCGCCTATCAAACAAACCGGATGGCAAGCGCCTTTCAGTTGCTTGGCTCCAGCGTGGATGACTGACTTGAGGATTAACATTGGCGTAAAAGCCATACTCTTTAGGTTGAACATCGTTCCACGACGTCCTAGGCATATCTTCTCGAAAATTAATGCTGACTATTGATTTGATGTTTTTAATTCCGTATTTCCAGGGCACTACTAATCTTAATGGAGCCCCGTTTTGCGCTGGCAAAATATCATTGTAAACACCGACAACCATCATTGTTAAAGGATGCATAGCCTCATCCATACGCAAACCTTCATGATAAGGCCAGTCGAGCGAAGCAAATCTGGAATTTATCTCTGTGAACTGATCCGCATCAACTAAAGTCTTAAACTCCACGAATTTAGCCTTACTGGTTGGTTCAAAACGCTTGAGCATATCGCCTAGAGAAAAACCAATCCATGGAATAACCATTGACCAGGCTTCTACACATCGGTGTCGATAAATTCTTTCTTCAAAGCTGTGTGGGCTGAGGATGTCTTCCAATGAATACTTACCAGGCTTATTCACTTCACCGGTTATTTCTAGTGTCCAAGGTTCTATACGAAAATCCTCAGCATTAGCGGATGGATCATCTTTACCAGTGCCGAACTCATAAAAATTATTATAAGTAGTAACGTCACTATAGGGAGTCAGCCTCTCATCAGTTGTATAGGGACCTGATTGTGGAACTGGACGTCGATTAGCAACTTGTTGATGTAACCACTCTGGCTTAGAAGCTAAGTTGAGTTCTGCAGCACTAGCGTTGACTGGAGCGGAACTTTGCGACATAGCCGATGGAGATAACAAACCACCTGCTGCAACGCCTGCGCCAAGAACTAAATTTGCACTAGTCTTAATGAAGTCTCTTCTGTTTCGATAAACAGATTCACTGGTGATCTCAGAGGAAGGGATTTCTTTCTTAGCCTTAATGATCATTTTTTGGTCCTATTTATATCTAAACTTATATCTAAGCTTACATCTAAGCTATAGTTAATTTTTCAGTTATTTGCTGGTGTCGGCAAACTTTGCATATAAATATTCGAGTCCAACTTTTATAAAAAGTTACAAATTAATCAAAAAGTTTTGAAGTCCAATTTTAAATATAAGCTTAACTTCTTTTACGACACTACAATATCAAGTGGATTTAACATTTTACTGCTCAGCCTCAAGGTCAAGCTGCTTTTTATTTTTTCGAAATTGATAGGCAGTATAAAAAGGGCCTGATAGTGCATACATGATTGCCATGGCAAACAAGACAATGGGCGGATCCCATGACACTACAGTAAATACCAAGATAACCAGCAAGATAACAACAAAAGGCACCCTGCTCTTAAAATCCATATCTTTAAAACTGAAATAACGAACATTCAAGACCATTAGTAAACCAGCCAATATAGTGACCAGTGCAGCAAGACCTGCCACAAAGACATTCACTTCTACATCATACTTATCGAAAACCCAAACCATGAATACCACTAAACCTGCTGCTGCAGGACTAGCCAGCCCGACAAAAAACCTTTTACTGACGGTTCCTAGCTGAACATTAAACCTTGCCAGTCGCAAAGCCGCACAAGCAACATAAAAAAAGGCTGCCGACCAACCTAAAGTACCCAAACCTGAAAGCGCCCAACTAAAGCAGATTAAAGCCGGAGCAACTCCGAATGCCAGCAAGTCAGACAAAGAATCGTATTCGGCGCCAAATGCGCTTTGAGTGTTTGTAAGGCGTGCAACTCTGCCATCCAAACCATCTAAGAACATAGCGGCTAAAATCGCGACACAGGCATTCTGAAACTGTCCATTCATGCCTGAAATAACAGCAAAAAAACCTGCGAATAAAGCACCCGTAGTTAGTAGGTTCGGGAGTAAGAAGATACCTTTACGTCTAACTTTACGGCCACCCTCAGAAACCTCTTCTTCATGATCATCAATCAATAAAAGCGACTCATAGCCCGGCTCTTTATCTTCATTATTGTTTGTCGGTTCATTACTCATATACAAAGATACTCTTAATTCAAGGCCGCTATTTTATGCTTCTAGACTAACATTCACCATCACTAAGCACTAATTAAAGCTCAAATCCTTAATAAAGCAGGACATTTCGGTATTACCATTTACGCATGAAGGTTTTTTCTTTATGATTGCCCCCCTAAATTTATTGCCCTTTATCACAACATACGGAATTTTTTAAATGAACTATTTCAATACCTTACCTTTGCGCTTGCAATTAGATCAATTAAGCAAATGTCGCTTCATGGACAAATCCGAGTTCGATAATGGAGTCGAAAAGCTTCAAGGTAAAAAAATAGTTATTCTTGGTTGTGGCGCTCAAGGCTTAAACCAAGGCCTGAACATGCGTGATAGTGGCTTAGATATTTCCTTCGCATTACGCGAAGCGGCCATTCAAGAGAAACGCCAATCCTGGGTTAATGCTACTGAGAATGCCTTTAATGTTGGCACTTTTGAAGAACTCGTTCCCACAGCGGACCTAGTCTTAAACCTTACTCCTGACAAGCAGCACACTCCTGTAGTAAACGCTGTTATGCCTTTAATGAAGCAAGGCGCTTGCTTAGCCTACTCTCATGGTTTCAATATTGTCGAGGAAGGCATGCAAATTCGAGAAGATTTAACAGTCATCATGGTAGCCCCAAAATGTCCTGGAACCGAGGTTCGTGAAGAATATAAACGCGGATTTGGTGTGCCAACCCTTATTGCTGTTCACACAGAAAATGACCCTAATGGCGATGGCCATGAAATAGCCAAAGCTTATGCTGCTGCTACCGGTGGGCATAGAGCTGGAGTTTTAGACTCTTCATTCATCGCAGAGGTGAAGTCAGACCTTATGGGGGAGCAAACGATACTTTGTGGCATGCTGCAAACTGGCTCAATTCTTTGCTATGAACGCATGTTAGAGAAAGGCGTTGATTCAGCTTATGCTTCTAAACTTATCCAATATGGCTGGGAAACTGTTTCTGAAGGACTAAAACAAGGTGGCATCACAAACATGATGGACCGTCTTTCTAATCCAGCCAAAATCAAAGCCTTTAATTTGTGCGAAGAGCTTAAAGAAATTATGGCTCCATTGTTTCAAAAGCATATGGACGACATCATGAATGGTACTTTTTCGAGCACTATGATGGCGGACTGGGCCAATGATGATGCTAACTTATTAAAATGGCGCGAAGAGACAGGCGAAACAGCCTTTGAAAAATCCTCACCAGAAGGTGCACCAGAAATATCTGAGCAAGAATATTATGACCATTCAATCTTAATGGTAGCCATGATTAAAGCTGGGGTTGAGCTGTGTTTTGAAACCCTAACATCCGCAGGCGTTATTGCTGAATCAGCTTATTATGAGTCATTGCATGAAACACCATTAATCGCCAACCTAATCGGCCGTAAAAAACTATACGAAATGAACAAAGTCATTTCCGATACTGCTGAATATGGTTGTTATTTGTTCTCTCACGCTGCGGTACCTTTGTTAAAAGACTTTATGCAAACGGTTGACTCAGACGTCATTGGTACTGGCTTATCGCTGCAAGATAACAACGTTGATGATAGAGAACTGATCGCAGTCAATGCAGCGATCCGCAATCACCCGATTGAAAATGTCGGCGCGCGCTTACGTTCTTATATGACCGCAATGAAAAAAGTTGTTTAAAGCTTCAATTTTAGTTGCGACATAAGTCATTCATTAGCTAGCCAACTAGCCCTTTCTTTCATAATTTTGAATAAGTAGCCTGAGCCACTCGGCTACTTATCGGCAGCTTATTCAAATATCCATTTCACTAGTTTACTTTCCTAAATGTTTTTTCCAATTAGTTATAACAATACTTGCGAAGGCCAATAACAAGTAGAGTTTCCTAGGCTTAATCCATCTTAAGAAAGTCGCCGTACTAAAATTTAAAAAATCAGGGTATTGAAAAACAGTTAATTTAGGTTTATATATTACACACAGAGTTTTTAAAAAATCATAAAATACAGATTCTAAAATGAAAAAAATAACAGCCCTCGGCTACTTAATTCTAATACTCCCATACTTTAGTCAAGCTCAAAGTGTTGATGTGATTGGTGGCACTGAGATAGCTCGCGACTGTTTTCTGAATAGCCAGTCTGTTATTCGAAATCCCGAGTTTGCGACAAGAAGCTTATTGGAGCCCTGCGATTTCTCCTTACAAAACGTTGATATGAAAAAAAGTGATCGTGCAGCCACTCACACCAATCGTGGCATAATTAGGCAAGCCATTGGAAATTTTGATGGCGCCTTTTCAGACTTTAACGCGGCTATGGGCTTGCTACCGAAAACCCCACAAATTTTTGTTAACCGCGGCAACACCTTCCTTGAGACTAAAGACTATCAAATGGCATTAGAGGATTATGATCATGCCCTAGGTTTAGGTATGACTTATACGCATATTGTTTATTTAAATATGGGGATCGCTTACGAAAGACTCGGCAACAAAAGCCAAGCTGAAAGAAGTTATCGGGAGGCAATACAAGCTAATCCTGATTGGAATGAACCAAGGAACCGACTAACTAAACTATTGCAACCAGCCGAGGCCACTCAGTAAACAACTTACTCTACCAGAGCATTACCTTATTTTGATTATAAAAAAGCCACCTTCAATTTAGGTGGCTTTTTTTATGTCTTGCAATTAACTCGTAGAGCTTTTTATAGGCTTAATACTTTATCAGCTCTTGAGATACCAGAAACCCCAGTACGCGCAAGCTCAAGGATAGTCACACCCTCAAGAGCGGCTATAAATGCATCAAGCTTTTGGCTAGTACCAGCCAACTGAACAACATAAACACTTGAGGTTACATCGACAATCTCACCTCGGAATATTTCCGCTAAGCGCATAACCTCTGCCCGCTGAGCACCTGTTACTTTCGTTTTAACCAGTAAAAGTTCGCGCTCAATATGACTGCCCTCTGTAAGATCAACCAATTTCGCAACATCTACTATCTTGTTTAAATGCTTGATGATTTGCTCAATCTTACGATCATCACCAATAGTTGTTAAAGTCAGTCTCGACAGTGTTGGGTCATCAGTAGGTGCAACCGTTAGCGAGTTAATATTGTAATTTCTTTGCGAGAACAACCCGACAACTCTGGATAAAGCTCCAGGCTCATTCTCCAATAAAATGGAAATAATTCGTTGCATTATGTTCTCTCCGTTTTACTTAAAAACATTTCACTCATGGCGCCACCACGAATAGCCATCGGATAAACGTGTTCATTTGGATCCACTACAATATCAATGAAAACCAGCTTATCTTTCATTGCAAAAGCTTCTTCCATTTTGCTGTCGAGTTCACTGAGTTTGTCGATACGCATTCCAACATGGCCATAAGCCTCGGCTAGCTTAACAAAGTCTGGCAAGGAGTCTGCGTAAGTACTACTAGAGTGGCGACCGCTATACTGCATATCCTGCCACTGCTTAACCATACCTAAAGCTTCGTTATTGATATTGACGATTTTGATTGGCAAGTGACATTGCATACAAGTAGCCAACTCTTGGATATTCATCTGGATACTCCCCTCACCAGTCACACAAGCGACTATCGCATCAGGAAAAGCTAATTGAACTCCCATAGCAGCCGGAAGACCAAAACCCATGGTTCCAAGGCCTCCAGAATTAATCCAGCGTCGCGGTTTATCAAAAGGATAATATTGTGCGGCAAACATCTGGTGCTGCCCCACATCAGAAGTAACGTAGGCATCTCCATTTGTTACTTTAAATAAACTCTTAACAACCTGCTGTGGCTTGATGGTTTCAGAACCATCAGTTTCAACTTTTAGGCAATCCTTCGCGCGCCAGTGATCTATTTGCTTCCACCATTTGGCTAAAGCATCTTTATCGATTTCCGTTGTCGCACTAGCAAGCGCTTGATTCATTTCTTTTAACACTGATTTAACAGGCCCTACAATCGGTATATGCGCGGTCACCGTTTTTGAAATTGAAGCAGGGTCAATATCTATGTGTAAGATAGTTGCATTAGGACAAAACTTACTGACATCAGAGTTTGTGACGCGGTCATCAAAACGTGCCCCAACAGCCAAAATCACATCAGCTTCGTGCATAGACATATTTGCTTCATATGTTCCATGCATACCCAACATACCTAGAAACTGATTATCTGTTCCAGGGTAGGCACCAAGCCCCATTAAGGTATTCGTTATCGGATAACCTAAGGTTTTCGCTAAGGCAGTTAACTCTTCAGAACCTTCTCCAATGATCACACCTCCACCGCTATAAATAATGGGTTTTTTAGCCCCTAACAAGACTTCGATGGCTTTTTTAATTTGCCCGGAGTGACCTTTTTGGGGAGGAGTATAAGATCGGATCTTTATTGAATCAGGATAGCTGTACTCAAATTTTTCGCTCGGTTCAGTAACATCCTTCGGCACATCAATAACAACAGGGCCAGGTCTACCGGTAGTGGCAATGTGAAAAGCTTTTTTAACGATCATCGGAATATCCGCAGGATTACTTACCGCGAAACTATGCTTAACAATGGGACGGGATACACCAACCATATCCGTTTCTTGAAAAGCATCAGAGCCGATTGCATCACGAGTAACTTGACCGGCAATTACAATCATCGGGATAGAATCCATGTAGGCAGTTGCAATGCCCGTAATAGTATTTGTTGCACCGGGGCCAGAAGTCACTAGAACCACACCTGGTTTGCCTGTAGATCGAGCATAGCCATCAGCAGCATGCGAAGCACCTTGCTCATGTCTCACTAAGATATGCTCAACTTTGTCTTGACGAAATATTGCGTCATAGATGTGCAGTGCCGTTCCACCAGGGTAACCAAAAATCAAATCAACGCCTTCATCATGCAAGGCACGAATTAACATCTCTCCACCAGATAACATTTCCACTTTGTTTTCCTCTTTAAATATCATCCCACTAAGGGCAAAAACACAGTAACAAAAAAATCATAAACACTAGGTTTATAGCCATTGATAACTCAAAGTCTGAAGTTGGAGAGTTCTGGTTGAACTCCTGCGGCCCTAAGCGTGATAACGTTTAAGGGAACTAAAAATGACCTTGCGTCAGGCCTAAAGCATTTAGTTGGGTCTTTATGGGGTAGTTGCCAAGATTCTATAGAATCGCTTGGTACTCGCCTGAACAGAAGGGTAATCAGTCAGTCTTTCCACCAAATCCAGGCCGCCATTATGATAATAATATGAATAATGTCAAGCCTAAATCAGCATGAGAGAGCCTAATCCAGTTGTAAATCGATAACTTCTCCTCAAGTTATCCTAACTTTTTTACTCTGAAGTTAGGCCTAAAGACTGTATTCAAAAATATTGCTTGAATCTAGATAAGCTAGTTTCTATCATCAAAAAAGCCTGCTGCATGCAGGCTTTTTTTTACCATGAGTTGAAAAGCTTAACTTAGGTTTTACGGAATTACACAACTGCTATCGACAGCCTGCTGGGATTCCGCTAACAGAAGCATTTGCGAGCTATCCCAATTGTAGTAGCCAGTTGTGAACCAATCCGGCATTTCATTACCAAAAGCTTCCAGCAAAAAA
>CBFIHS010000056.1:10167-10400 GCA_965662565.1 Pseudohongiellaceae bacterium | reverse complement strand
CGACTAAAGGACCAACCATATCTGCTGATGGCACTAATATTCCTAAGGAAGGAGCTGCCAAAGCTATAAACCCTGCAACAATAGGTATTGGCAACCACATCAAGCCGCCTATTAAATAGGCTTTAGTTCCAGCATTTTTTTTAAAAGCAAAAGCTCGGGACCACCACACATTAGAGTGAAAGATTTCTCCAACACCAAACAGTAAATTGTTAAACAAAAACATAATCGCGGCG
>CBFIHS010000056.1:0-10157 GCA_965662565.1 Pseudohongiellaceae bacterium | reverse complement strand
TTAAGTAGCATGGGTTTTTCTTCACGCAGATTCGTATGTAAAGTATCGAAACCAATGTTCTTAATCACAAGGAAGGCAATAATAATGACTCCTAGCAAAATAATAATAGTTTGCACAAAATCTGTGGCTATCACCGCGCGCAAACCACCTAGTAAAGTATAGGAAACACAAATCAAGAGAATGAAACTCATCCCTAAGTGGTACTCTATTCCACTCAAGGCATTAACGAGAATTCCACCTGCCATACCTAGACTAATTAACCATCCTAAGGCATAAAACATGGATATCATTAAAAAGACTCGCCAGGCGAAAACGCCATAACGAACGCGGATAAAATCACCAGATGTAAAGCCATGAGGTAATAGCTTCTTAATCCTTCCAGCAAGAGGCGCAAATAATAATAAACCTACTGCACCCAGTGAATATCCAACCATTCCCCAAACCCCTAGCTGGTAAGTTAATTGGGGGGCAGTCATTGTTGTGTTACTAGTAACCCAGGTTGCCATTGCAGTAGCTGAGGCTAGAGCCAAACCAACATTCCTACCGGCCAACATATGGTCGTCTAAAGTCTTATTTTTTCTACCTAAATAGAAGCCTGCGGCTACCCATAAAAGCCCAAAAGCAAGTAATATCGAAAACGCTATACCTGCGGGTAATGCGGTATCAATCATTCACCCTACTCCTGCGCTCACCAATAAAAATTGCTGATATTAAGACTAAAAAAAGCACTAAGCCCAAGCCAAAAAAGCTAATTGCTCTATTCAACTCATGATGAATTACTTGAACAAGCACAGTATTACTTAGTTCAGCATCACTACTTACCTGGAAGTAATAATTACCGTTTTCCAATCCCGTAATAGTGATGCTTCCAGCGTTGGGAAGACTTGTTTCTGTACTACTAATAAAACTGTCAGATTTAGCTTGGCGCAGAATTAGTGGTAGTGCTGAATCTGACTCCCAATTCAGAACGAAATAACCTTCAGTAGATAGGCTTGTGGACGAGGCTAAAGAAATTTCAGCAAAGCAGGAGGGGGTGGTGGTTAATAAAAATACTAACCAAAAAACGTTCTTTACTCGATTCTGCAACTTTTGCAGATCGTAGATAACCGCTCCCGTTCACTACGTGATTAACTAATGAATTCATATTATAAAAGCACATTCACGAGACCTCAGCTTACTATAAGGTGGGGAAAGAATAAACTTGAACTAGGCCAAAAAAGCTAAAGCAAGCAAAAATATGAATGATTATCTATCGAAGTAAAAATAATATTGAATTTATAATTGATTGCGCTCAATGATGCCCATCATTTTATAAGCCAATAGGGCGGCAGAGAATTCGTAAGCATGAAAGCCTTTAATGGGCGCGAATTCCATAATATCAAAGCCGATTATTTGAGCTTGTTGAGCCACTGACTCGAATAATGCCAAAGTTTGATACCAGCCTAAACCTCCAGGAACAGGAGTGCCTGTTGAAGGAAAAACCGAAGGATCAAGACCATCGACATCAACAGTAAAGAAAATCTTATCAGGAAAATCATCAGGCAAATCAAATTTTGTAATGCCTTTTTTGACGAGAATCTCGGCATCCATAAAGTCAACGTTATAGGTTTTTCTAGTTTGTATTTCCTCTTCACAAAGCGCTCTCACGCCTAATTGATAAATTGGAATATCCAAGTCGGCAATACGTTTCATAACGGAGGCATGGCTAAAAGGATTCCCCTCGTAGGCTTCCCGCAAATCGGCATGAGCATCAATCTGAACAATACCAAAGTCTTCTATACCAGCATCTAGCAGGCCATTTACAATCCCGTAGGTGACGGTATGCTCTCCTCCTAAGCCCACGGGAAAACCACCTTTTTCAACGATAGACTGCACTGCTTCACTTATTCGAGTGATTACTTTTTCAGCGTCTCCTTTGGTATCGACTGGAGGATGAGTATAAATACCGCGCTTACCTGGAACGCTTTTGCCATCCCAGCTTTCTAGCTGCCAGGAAGCGGTCAGAATTGCCGCAGGCCCTTCTGCTGTTCCGCCTCCATAGGAAACTGAAGCTTCATAAGGAACTGGAAGCACATGAAAATGTGCTTTATCGGGTGCTGGCTGCTTGAATTCAGAGCCTAAAAAAACTGGATAACCAGGCGCTACTTCTTGATCTAACTTGCTCATAATACACAACCTTAAGAAAGACGATTTTTAAAATCTTCGTAAGAAAATTGCTTAATAATTTCTAACGCATCAGTTTTAGAATTCCAGATTGCAATGGCTGGCAATGCAACCCCATTAAATGTTGTCGTTTTTACCATCGTATAATGCGACATATCATCGAACAATAAACGTTGGCCTGGTACCAAAGGCTTATCAAAGCTGTAATCACCCATAACATCACCTGCTAAACAGGTCATCCCACCCAAACGATACTCATAGGGCTTCTCCCCGCTTTCACCTGCTCCGTGAATTTCCGCACGATAAGGCATTTCTATAGTATCGGGCATATGGCAAGTCGCAGAAGTATCTAAAATAGCTATCTCATTCTCATTTCTGAGCGTATCAAGCACTTCAGCGACTAAGACACCTGTATGAATGGCTATGGCTTCACCCGGCTCCAAGTACACTTGTAACTGGTATTTTTGCTGAAAACCCTTAATGCGTGCAATCAATTTTTCGCGCGGATAATCAGCATCAGTTATATGGTGCCCCCCACCAAAATTAACCCATTTCATTTGCGGTAATATGGTGGCAAATTTTTCCTCAATGACACTTAAGGTTCTATCGAGTGGTTCGTAACTTTGCTCGCATAAAGTATGAAAGTGCAGACCAGAAATTCCAGCTAAATTCATACCTTCGAATTGCGGGTATGGAATCCCCAACCTTGAGCCTGGCGCACAGGGGTCATACAAGGCAGTAGCTCCCTCGGAATGCAAAGGATTGATTCGTAAACCAAATTTAAGTTGTGGGCGCTGCGCTAAGGCAGCTTTAATTAATGGCTGAAAGCGCAGCCACTGTGTAAAGGAATTAAAAACCACATGATTCGAAATCTTTAATATCTCAGACAAGCTCTCTTCAGTGTAGGCAGCAGAAAAAGTATGCACTTCACCACCAAATTCTTCTTTACCAAGCCGAGCTTCATACAACCCACTGGCACAGGTGCCGCTTAGATATTTACTTACCATTGGAGCCAAGGAGAACATCGAGAAAGCTTTTAGTGCCAGTAAGATTTTTGCGCCACTTTCATCTTGAATTTGTTTAAGAATTTCTAGATTATTTTCAATGGCCACCTCATCAATAACAAAGCACGGAGAAGGCACCCTAGAGGAATCAAATTGCTTGAAACTTATACTTTTAATCATTAGGCGTTAATCAGCTAGATTAAAGAAAACCCGGGGTCTTCAATCACTTTCCATGGAAGACCAAATTGATTTAAATCTGCCATAAAAGCATCAGGATCCATTTGTTCCATATTCCAGACCCCTGCTTGCATCCATTTACCTTCTAACATCATTTTAGCTCCAATCATGGCTGGAACCCCGGTGGTATAAGAAATAGCTTGCGATCCTACTTCTTTAAAGCAATCTTGGTGATCTTTTACGTTATACAGATATACTGTTTTTTCTGAACCATCTTTAATGCCCTTGACCACACAACCAATACAGGTGAGCCCATGTGTTCTTGGGCCAAGCGTAGAAGGGTCAGGCAAAAGTTTTTTCAGGAACTGAATAGGAACAATCTGCTGACCTTGGAATTCAACAGGCTCAATTCCTGTCATCCCCACATTTTCTAGAACTTCGAGATGTTTCAAATAAGATTCGCCGAAACTCATCCAAAACTGAGCTTTTTTAAGCGTTGGATAATGCTTGGTTAATGATTCGAGCTCTTCATGATACATACGGTAGATATTGTAAGTTCCCACTTCATCAGGGCAGGTGAAAGACTGCTTAAGTGACATCGGCGGTGTAGTCACAAACTGTCCATTCTCCCAATGCCGACAATCGGCACTGACTTCTCGAATATTGATTTCAGGGTTAAAGTTAGTTGCGAATGGATAGCCGTGATCCCCACCGTTAACGTCAATAATGTCGAGGGTATGGATTTCATCGAAATAATGTTTGGTAATATAAGCCGTAAACACATTGGTTGCTCCAGGATCAAAACCAGAACCTAGCAAGGCCATTAAACCTGCGTTTTTGAATTTCTCCTGATAAGCCCACTGCCAGCTGTACTCAAACTTGGCAGTATCTAATGGCTCATAATTAGCCGTATCAAGATAATGCACACCACATTCTAGACACGCATCCATTATTGTTAAGTCTTGATAAGGCAAGGCAACATTGATCACTAATGAGGGCTTAACTGTTTTGATTAATGCCACTAATGCAGGTACAGAATCAGCATCAACTTCCGCAGTTGCTATTTCTATCTTGTATAGTTTTTTAATTTGCTCCGCTATGCTCACACACTTTGATTCAGTTCGACTGGCTAAAACAATCTCCGAAAAAACATCAGGCAGCTGCGCACATTTATGGACGACAACCTGGCTCACTCCGCCAGCACCTATGATTAATACTTTAGACATTCATCAATCCTTCTAGCTATTTTTTTCGTGACTGCGGCCTAATTGAAGGCGGTCAGTCTTCTTTTTCGTAATAGGTATAGCCTTGTAAACTGGCATTAAAGTTTTTCATAATATCCTGGCGCTGACGAGCTGTTATACGCCCTTCTTTAACAGCTTTTTCTGCTGTATTACGATACTTTAAAGCCATTTGACTAGGCTGATATTCCACATAACTCAAGACGTCTGCAATAGTATCCCCATGAATTTCTTTAACAAAATCAAAGCTTGCGTCGCGATTTAAACGCACGCTAACAATATTAGTGTCGCCAAACAGATTATGTAGATCTCCTAATGTTTCTTGGTAGGCTCCTACCAAAAACACCCCCAGATAATACTCCTCTCCTTCTTTAGGAGCGTGTAAGGCTAAAGTTTTAGAGGGTTCAAATTCACCAATAAAGCGATCAATTTTACCGTCACAATCGCAGGTAATATCCGCTAATACAGCCTGCCTATCTGGTTCTTCGTCAAGACGATGAACAGGAATAACTGGAAACAGTTGATCGATCGCCCAAATATCAGGTAACGATTGAAACAAACTAAAATTGCCATAATAGATATCCGCCAAGGAAACTTTTAAATCTTCCAAGCCTGGCGGAATACGCTCCAAATCATCAAGCTGATTATAGATTTTCTGCAGAATCTCCAGAAAAAGATTTTCAGCTATTGAGCGCGACCGTAGATCAATTTTCCCATGCTTGAATAGCTCACGAATTTCATCACGGTAATAATGAGCATCATTGAAGCACTCCTGTAATTTTCTAGGAGACATATCTTTGAGGACTTCGCGCATATTGATAATCAAGGCATGCTCCGTATTTTGGCTTGCAGGAATATGGCTAGGATCAAAGGTATTCACATCCAAAATATTAAAAAGCAAGATTGACGAATAGGCGACTGTTGCTCTTCCTGATTCAGTTACTACCACTGGATGCGGAATATTGTACTCATCAAATGTTTCTTTGAGAGTCTCAATAATATCCGCACAATATTCCTCCAAAGTGTAATTCCGGCTTTGCTCTTCACTACTCTGTTCACCACTATAGTCAACAGCTAGCCCGCCACCCAAATCAATATGCGTCATCGCGGCGCCTTCACTGACTAGATCAATATAGAAACGACTGGCTTCGACCACACCGCTGCGAATATCTTGAATATTAGGAATCTGTGAACCAAGATGACAATGCAGTAACTGCAAACAATGCAGCATTTCTTCTGACTTCAGAGTATCAACAACATCGATAAGTTGGGTCGTGGTTAAACCGAAAACTGAGCGATCCCCGCTGGTCGAATTCCAATGTCCGCTAATTTGGTGAGTCATTTTCACCCGAACACCAATCATAGGTTGTATTCCTAAAACCTTGCTGCGATCAATAATGATGGGTAATTCGGCTGGAGTTTCAATAACAAAGAAACATTGGAACCCTAATTGAATAGCTTGGAGACCTAAATCAATAAACTCTTCATCCTTATAGCCATTACAAATGATTAGACTGCCGGGTTCTTCTAGCGTAGCTAAAGCGGCTATCATTTCAGCCTTACTACCGACCTCAAAACCATGCCCAAAGCGGGCTCCAAAGTGAGCGATTTCTTCGACGACCTGCGCCTGTTGATTTACTTTAATAGGATAAACGCCTCGATAAGAGGAACGATAATCTGCGTTTTTTATTGCCGAACGAAAGGCTTCGTTAAGACGCATTATTTGAGCGTCTAGAATATTTTCTATTCGAAGCAAGACAGGCATCTGCAAATCGCGTTCTTGCATGCCTTCAATAATGTCTAAAACAGCAACTTCAGTGTTTAGCGTTTTTACCGTTAACTTGCCATCTGAAGAGACTCCGAAATAATCATTACCCCAACGTTCAATTCCATAGAGATCTGCTGAATCTTCAACATTCCACTGGGATGCAGAGTCTTGACTCATCATATTCTCCAAAAACTGTATTAGTTAGATTCCTTGCCATAGGTTTTTTACAGGCGGGAATAAATCGAAATAAAAGGAAGCAGAATTCTGCCTGAGTTAAGCAGCTAAATCTATTAATTTTTAGACTTCAAGAACAAAAAAAGCCTCTAAATAGAAGCTTTTTTCCCAAAAACTGATTGAGGATTGTTGCAGATAAATCCTCTTCTATTTTTACATCTCTTCACCAGAATCGGCGGCTTCTTGTTTCGACATATATCCTTTAGGCATCCAGGCTTGCCATAACTCTAGATCCGGCCCACATCCACCATCATTTGCCTTATACCATTGTTCATCTTTTATGATTACGCCGATAGCTCCGCCCTTACGACCATCATGTAAAGGGCAGACAATAATCTCTACTTCATCTCCAGGTTGAAAAGTATAGCCATTCATTGCTGGAGAGCGAGTCACTAAAGAGGCTGGGGCGGCGCCCTCAAAGGCCCAAACCTCCCCAGAATCATCCCGAATATACATAGCTGAGTGCGGACTATTGAAAGCCCAACGAACAACCTCGCCACTTTTTACTTCTTCTCGCGACCGATCAAACATAGCAAAACTATGATGAGCCGAAGCATAGTCAACAAGACCAAAGGCCAGAATAGAGAGCATAACAACCGACAGTTTTTTTATGGAATTTTTCATTTTCTTATACCTCATGTAAATAATATTCAAGCAATCCTTAACCTTCGCCAATCCTTGCTCAAAATACAAAATCAAAGCCGTCATCAAATATAGGGCTTTTTTCCTGACCCGTTAAACCAATCGGTAGATCAGGGTTTCGTGTTGTTGGAACTCCACGTGGGTCTACATAGCCTGGCTCACCTGGTAAACGATACTGAGTGCTAGGATTGCCATTCTCATCAGTAGTTAGATAAGTATTATTATTTTGGGCACATTCCCAGTATCGAATTCTAAGTCCTGCATCTTCCATATCTTTGCGATATTGGTAAGTATAGACCAAGCTTAAAGGCTCTAATAAAGCCAAGTCATCATACCAGTAGACATTCACAGCAAGCTTCTTTTTATTGCTTTCTTCATCCCAGTATTCATACCAGATTTCAACAGACTCGGCCTGATTGCTGGTTGGCGGAGTCCCTCGAAAGAAATCCCCAGGATAGAGATCTTCTGTATGGATAATCAATACGTCACCCAACTCATCATCTTTAGCCCAGAAACCAATACTGTCTCCAGCCGCAAAATGAGTTCCATCAATATTGATGTGCTCTTGATTAATGTAAATTCTACGAGTGTCGTTCGCGAGATCATTATGCATAAGAGAATATGTCGGAGTATTTATGAACTCTCGAACATATGGCTCCAAAAACCAACGCGGCAAACCAGCCGGCTCGCAAGTCGTCAAACGGTCATAGTCTACCCCTAGACTATTACTTGCTCCGCCAAGACTGCGACGATATCGAAACGCTTCTTCATATTCCGGTGTCAAAACTCCTTCTATGATCTCTCCATCTTTCATGAAGGGTTTATTGCCGCCAGTATTGCCTCCCGTAGACCACAACCCTTCCCACTTAGGTACACTTAAATAATCGTGACTTACACCACCTTTATAGTGATCTAATAAATAATCATAATGCTCAGTGGAACTTTCAAACTGCATTGGAAATGGCAAGGCATCCGGAGTATAGGCATTGAATGATAATGACTGAGAGAAAGCCATAGTTGAGAATGCACAACATAAACACCCCACTAAAGCACCAATATAATGGCTAATCTTCATTTAACCCCCTTATTGAAATCATTTAACTTATTGATTTTCTTATTATTTATTACCAGAACAAATCAATTCTCGTCTGGTATATCAAGCTCAATTTAGAGCCTTGGAGATTAAATCTACTACAGATTTAACTCTTTCGATAGCTTATCTAAGTATTGCGCCACTGAATCTTAATAAATCTAATTCTTACAGAAAAAACTCAAAGAAGTTTTTACTTACCAGCTACTATGCTGTATTCAGTTCTTCTAACATTTTTTTGTCTTTATTTTTTTTACTTAACCAAAGCAGCGCATAAAGTAGTACTGCTAGTAAAAGAATTACTCCTAAATTGACAGCTCGCCATCCTAAAAAGTTTTGTAATGCACCTGCTGAAAGAGAAGCCAAGGCAACAGTTGAAAAAACAAATAAATCATTAATGGCCTGAGACTTGTTTTTTTCTTTCTCTTCATAGGTCTCAGTAATCATCGTTGTTGCGCCGACGAATAAAAAATTCCAACTTACTCCAAGGCAAATCAAAGCAAAAAGGAAATGCCAAAAGCTAGTTCCTAGCAAATTGATTACCACGCAAAGCAATCCAAAAAACACACCCGAGAACATAATCTTAATTAAGCCAAAACGCACAATTAAGTTCCCAGTAAAAAATGAAGGAACAAACATCGCCAGCACATGCCATTGAATGACTAGAGATGTGTCATCAAAAAGAAAAGCATTTTGACTCATGGCTAAAGGAGTAGCCGTCATAACCAAAGTCATTACACCATAACCAATCATTCCACTAATCAAGGCAACAATATAATTCGGTTGCTTTATGATCAACCACAAAGATCGTCCTGTGTCTCGTTTAAGACTGCCATCTTTTTGCCTTATAGATTCAGCTTCCTTTTCACTAATTTTTAAAAAAGAAAGCACAAACAAAATTAATACATAAAGCACGATAATTGCAGCATAACTGCCCGCAAATTCTGCCTCATGAATCCATTCTCTAGAGTACTTAGCCAAGTTTGGTCCAATGACTGCAGCCAAAACGCCGCCGAGCATAACAAAGGAAATAGCTTTACTACGGACATCGATTTCAACACTTTCAGCAGCCGTATAACGAAAATAATTTGAGAAACCTTGAAAAACTCCTATCAAGGCTGTAGCCATCACAAAACCCCAAAAGAGATGATAAATAATTGAAAAATAGGCTAGCACTCCGCCAGAAATAGCAAACAAAGTAGCAATCATAAAACCCACTTTGCGCCCTAGCTTTTGTAAAACTAGTGCGGCCGGAACACTGGTTAACATGATTGCTATGAACTGTGCCGCCAAGGGCAAGGTAGATAAAGATTTATCTGAGGCAAGCGAGAAGCCAACAAGCGCTGCGGTAGCTACTATCAATGAACCGCAACTCATTAATAAGCAAACACAAATAGCAAGCAATGAAAGGTTTCGGTTTATAAATGAAAACGCCATATTAGCTTTTCTTATATTGAGGGTCGCGCAGAAAAATGATCAAAACTGTTAAAGTTTATTTTTTCTTACGCTTGGTACTAACGACAATAACACGGATAAAACGGTTTTTTTGACTGGTCGTTAGGTTTTGATTTAGGAAGGCTTTACCAAGAGCGGGGTTCTTGTCAGCATCATTAGTAACTGGCTCTTCTTCAACCCATTGATCTTTCGGCAAATGATATCGGCAAAAGCCATTCTTAATCGGAGAGCGCCGACAAGGCTTGCCTGTTGATTTTGCGATAGCTTTGCAATGTTGTACTTCTTGTACCACTAACCTTATTCCATACTCAATTTAATTTACTTACCAGTCTGGAGTTTCACCATAAGAATTGACAAAAACTATACTGTAGAAAAACTTAACC
>CBFIHS010000055.1:0-11071 GCA_965662565.1 Pseudohongiellaceae bacterium | reverse complement strand
TCAATCCAGTTTGAATGGAATTAATGAATTAGTGAATTAGTGAATTAAATTAAGAGTGGCTTACAGAAGGCGAATAATAGAAATAAGAGGCTATATGAAAATGGCTGCCCAACCTGGACTCGAACCAGGAACCAAGTGATTAACAGTCACCTACTCTACCATTGAGCTATTGGGCAGTAATTTCGAAGTGATGATTTTACCTCGAAAGCGGCGCGTATGTTAATTATATTTAGCCTAGGGGTCAACCCACTTTGAGCCGAATCAGTTTTTTGTTCGTAAAAGAGTAAGAATTTGTATTTGTTTATTTATGAACTGACCGAATATTTCCTTTATAGTTGTGTCTGCCTTCCAATCCCGCTTAGCTTTTTCATTTAAAGCCTACAATTCAAATTTCAAACTGCTTACAATGGTCGATTTCATTCTGGATTAACAAATTGGATCGTTTCGAACTGCATTCTCCTTTTCCTCCTGCTGGAGATCAGCCAAAAGCCATTGAAAAGTTAGTGGAAGGTTTGTCTGATGGCCTGGCTGCACAAACCTTACTTGGCGTGACGGGTTCTGGTAAGACTTATACGATTGCCAATGTCATTCAGCAAACACAACGTCCTGCACTTATTATGGCTCATAATAAAACTCTTGCAGCCCAGCTTTATGGCGAGTTGAAAGAGTTTTTCCCAAACAATGCAGTTGAGTATTTCGTTTCATATTATGATTATTATCAGCCTGAGGCCTATGTGCCTTCTTCAGACTCTTATATTGAGAAGGACTCTTCGGTAAATGAGCACATCGAGCAGATGCGCTTATCAGCGACTAAGTCTTTATTAGAAAAGCGTGATGTTATTGTGGTTGCTACCGTTTCATCCATATATGGCTTGGGCGATCCCACGGTTTATCTTGATATGGTCTTGCATCTAAATGTCGGCGGCAAGTTGGATCAGCGTGCCTTACTTACCCGATTAGCCGAATTGCAATACACAAGAAATGAGATGGATTTGCATCGTAGTTCTTATCGGGTTCGGGGCGATGTAATCGACATATTTCCCGCTGAGTCAGAAAGTGAAGCCATTCGGATTGAGTTGTTTGATGACGAAATTGAGGGGCTTTCGTACTTTGACCCCTTGACTGGTGAAATCTTACAAAGAGTTCCACGCCTGACAGTATTTCCTAAATCTCACTATGTGACTCGTAGGGAATTGATACTTGAAACTACTGAAAAAATCAAAATAGAGCTAGACGAGCGTTTGAAGGATTTGGAAGAAAGGAATTTATTGGTTGAAGCTCAGCGCTTAAAGCAAAGGACTCAGTTTGATTTGGAAATGATGTTGCAGCTTGGTTATTGCACTGGAATTGAAAATTATTCTCGTTATCTTTCCGGTAGAGAAGAAGGGCAGCCCCCACCTACCTTGTTTGACTATTTGCCAGCTGATGCCTTTGTTGTGGTTGACGAGTCACACGTCACAATCCCTCAAATCGGAGCAATGTATAAGGGTGATCGCTCAAGGAAAGAAACTTTGGTTCAGTATGGATTTCGCTTGCCTTCTGCCTTGGATAATCGACCTTTACGTTTTGCTGAATGGGAAAGTTTAGTTCCTCAACTGGTCTTCGTTTCAGCAACGCCTTCAGATTATGAAGAAAAACATGAGGGACAGCGTGTCCTGCAAATTGCTAGACCTACAGGCTTGTTAGATCCTGAGCCTGAAGTAAGGCCGGCGACACATCAAGTGGACGACCTGCTCTCTGAAATAAAAATTAGAGTTTCCATAAGTGAGAGGGTCTTAGTTACGACTTTAACTAAGCGTATGTCTGAGGATTTAACCGATTACCTGGCTGATAACGGGGTTAAAGTCCGTTATCTGCATTCAGACGTCGACACTGTCGAAAGAGTTGAGATTATTCGAGATTTAAGGCTCGGAAAGTTTGATGTTTTAGTAGGGATTAACTTGCTACGTGAGGGTTTAGATATACCAGAAGTTTCATTAGTTGCTATTCTCGACGCTGATAAAGAAGGTTTTTTACGCTCGGAACGGTCTCTTATTCAAACCATGGGGCGTGCAGCCAGGAATTTAAACGGCAAAGTGATTCTCTATGCTGATAAGATTACTGATTCGATGCGTCGAGCTATCGATACCACACTGGAACGCCGTGAAATGCAGAAACTTTTTAATGAAGAGCATGGTATTACACCGCTTGGCATTAAGAAGAGCGTACAGGACATTATGCAAGCGGGCCAAACTCAAGGGCGCAGTGGAGGAACTTATGCGAAACTCCGCGAAGTTGCTGAGTCTGCAGAAGGGTATGATACGAATCTTGATTCAATGACCCCAACTCAGCTTGCTAAGGAGTTTAAACGTCTCGAAGAGCTTATGTATGGGCATGCTCGAAATCTAGAATTCGAAGAAGCCGCTAGGGTTCGAGACCAAATCTCACAGATCAATCAGAAGTTTATTTCCTGATTAGGCTCGGTTCGCTTTAAATGCGCACCAACTCCCTAATTTTCTTGTGATTTTGTCTGGGGGTCTCTATAATCGCCGATCTTTCAGAAGCCTGAAAAGAAGCGTATTTATTGCTTTTTAAAAGATTTTGGAAGAAGAAATTTTAGGCGCGTAGCTCAGTTGGTTAGAGCGCTACCTTGACATGGTAGAGGTCACCAGTTCGAATCTGGTCGTGCCTACCAATTCAATTCGGTCAATTTGTTTGAAGAGGGTTAGAAGCAGCACACATTGATGCTGTTTCAAGTGAGATGTTAACGATTACTCTGCCAGATGGCAGTACAAAAGAATTTGATGCACCAACAACAGTCTTTGGTGTGGCGGAAGCTATTGGTCCAGGTTTAGCCAAGGTGGCTCTGGCCGGAAGGGTTGATGGCGAGCTTGTTGATACCTCTTATGAACTTACCGATGATGCTCAACTTTCTATTATTACTCCACGTGATGATGAAGGCTTGGATATTATTAGGCATTCATCCGCTCACTTGATGGCTAATGCTGTGCAGAATCTTTTTCCTTCTGCACAAGTGACGATTGGCCCAGTGATTGAAAACGGTTTCTTCTACGATTTTGCTTTTGAAAGACCGTTTACACCTGAAGATCTCGAAGCCATTGAGAAAGAAATGGCTCGTTTAGCCAAAGAAGATATTCCTGTTAGCCGAAGTCTAATGAGTCGCGATGAAGCTGTGGCTATGTTCAAAGATATGGGTGAGGAATACAAAGTTGAAATCATCCAAAGCATCCCGAATGCTGAAGATTTATCTTTTTATAAACAGGGAGATTTCATCGACCTCTGTCGTGGGCCACATATACCAAGTACGGGTCATGTGAAAGCGTTTAAATTGATGTCGGTTGCTGGTGCTTATTGGCGTGGCGATTCGAATAACGCTCAACTACAAAGAATTTATGGAACGGCTTGGGCGGATAAGAAAGCCCTAAAAGCTTACCTGCATTTACTTGAGGAAGCGGAACGCAGAGACCATCGAAAAATAGGTAAGAAGTTAGACCTTTTCCACTTTCAGGAAGAAGCTCCAGGCATGGTTTTTTGGCATCCACAAGGTTGGGCTATTTATCAAACCATTAAGAATTATATGCAAAAGCTTTTTGTTGAAAATGGCTATTTGGAAATAAACACTCCCCAATTAGTCGACTACAGTCTTTGGGATAAATCAGGGCATTCGGCGAAATTCTCTGATCAAATGTTCAGTGTTGAGTCTGAAAACAGAATGTATGCTATTAAACCTATGAACTGTCCTTGCCACGTGCAAGTCTTTAATCATGGTTTGAAATCCTATCGAGATTTACCGCTTCGTTTAGCTGAATTTGGTTCCTGCCATCGTTATGAGCCATCAGGGAGTATGCACGGTTTAATGAGAGTTCGATCTTTTACGCAAGATGATGGACATATCTTCTGCACCGAAGAGCAAATCCAAACTGAAGTCTCTGCTTTTATAGATTTAGTTTATAAGGTTTATCAGGATTTTGGTTTTGAAGAAATCATTTTACGGCTATCTACGAGACCTGAACAAAGAGTGGGCTCTGAGGAAGTCTGGGATCAAGCTGAAGCTGCGCTTGAATTAGCATTGAACAATACTGGTAGGGAGTGGCAGTTATTACCAGGAGAAGGCGCTTTTTATGGCCCTAAAATTGAGTTTGCTTTAAAAGATTGTATGGGCCGTGAGCAGCAATGCGGGACTATTCAAGTAGATTTCTCTATGCCTGGTCGCCTAGGTGCCCAATATGTGGCTGAGGATAACAGTCGTCATACTCCGGTTATGTTGCACAGAGCAATTTTTGGATCTTTTGAGCGTTTTATCGGTATTTTGATTGAGCATTACGAGGGCGCTTTTCCTGCTTGGCTTACGCCAGTTCAAGCTGCTGTGATGAATATTACTGATAAACAGGGTGAATATTGCGATAAAGTAGTCAATTCCCTTAAAAATAAAGGGTTTAGAGCCCAAGCTGACTTGAGAAATGAGAAGGTGGGGTTTAAAATTCGCGAGCATACTATGCAGCGAACACCATATCTACTCGTTGCTGGCGATAAAGAAGTGGCTGCGAATACTGTTTCGGTCAGAGATCGAAACGGGAATGATCTAGGAGTCATGGAAGTTTCGCAGTTTGAAGCTTTGCTTCAAAAAGATATTGAGAATTACAGCAGAGTATAATAACTATTATATTAGCCGCTGTACTAAAGATTAACTTGAACGGAGAGACATATTATTAAGCGTGAAAATGCCAAAAGCAAAAAGGCCATTATTAATGATGATATTGAAGCAGAACAAGTCAGATTGATTCTTGCTGACAGTAGCCAGAAAGGAATAGTAAGCCTTGATGAAGCAAAGCAGGAGGCTGCAGCGGCCAAACTGGATTTAGTATTAATTTCGCCGGACGCGAATCCACCAGTTTGTAAAATCATGGATTATGGCAAACATGTTTTTGAGCTTAAGAAACAGAATGCGGCTAACCGCAAGAAACAAAAAGTTATTCACGTTAAAGAAATCAAATTTAGACCAGGGACGGAAGTAGGAGATTATCAGGTAAAACTACGCAACCTGATACGTTTCCTCAACGATGGAGACAGAGCGAAAGTCACAGTAAGATTTCGTGGCAGAGAGCTGGCTCATCAACATATTGGGATGGAGCTGATTAAAAGATTAAAACAAGATCTTGTTGAATACGGCACAGTTGACCAGGAACCAAAAATGGAAGGTCGACAGTTAACCATGGTGTTAACCCCAGTAAAGAAAAAGCCGTAAAAGCTACCCAAATCTTTTTTTTAAACTCAACAGTTTGATTAGAAGTTGAGGGGACAGTTTTTATTTATATTAAACGTAAGGGGCCAAGACTGAGAATCGGGCTAACCTTAAATGCGGAGTACGACAATGCCTAAACAAAAAGTACACAGTGGTGCTGCAAAGCGCTTCAAAAAAACCGGATCCGGTCTTAAGCGTAAAAGCGCTTATAAAAGCCATATCCTCACTAAAATGACGACTAAACGCAAACGTCAATTACGTGGCACATCTGATGTTCATCCAGCAGATATGTCTAATGTAAAACGCATGCTTCGTCAGAATTAATAGAGAGGAATAGAAAATGGCACGAGTTAAACGTGGAGTTGTCGCACGTCGTCGACACAAAAAAGTTTTAAATCAAGCTAAAGGATATTACGGTGCTCGCAGTCGTGTATTTCGAGTAGCTAAACAAGCTGTAATCAAAGCAGGTCAATATGCTTACCGTGACCGCAAGCAAAAGAAAAGAGTATTCCGAGCTTTATGGATTACTCGTATCAATGCTCAAGCACGTAGCAATGGCATCACTTACAGTCGTATGATCGCCGGCCTTAAGAAAGCCAGTATTATGATCGATAGACGAGTATTAGCTGACTTAGCCGTAAATGATAAAGACGCTTTCGCAGCAATAGCTGAAGAGGCCAAAGCGGCTCTCGCCTAAATTCATACCCTTAAGAGACATTAATCAGGTATGGAAAATCTAGATACGCTAACAAGCTCTGCCCTGCAGGCTATAACTCAATCAGAAAATGCTAATGAGTTAGAAGCTCTGCGGGTGCAGTATCTTGGTAAAAAAGGCAGCATTACTGAGCAATTAAAAACACTTGGTAAGTTACCTGCAGAGGAAAGGCGCGAAGCTGGAGCGGTGATTAACCGAGCTAAGCAAGAAGTCCAAGAAGCGATCAATGAGCGTAAGACTGCTCTTGAAAATGCAGCAACCTCTGCATTACTAAAGCGAGAAGCTCTTGATGTGAGTTTGCCGGGTAGGCAACATCATTCAGGTGCTTTACACCCAGTTACGAGAACTATTGAGAGAATAGAAGATATCTTCTCAGCTGTCGGCTTTGATACAGTTGAAGGCCCAGAAATCGAAGATGATTATCATAATTTCGAAGCTTTAAATATTCCCGATCATCATCCCGCACGTGCGATGCATGATACTTTCTATTTTGATACCAACACCTTACTTAGAACGCATACTTCGACTGTGCAAGTTCGAGTGATGGAAACAAGTGAAGTACCGATTCGAATTATTTGTCCCGGGCGGGTGTATCGCTGTGACTCTGATTTAACACATACCCCTATGTTTCATCAGGTAGAAGGTTTGTTAATTGATGAGAAAGCAAGTTTTGCAGACTTGAAAGGTATTATTGAAGATTTCCTCAGAGTATTTTTCGAAGCGGATTTGTCGGTTCGATTTAGACCTTCTTATTTCCCCTTTACCGAACCTTCAGCCGAAGTTGATGTGCAATGCGTAAGTTGCCGTGGTGAAGGCTGTCGTGTTTGCAGTCATACGGGATGGCTGGAAGTGCTGGGCTGCGGAATGGTGCATCCTAAGGTACTTGACCTTTCTGGTATAGATTCTGAAAAGTACAGTGGTTATGCCTTTGGTATGGGAGTCGATCGTTTGGCTATGCTTCGTTATCAGATTAAAGATCTGCGTCTCCTGTTTGAGAACGATCTGCGATTTTTACAGCAGTTTTCGTAGTAGGGGATATCAATGAAATTTAGCGAAAGCTGGTTACGAGAATGGGTAAACCCCAAAATATCTACAAAAGACTTGGTCGAACAGTTAACTATGGCTGGTCTCGAAGTCGATTCCGTTGAGGCCGCAGCAAATGAGTTTACTGATGTCGTAGTTGGTGAAGTGCTAAGTGTTGAAAAACATCCCGATGCCGATAAGTTAAATGTCTGCCAAGTGAGTGATGGCAAAGAAACTTATCAAGTTGTCTGTGGTGCCCCTAATGTTGCCGCAGGACAAAAAGTTCCCTTTGCAATGGTGGGTGCCGTACTCGCTAAAGATTTTAAGATTAAGCAAGCAAAGCTGCGTGGTGTTGAATCTAATGGAATGTTATGTGCCGCGGAAGAGCTAGGTTTAGCTGAAAAGTCAGATGGATTATTGGAGCTTCCCGGTGATGCTCCTGTTGGACAGGATATTAGAGAATATTTACAGCTCAGTGATTCACTTCTTGAGGTTGATTTAACGCCTAATCGTGGCGATTGCCTTAGTATTCAAGGGCTTGCTCGTGAAGTGAGTGTTTTAAATAAAGCAGAAGTACTTACCCCTGAGATCTCACTTGTAGAAGCCCAGACATCAGATACCTTCAATATTGATCTGCAAACTCCAGATGACTGCCCACGCTATATCGGCAGAATAATCAGAAATGTCGATATAAATGCTCAGACTCCCTTGTGGATGCAAGAAAAGTTAAGACGCAGCGGAATTCGCAGTATTGATCCTGCAGTAGATGTAACAAATTATGTCTTATTAGAGCTTGGTCAACCAATGCATGCCTTTGATTTAGACGTCTTAAAAGATGGCATTGTAGTGCGTAGAGCACATCAAAATGAAAAATTAGTCTTATTGGACGGTCGAGAAGTCGAATTAAATCCAGAGACATTGGTTATTGCGGATCATGAAAAGGCGCTAGCGATCGCTGGTGTGATGGGTGGTGAGCATAGCGGTGTAAGCAGTGATACCAAGAATTTATTCCTCGAAAGCGCCTTTTTTAATCCGCTTACCATCGTCGGTAAAGCCCGTGCATACGGTATGCATACGGATGCTTCTCATCGCTTTGAAAGGGGTGTTGATTTTGAATTACCTAAGCTAGCTATTGAAAGAGCAACAGCCTTATTACTCGATATTGTTGGTGGAGAAGCAGGGCCAGTGATTATTGCTGAAGCAGATTTGCCAGAATCCAAACAAGTTTCTCTACGATCGGAAAAAATAGAGAGTTTGTTGGGTTTAGAGATTCCGGAAACTGAAGTTGAAGATATATTAAGACTTCTTGGCTTGTTTCTATTAGATAAAAATGCTGAACGCTGGCTTTACCAAGTACCATCGTGGCGCTTTGATTTAGCTATAGAAGTCGACCTTATCGAAGAGCTGGCTCGAATCTATGGTTACAATAATTTGCCAATTACGAGTGCTTCTGCGAGCAGCAAGTTAAAAGCGTCTGCCGAATCAATTCTTCCTGTTAGGAAATTAAGAAGAAGGCTTAATTCGCTTGGTTATCAAGAGGTTATAAGCTACAGCTTCGTTTCTCCTGAGCTTGAAAGCAAGCTTTCGAATGAACAAGAAGCACCGATTACACTAGCAAATCCTATTTCAAGTGATATGTCTGTTATGCGCAGATCTCTTTGGGCAGGCCTATTGCAGACCTTAAAATACAACCAAAGTCGTCAACAGGAAGAGGTGCGTGTTTTTGAGTCTGGCTTGGTCTTTCTAAATGAAGGTAAGCAGATACAACAGGAGACTAGGGTTGCCGGCCTTTCTTGGGGGCGACAATTCCCAGAGCAATGGAGTGAAAAGTCGCGACCTTCTGATTTTTTTGACATCAAGGGTGATGTCGAAAACATACTTGCACTCACAAACTGTCCTGAGAGTTTTCAATTCGAAGCAGCGATACATCCAGCATTACAACCTGGCCAGACCGCGCGAATCGTCAAGGGTGATGAGCTTGTCGGATGGATTGGTGCCATCAGCCCTGAAATTCAGAGAGACTTGGATATCCCAGGAAAAATTTATGTCTTTGAACTCGACCTGAAAGCCATAAGTGCTGTAATCCTGCCAGTAGTCACTGCTTTATCGAAGTATCCTTCGGTGAGACGAGATATTGCTCTAACAGTCGATTCAGAGCTTGTTTACGGTCAGCTTGAGCAAACTATACGAGAAACTGCCGGTGATAATTTAACGCAAATAGTCCTCTTTGATGTTTATCAGGGTGAGAATATCGAGGCTGGTAAAAAGAGCCTCGCTTTAGGTCTGACCTTCCAAGATTCTTCAAGAACTCTCAATGATGATGAGATTAATTTGATAATTAATAAGTGTATCAAGGTACTAGAAGAACAATTTAATGCAGAATTAAGGTGATTTTCCAAAAAAAAACCGCCATAATTACCGACCCTAGTACGAAAATAGTCTGATAATTTATAACTAAGGCAAAATCCAAGGCAGTAGAATGGCAAGTGGAGCACTAACAAAAGCGGAAATGGCTGAACGTCTCTTTGATGAGATGGGCTTGAATAAACGTGAAGCCAAGGAATTGGTAGAGCAGTTTTTTGAGGAAGTTAGAGCTTCTCTTGAGGTTAACGAGCAAGTGAAATTATCTGGTTTTGGTAACTTTGATTTGCGCGACAAGAGTGAACGTCCCGGACGTAACCCAAAGACCGGAGAAGAGATACCTATCCAAGCACGCCGTGTTGTTACCTTCAGACCAGGGCAGAAACTTAAATCAAGAGTAGAAAGCTATGCTGGAACCGAGTCATAACTCAGAATTACCTGAAATCCCGGCTAAACGTTATTTCACTATTGGTGAGGTAAGTGAACTCTGTGAAGTGAAGCCTCATGTGCTTCGCTACTGGGAACAAGAGTTTACTCAATTAAAGCCAGTTAAACGCCGAGGTAACCGACGTTATTATCAACGTCAGGATGTTGTGCTTATCCGTGAAATTAGAACACTGCTTTATGAGCAAGGTTTTACAATTGGCGGTGCGAGACAGCGTATGGCTGGTGGGGTGGTTGTTGAAGAACCTGTTTCTAAAGCTAAGCCCGTTATGAACCAGCATGTGGTCAAGGAACTGATCGAAGAAATCGAAGAAGCGTTAACTCACTTAGCCTCTTAATACCCCTTCTATAAATCGGAGTGTAGCGCAGCCTGGTAGCGCACCACACTGGGGGTGTGGTGGTCGTCGGTTCAAATCCGGCCACTCCGACCAACTTAGCATTCTAATTACTAGTGTTCAGTGAGCTTATTAGGCATTTCTAAATGCTTTATATATCTTGGATATACTTCCAGATAAATTTATCAAACTGTATCTAAATCTAAAGTCAATAACCCACCAAAAGAGTTCCAATACCCATAGCTGTGTCTGTGAAACCTGAACCGTTACCCGAATTATTTAGAGAGAAGCCGGCAGTAAAACCGTCTCCACCATAGCTGTCTTCAGTAAAGACACCTTTAATTTCTCCGAGGACACATGATAGGCACTCATTTCCAGACGTTAAGGTATCCAGATCGAAGTTACCATTAATACCCGTAAACTCGACCAGTGAGCCGTTAATAAAGCCTCCAGTAAAACTTACGTCCCACAACTCATTAGCGGCATCATTTTCAACTACAAGCGCTCCGTTAGAAATTGTAGCGGTATCGAAGTTCATATCGAAGGCCATCGCAAAGTTATCTATCGGACCATTTTGGCTAGTAAGACCAAGAAAAATTCCATTATCGCTATAATTAACCGTGCCAGTGCGATCGGAAATATCGGCAGCTGTTGGGTTTGCCCAAAACATATCATCTGGGGTAAGACTTGCCATGTCGAGAGCATTGAGTTGATTGTTCAAGATAGACATATTGGGAGATTCCCAATAGCCTATATCTGTTGCTACATCGTAATAAGGGTCGTGGACTATCGTATTGCTTGATGTTCCAGTTAACACTTCATCATAGGGGCTAGAGGTATCAATAGTAGCTAGAGTTTGCATAGCCCGATCATTGATGGCTATTTTGGGCGAAACACCTCCGCTGTAGTCAGCGGAGTGAGAAGCTAATCCAAAAGAGACCGATCCTTCTT
>CBFIHS010000054.1:0-11806 GCA_965662565.1 Pseudohongiellaceae bacterium | reverse complement strand
AAAGGTGATTGTGCTATCTATAGACTCTTTTTTTATCAAGACGGGGTCCTTAATGCGTCCAGTTACACAACTCCTCCCCAAGATGAAAATGATGTTGCTCTAGCGTGGCAGCGCTTCATTATTGATCATGAAATTGATGCGGTTGTTTGCGTTGCTTCAGCTTTAAAGCGAGGAATTCTAGATGCTAATGAAGCTGATCGTTATGACTTGCCTGCTTCTAACATTAGGCCAGGTTTTACAATTAGCGGTTTAGGGCAACTTGTCGATGCTGCAATAGAATCGGACAGAGTGATTAATTTTCTACCTTAGTAGATTGTCGTAGCGATATGGTAAGAATATGGTAGCGATATAGATGATGCAGAAAAAAATTTTAATAATAATACGGCAGGCCCCTTTTGCCTCGACACTACCAAATGCCGCTATGGACATTGTTTTGACGGCTGCGGCATTTGAGCAAGAGCTAAGTCTATTATTTTTAGGTGCAGGGGTTTTGCATTTATTGCCGGGTCAGAATAGTTTCGAGACAGGTATAAAGTCTATTAGCCAGGCTTTACCTTCTTTAGAGTTATATGATGTAAAGCGGGTTTTATTTGAAGAAAATGCTTTAGTTCAAAGAGGGTTCAAAACAAATCAATTACTTATGCTTTCGGAAGCGCTTTCACGACAACAAATTTTAAAAGAAATCGAGCAAGCTGATTTGGTATTCAATTTTTAATTCTTATGATTTTACATCTTATTAATAAATCTCCAGATCAGTCTTCAGCTCTTAAGGAGTGCGTGAATTTATTGCAAGGTGCAGGTCGTTCTCATGCTCTTTTGCTAATTGAAGATGCTGTTTATGCAGCGCTTGTTAATGACACGAACAAAGATTTTTTGGAGTTGATTGGCAAATATGATTTGCCCTGTTATGTGCTTAAAGAAGACCTGTTTGCACGTGGTATAAGTGATAAAGTCTCTTCTAGCTTTACGCTAGTTGATTATTCTGGTTTTCTTCAGTTATCCATTGATTATGCTAAAGTTCAAAGCTGGTCCTGAGCTTAAGGTGAAATTTATCTGTATCGAGCCTCAAGAAAGCGACGTAAAATTTTAGTGATTGAAGAGTATTGAGCTGCAATTGTGCAAAGCCTTAAACACAACGATATCGAAGTAAACCTTGATAAACATGGTTATCTGCTTGAGCTCGATGATTGGAATGAAGGTGTTGCCAAGCTTCTTGCAGCCCAAGTAGATATCTCGCTTAGCCCAGCTCATTGGGAATTAATAAACTTATTGCGCTCTTTTCACGAACGTAGCGGCTTGACCCCTTCTACCAGAGTTTTGATTAAATTAATGTCGCAGGAGTTGGGCCCTGAGAAAGGAAAAAGTTTGTATCTTATGAGCCTCTTTCCAGAAACACCTTTGAAACTTGCTTGTAAAATAGCAGGCTTACCACGTCCAACAAACTGTATTTGATACTCAAAGTATGCCATCAGCAATACCTCTTCCCTACCCTGCTTCGAGTATTGATTTATTCCAAAAGCTACGACATTTACCTTTGCCAGTATTGTTGCATAGCGGTTCATATGGAGAAAATGCGGCAGCGCGTTTTGACATCATGGTGGCTGCTCCTAGTAAAACATTTCGTTACAAAAATGGTGTGTTGCTTGTTACAAGCTCAAACAATAAAACTACTACGAAAGTAGATGAATCAAGATCTGAACAGATAAGCGAAAAGGTCGACGAAAAGAAATACACAAAGACAGAAGAGCAAATAAGCGAAGAAATAGAAACACAGGACCCTTTTTCAGTATTAGCAAACTATTTAGCAATACAAGTTAATCATCAGCCAGATGTCGATTACCCTTTCTGTGGTGGTTTGGTTGGGTATTTCGCATACGACACGCTTCATGAACTAAACAAAGTAAAAGTTAATAAATTTGAGAATATAAATCTTCCTAGTGTCTTAGCTGGAATATATGACTGGGCAGTGCTTGTCGATCACAAACTACAACGTTGCTCTATCGTTTCTGAAGAGCCCCTGTCAGATCAACAAACGCTTGAGCTAAGCGGCTTACTGATATCTGAAAGCAAAAAGCAAAAAAAGAATTTTCACCTAAACTCATCTTTTATTTCAAATTGCTCTTTGCAAGACTATGAACAAGGTTTCAACAAAGTTATGGAATATATCCGCGCTGGGGATTGTTATCAGGTTAACCTAGCGCAGTGCTTTCAGGCTAGTTGTGAGGGAGACAGCTACTCTGCATTTGTGGATTTACAGGAACTGGCTAATGCGCCTTTTTCTGCTTACATTGAAGATGGGGAGCAAAGTGTGCTGTCTTTTTCTCCAGAGCGCTTCCTTCAAGTTCAAAACAAACACGTTACTACTCAACCCATTAAAGGAACACGGCCTCGCTTTAATGATCCTAAGGAAGATCAAGAAGCGCTAAACGATTTAAAGGCAAGCAAAAAAGACCAAGCTGAGAACTTAATGATCGTTGACCTACTTAGGAATGATCTAGGTAAGGTATGTGTGACCGGTTCGATTAATGTGGAGAGCTTATTTGAAGCGCATAGCTTTAACAATGTGCATCATTTGATCAGTACCATTAGCGGGGATTTAGAGCGTGAGTCTGATGTTTTCTCACTGTTAGGGGCTTCTTTTCCTGGAGGTTCAATAACGGGCACTCCTAAGAAACGTGCCATGGAGGTTATTGACGAAATAGAAACTGTTCCTAGATCGGTTTACTGCGGCTCAATACTTTGGTTAGGTTTTGATGGCAATATGGACAGTAATATTGCCATTCGGACCTTAGTGCGAGACCAGGAAAAAATATACTGCTGGGGTGGCGGAGGACTTGTTGCCGATTCAGATATGCAGCAGGAATATCAAGAAAGTCTGGATAAAATCTCCTTATTTATAAACGCCTTTACTTAGATTATGTATAGCGACCTTCTCCGAAAGCAGCTAGATAATGCTGAGCTAGCCATAAAAAGCCCACGACCTGATACCGGAGCGCGTTTAGCTGCGGTGTTGATTTTATTGATTCCAGGTAGCGATGGGCCTGAGTTAATCCTTACACGTCGAAGTGAGGGCTTGTCGAGCCATGCCGGGCAAATAAGTTTTCCTGGGGGGACTGTTGAGACTGAAGACCCAGATCCGATCTATACGGCTTTGAGGGAATCTTCCGAAGAGATTGGCCTTAAACATGATAATGTCGATATTCTTGGTATTTTACATTGGCATAGCATCCCTTCAGGTTTTCTTGTGCTGCCAGTCGTTGCTGAGCTAAAAGAGTTTCAGGAATTTACTGCAGCCCCTGCTGAGGTTGCTGAGGTTTTCTCTATACCTTTGAAAACCTTGCTTGATATCGAGCTTTATCAGCGTGATACATTGTTAAGAAATGGAATCAAAAGAGAGTTCTATTTCCTTGAATTTAAAGAATATTATATATGGGGAGCAACAGCCAAAATGCTGCGCTCCCTAGCTTTAAAACTAAGTGAAGATAAGTTGATTTAGAGTGTTAATGCCCGATTACTTGCCTTAATAAACTCTTTTTTGAGGTCTTCATAAGTTGAAACTGATGGGAATTGAGGAAATTCATCAATCACATTTTGTGGTGCTTTGAATAATATGCCTTGTTCGGCTTCACTCAACATGCTTGTGTCATTATAAGAGTCTCCAGTAGCAATGACTCTGTAGTTAAGGCCATGGAAAGCTTTCACAGACTCTCGTTTTGGGTCTTTTTGACGTAATTTATAGTCAACTACCCTGCCGTTGTCGTCAATTTCTAGACGATGACAGAATAATGTAGGGAAGCCCAGCTGGCGCATTAAAGGTTGTGAGAATTCATAAAAGGTATCGGAAAGGATGATGACTTGAAACCTTTCACGTAACCAGTCAACAAACTCAGGAGCGCCTTCTATAGGGCTGAGAGTTTCAATAACTTCCTGGATTTCATCGTAACCGAGTTTATGCTCATCAAGGATACGTAAGCGCTGTTTCATTAGCACATCGTAATCAGGGATATCTCTTGTGGTTGCTTTAAGTTCTTCAATACCAGTTTTTTCGGCAAAATTAATCCAGATTTCGGGTATGAGGACCCCTTCTAGGTCCAGACATGCTAACTCCAAGAGTATTCTCCTTGATAGGTTTAGTAAATTGTCATTTTCTATTGTATGGGCTTTCCATGCAATGCCTGAATGGCTGATTCTTGCGAAGTTTCCACGAATATTTTGAAGTGAATAGCAGAGAATTAAGCGAATGCCTTATCGTCTAAACAAGCTTCGCTAACAAGGTGTAGTAAAAACAGCAACTAAGAGCACTACATACTGTGTTTTTTAACTAAATAGTTTATGTAAGCTATTAATATATATGGCTTTTTTTCACGTGAAACATAAATTAACTTAGTTCTTAAGTTGCTGCGCTAAGTCTTTGTATATTTAAGGATTTCAAGCTGTGAAGAACAGGAGTACAATGTAGCGCTTTTTTTAAGGAATAGGATTCATATAGTGTTTACAGCCGAGAAGATTAGTGATTTAGCCAATGAATACGCTGAAAAGCATCCTAAAGAGATATTACGCTTAGCGATTGAGTCCTTCTCTAATATTGCGATTTCTTTCAGTGGCGCTGAAGATGTTGTTCTTATTGATCTTGCCTATAAGATTAATAAAGATATTAAGGTATTTAGCTTGGATACTGGCCGTTTGCACCCAGAGACCTATCGTTTTATAGATAAAGTGCGCTCTCATTATGGTCTTTCTATTGAATTATTAAGTCCCGATACAGAAGCATTGCAAAATTATGTAAAAGCCAAAGGCTTATTTGATTTTTACAATTCTGACCATCATGAATGTTGTGGTATTCGTAAGATCGAACCTTTGAAGCGCAAGCTAAGTGGTCTCGATGCCTGGATTACCGGTCAGCGTAAGGATCAGAGCCCTAGTACTCGAAATGAGGTGGCGGTAATTGAAGCAGATGCCTCCTTTATTGGCGCTAGTGAGAATTTGATTAAGTTCAATCCTTTGGCGAATTGGAGCTCTTCTCAGGTATGGGAATACATTAGAATGTTCGATGTCCCTTACAATAGTTTGCATGACAATGGTTTTATCAGCATAGGCTGTGAACCTTGTACAAAGGCAGTAAATCCAGGGCAACATGAACGTGAAGGTCGCTGGTGGTGGGAAGAGTCGACTGCAAAAGAATGTGGTTTACACCAAGGTAACGTTATTGCAAAAGGCTAGATTGCCTTTATTGCTAGTTGAACTTCAAGCTCAGCTTTAAAGGCTTGGGATTTTAATATTCTGCAAAAGCTCATTCCTTTCTATGCTGTTTTCACAAGCAACAGCCCGCTCTACGGTCGCCTTATCGAGATGCGGGGCAAACATTTGCATAAAATCCAGCATATACTTTCGCAAGAAGTTTTCTCGCCGGAATCCGATGCTAGTAGTACTGTAGTTGAATAAGTGGCTAGCATCTAATGCCACAAGATCATCATCTCTTTCAGGCTCCCAAGCCATTGAAGCTATGATCCCTACACCCAGCCCAGTTCTGACATAGGTTTTAATAACATCGGCATCAGCTGCTGTCACCACAACATTCGGGGTAAGTCCCTCTCTTTGAAAGGCTTCATCTAACCTGGACCTTCCTGTGAATCCAAACACATAAGTGATAATTGGAAATTGATTGATGTCTTTCAAACTTAATTCAGGGATAGAGGTGAGCGCATGGCCCTTTGGCACTAGGATTGAGCGATTCCATTGAAAACAAGGCATCATAACCAAATCATCAAATAGCTCTAGAGCCTCGGTAGCAATAGCAAAATCAGCCTCTCCACTAACAGCCATTTGGGAAATCTGCATAGGGGTTCCTTGATGCAGATGTAAGGAGACTTTCGGATAACGTTGCTGAAAGTTCTGGATAATCTTTGGTAATACATAGCGCGATTGGGTATGGGTTGTAGCAATACTCAAGCTGCCCTGCCTCTCATCACTGTATTCTCCAGCGATTGAGCGGATGCCATCGACTTTGACTAATATCTCTTTAGCCATAGCAAGAATCTTTTCTCCTGCAGGAGTTATCTTTTGAAGGTTTTTACCGCTTCGAGTAAATATCGGCGTGCCCAGCTCTTCCTCTAAGAGGCGTATCTGTTTACTAATACCTGGCTGGGAGGTGTGTAGTTTACTTGCAGCACGACTGATATTTAGCTCACTTTGCGCGACTTCCCAGATATATCGTAATTGTTGAAGTTTCATAATGCCTCTACAGTACGGGAAATACTTATATAACCAAATAGAATATAAATATATATAAATATTCCTTTTAAATCTATCAGATTATCAATAAATTGCGCAGCTATGGAATTAATCATGCTTATTATTTCTGGCGCTGCGGTTGGCTTTGCTATTGGTCTAACAGGCGTTGGCGGGGGCTCTTTAATGACCCCTATTCTTTTGCTCTTTAATTATCCGGCAGCAATAGCTATTGGCACGGATTTATTATTTGCAGCCATCACAAAGACTAGTGGCATGTACTTCCACCACAAACGTGGTCATGTTGATTGGCGCACAATGTCACTGTTAGCCGTGGGCAGCATTCCTGTCTCTATAATTATTAATCTCTTTATCATTGATAAGACCCTGACCCAGAATGAAGACTTTGCGGTTTTTTTAACTAGCTTTCTTGGTGTAATGTTGATTCTTACAGCGATAGTGATGATCTTTAATCGCCACATACAGCATCGCTTAGTGAGTGAAGATAATGTCAATAATAAGCTCTTGAGAGCTTTTGTTCGTAAACATCGGTCTATCTTTGTGGTTCTTCTTGGCCTTATCCTGGGCGTTTGTGTAACTCTGTCATCGGTCGGTGCTGGCGCCTTCGGAGCAGCTATTCTGTTTATGCTGTTTCCTTCATGGCCAGCTAAGCATGTGGTTGGGACTGATATAGCCCATGCTGTGCCCTTAACTCTAGTGGCTGGCTTGGGTTATTTGATGAATGGCTTGGTCGATTACAAGCTGCTGCTGGCTCTAATTGTAGGATCTTTACCAGGTATTTATGTAGGCACTCGCTTGGGCTCAGTCTTACCAGAAGCTTTATTACGAAGTTTCCTAATAGTTGCCTTATTAAGTCTTGGAATATACTTCAGCTTTTCACTGGGACATTAGCTACCCCGTGTGGGACATGTCCAGTTGCAACGTGTTCGCGAGTGGATTCACAATGCGCCTCTTGATCATCAAAAAACACATCTGCGTTATAGGCTTGTAGAAAAGAACCTTTGTCAGATCCGCCCAAAAATAGGGATTCATCAATCTTAATATCCCAGTGTCTTAGCGTCCTCACTACTCTTTCATGAGCCGGTGCAGCACGCGCCGTTACGAGGCAAGTTCTGATAGGACAATCATCGACTTCAAATTCACTTTGTAATTGCTGGAGGGCTGCTAAAAAGGCTTTAAAAGGCCCTCCAGATAATGGATCTCTGGCTGCTTCACGTTCAGTTCGAGTAAATTCTTCCAGTCCTTTTGATTTATAAATACGCTCTGCTTCATCAGAGAAGAGAACCGCATCACCATCAAAAGCAAAACGTAATTTGTAGTCGTCAGCATTGGCAATGCTTGAGGGCATAATTGTGGCGGCCGCGATCCCATTTTCTAGAGCTTGTCTGACGTCTCCTCCGTCGGTAGAGAGAAACAAGTGACTTTTGAAGGCTGTTATATATCGATATGGGCTGGAACCTCCACAAAAAGCGGCTTTGTTGATGTCCAATTTGTGATGCTCAATGGAATTAAAAATTCTTAGACCTGTGTCTGCAGTATTTCTAGAGAGTAAAATCACTTCGACTTGCTGACGGTCTAATAAGGTATTGATGTTGAGTAGTTTTTTAACAAGATTGAAGGCATCGCCTGGTTCTAATAACTCATCTTCATGAGCTATCTGATATTTGCGGTAAGCTTCTACCCCCTCATTTTCATAAACTTCATGGCTATCACTGAGATTGAATAGAGCCCTTGATGAAATGGCAACAGTTAGCTTTTGTAGAACGTCAGTCATAGGCTTATTGTACTAGTAACAGACGCCAGTGCCACCCAGTCCACAATATCCATTCGGGTTTTTGGCTAGATATTGCTGATGGTCGTCTTCGGCGTAGTAGAACTCAGTTAGCGGCTCAATTTCGGTGGTTATTTGGGCGAAACCCTTCTCATTCAACATTTCTTGGTAATGTTGTTTCGATTCAAGTGCCACTTGCAGCTGCTCATCATTGTAGCTGAGAATCATAGAACGATATTGTGTGCCATGATCATTCCCTTGGGCCATACCTTGAGTGGGATTATGTGCTTGCCAGAATGCTTCGAGTAGTTGCTGATAACTTAGTTTACTTGGATCATAAACTACCCACACTACTTCTGTGTGAGCGGTTTGACCAGTACAAACCTCTCTGTAGGAAGGATTGGGTGTAAAGCCTCCAGCGTAACCTACAGCCGTTGTGTACACTCCAGGTAGAGACCAGAAAACTCTCTCTGCACCCCAAAAACAGCCCAAGCCAAATACTGCTTGTTCTAGTCCTTGTGCCACAAAGAAGCCGGGTTCCGGTTCACTAAGCGGGGTTCCAAGAACACTATGTTGAGCGGCTACTGGCATTTTATCCAATCTACCCGGTAGAGCTTTTTCTTCACTGACCATGGCGCTTTTATCATAGAGTTGGAACATGCTTTACCTCTTTTCACAGATAGCGAGATATTGATTAATTACCTTTTCTAAACCCTGATCAATGCATTCAATTGTTAAGGCATGACCAATAGAAACTTCCAAAATATTAGGAATTGTCAGAAAGCGGGCTAGATTAGTCAGGTTTAAATCATGCCCTGCATTAATTCCTAAGCCTAAATCGTGAGCTGTCATTGCCGCTCGACGATATTTATCTAAGATATTGTCAGCCTCAGAACTGTCATGGAGTTTTGCAAACTCCTCAGTATAGAGCTCGATTCTATTGGCACCACTTGTTGCCGCGATTTCTATTTGTTTAATATCGGGATCAATAAAGACTGCTGAGCGTATATTGTGCTTGTGTAAATCCTGAATGATTGGTTTTAGCATTTCTAGTTTTTGGCTAAAGTCCCAACCATGATCTGAAGTCAATTGATTATCAGCGTCTGGAACAAGTGTACATTGTGCAGGCTTGCACTTCTCTACTAAGAGCAAGAACTCATCTGAAGGATAGCCTTCGATGTTTAATTCCACATCAGGGTAGTTATTAAGCAGTTCAGCTAAATCTCTAGCATCTTGGCGTTTGATATGACGTTCGTCTGGTCTCGGGTGAATAGTGATGCCCTTAACGCCAAGTTCGATGTAACGCTCGGCATAATCCAGTAAATTTGGATAATTGTGGCCACGAGAATTTCTAAGTAAGGCAAGTTTGTTGAGGTTAACGCTGAGGATTGTCATGAGAATTAAGCAAACAATAAGTGGATTGTGATTCTAGAAGAAATAAGCATAAAAAAATAGCTTCATTGAGTTTCAATTAATACTGATAGCACTACTGCATTCGGCTGCTTGGTTTTCGCAAGTAGAGTAAAACTACTAATACGAAAGAAGTAATGCCAACAGATGAAGGGAAAAGAACTGTGGTGAGTGAATAAGTTTCCAATGCCATTACGACAAAAATACAGCGAATAAAAAACAAAAAATAAAAGCTTATGTTTTCTTCGTCTGGATGTTTATAGGCTTTACGTAAAGTTGGTCCGAATCCGCATAGATCAATCGTAGTTACTAATACGACGGCCCAAAATGGATTTGCTGTAAGTATCCAGATTGGTATTGCCATTAAGGCTGCGATCAAGAAGAAGTAATCTAAGGGTGTAATGCTGATGTCGCTTTTTTTTGAGTAAGCTAAGGCAGCAATATAGATTGTAATCAAACCAGATAAGCCAATGGGCCAGGCGCCTACCCCTCCTCCAGCATTGAATTGAGCGAAGAAAATAATCATTGTGCTTAGACCCCAAATTATCCAAGAAAAGACATGGGGTTTAGTTACCCCGAAGCTGATTGATCTAAGATAAGGATAAAAAGCCGCTAAAGTGAGCACGATCGCAATAAGGCTGGAGAGTTCTTTGTAAGACATTGCTAATTGATAGACTCGTATCAGAAAATCGCATAGTCTACCCTTAGTTTTCTATTATTTATATGAGCCTCAAAGTGTCAGACTATAAAAAAATATCAGAAAAGAGCGCTTTTGTTTTTGGCTTTGCTTTAAATGGAAAAGGCGGCGGAGAACACTTAAACAATGCACAAGATTACAGTAAGCCCTTGTGGTGTCATCTGGATTTTTTGGAAGAAGGTTGTCGCGATAGTTTGAGTGAATTGGGGCTACCTGAGCATACTATTGACGCTTTGACTCGTCTAGATAGTCGACCTCGAACCAATGTGTATGAAGAAGGGATACTTTTTATACTACGGGTAATCAATCTAAACCCTGGAGAAGAACCTAATGATATGGTTTCTCTTAGACTTTGGATTGAAAAAGAACGGGTCATTAGTTTGCGACATAAAAGAGTTCTATCTACTCAAGATATAAAACAAGTAATTGAAAATGGAATCGGTCCTAAAAATTCCAGCGAACTAGTCAGCGTCATTTTAGAGCGAGTGGCGGATAGGATTTCAGAATACGTTGATTCACTTGAAGCCAAAATGCAAACTTTTGAAGATGAAGCAAGCGTTGAAAATATTGTAAAGATGAGAACAAGCGTTTCGAGTTTACGTAGAGAAGCCGCAATGGTTAGGCGTTACCTTGCCCCTCAAAGAGAAGCAATGGATGCGTTATACAGACAAGCAGCTTCAAGGCTAAACAAAGAAGATGTGCATTATATTCAGGAACTTTCTGATCGCATTGTACGTTATGTTGAAGACTTAGATTTAGTTCGAGAAAAGGCCGTTGTCTTACAAGAAGAATTAGTGAATAAAATGGCACAGCAACAAAATGACCGCATGTATGTGTTATCGATTATTGCTTCTGTGTTTTTACCAATTTCTTTTGTGACTGGTTTGTTTGGCATGAATGTGGCCGGTCTACCCGGCGTAGAAAATCCCTTTTCTTTTGCTTATGTCGCTGGAGGAATGCTGGCTATTGCAATAGGAATAATGTTGTATTTTCGTTTTAGTAAATGGCTTTAAAGTTGGGAAATACTTAGCACTAATTGCTTAAGCCTTTCCATGTGTAATTTTTAGCTCTCCATCTACATGAATGTCTCTTTGTGGGAAAGCGATCACAATATTATTTTCTCTCATAAGCTCATCAATGCTGAAGCGAATATCAGATTTTATGACTCGTAAATCTTTTTCTCCCATTGTGTTAATCCAGAAAAACACATCAAAGATAAGCGCGTTATCGCCAAAGTCCTCAAAGATAACTAAGGGTGGATTATCTTTGAGAACAAGCGAATGAGATTCAGCAGCTTTGTAGATTAATTCTGAAACCAACTTTACGGGAGAGCCATAAGCAACCCCAACTCTAATTTGTCCCCTTGCGAGCTTGTCAACCAGGGTCCAGTTCACTACCGTATTTTCCAATAAATGACTATTTGGTATTAGTAAATGCACACCATCGACACGCCTGATTCGAGTGGAACGAGTGTTGATTGTTTCTACAGTGCCTTTGACATCATCAATTTCTAAAAAATCACCAATACGGATAGGCTTTTCCCACATCAAAATCCAACCAGAAATAAAATTATTGATTATGTTTTGCGCACCAAAGCCAAAACCTATAGCAACAGCACCAGAGACAAAGGCAAAAGCCCCAAGAGGAACATTCAAGATAGCAAGAGTTGTGAAGACAAC
>CBFIHS010000053.1:8512-12190 GCA_965662565.1 Pseudohongiellaceae bacterium | reverse complement strand
CTATGGAAGAGTTTAAAAATACTACCGCCCTACCAATCAGAAACAAGTAGGAGGAAGAAGAAGAAGAAGGAGGAAATAAGAGGAAATAAAAACCAAGCTTAAATTAGCAATGAATAGAAGCGTTTATAGTTTTGTTAACGGCCTGTATTCTAATGAAAACAGACCATTAGGGGCATCGAATAACATCGAATAAAAAGAAGGCTCGATCAGTTAGTAGCAAGACTTTCGATGATTTCTAAAGATTGCATGACATTCTCTTCGGGAGACACTCCGCCAACAACTGCTGCAATCGCGCCATTAGTATTAACAATAAAAGTAGTTCTTTCAGCGAAGCCATGACCGATTTCAATCCCTCTTGTATCAGAGGCTCCAGCACGAGCACCTCTAACAGAAATATCGTAAGAACCAGCAATACTTCCATCCGCATCTGAAACCACTGGGAGTTCACCAGCGCAATATTCTGGGTCAGCAGAAAAATCATTCAAACGCTCAATACTGTCTAAAGAAACGCCCACTACTGATGCCCCGGCCTCACGGAATAAATCCATATTCTCGGCAAAAGTGCGTGCTTGGATATTACAGCCTTGGGTATAAGCTGAAGGATAAAAATAAACGACTGTTGGCCCTTGGTTTAATGAATTCTGTAACGAATAAACAAATTCTTGCCCATCCAAGGAAGCTGGAGCATTAAAAATAGGGGCCTGTTTTCCTGCTTCAAGTGCTGCAAAAGTAGAAAGGCTTGTAAGCCCTGTAAAAGCTGTCAAAAGAGCAGCCGTTGCAAATAGTTTTTTCATAAAGTTCTCCGATTATAAAATTCATTTTCAAGAGGGTTGAGATTGTTTGTGCAAACTCACTGTAATTCAGAACTAGGCAATCAATACTAATTACTTATTAGTTATAGAGCAATGACCTAAAGCGCTCATAACATTTAGAATTTGAGGTTTAATAGAACTAGAGAATTGACTCTAGCACTACAAAATCATTAAGATGCCACACTCATTCAGCAAGGAAATCCCATGAAACATCTTGTACTGAGCGGCCTACTACTTCCTTTTCTTTTCGCCTGTAGTGATGGTGATGATTCCAGTAAGGCCTCCGAGAATAATCAAAGCCAAACCCTTAATCCAACACAAGCAGCTTTGGCTAACCTTAGTGCTGAACTTGACCCAGAATCTACCACTTACCAGAGCCTGGACGGCAAAGCACTGGACTTAGAAGTCTTTGCAGGCAAACCTATCTTTATTAATTTTTGGGCTACCTGGTGCGCTCCTTGTATTGAAGAAATCCCATCCATAAATCGCGCCGCTGAAATTTTAGAACCCGAAGGCTACGTGATTTTAATGGCCTCTGATGAATCCATCGACACTATTAAACCCTTTCTTGAAGACCGCGAATTCGAAGGCAATTTTATTAAGCTGAACCCTTACTTTGGCAGCTATGGCATCAGTGCTGTACCTAGCTCTATTCTTGTTGATGAAGCCGGTGAAATTGTGAAATCTTGGCTTGGTGCTTTTGAATGGGACAGTCCAGAAATGCTGACCGAAATTCGGAATCAGTAAATTGGGGTCAGAGTAGTATTTATTAATACTACTCTGACCCCAATTTAAATCTTGTTTAGGGCGTGTTAAAGCGAAAACTACAATCATCAGCTATATCTGATAATCAACAAAGTTAGGATCTTTTCTGGCATTATCATATTTACGCTGCAAAAGGGATTCGATGGCCTGATGCTGAGAAAGGAAAATCTTGCCATTAAGATGCTCGATAAAATCTGATTTTTCTAAGTGATCCATCACTGGGCCTTTTACTTCAGATAAATGAAAACCAACCCCTAGATCTTTTAAGTATTGATTAATAGATTCCAGTATTTCTAAAGCACTCGCATCGATTTCATTGATAGCCGTACACATTAGAATAATATGTTTTAATTCTTTACGTTCAGCAACACGTTCTAAAATTTTATCTTCTAGATAACTCGCATTTGGAAAATAAAGACTTTCATCAACCCTTAAACTGAGAATCCCAGGGTAAGTAGTCACACTATGCCTTTCTACATTTCTGAAATGTTCTGTGCCATCAATTTGCCCAACTTCTGCGATGTGAGGTTTCGAAGTTTTATATAAATGTAGAAGTAGTGAAATCAAGACACCCGCAAGAACCCCCATTTCCACACCAATTAAGAGGGTAATTATGATAGTGGCCGTGACTGCCACGAAATCAGAACGAGAATATGCCCAAGTACTTTTTAAAATCGAGAAATCAATCAAAGAAGTAACCGCAATTATAATCGTTGCCGCCAGTGTAGCCTTTGGCAAGTATGCCAATGCACCTGCTAAGGTCATTGCCGCCAAGGCTATCCCAAAGGCCGTCATGAAACCTGCTAAAGGCGTTTCAGCGCCAGCATCAAAATTCACAACTGATCTAGAAAACCCCCCACTTACCGGGAAGCCCCCTGATACAGCTGAAGCGACGTTCGCAGTACCCAGCCCTATTAGTTCTTGGTCAGTATCAATTTTTTGACGACGCTTAGCAGCCAATGTTCTGCCTACAGACACAGATTCCACATAGCCGATAATAGAAATTAAAATGGCAGGAACAATTAAATCTACCCAAGTGGAATCAGAAAAAAACGGCAGAACAGGTGTCGGCAGACCTTTTGGAAATTCACCCACCAAAGCCAAACCTGAATTTTCTAGATTGAATTTATAAGCCAGTAAACTGGTTAAGATCACTGCCAAGACAGGGGCTATTTTAGGGAGCAATTCCAATGTTTTCTCAGAAGAAGTAAACATCTGTAGAAGTTTTTTTAAGCCTTTACGAGACCAAAATAAAAACAACAAAGTGGCACCGCCTAGCAGGATAGTAGAGGCATTAGAGTTTGATAAATTTAATGAAAGAGCTTGTAAGATTTCAATGAGGTTATCACCATCAGCTTCTACCCCTAATATATGTTTAAACTGACTAAGCCCGATAATAATTCCCGAAGCTGTTATAAAACCAGAGACCACAGGGTGTGATAAAAAATTCGCTAAGAACCCCAACTTTAGAGCACCCATTAACATTAAGAAAATTCCAGAAATAAAAGCCAACATAATCGCGGCATTTAAATAATCAACAGCACTCTCTATTCCAAGGTTACTTATGGCTGCCGCTGTCATTAAAGAAGCCACAGCAATAGGGCCAACTGATAAAGTTCTACTGGTGCCGAATATTCCATATACAATCAATGGCAATATGCTGGCGTAAAGACCTACTTGAGGAGGAACACCTGCTAACAAGGCATAAGCAAGTGACTGAGGAATCAACATGATGGTCACAATCACTGCGGCGATGAGATCGTTACCAAAGTGCTGGCGCTGATAACTTTTGAGCCAGCTCAGGCAAGGGAATATTTTTTCATATCTCTTATGCATATAAAGTTTTGCTCTCAATTAAAAATCTTATGACCTGTTTATTTATTTGTCATAAACTTTTACAAAAGCATTCAAGGGTATTTTTAAGTAAGTCATATTGTTTGATTCAGCAGGCGGCATATGTCCAGCTCGCATATTCACTTGCAAGGAAGGCAGTATCAGTCTAGGCATATCGAGCGTTGCATCTCGAGCTTCACGCATATCGACAAACTCATCTTTGCTAATACCATCACGAACATGAATATTATTGAGCCTCTCTTCTTTG
>CBFIHS010000053.1:0-8502 GCA_965662565.1 Pseudohongiellaceae bacterium | reverse complement strand
AGCTTTCATATTTCTCTTCAGATTCTTGGTCAGGATAGTCGTGACACATAAACAAACGCATTTCTGCTGGCAGTGAAAAAACTTTTTGAATCGAAGTATATAAAACTGCGGCATCACCACCCGGAAAGTCGGCTCTAGCTGTGCCTCCCTCGGGCATGAAAATAGTATCCCCAACAAAGGCGGCATCACCAATCACATGAGTCATACAAGCTGGAGTATGTCCTGGTGTATGTATTGCGTAAGCAGTCATACTTCCTATTTGATAAGCATCCCCATCCTCAAATAGTCGATCAAACTGGGATCCATCAGTTTTAAATTCTGTACCCGTGTTAAAAACTCTACCAAAAAGTTTCTGTACATTTTTTATTTTTCCTCCAATTCCGAGCTTACCTCCCAATTTTTTTTGTATATATGGCGCTGCCGATAAATGATCTGCATGAACATGCGTCTCTATCAACCATTCAAGGGTTAAATTATTATCTTGAATGTAATCAATAATCTTATTTGCACCCGTGAACGAGATAGTGCCTGATGGATAATCTAAATCTAACACTGAATCAATCACAGCACAGGATTTGGATTCTGGGTCTGTGACGACATAGGAGAAAGTATTGGTCTGCTGATCAAAAAATGCAGTCACTTCAGGCTTTATTGAACAATCAGGGACAAAGGTAAATTCAAATGACATTGTGTCACTCCTTAGAACAATTTCTCACCAAACACTCCCACATCAAGGAAAACTAAATGTTTATATTATGAGTATTAAAACATAAATGCCTCCTCAACTTCTTGAAATTAAAAACTCAAATTAAGGCTAAGCGCATGATATGAATCAAATAGATAAAACTATATTTGAACAGCTTTTACTGAGAAGATGTAATACAACTATCTCTTAATTTCATTTTCTATTTCATAACTATTTTCTGAAAAAACATTCCAGCAAGGACAGCAGCCATAAATAAATAAAGTTCTGGATCAAGTGTCACTAGGGCAGTTACTGCAGGCCCTGGACAAAGCCCAACCAAGCCCCAACCTACTCCAAAAAGAACTGATCCAAGAATCAAATTTTTATCAATATCTTGCTTTTCAGGTAATAAGTATTTCAAAGCAAAGAAAGGTTGGTCGCGACGAACTAGTTGTTGAAAGCCTGGAATACTAATCAGCAAAGCACCTAGCATTACAAAAATTAATGCCGGGTTCCATGCTCCAAAGACATCCAAGAAGGATAAAATTTTTTCAGGGTTCACCATTTCCGAAATTGTTAGGCCAAGGCCAAAAAGCAAGCCCGTTCCTAAAGCCGCTAATCCATAGGCAATTTTTAGTTCAGTTTTTACATTAATCATATTCTGCAGCCTCTATTTATAGGACGTGACGGGTAATTCCAACAGTTAGCATGGCTGTAAAAATAAAAGTCACAGTAGCAACTATCGAACGCCAAGAGAAACGAGAAATCCCACAAACGGAATGGCCGCTAGTACAACCACTGCCCATTCGAGTACCAAAACCAACCAGAAAACCACCTACAATAACTACCGGCAAAGAAGCATTTAATTCAAATACAAAAGGACGATTAAAAAGATATGGGGCAATTAAGCCCCCTCCAATCAATCCTATAACAAAAGCTAAGCGCCAAAAAACATCATTTTTAGTCTGAAAAAAAACACCAGATAGAATTCCGCTTATACCAGCAACTCTGCCATTAAAGATTAACAATAGCGTTGCGGACAAACCAATGAATACTCCTCCTAGGGAGGCCCAGAAAACATCTTGGAACATAGCTTTTCCTCTTGTTGTTTATTATTTCTTTACGATTCTTCTGTGTTTACTTCTTCTAAAATATCCTCAAAAATATCCATTGCAATAGCTTTAATATCATAAGATATTTTTTGAAAAAGATGCCGGGAAGGTGCATTTTTACGCCATGAAGCAACATGAGTTCGAACAATTCGCTCATCTTTTAATTGCAAGACCTTTAAACCATCTTCTGGTGAGACTCGCGCTGCAATATACAAACCCGGCATAAACGCGATCCCCATATTCATGATCGCCATTTGCTTCAAGGTATTGAGACTGTTGCTCGCAAATTTACGTTGAGCATGCGCTGTATAACGCTCACACAAGGTAGCAATTTGCCTATGCAAATGATGCCTTTCATCCATGGTCAAGACATCCTGATTGTATAAATCCTTACCTTCCAGTATCGACTTCGAAGCCAGAGGATTATCTTCTGAAATGACAATAGAAATCGGTTCGACGAAAAGTGGCCTTACTCGGTTTTCACTCGAGTGCATTGGTAGCATCGTTAGAATAAAGTCGTAGTCTCCATTATCCAGACCGACTTCTAATTCTTGCGGCACCCCTTCTCTAACGTGCAACTTTAATTGAGGATAGCGCCTATGCAGTTCAATCAACACTTTGGAGAAAAGGTAAGGCCCAATGGTTGGCGACACACCAATTTTAAATGTGCCTCTAAGCTCTTTATTGTTGCCATCAGCCTGATCCATTACCTGCTGGTACTGCTCAAGCAACTGCTTAGCTAAAGGCAATAGTTCCCTGCCAGCCGGAGATAAGAGTGTTCCAGCACGAGAACGCTCAAACAACTGCACCCCCAAAGACTCTTCCAAAGAGGCAACCTGACTCGTCAAAGTTGGCTGGCTAATATTCAGCTTTTGCGCAGCTTTTCTGAAGTTAGAAGACATCGCAATACTGATAAAGTACTCCAACTGCCTGATCGACGGCTGTTTAATTTTTTCTTTTTTATCCATTTCTAAACCTCAGAATTAATTTTGATAGCTTTTAGCTAATTAAACAAGGTTTTACTTAGATAAAACCATTTTAAGGCTTTTCTGAAATCACTTGAAGTATCCAAGCGTAGTGCGATGAAACTCGCTCATAGAGAGACAGAGCGCCATAGAGACCTTCTTGAGCTTGGGTAGGGTTATCAATCTCGCCTAAAGCAACACCCAGAAGAAATAAGCCTTCAGGGCTTTCCAATAAAGCAGGCCCACCAGAATCTCCTAGCCCAGGCACTCCTTCTAAAGCTAAGGCGAGACCATTATTCGAACGCGGATCATCAAATTGAAACTCCAACCATTTACCTGCATTCATCACGATGTTTTGCGCCCGTCGCAACTTCCCATCATTAAATGATCTGCCTTTAATGCCTTCACCACTATAGCCCCAGCCCATTAGTGTGAGAGCTTGGCTTTGTTCATCTTGTTCAGAGTAAAGTGAAACTGGCTGGACACCTGGCACTGGTCGATCCAGTTTTATTAATGCTAAATCGACGGATTCAAGCTGTTGGGAGTGCCGAAAACCGGGATGAAGAACCAACTCATTGACAGAATAATCTTGTCCAGTGATAAATAAATGATAGGCCTCACCAGCTTCTATAGTCTCTTTAATCGGAGTTTGTTCAGTGCAGTGCCCTGCCGTAATTGCCCATTGCTCTGCAATCAGAGTTGCCACACAAACCTTGTTATCAAAGCGCGTGTGTAAAAAGAAAAGCTGAGGAAAATCCAATTCATTAACCACATACCTAGAATCAGCACGATCATGTCGAATGATAATTGCCTGACCTTGAGGTACTGCTAAAACACTGATTAAGCAGAACAAAATAAACTGATAAGAGAAGATGGCTTGCATGCTTAGTTAGAATAAAATCCAGTTATACAATCAACCCGTAATAAGCTAGTCAAGCAGCAAATAAACCTTAAATAGGTATAATGAGACAAAACATTGAAAGCCATGATTTGTTGAAGAGTAAAACAATGAATAAAACCCAAGAACCCCCTGAAGATCGTGAATTTGATAAATCCGGATTCTACCCAGAAAATGGAAAATCGTTTCGTATTTGGGCTTTATTGGCTTGGCTAGCCGGAACAGTCATTGTATTAGCCCTCATTTCTGCCTTCCTTAATTTCATTCTTCTTTAAATTTGACAAAAACTGCAGCGATTCACAAGCAGACCTAATCTTCTCGCTTCTGCACACTTGCTGCCGCGCTCTCATCCATACTTTGGGCCGCACTATCAACTGCACTAGGCGCGTCTGTACTTGTTTGAGGCTGACCAACCGCGCTTACTGGCTGACCTCTGTAGGGATGTTTGGAAATTCCGATGTTCGGTTTATAAGTAGATTTCCCTACTCCTTTTATGAGCTTATAAAGCTTCAAGATAAAATATAAAGCACCCAAAATTATAAACAGGCCAATGGCGAAAACGAGCCATTGCGAAGTATTCATCGAACCGGGACTGCTAATCGCATTGATAAATTCCTGCATGCTACCCCCTAAAAAAAAGAATTAATTATGCCGTAAGGAAAAAATGAAAGCCAATTCACAGACCAAGCTAAGCGAAACTTCTTTTGCTGATAGAGCTTTTCAAAATAGATTTTTTTAAAATGGGAAAGGCTGGGAAAGTTCCTCTAAAATTTACCTTACTTATTCATGGCAGCTATATACAGTTCTATTTGCTCCAATCGCGTAATCGGATCACTTAATTCTAAAACAGCCTGTTTTTCCCGAGCACTCACCGGCAACAACTCGGCCAAGCACCAAGCAATTTCTCGAAGATTTTCATAACTTACCGCCAAATTTAGCTCCTCAACCATCGGATGGGCAGCAAGGCCTTTTAAGAGTTCAGCATAATCTTGAAATTGGCTGCCCACTTCAATCGGCTCGGCGTCTACTGAATCTTCAGGGCGAAAACTTACCTCGGCTTTGCATAAGTTATTTTTTTCACGCCAAGATTCGATTACCGAAAAAGTTTTTTTCCCTTCCATGGTGATTCCCAACAAGCCGTTAGGCAGTTCATTCCAGTCAACAATTTCACAGTAGGTACCCACACTATGAATGTTCAGTTTTTGGCTTTGATGAGCAACTTCACTGCCCTTTTCCATCAAGACAATTCCGAAACCGGTGCCATCTCTCAGACATTGGCGAACCAAGTCTACGTATCGTGATTCGAAGATCTGCAGGGAAATTTTGCCTTTAGGAAAGACAACAGAATTAAGAGGAAAAAGAGCTATAGATTCCATAAAACCAAACTTAGCCGCTCAAGGCCTGACAAAGACGCTGATGGAAACCCTCAAAGCCTCCATTACTCATTATGACAATATGATCACCACTGCTGCTCTCATCTACGAGCGAACTTATCAAGCCATCAACAGAATCCAATACTATTACTTCTGCTTTACAGTTTTTCGCAATAGCCTCTAAGTCCAGTTTAGTGTCTGCATTTTTATACCAGTAGACTTTATCAGCGGCACTGAATGAAGCCGCTAAAGTATCCTGGTGATAGCCCATCTTCATCGTGTTGGAACGGGCTTCAATTACCGCAATTAATCGCTCATCACTTTCACCTAAGGCGGCACGTTTACCTTCCAAAGTGGTTTGTATCGCTGTCGGATGATGAGCGAAATCATCATAGACGCGAATACCCTTAAAATTACCTAGCTCTTCAAGGCGACGCTTTACTCCAGAAAACTGGCTTAAGGCCTCACAGCTTTTCTGCACACTAACCCCAGCGTGGGCCGCTGCAGCTATTGCGGCAACCGCATTCTGCACATTGTGATCGCCTAACAAAGACCAATTCACTAAAGCCTCTTGATTGTGTTCAGCATTATGCTTAATTCTAAAACTTGATCCATCTTGCTTTAATAGATTCACCTGCCAATCCGCATCTTGCTTTTCTGTAAGCGAAAAAGTCTGTTGTGGTGACCAACTACCTTTACTCAACACCGCGTTAAGATTTTCATAAGCCGCAGGAGAAATAATCAAACCGTTTTCAGGAATAATTTTTACCAAGTGATGGAACTGAGTTTGAATGGCGGCCAAGTCAGGGAAAATATCGGCGTGGTCAAATTCGAGATTTCCCATAATGACCGTTCGGGGTTTGTAATGAACAAACTTGGAACGCTTATCAAAAAAAGCTGAGTCATACTCATCGGCTTCAATTACAAAATAAGGACTTTCACCCAACCTGGCCGAAGCATCAAAATTCTTTGGAACCCCTCCAATTAAGTAGCCGGGATCTTTTCCAGCAAACTCAAGAATCCATGTAAGCATGCTGGTTGTGGTAGTTTTACCGTGGGTGCCTGCCACAGCCAGAACCCAACGACCTTGCAAAACATGCTCGGCTAACCACTGTGGACCAGAACTGTATGGAAGGCCTTCATTCAAGACGTATTCAACAGCTGGATTACCGCGAGAACAGGTATTACCGATAACGATCATATCGGGCCCATCTTCTAAATGCGCGGGATCATAACCTTCCATAAGAGTGATGCCTTGCTCTTCTAATTGAGTGCTCATCGGAGGATAGACATGCTGATCTGAGCCACTGACTTGATAGCCGAGTTGCTTAGCGAGAATAGCGAGGCTTCCCATAAAGGTGCCACAAATACCTAATATATGAATATGCATCGACGCATTCTATCTTATGGAAAATGGATTTTCCTTAACCAAAATCACTTTAAATCATATTGCGGGTCAAATCTTTGCGAGCTTGCCGTATAATCAAACTGATCTAGAAACAGTAAACTAATGACTGCAATAAAAACTACTCAATGCAGTTCATTTGTAGCCCGACTGAACACAAGGAATTTATTCAATGCCAGCTAATATTTTTTACGCCCAATCCGGCGGCGTCACTTCTGTTATTAACGCTTCAGCTTGCGGGCTCATTGAAGCCGCTCGTACAAACCCTGAATTAGGAACTGTCTATGCGGGTAAAAATGGCATTATTGGCGCACTCAGAGAAGAACTCATTGACACGAGCCTTGAATCTTCCGAAAGTATTGCCGCTTTGAGACACACCCCTGCCGGAGCATTTGGTTCATGCCGTTATAAATTGAAAAGCATTGAAGAAAACCGCGCCGAATACGAGCGCCTGATTGAAGTTTTTAAAGCTCACGATATTCGTTATTTTTTCTATAACGGCGGCGGCGACTCTCAGGATACAGCAAACAAAGTCGCACAATTAAGTCAGGAAGTTGATTACCCACTGACCTGTATTGGCATCCCTAAAACTGTCGATAATGATTTGCCCATTACTGATAACTGCCCAGGTTTTGGTTCTGTAGCCAAATACGTAGCCGTGTCCATTCGCGAGGCAGGTCTAGACGTTGCTTCGATGTGTGAAAGCTCAACCAAGGTATTCGTTATGGAAGTGATGGGAAGACATGCTGGCTGGATTGCCGGTGCCGCTGGCTTAGCAGCTGAACAAGAAGGTGATGCTCCACACATCATTGTTTTCCCAGAAGTCGCGTTTGATAAAGCCGCGTTTATGAACAAGGTCAAACACAGTGTCGACACTTATGGCTATTGTGCCATCGTAGTGTCTGAAGGTGCTCACTATGAAGATGGAACCTTCCTGGCCGATGCCGGAAATAAAGATGCCTTTGGTCATGTTCAATTAGGCGGTGTTGCTCCGACTCTTGCGAACATGATTAAAGATGAGCTGGGTTATAAATATCATTGGGCGGTTTCAGATTATCTTCAGCGCGCCGCTCGACATATTGCCTCAGGCACCGATGTCGAACAAGCTTATGCCATGGGCAAAGCGGCTTTAGAATTTGCCTTGGCTGGCAAGAATGCAATTATGCCGACAATCGTTAGAGAAAGTTCTTCTCCTTATCGCTGGAAAATCGGAGAAGCCAAGCTTTCTGATGTAGCTAATGTGGAAAAAATGATGCCAGCAGAATTCATTACTGAAGATGGCTTTGGAATTACCGAAGCCGCAAAAGAGTATTTCTCACCCTTAATTCAAGGCGAAGACTACCCTCCTTATAAAGATGGCCTGCCACAGTACGCTCGCTTAAAGAAAGTCCTTATTGAAAAAAAGCTTGCGCCTTGGCATGAATAAACAACATGACTTCCTTCCTGAATACCGCCCAACTTGTGTATAGCTTCTAATGCTGTATGAAATTTTTTCGGTTATTGCTCCGGTATTTATCTGCGCCTTTATTGGCTATGTCTGGGTAAAACTTGATCAACCTTTTGATACAGCCTTTGTCAGCAAGGTAATTGTTTACGTCAGTACTCCCTGCTTAATCTTTTCATCGTTTATGGAAGCTGAGCTTAAGCTCGATAACCTCTTGAATATTATGCTGGCAGGATTAGCCGTCATGGTAGTTAGTGGCCTTATTACATGGCCTCTGTTGAAATCACTCAACATTGATATTCATGCCTTTTTGCCTTCGCAAATTTTCGCTAACGCTGGAAATATGGGCATCCCACTTTGTTTTCTAGCCTTTGGCCCAGATGGTTTAGCCTTAGCCCTCACCTATTTTACTGTGAATGCCGTCGGTCAATTTAGCATTGGGCAATCAATTTCGTCTGGAAGCTTATCCTTCAAGAGCTTGATAAAAAGCCCGATTTTTCCCGCCACGATAATCACCTTAGTAATGGTGTTCAACGATATCGAAGCACCAGCCTGGATCTTCAATACAACAGAATTGCTTGGCGGAATTGCCATCCCCTTAATGCTAATCGCACTTGGTG
>CBFIHS010000052.1:0-12352 GCA_965662565.1 Pseudohongiellaceae bacterium | reverse complement strand
GTCAAATCCACCAACGAGTTTTCTAAACGATTTTGATGTGCCAAGGCTCATAGCGACACCATATTGATTGGTGTCGGTATAGCGAATATCGATATAGCCAAGCCTCACCATGCGTTTGAATTCCTCGGTCTTAGAAAAATCTTCAGTAAAATTTAATTCACCAAGACCTAATTTACCGACATCAAAATCACCAACACAACGGAAAGAGTGGCCTGGAGGAGCAAGAGATCTTGAGGCTTTTGATATGTTCAGCTCTGACTGTCGGGCTTTTGCTAAAAACAAATGCATTTGTTTGACGACGTTTCGAATTCCAGAAGTTAATTGTAGGTCTTCCCCAACATCTTGTTTAATTTGTTGGTAAAAATTATAAGAGTCACCTTTAAGCAGGTAATCGCCACTGCCGGTTATCTTGACAACTTCTTTGATGGGGATGCGAGTTGTAAGTTCAGGGGTAACTTTTTCCCCAAAGAAACCATATTGATTCGCATCAGCAAAAAATATTTCTTCTAGAAAATCCAATTCTGCAGCTTCGAATGACCCAGTAGATGGATAGTTACGAGCAAAGAAAAGCATTTCATCAAAGCCAACTAAATTGAAGTTGCCAAGCCCCACATAACTTTGTACTCGCTCGAGGCGATTGATTGTCTGAGTCAATAATTCACTTTTTTCAGGCGGTAAAAAAATATCATTACTGAAACTGGCATCAAAATTACGGATTTTCTTTAGGTAATCATCTATTTCAGTATCTTCAAGTTCATTTATGTCAACATCACGTTCGGTGTGTTTAAAGCCATCGCCAAGAACAGTCTCTTCAAGGATAATTGCATCCGGCTCCGGTGGTGATTGATCGATAATTAAACCTGAAGGGCTTGTAATTGTTGGAGCTTCAACAACAGGAACGATTGTTGATTCAGGATTTTGCGTCACAAGCACACGATTGCTGCCCAAACGAGATTGCAGTGACTTGGTAGAGACCAAAGAAACTGCGCCGCCGGCAACTAGAGCTTGTAAGAAACCCTTTTTTTCATAGAAGAAGGAATATAGCAAATATCATAGGTCAAAAAAATCCCTAGCATTAGAACTTGTCTGAGCCGCTAGGCGCTCAGGGCTTATATTTAAACACTTGGCGACCATGTCTAAAACATAAATTAAGTTCTCGGGTTCGTTACGTCGAGTTTTAGGTTTAGGTGTGATATTTCTCGGCATTAAATAGGGGGCATCTGTTTCCATCATTAATCTATTGTTGGGTATATCTTTTAGCAGTGGATGCAGTGAGTATCCGCGACGCTCATCACAAACCCAACCAGTAATACCTATATGTAAATCCATATCAAGATAATCGTAAAGTTCTTCTTTGTTACCTGTAAAGCAATGAACCACTACTTTATTCAGCTCGCTTCGGAATTCTTTGAGTATTGGTAAGAACCTTGAATGGGCATCACGCTGGTGCAAGAAAATGGGGAGACCTAGTTCAACGGCTAGTGCCAATTGAGCTGAAAATGCCTTTTCTTGGTCGGAAGGAGAAGAGTAGTTTCGGTTATAATCAAGACCTGCTTCACCTAAGGATTTAACGCAAGGGTTTTGTACAAGTTGACGGAAAGAATTCCCCAAGTCATCGTTATACTTGCTGGCCTCATGAGGGTGAAGGCCGACGGTACTATACAAATAATCAGGGTAGCGCTTGCAAAGCTCAATAGCCTTGGTGCTTGTTTCTAGGCAAGTGCCTGTCAATATTATGTTTTCAATATTAACGTTGCGAGCACGTTGTAAAACGCTATCGAGATCGTCATGAAAGCTTTCGTGACTCAGGTTAGCCCCAATATCGATGAGTTTTGCTTTGCTAAGTTTTATTGAGTCAGACATAGCTACTCTGCGAAAAAAATCGCAAGTCTACGGTGCGAACTTTTAGATTGCCAGAAGAAAGTCTAAAAATATTACTCTAGTTGACACAAAGTAATGAAGAAATTCTTGGGGAAATAAAAAAAAGAGGGAGAAAATAGCTTGAGGCCGCTATAATGCCTGCTTTTTTCTGTCTCGCTGAGGGTCGTACCGTGTTAGCTTCCGCCAAAAAAGAGCTCGATTGGGCAAATTTGGGTTTTGAATATACCAAAACAGACTTCCGTTTTTCTGCTGTTTATGAAAATGGCAGCTGGTCAGAAGGTGTGCTCGTTAGTTCTGAGTTTATTCAGATTCATGAAGGCTCACCCGCGCTGCATTATGCTCAGCAGTGTTTTGAAGGCTTAAAAGCTCAAACAGCAAAAGATGGTCGAGTACTTTTATTCCGGCCACAGCTAAATGCTCAACGTATGCAAAATACTGCTGATAGACTTTCTATGCCGCAAGTTTCTGATGAACTTTTTCTGCACGGTGTAAAGCAGGCCGTTCGTGCCAATCAAGCCTGGATTCCACCCTATGGCAGTGGAGCATCACTCTATATACGACCACTATTGATTGGGGTGGGCGAAAATATGGGTTTAAAACCAGCTAAGAAATATGAATTTCGGGTGATGGTTTCTCCAGTTGGTCCGTATTATAAAAGTTCTGGCTTAACACCAATCTCGCTCGCTGTTTCTGATCTAGATCGAGCCGCGCCCCATGGAACTGGTGATATTAAAGCAGGTGCTAATTATCCAGCTGGTCTTTATGCTACTAAGAAAGCAAAAGAACTCGGAGCAAATGAGGCTTTGTACTTAGATGCTGCAGAGCACCGTTATTTAGAAGAAGCTGGTTCAGCCAATATAATTATTTCATTAGCTGGAAATAAACTTATCACTCCTAAGTCGCCCGCGATACTTCCGAGTGTTACGCGACGATCCATCATGACTTTAGCTGAACAAAGTCTTGGCATGGAAATCGAGGAACGGGCGATAGACATCCGCAAAGAAATTGATAGATTCGAAGAGGTTGCTGCTCTTGGTACAGCTGCAGTGTTGTCCCCAGTGGGTAAAATTTGGCTCGATGATACTTGGCATAACTTTTATGGTAACGGCGAGAAAGTAGGGCCTGTTATGCAAAAACTGTATGACCTTTTGAGTGAACTGCAAAAAGGTGAGTGTGAAGATACTTTCGGCTGGACAGAAGAAGTTTCAATATAGATGCTCCTAAAAGGCTTCGATTTTTCTAGATCGAGTACTATTTATTTTTATGAGCCATTTTTTTTGCATAATTAAATAGCACTCCAAGCACTTATTGATTCAATAAAATATCTATATATAACAAATCTTTAGATTGATTCTTGGGTGCTTTTTTATAGCTGTGCTAGCAAAGACTGAGAAAACAAAAGCTTGACAGGGTGGTTGTTGAACCTTTATTTATGTCGCCCGTGAAAAGTAATTAGCCTCAACAGAATTGGAAATATAAGCGAATTTTAATGGAAAAATCACTGGTCATTGTCGAGTCACCGTCAAAAGCGAAAACGATTAACAAATACCTTGGAAAAGACTTTATTGTTAAGTCGAGTGTTGGTCACATACGGGATCTACCTACCAGTGGTTCGGCAAAACCGGTCGACCCAAAAGCTCGTGCTAGAGCTGCTGCTGAGACTCGTAAACTAAACCCTGAAGCTAAAATTATTCATAAGGCTCGTAAAGCAAAAGAGCAGCTGATTGCCAGAATGGGGGTTGATCCTGAAAAAAACTGGCAGGCAGATTATCAAATTCTACCGGGTAAAGAATCAGTCGTTAAAGAGTTGAAAAAACTTGCTAAAACCGCCGATAAAATTTATCTGGCAACGGATTTGGATAGAGAAGGTGAGGCTATTGCCTGGCACTTGCAAGAGGCTATAGGTGGCGATCCAGAACGCTATAAAAGAGTAGTCTTCAACGAAATTACTAAAAAAGCTATTGAGGCTGCTTTCTCTGAACCTGGCGAAGTGGACATGAAGCATGTTGAAGCTCAACAAGCACGACGATTCCTAGATCGTGTTGTTGGTTTTATGGTTTCACCTTTGTTATGGGAGAAGGTTGCAAGAGGCCTATCAGCAGGGCGTGTGCAGTCTGTTGCTGTTCGATTATTAGTAGAACGTGAAAAAGAAATACGTGCATTCATCCCTGTGGAATATTGGGAGCTGTTTGCAGATTTAAACTCCGCAAACTCGCAAACTGAAGCATTAAACTTTCAGGTTCTAAAGCATCAAGGTAAAGAATTTAAACCACAGAATGAAGCAATGACTCAGTCCGCTGTTGCTGAGTTAGAGTCGCAAGATTTTATAGTTAGTCAACGAGAAGATAAGCCCACTTCTTCAAAACCTAAAGCGCCATTTATTACATCTACTCTGCAACAGGCTGCGTCAACTCGCCTAGGTTTTAGTGTTAAGAAGACCATGATGATGGCTCAGCGCTTATACGAAGCTGGACACATCACCTATATGCGAACTGATTCCACTCATTTAAGCAATGACGCGGTCAGCATGAGTCGAGATTATATCTCTGACAATTTTGGTGATAAATATTTACCTGAAAAAGCTATCTCTTATAGTAGTAGAGAAGGCGCTCAAGAAGCGCATGAAGCAATTCGCCCTTCATCAGTAAATGTGGCTGAAAATTCATCCGTACTTTCTGCAATGGAGCGTGATGCCCAACGTTTATACAATCTTATATGGCAACAATTTGTCGCCTGCCAAATGACGCCAGCGCGCTATAAAAGTAGCACGATTACTGTCGCTTCCGGCCAATATGAGTTGCGCATCAAAGGCCGAATTATGGAATTTGATGGCTACACTAAAGTATTTCCTGCGGCTAATAAGGAAGGTGATGTTGAGTTGCCAGATTTAAAAGTAGGAGACGCACTTGAACTTATTAAGCTTTTGCCAAAGCAGCATTTTACAAAGCCAGCGCCGCGATATACCGAGGCTAGTTTGGTTAAAGAATTAGAAAAAAGAGGTATTGGCAGGCCTTCTACCTATGCTTCGATTATTTCTACAATTCAGGATAGAGGCTATGTTGCTCTAGAAAATCGTCGTTTTTATGCCCAAAAAATGGGAGATATTGTTACCGAGCGCCTACAAGAGAATTTCACGGATTTACTGGATTATGGTTTTACCGCTCAAATGGAAGATCAGCTTGATGATGTTGCAAAAGGGAAAAAAGATTGGCTTGGCGTTTTGAATCAGTTTTATTCAGGTTTTAGCGAGCAGCTATCTCATGCAAAGTCTAGTGAAGGAGGCATGCGTCCAAATGATCCGACTGATACTGATATCCCATGCCCTAGTTGCGGAAGGCATATGCAAATAAGAACTGCCAGTACAGGTGTGTTTCTAGGTTGTTCTGGATATGGTTTGCCGCCTAAAGAGCGTTGTAAAACTACAATGAATCTCACTTCTGGTGATGAAGCGATCAGTGTTGATGCTGATGATGAAGCTGAATCCAGACTACTTATGGATAAACTCCGTTGTAAAAAATGTGACACGGCAATGGATTCGTATTTAATTGATGAATCTAGGAAATTGCATGTTTGTGGTAATAATCCTGAATGCTCCGGTTATGAAGTGGAGGCTGGACAATTCAAATTAAAAGGCTACGACGGTCCCATTCTTGAGTGCGATAAGTGTGGCGCAGATATGCAATTGAAGAATGGCCGCTTTGGAAAATATTTTGGTTGTTCTAGTGAAGAGTGCAAGAACACGAGAAAGCTTCTTCGCAATGGCGAGGCTGCACCGCCAAAAATGGACCCAGTGCATATGCCTGATTTAGCTTGCCAAAAAGTAGAGGATTACTATGTCTTAAGAGATGGCGCTGCGGGAATATTTTTAGCTGCTAGCAAGTTTCCAAAAAATAGAGAAACTCGAGCGCCTCTAGTAGAAGAGCTATTACCTTACAGAGATCAAATTGATCCCAAGTATAACTTTCTTATGTCTGCTCCAACGAAAGACCCTGACGGGAATAAAGCTGTTGTTAGATTCAGTCGAAAAACTAAAGAGCAGTACGTTCTAAGTGAAAAAGACGGCAAAGCTACAAAATGGAAAGCGTATTATAGAAATGGACGTTGGGTTAATGATGCTGCATAGCCTTTTAATGGCTAGGAAGAGGCTCTAATGCAAGAACTATTCGAATGGCTTAACGTGGGTGAAAACAGCTGGATTGCTAAAGTTTTCATTATCGTTTTAGCTACGGTTGTCCTTAATTTTTTGCTACGCCTAGCTCTTAATAACTTACAGAGAAAAGTTCTAGCAACGAGCAACGGTTGGGACGATGCTGTGCTTCTCGCTGCGCGTAAACCGCTAGCTTTATTTGTTTGGGTCATTGGAATAAGTATTGCTGCAGAAGTCATTGAGAGTGTTGCGAATAATGACATTTTTCAGTACACAGGAATAAGTCGTCGTATTGCAGTCATTCTTTTGATACTGATGTTTTTGGTAAAACTTATCAAAAACCTAGAAGAAAGCTTCCTCCTAAAAACTAGAAAGTCTGAAATCGAAGCCGATGAAATTACTATTAGAGTGTTGGCTCGCCTGCTGCGTGTTTCTGTCCTAATAACTGCTGGCTTGGTTATTCTACAAACCTTGGGTATCAGTATCACAGGAGTTGTCGCCTTCGGTGGGGTTGGCGGCATCGCTATCGGTTTTGCTGCTCAAGATTTATTAGCTAACTTTTTTGGTGGCTTGATAATTTATTTAGATAGACCTTTTACCGTGGGCGATTGGATTCGTTCTCCAGATCGAGAAATAGAAGGTACAGTAGAAGATATCGGTTGGCGTGTAACGATAATACGAACTTTTGATAAGCGTCCTTTGTATATTCCTAATTCTATTTTCACAAAAATATCTGTAGAAAATCCATCTAGAATGCTGAATCGTCGAATCTATGAAACTATTGGATTACGCTATTCAGACGCAGCTAAAATGGCCGATATTATTAATGATGTAAAAGCTATGCTTAATAAGCATGATGAAATTGATACTGAAAACACGCTTATAGTTAATTTCAACACAATGGCTGCATCCTCATTAGAGTTCTTTGTCTATACTTTCACGAAAACGACGAATTGGGTTCATTATCATGAAGTTAAGCAGGATGTGTTGTTGAAAATAATAGGAATTATTCATCAGCATGATGCTGATATCGCATTCCCAACGACTACTCTAGATGGTTTGCCTGATTTTACTCTTAAACAGAGTGAGAGCGTTTAGGTAAAACGTCGCGTAAATCGTTTCTTAATTTACGAATACAATTTTCAGTTGTTTCCCAGTCAATGCAAGCGTCGGTTACCGATACTCCATATTGCAATTGCTTTAGATCTGAAGGAATGTCTTGGCGGCCAGCATTGATATTGCTTTCTATCATCAAGCCCACGACTGATTGATTACCTGTAATGATTTGTTTAGCGACATCTTCGATAACTAGAGCTTGTTTACTAGGATCTTTGTTAGAGTTGGCGTGACTGTAATCAATCATTATGTTGGTCGTAACTCCTCCCGCTTTACAGGCTTCCTCACAGAGGGCGACACTGGCTGAATCATAGTTGGTAACACCATGGCCGCCTCTTAAAACAATATGAGCATAAGGGTTGCCTGAGGTGTGTACGATGGAAACTTTACCTAGCGGATCAATTCCGAGAAAACGATGAGGGCTTGCAACAGCTTGTAATGCATTAATCGCAACGCTTAAACCACCATCAGTGCCGTTCTTGAAACCAACAGGTGAGCTTAAGCCGCTAGACATTTCTCTGTGGGTTTCTGATTCGGTTGTCCGAGCCCCGATTGCAGACCAAGTGATGATGTCACGTAAATATTGAGGTGAAATAGGGTCTAGAGCTTCAGTGGAAGTTGGTAAACCTAGTGCACTAAGTTTTAATAAAAGGCGTCTGCCAATATGTAAGCTATCTTCAATTTTAAAACTGTCATTTAAATCAGGGTCATTGATAAGTCCTTTCCATCCAACAGAGGTACGAGGTTTTTCAAAATAAACGCGCATTACCAAGACAAGTGTGTCATTGACTTCATCAGCAAGGCTCTTTAGTCATGCAGCGTAATCAAGTGCGGCGTCAACATCGTGTATTGAACATGGACCCACAACTACGAATAAACGGTGATCTCGGCGATCAAGAATATCTCTTATAGTTTGTCTATTGCGTTTTACGTGTTGCAAGGTTTCATCATTTATAAGCAAGCGAGCTTTTATTTCATCTGGGGAGATAAGCTTGCTATAAGAAGCGATGTTGATGTTTTCCGTACTTTGATTGTTCATTGCTATAAGCCTATTTTTGAACGGCGCAGATTATAGTGGCTTTATAGTTCGATTTCATGCCAATAAGGTATTGAAGTGAAGAAAAGTGCGGTTTTGACAGGCTTGTCATCCATGGCTTGAAATAATTCTGCATAGCGTTGTAGTTGAGCTGTATAAAGTAACTCTTGTTCCTCTAGAAAATCGTTAAGATTTTGATTGGCTCTAGGGGAGGTGGATTTGTAATCGATAATCCATCTTATATTATTTTCGATAAAGGTTCGGTCCACAACAAGCTCTTTTCTCCATTGCCTTCTATAGTCACTTATTGGCAGTTCACATGCGCTGTCTTGATGGTTTGAATCAAAAATCCAATCTGCTTTCGCATGATTTAAGGAAGATTTAATATTGTTTTTTATTTTGCTGGTAGCGAATTGCATTTCTTCACTATTTGAGCATAGATGTTTTAACTCAGTTTGCCAAAAATGCTCATACCTTTTGGCGTTATGAGTGGTTAGAACATCAATATTCTCTTCAACTAATAAGCGAAGGCTGTCATGAATAATGTCGCCTATCTTTTTTTCGACAAGATGAAGGTGCTCGTCTTTTGTGTCAGAAGATGCCTCTTGGTTTAAGAATTTTCCCAAAATAATAGGAGGAGCTAGGTATTCATGTTTCAGTCGTAAAGTTTCTAAACTAGCAGAAGGGGCTTCTTGTTTTGTTTGGGAGGTCGGCTCTAGTTTTACCTTACGAATATTGCCTTGATCTTGTTCAAGTGCTGGCCATATGGTTGCTAACAATGAGGAACCATTTGGAGCTTTTAATTCACCATTGCTATCAGCTTCTAACTCAGCATATAAGAATGCCTTTTGTTTAGCGCGTGTAACAGCGATGTAGAGTAATCTGGTATTTTCAAGCTTGTTATGAATGTCGGATTCATTTTTTAAATAGAGATAGGTCGAATTAGTACTCTTGCCTTTAGCGTTTAATGGAGCCAGTAGTAATCGGTTTTCGTTTTCGGTGCTTTGATCTTTCCATAAAAAAAGTTCGCTTTCATTGCTTCGGGTTTTACGATGAAGGCCGGGAATAAGAACATAATCAAATTCAAGACCTTTGGCTTTATGTATGGTCATTATTTGTAAATTCGTGTTGGGATTATGTGTCGATCCTAAGTAGGTGTTATCGCATTTATGCTCGAATTTATGTATGTCTAGAATATCTGCGTTAGAAAGTTCTGACTCAACTAATGAGAAGAAGCGCTCTATATACTGTAGTTCATGATCTTTTTTCAGTGTGCTTGGACCGCCTAGTTGCAGCCATGTGGCTTCCAACCATTCACGAAGGTTTGATTGTGATCTCTCTACTCTGGCTTTTTGTAATATGTGACTTACCGCTTGTAGACGTAGCTTGCCGTCGGGTGAAATGTCGCTATCTTCAAAGCTGCATAATGACTGCCAAAGACTACTTTCATGTTTGTCTGCCTTAAGTTTTAATTTATGAATATCTTCGATGGCCAAGCCAATAAATGGAGCGCGTAGTAAGGCGTATAAAGCACTTATATCCGCCAGGTTAGTTAGCGCTTTTAGTAAGCTTAAAAGGTCCTTAACAGCACTAAAAGAGCTAAGGGAATCAATATCAGAGGCATTCCAAATTTTTCCGGCATTTCTTAGCGCTGGAATAATTTCAGAAAGATGACTGCGTGTTCTTACAAGGATCGCAATACTTATTAATTTGTCTTTGGGAAGCTCTTCAATCTGTTCTATGAGGTATTTAGCTTCAATCTCTCTTGCAAGTTTACTTGCAGTTGTGGTTACTGAATTATTGATAAATAGTGTGCTTAGTACTCCTGTAGTCCTACCGCTGTCTTCTAGATCGTCATTGTGTACAGCTTGACTTGCGCTATAAGAAACAGCTCCACGGCTAATGTTGTCTTGTTTTGGGAAGGCTTCATAGAAGATTTTATTAACCCAGCTCACAATTGCATTGGTGCTACGAAAGTTCATTTTAAGTTGTAAGCTCTTTAGTGACACGTCCGCAATACCTTGGTCTCTAGCTTTTAAGAACAGACCAACATCTGCGTTTCTAAAGCGATAGCATGATTGCATACCATCACCAACTATAAACAAAGTTCGACCATCATTTTCTTGCCACCCGGCCATTAGCATTTCTAATAATTCAATTTGTTGATGTGAAGTATCCTGAAACTCATCTACGAGTATATGATTGATTTTATAGTCTAACCTCAAAGCAAGATCACTAATGCTTTGCTCAAAAGATAGTGCCTGTAATGCTCTTGCGCTAACATGAATGAAGTCGGCAAGATTTCTTTGATTGAATAATAAGTTAAGCTCAGAAACGACATCTAATAGTACTTGTGTAAGTGCTGCAATGAATTCCCATTCATCTTTACTATAGTTTGCATTTGGTAAAATAAGGAGGTCGTTAAGAGCAATAAGAATATTAGGGTTTTCATTAAAACATTCAACAAGATCTTTGAAATCTGTTTTTTTGTTTTTGAAATTTTCTTTTTCCTCTGCACTTTTTGCTTCAGATACAGCTGGGAAACCTGACTTTTTATTAACAAGCTTTCTGTATTCACCTTTTTGGGTAAGAAAAAAAGCGGCAAGAACTCTCCATGACGACGCTGATTTAAATGTTGATTCTGGAAGCTCGCTGTTAAAATTCCCCAGGCTTAAAAGATTATCGCCATTTCTAGATAAATTTTCTTCAGCAAAACTCAATAGAGACATTATTTTAGTTGTATAAGGTGCTAAAGATTGTTGTGTATTAGTTAAAACTTCTTCGATAACGGATATCAAATTGCTTGTCAGTTCGTTTTCAAGGTTTTCTTGATGCTTTACTCTAAGAATATGCCCGAGCCATTGGTCACGTTTATTAAGTAATGAAATTATTAAGGTTCGGGTTCTTCCCAAATTGTTATCAAGGTGCTCTAAGAGGGCTTCAAGAGACTGGCTTAAATCGGTTCCATTCTCGAGCTTTGCGAGAGTAAGAGAAATTGCTTCTTCATAAATCTCGTGAGCATCTTCGAGTATCTTGACCTGACCACCCAGTCCACTAACTATTGGTAACTGAGCACAAATCGAAGTGTTGAAAGAATCAATTGTCTTTATCTGCAAACGTTGAGGGTTTTCAAGCAAGCGCCAATTTTTTTCTTGATTTCGATTTAAAACTTGTTTCGCTAAATTCTTAGTTGTATTTGTTAAGTTCTCGGGCTCATCTTGGCGTAAACTTTTCAATAGTCTCTGTCGCATTTCGAATGCGGCTTTTCGAGTAAAAGTAAAAGCGAGAATTTCCTCTGGTTCTTCGCAGGAAATTAAGAGTTTCAGTAGACGCTGTGTCAGTAGCTCAGTTTTACCAGAGCCAGCAGGAGCTTGAACACAATAAGAATTTTGAATATCGAGTGCTTGTTGACGAGCTTCGCCATCAATAATTTTAACCTCAGTCACTGCTTCCCCCTTGGTCTTGAATACGGCAAAAAGCATCTAAGTGACAATATTGGCAACTCATTAAGTTTTTCGGTTCGACGGCTATGTACCCATCTAAAAATGATTGGGCAAGCATCTGTAGAGAATTTTGCCAATAGTTTTTAATCTCTAGCCAAGTAAAACTCTCCGCTAAGTGTTTATCTTCACTTAATGCGCATTTAGGGTAAACATCTGGATTTTCGCTCAAACCTTTGTAGATTGGTGAATCAATATTTATTTGGGCATAAAGTAATGCAGTGACGGGTTGGTAAATGCTCTCTTTATCTAAAGCGTCTGCATAAAGTAGTAGCTGCGGGTTAGTTGGAGTTGGATCGTTCCAATTAGTTGTCTGCGGTTTTCCACTTTTGTAATCAATTAGGGAAAAACCCTGGTCAATTTTGTCTATACGATCGATTTGCAAATCTAGTTTTAAATCGCTGTGCTGCCATGATATTTGATACTCATGTTCCACGACCTCGAAAGGAGAGCGAAGTTTTTCTTGCTCCATCCAAAGTGTAATTAAGTTAATGAGTCGTTTCTTTTCTAGTTGAGCATAAGTCGGTTTGACAGTATTTCTATGCTTCTTGCGTAAATATTCGATGCCAGAATCGCATGCTGCTTCTATATTTTTTTGTAATTCTTGTTCAGGTAGTGAATTTAAAATTGTTTGCTTCTTCAAGGTTTTCCACAATTGCTCCATCACTTTAT
>CBFIHS010000051.1:0-12354 GCA_965662565.1 Pseudohongiellaceae bacterium | reverse complement strand
TTTTGAAAATATTTTCGAAATTCCCGAGCATGTTTAAAGAGATACTGATCTTTGATAGCAGTGAAGGATCAGGGGATGCTTTGATTGAAGAGATGCAATCAAGAGGTCTTAACGTTGTTCGAGCTACGCGACCTTTCAAGCAACTAGTTTCAAAACTTGACGTAATTTATATTAATGCAATAGCTTGGATTGGTGATGGATTTGAAACTTACAGTAGTGAAATTAAATTAGACTCAAGTCTGCCGTTTAAGAAAAATGCAATCATTCTTCACCCCTTAGCTCGTGGGGAAGAGTTATCTACAGACTTAGATTCAACTCCTTATAATTGGTACTTTGCTCAAGCGCGCGGGGCCGTTTTTGTTCGAATGGCACTTTTAACCTGCTTAGTCCATCGAAAAGGCCGAGTTCTCGACGTAATTTAAGTTTAGTTAAATTAAATCAGATTAGTTAATCATGGTAGGAAATTTATGTGCGGAATTGCTGGTGTAATTCATACCAACAAAGAAAGTGAAATTGATCCACAAACATTAGTCAACATGGCAGCCATCCAGCATCATAGGGGCCCTGATGGCTTTGGATACAAAGTTTTTGATGAGCATGCTGTTGGTTTTTCGCATGCCAGACTATCAATTATAGACCTTGATGAAAATCGTGGAAAACAACCCTTTGTTAGTCAAGATGAGAATCTTTTGTTATCCCACAATGGTGAGTTTTATGATTATCAGAGGATAAGGGCAAATCTAACTTCTCAAGGTGATCGTTTTATCTCGAAAAGTGATTCTGAAATTATTTTGCATCTTTACCCGCGTTTTGGAATCGAGGGGACCTTACCTCATTTGCGCGGTGAGTTTGCTTTCGCGCTTTATGATAAAAGTGAAGAAACTTTGTTTTTAGTGCGTGATCGTTTTGGTGTTAAACCACTTTATTGGACTGAAGTAAACGGTAATTTAGTTTTTGGATCTGAGCTAAAAGTCCTCTTTGCTCACCCTGATGTGCATGCTGAGTTTTCATCGGAAGGTTTGTATCATCAATTAATACAGACAATGGTTCCCGGAACTACGGCATTTAAAAACGTTCATCAAGTTAAGCCTGGGCATGTAGTTAAAGTAAAAAGGAAAGCAGGGGAATTTGAAATTACAGATGAAAAATATTGGGATCTAAACTTTCCGAAAGAATCCGAAAGAGCAAAGCTTAGTGAAGAGGATGCCATTAAGAATGTTCGGGAAGGTTTATTAAATGCAGTTGCCTTAAGGATGGAGGCTGATGTTCCGGTTGGCAGTTATCTTTCAGGTGGGATAGATTCTTGTGCAATCATAGGCTTAGCCTCAGCATGCAGTCAGGGTGCAGTTAAGGCATTTACTATAGGTTTTGATGATAAAAATTATGATGAAAGTGCTATTGCTACCGAAATGGCTGAGTCATGTAAAGCCGATCAAGACATCATGCGATTATCGGGCAATGAACTTTATGGGCATTTTGAGAAAACCCTTTGGCATACAGAAAGAACCATATACAACACTTTAGGCGTTGCGAAGTATTTGATGAGTAAGCACGTCAATAAAAGCAATTATAAAGTAGTGATGACGGGTGAGGGTTCTGATGAGCTTTTTGGAGGATATCCAGCTTTTAGAAGGGATATGTTTTTGCATGGTCTAGATAACCTCAGTTCTGAAGAAAAAGCTAATTGGCATTCTTTGCTGAATGAAAGTAATGCAATTTTTACTGGCGCCATGTTGTCTAAGGATCAGATTGATGATCCTGCTCTGCATTTTAAAATTGGTTTCACACCTAGCTGTTTGCAGCCTTGGCTTGCCTGTGCTGATTATGTCCCTGGTTTGTTGAATCAGGACATCGCAGAGCAATTAAAAGATTACAATCCAGGTGCAGCAATTGCCGACACCTTAGATGAAACTCAACTTCAAGGCAGGCATGCTTTGGATAAAGCTCAATACGTTTGGTGTAAAACGATGCTTGAAGGGCAAATTTTAACCTGGGGTGGTGATCGCGTGGATATGGCAAATTCCATGGAAGCTAGGCCTGCTTTTTTGGATCATCATCTGGCTGAGATGGCGGTACAAATTCCACCGGAATACCGAATTAAGGGAAGGGTGGAAAAATGGGTTTTACGAGAAGCAATGAAAGGGATTCTTCCAGAGGTTCTTTATAAGCGAGAGAAATTTGCCTTTATGGCTCCTCCAGCGCATACGGATGAAACGAAGTGGTCACAAATGAAGCAATTAGCTGACAAATATCTAAGCCGCGAGAATATAGAAAAAACTGGGCTGCTTTCTTTTGAGGGTGTGACAGCTTTTTTTGATAGACATGATGACCCTGCTACAACGGCTGCCGAAAGGGTGCAAATGGATGCGATTATTAATCATTTAATTGGTGTGCAGGTATTATATGAACATTTCATTAATACTGATGTTACAGTCTTGGCAGAACAACGAGCTAAAGAACTAGGGTGGGCAGCATAACAAACATGACCGACTACAAGATTAATATTGAGCGTGTAAAAAAGGATATTTATACCCTAGGACGTTTTGGTTATAACGCTGATGATCAGGGCGTATACCGACAGGGCTTCTCGGATGAAGATATGAAGTCTCGGGATTGGTTGCAAAAACAAATGCAAGACATGGATTTGATAACCACAATGGATGGAGCTGCGAATGTAATTGGCCGTTATGGTTCAGCGGATAAGAAAGCTCTGATTATCGGTTCTCACCTCGACTCAGTTCCGGCTGGAGGAATGTTTGATGGAGTGCTAGGTGTCATGGCTGGGCTTGAATGTATTCGTGTGATCCAAGAGAACAATATTAACTTAAAGCATGCTTTAGAAGTTATTGCCACCAGTGAGGAAGAAGGTCGGTTCGGTGGAATGTTGGGCGCTCAGGCTCTCACTGGAAATTTAAAGCTTAACTGGTTGGAATCTGCTAGAGATCACAGTGGTGAGTTATTACGAGATGCGATGGCTCGACATCAAATGCCTTATTACCTTGCCATGGATGCGGCTCGTGATCCTGAAGACTTGGTAGGCTTCCTTGAGTTGCATATTGAGCAAGGCCCAGTATTAGAGCAAAAAAACCATTCGATAGGTGTAGTAGAGGGAATCTCCGGCGTCTTTAAATGGTTAGTCAAATTCATTGGTAAGGCTGATCATGCAGGAACGGCACCGATGGATTTGCGCAGCGATGCTTTTATGGGCGTTGCGGACTTTGCTCATGAGATTGCTCGAATTATTGACGAAGAAGGCACTGACAAAAGTCGGTTAACGATAGGAAGTGTAGAGTTGAAACCAGGTTTTGCGCATACGGTTCCTGGGCAGGCGGAGTTTACATTGGTTGGTCGGGATATGTCCGAAGAAGTAATGAAAAATATTGCAGATGCTTGTCGTAAGGTACTCTCTTCAATTGCAAGACGTCACAAGCTTATGTTCGAATACGAGCAGATGAGTTGGCTTGAGCCCAAGCCTTGCTCGGTGGAGATGATTGATTTACTAGAGAAAAATTCCAATGCACTTGCTTATAAAACTATGAGGATGCCCAGCGGTGCCGGTCATGATGCTCAATTCTTTACAAGCATCACACCAACGGGCCTCTTGTTCATTCCGAGTGTGGGAGGTGTGAGTCATGCGCCCGATGAATGGAGCCATTGGCATGACGTCGAAAAGGGTTGTAATGTCTTACTAAATTCAGTGCTTGAACTGATTGCAGAGTAAGCACTTTAACTCTTTATTTTCTTGTAAGGTAGGCTATACTCATTGGCCTGTAAGAAACCTTCTCAAAAATAACCTATTGGTATTGGAAACACTTATAAGGCCTCTTGTATGACCTATTGCGTCGCCGTTTCAGTAAACTCTGGAATCGTATTTTGTTCTGACTCTCGCACTAATGCAGGGCTTGATGCTGCGAGCGTTTACAGCAAAATGTTTCGATTCGAATTAGGTAATGAGAGGCAGTTTATCGTGCTGGCAGCGGGTAATCTGGCAACCACCCAATCAACCATGCACCAGATGAAAAAAGATATTAGGCTCAATGCCCCTATTAGCTTGAATACTGTAGACAGCTTAAGTGAAGCGGCAGATTACCTAGGTGATGTTAGTCGAGCTCAGATGGAAAAGCATGAAAATACTGGCCCAGCTTTTGAAGCCAGTTTTTTGATAGGAGGGCAGATTGCTGGGAGCCCTCATAAGGTGGCCTTGGTCTACCCAGCAGGCAACCATATTACAACTTCTGTCGATACACCTTATTTACAAATAGGTGAAAGCAAATATGGTAAGCCAATTTTAGATAGAATTATTAACCCTGAAACAAGCATGGAAACTTCGGCATTGTGCGCTCTGGTCTCGATGGATTCGACAATGCGAAGTAATCTTACAGTTGGTCCTCCAATTGAAGTGATGCTTTATCATGCCGACTCATTTGCACTTAAAGATTATCATCGTTTCACAGATGACAGTGAGTTCCTGAGAGATTTACATAAGGCTTGGGATAACCGTCTCAAAGAAGCTTTTAGTCAATTGCCCCAGCTATCTTGGGCATCAAAGGACAATATTGTAGCGGCAAATAAATGACTATAAAGGTTGCGATCAACCACCACACAGCTTACCGTTTTGATAAACGTGTAGACATACTTCCTCATGTCTTAAGATTACGGCCGGCACCTCATTGTCGTATGCCAATCGAGTCTTACTCATTAAAAATTACACCTGAGGATCACTTTCTAAATTGGCAGCAAGATCCTTTTTCTAACTATCTAGCACGTGTTGTATTTCCAGAAAAGAGCCGAGAGCTCGTTATTGATGTTGAAGTCATTTTAGAAATGACGGTCATCAATCCTTTTGATTTCTTTTTAGATGAATCGGTTGAGCAGTTCCCATTTAAATACAATAAACAACTGAAAAAAGATTTAGCACCGTATCTTCAGATTGTTGAAAAAGGTCCGCTCTTAACGGAGTTACTGAGCCGTGTTGATAGGACTAAACAGCCAACCATTGACTTTCTGGTGGCAATGAATCAATTGGCATGCCAACAAGTAGATTACACGGTTCGGATGGAGCCTGGTGTGCAAAGTTGTGAGCAAACTTTGCAGATTAAATCAGGTTCTTGTCGTGACAGCGCATGGCTTTTAGTTCAACTTTTTCGCCATTTAGGAATGGCAGCGCGTTTTGTTTCTGGCTATTTGGTTCAACTTAAAGCTGATCAAAAAGCTTTGGATGGTCCGTCAGGAACTGAAGAAGACTTTACAGATTTGCACGCATGGACTGAGGTTTATATTCCAGGTGCGGGCTGGTTAGGCTTGGATCCAACTTCTGGTCTATTTGCTGGTGAAGGGCATATCCCTTTAGCTTGTACTCCAGACCCACAAAGCGCGGCTGCTATATCAGGCTCAATTGGGCCTTGTAATGTCGATTTTGAGTTCAGCAATACTGTTAAACGTATACATGAAGATCCTCGAGTCACCAAGCCTTATACCGAAGAGCAATGGGCTTTAATCGATTCTCTTGGCAATAAAGTTGATAAAAAGTTAGATGCTAAGAAACTTAATTTAACCATGGGTGGAGAACCGACCTTCGTTTCCATCGACGATATGGAAGGAGCCCAATGGAACACTGAGGCGCTTGGTGAAGACAAGTTAAAGCTCGCGTCTGAGCTATTACTTTCTTTACAAGAAAAATTTGCCAAAACCGGTTTTATTCATCATGGTCAGGGTAAGTGGTACCCAGGTGAAGAGCTGCCAAGATGGGCTTTAGGGATTTTTTGGCGCACAGATAATAAACCACTTTGGCATGACCAAAGTTTGCTTGATACTATTCAGAACGATAAAAAAGTTCCTAAGAACTCTGCACAAAAATTCATTAAAAGCTTAACTTCAAAACTCGATTTAGATACTCGGTTTGCTTTGCCTGCCTATGAAGATTTTGATTTTTATTTAAAGCGAGAAGGGCGTCTGCCTAAAAATGTAAATGTAAAGAATAGCCAACTAAGCAATGAGCAAGAGCGTAAACGCTTACGTAAAGTTTTTGATCAAGGTTTAACAGAGAAAATAGGTTATGTATTACCCTTAGCTTGGTCTGGGGATGATAACAAAGGCAACTGGGTTAGTAGTCGCTGGCAATTCTCAAGAGGCAAGTTGTTTTTAATCCCTGGCGATTCTGCTTTGGGCTATAGGCTTCCATTGGATAGTTTGCCTTGGGAAGTAGAGCGTGAGTACGATTTCGAAAAAGATCCTTTCGCAGAACGTAAAGCCCTAGATTATCCAGTAGCTAAAGCGACAAAAACTAAAAGGATTAGAAAGAAAAAAGTCTATGTAGAAAAGTTAATACATACGGCACTTTGTGTTGAGATCAGGAAAGGTAAGCTGCATGTATTTATGCCGCCACTAACGGTTTTAGAGCATTACCTGCGCTTATTAGTTGTAGCAGAGCAATGTGCGGCTGAGTTGAAACTACCTTTGATTTTTGAAGGTTATGAGCCTCCGCGAGATGAAAGAGTGCAGAAACTCATGATTACACCTGATCCAGGTGTTATAGAAGTAAATATTCATCCTGCTGCATCTTGGAAAGAGTTGGTTAATAACATTGGTATTCTTTATGAAGCAGCTAGAAACTGTCGCTTGGGTACTGAGAAATTCATGTTGGATGGCAAGCATACTGGCACTGGCGGTGGCAACCATGTCACTTTGGGTGCGGCTAAACCTGAAGACAGTCCTTTTCTAAAGAAACCAAATTTATTAGCAAGTTTATTACGTTATTGGCAAAATCATCCGAGTTTATCTTATCTTTTTTCGGGGCAGTTTATTGGTCCAACATCGCAGGCGCCAAGAGTAGATGAAGCACGAGACGATAATTTATACGAGCTTGAAATAGCCCTACAACAACTTCCTAAAGGTGAAACAAAAAGCCCTTGGTTGATAGACAGAGTCTTACGTAATTTTTTAGTCGATTTGACTGGCAATACTCATCGTTCTGAATTTTGTATCGATAAACTCTATTCCCCAGCAAGTGCAACTGGTCGACTTGGATTGGTAGAGTTTCGTAATTTCGAGATGCCTCCTCATTGGCAAATGAGTGCAGTGCAAATGTTGTTGTTGAGAAGCCTGGTTGCTCGATTTGCAAAAACGCCTTACACGAAGAGTCTTATTCACTGGGATCATCAATTACATGATCGATTTATGTTGCCGCATTACATTTGGGAAGATATGAGTTGGGTTGTTAAGGATATCCAGGCTGCTGGCTTTGACTTTGACATTGATTGGTTAAGCCCTTTCCAAGAGTTTCGTTTTCCGCATTACGGTAGTTTTCATTTTGCTGGTTTGCAGTTGGATATTCATGGCGCAATTGAGCCTTGGCATGTGCTTGGTGAAGAAAGTTCTGGACAGGGTAATGCTCGCTACGTTGATTCGTCGTTAGAAAGGTTGCAGGTTAAAATTCAAGGACTCTATGGAGATCGATTAGTTCTCTGTTGTAATGGACGTAAAGTACCTCTGCAGCCAACGGGTAAAGATGGTGAATACCTTGCTGGTGTTCGTTTCAAAGCTTGGGATCCGCATTCAGCCCTACACCCGACGATTGGCATACACAGTCCACTAGTATTCGATATAGTAGATACCTTGAATTCTCATTCTTTGGGTGGCTGTACTTATCATGTTACTCATCCAGGGGGCCGTAATTACGATACTTTCCCAGTAAATGCGAATGAAGCAGAAGCGCGACGCGTGGCTAGAATTTTCAAAAGAGATCATACCCAAGGAAAAATCAAAGTTGTTGATATCGAGCCTCATGCTAAAAGGCCTTACACGCTTGATTTGCGATACCAATGAAACTTCTTTGGTAACACTAACCTGATTTGGAAAAGTTTTTCAGCTTGAACCTTTCTAGATTTAATGAAAAAAATCGTCAAAGTAGCGCATCTTTTGTAGTGTATTTTTTATGAGAAGATCTTAGTGAAGTGCTGAGATTATTTTGAGCACTCTCTAAAATGTAAAGCATTAAAAATACTGCTAATACACTGTCTTTGTGCTGTCTTTGTGCTGTCTTTAGTAGACGAAATCAAATGTTGTGTGGCATGATAAGCTAATCAAAACGAGAGAGACTAAAACTATTAATTAGTCTTGTTTTTTAATTAACTTCACTAAGTTTAATTATTTTATGGCAATAGATTGGAAGTCCTACCAACCCGGTGAATTTTACGACGAATTAATTAGTTCGCCTGGATACCCTCGAAAAGCTGCACGTATTTTAACGAAATATCTTGCATCTCTTAGCGATGAAGAATTAATCCAACGCAAGCAAGCCGCTGAACATGCTATCAAAAGCATGGGCATCTCATTTACAGTTTATTCTGAAGCGGGAAACATAGATCGACTTTGGCCCTTCGACTTGCTTCCAAGAATTATCACTGAAAAAGAATGGGACCGAACAAGCGAAGGTCTAAAACAAAGACAAAGAGCTTTAAATTGCTTTATTCATGATGTTTATAATGACGGCAAAATCTTCAAAGATAAAGTTGTCCCAGAAGACCTTTTAAAAAACTCCAAAAACTTTCGAAAAGAATGTATGGGGATGAAACCTCTTCATGAGGTTTGGGCTAATATTTGTGGCACTGATCTAATCCGTGACGACGATAGTAAATTTTATGTCTTGGAAGATAATTTGCGGGTACCTTCAGGTGTTTCTTACATGCTTGAAAATAGGACCGTAACCAAGCGTGTATTTCCTGAGCTTTTTGAAAATTATGATATTCAACCGATCACAGATTACCCCAGCCAACTGTTTGATACCCTAGCGGCTATTTCTCCTGAGCCAAAAGATTACCCTGAAGTTGTGGTATTGACTCCAGGAATCTTTAACTCTGCATACTTTGAACATTCTTTTCTAGCCCAGCAAATGGGCTGTGAGCTAGTACAAGGAAGCGATTTGGTTGTAGAAGATGACCACGTGTTCATGAAGACTATTGATGGCTTGGCTCCGGTTGATGTTATCTATCGCCGTATTGATGATGAATTTCTTGATCCAGAAGTTTTCTTTCCTGATTCAGCATTAGGTGTTCCCGGTTTAATGAGAGCATGGTTAAAGGGCAATGTCGGTCTTGCTAATGCTCCTGGAGCTGGTGTTGCAGACGATAAAGTTGTTTACACTTTTGTTCCCGCAATGATTAAGTATTACCTAGGTGAAGATCCTCTTTTACCAAATGTCCCTAGTTATTTATGTATTGATAAAAAGCAACGGCAATATGTGTTAGATAATTTAGATAAGCTTGTAGTAAAACCTGCCAATGAGTCGGGTGGTTATGGAATGTTGATTGGGCCTCAAAGTACTAAAAAAGAGCGTGCCGAATTTGCTCGAAAAATTAAGGCGAATCCTAGAGAATATATGGCGCAACCTCTAATTTCCTTATCTACATCCCCCATACTGAATAATAACAATGTTGAACCTCGCCACATCGATTTACGTCCTTTTTGTTTACAAGGAACTAAATCGTATGTCACTCCTGGCGGCTTAACTCGAGTAGCAATGATTAAAGGCTCCTACGTTGTTAATTCAAGTCAAGGTGGCGGTAGCAAAGATACTTGGATTGTCAGAGAGTAATTCTGAATGATTCAGAAAAAATTTAGAAAGTATAAAAAATTACGGCTATAACTAATTGATAAAGATGTTATGAACTTTAAGAAAAGCGAGAGAATTTAAACATGTTATCCAGTGTTGCAGAAAGAGTTTACTGGTTAGGCCGTTATCTTGAACGTGCTGAGAATGCGGCACGCTTGCTGAAAATTTATTCTGCTATGTTATTTGATTTACCAAGAGGTAGCAGTCTTGATTGGAGTACCCTGATAGATATCAGTGGTAGCAATGATTTATATAATGAGCACTATGATAATTATGATGAGAAGAATGTTGTAAAATTTTTGTTGGCGGATACAGAGAATCCTAATTCAATTTTTAGTAGCTTAACTTTGGCTAGAGAAAATGCCCGAACTGCTCGCGAAATTATTCCTTCAGAATCATGGGAGCAAGTAAATGGCCTTTATCATAGTTTAAAAGACAGCTTGAACCCAAGAATGGGTAGGGCAACACGCCATAGTTTGTTGGAACAAATTATCTCAGATTCTCAAAGAATAGACGGTTTATTTGTAGGGTCCATGAGTCATAACAGAGCTTTTGCTTTCATTGAGCTAGGTAGAAAATTAGAACGGGCTGACATGACAAGCAGGTTAGTTGATATTGGTTCTATTAATTTATTGCCAGGCTTTTCTGAGGACACAATTGAAAGAGCACTATTAGAGCCTTACGAAAACCTCATTTGGATCAATGTCATGCGCTGCCTAGGAGCCTTTCAAGCCTATCGGCAAAAAATACATAATCGTGTAAGTGGTGATAAAGTCGTTGGCTTTTTATTGCAGGATGATGAGTTTCCTCGTTCGATTGGGTTTTGCTTATCAGAGCTGGGTTTCTTTTTAGAGAAGCTCCCAAATAACGATGACGTTAAACGAGCTGTTTCTCGTGTAAGGCGAATCACTAATGAAATTGAAATTAAAAGTTTGTTGGAGAGAGGCTTATTAGAATTTATCGATGAATTACAGATTTCAATTGCTGATATCCATGAAGAGATTAGTCGAGTTTGGTTCAGCCCTATTAATAATCAAGAAGAAGCTTAAGAGCTTCTAATAAGTCCCACTGGTTTTATCAGCTACTTTTTCCCAACTTGAAGCCCATGCCAAAGGAGGTAGCTGGACGAAAGCTTCTTTCAACTTTTGATCCCAGTTCTTTTTTAGTTCTCGAAGGTATTCGCTATCTTCTTCAAAGCGATGATAGTTCTTAGTGTTATAGCTGTTTGTAGGGTATATCATGATTTCTACAGGCGGGCCTACAGTTAGGTTACTCCGCATTGTAGAGTCCATAGAGACTAGGGCGCAAAGAGCAGCTGTTTCAAGATTCGTTTCTAAACTTATTATTCTATCTAGTATTGGGGTTCCGTATTTGCTCTCACCTATTTGCAGGTAAGGGGTGTCCTTAGAGCTAGTAATATGATTTCCAGCTGAGTAGATTTTTAATACTCGATGCGAGCTGCCTTGGATTTGGCCTCCTAATAAAAAAGAAGATTCAAATTCGGGGCCACTCGTTGTATGTTTATCGAGCTGAGCTCTATAAACTTCCCCTATATAGTCACCAGCTTCAGCAATAGTGGATACGGTATGAAGATTTACTGCTGCATTTTTCCGGATATCACGTTGGAGTTGAGCTAGGGTAGATTGGCTGGTCGCTAAATTACCTGCAGATAAGAGTACGAGGCGACGATCAGGAGCAGCATTAAAAGTGTACATCTTGCTATAAGTGCTTACTTTATCAACTCCAGCATTCGTTCTTGAGTCTGAGCAAAATACAATTCCTGCATTTACTGAGATGGCGACACAATAAGTCATAATTAAATTTCGCTTGCTGTATTGTTTCCGAGAGTATGACGCTTGGCAGTTTGGATTCGCTCTGCACTATATTGGGGAGCTAATTCTAGCTGAACTAGACTTTATATGTCAGTGCAATTTGTAATGTTTTTACAATAATTTATCGGCGGGCCTTCAGCAGCCGTGTTTTAGTGTTATTGATGTCTTCTTTTCCTTCGAGGATTTCCTCATCAGTTAAACCAATTAATTCATGGGGAAATACCAACCAAGACTCAGTTTCGTGTAAATAAAAATCTGGCTTATGTCTACTTTGATTGTTTCTAGGTTTGAAATAGGGAGTAGCAATTTTGATTTGGGGCAGGTTATTACTGAACATTTCAGTTAATTTCTCTACTACTTTTTGCATACTCAAGCCAGTATCAAAAACATCATCGACTAATAAAATAGACCCATTGCTTTTTAGGTTTTTCTTTAAATAATCTAGGCCATAAACTTCGACTTCAGTACGCTTGTTAATACCCGTATAGGAAGACGTGCGAATTGGAATGTGATCACTTTTAACGCCACAAAAATCTAAAGCTTCCTGAATTGCAATTGCAATTGGTGAGCCTCCCCGCCAAACTCCAATGATCAAATTTGGTGCAAAATTACTCTCCAAAATTTGCAAAGCTAACTCAAAAGTATCATTTAATAACTCACCAGTATTAACAAATTGCTTTTGCATTTTTTTTTGATTCCTGTAGAGTTTTGGCTTTGCTAGATAATACCTGAAGTTTGAACAAGGCTCATATATGGATCGGTTAAATTCTCTTCTTTTAACACTCGACGGTTACCTAGGAAGCTCAGCTTGGTTTCCTTTTATTCTATTAGGCGTTGGTTTATTTTTTACCATCTACCTTCGCTTCCCTCAAGTACGATTTTTTTCTCACGCTTGGGCTGTGCTACGCGGTA
>CBFIHS010000050.1:4566-12556 GCA_965662565.1 Pseudohongiellaceae bacterium | reverse complement strand
TAAATATGAACCAAAAATTCAAAATCAGGTAGCGAGGTTTTATGAAAATAGCTTTATTAGGTAGTACAGGAACACTTGGAAAGCCCATTTTACAATGTGCTTTGGATGCCGGTCATGAAGTAACTGTATTGGTACGTTCTCCAGAAAAGCTTGGAGACATGCGTGACAAAGTTAAAATAGTAGAAGGCCAATTACAGGACAAAGCAGCCTTGGAAAAAACTTTTGAAGGCTGTGAAGCTGTTCTTAATGTCTCTGCTGGACAAAAAGAACCTAACCAAGATTTACTCTTCAAAGAAATTGCTGAAAATATAGTGGCAACCATGAGCAGTCTTGGCATCAAGAGATTAGTCAATATGAGTGGTGCAGTTACTCAGTTGCCTGGGGAAACCTTAAATTTCAAACGTAAAATGATTCGCTTTTTGGTGAATATGCTTAATAACGGCATGATCCCTGCCAACAACGCGGTATTGGAAGTTCTTTTGTCTCACAAGGAGATAGACTGGGTGATACTGCGTCCAGCTATAATTACAGACAAACCTGCAAATGGCATCATTGTTGGCGATGAAACCACAATGCCAGGTGGCTCGATTACCAGGATTGACCTCGGCAATTTCATGTTGGCTCAATTAACTTCAAATGAATGGCTTCACAAAGCTCCCTTTATAGGTGCAACAAAGTAGGTGCAAAAAAATAGCTGCCGAAAATAAGGGCCAAAAACGCTTAGTCTTGGCGCTTAGCTTTAAGTAAGCTTTACTAAAATTAAATATGATTCCGGCATCCTTGCTATCCAAGCAAGGATGCTTTTTTTAGAATATACTTCTTGTATTACTTTCTCCCCTCTTAATAATAAAACTAATAAAGGAGACTCTTGATGCGCAAATTACTTTTACTGTCATTACTATTTTTCTTGTCTAGCCCCGCCATTTCACAACTCGCCATACCTAATGAACAAGGCCTGACTTATGGCCACATGCATCTCAACGTCTCTGACATTGAGTTACATAAACGCTTATGGGTCGAGATGTTTGGCGGCGAACTTGTCCAGAAAGGCCCCATCACTGCGATTAAATTCCCCAACACGATAATAGCCTTGTACGACGCTGCCCCCACTGGAGACTCAATAGCTTCGGTTATAAATCATTTTGGCTTTAAAGTACGTAACCTAGAAAAGTTTTTATCGAAATGGCGCTCAAAAGGCTTTGCAGTAGAAAGCGAATTTATAGGCAGTGAAGGCCAAAATAACGCCTACATCATGATGCCTGACAACGTTTATGTAGAGTTACAAGAAGACCAAGCGCTCCCGGTGGAACTCAGTGGTTATCATGTTCATTTATACGCCCCTGAGCATGAAGAACTGTTGCGATGGTATCTGGATGTTTTTGACTTGGAAGCTCGCCCACGAGGACAAAACATTCCGTTTAGCACCAATGTTCCAGGAATGAATATCAGTTTTGCCAGCAGTAATGAAGCTAGAGCAGCATCCAAAGGCAGAGCCATCGACCATATTGGTTTTGAAGTAGATGACCTAGAGTCTTTTTGTAAAAAGCTGGAAGAAAAGGGAATTGTTTTTGACGTCCCCTACACCGAAATCCCTGCCATTGGCCTGAAAGTCGCTTTTATTACTGACCCAGCTGGAACCTACATAGAATTATCAGAAGGCTCCGATAACTTTTAAAGCTGTTCGATTTGATAACCTTTAGTGCGTAATTGTTCTACTAGCCCATCTTTTCCTAAAAGATGGGCAACCCCTACTAGAACAAATTCGGTGTCTGCATCATCGAACATGGCTTCAATTTTTGGCAACCAATTATTATTGCGATCAAGCAATAGCATTTTGTATACTTTTGGAGTCATGCTTTGCATATCATCCACAAAAAGGTCTGCCAAGCCATCTGCATTTCCTGTGCGCCAAGTGCTTATCATGACTTCAATTTCATTCTGTATTTTCCCCATATCCCTAAGTGATAGAAGGACAAATTCGCTTTCCTCCCCCTCTCCCATCGATGCAATAAATCCGATTTGTTGCTCTACGGTCTCAAAGGAGTCGATAGTTTTTCCCTCTGCTTTAGCGCGTGTATGAAAATACAAATCGACACCCTGCGGGTTGAAGCCCATCTTTTGAAACTCCATGACCTCTAGGGTACTCACCAACATTCCCGGCTTCATGTTTTCAAGCAACATCATCGGCAGCCCCAGAGTAGATACATAATCTGATAAGGCTCCATAAGCCTCATTATTTAGAACTTTACTGATACTGCGGCCATCACTGTACATGACCTCTTGTAGCATATTTAATTGAGTAGCCGGGTCACTCATCTGATCAATGTCAGTTTCAAAATAGAGACTACTGGAATCAGAATAGGCTTTTTCAAATGAATCCGGCAAAGGGTAATCGGAGGAGCGTAACATGTGTACCGTCCCGCCAAGATAAACTTTATGTTCACCTTTGCTTACAAGCCACACAGAAGTTTCAGCAAATCCTTGCTGAGATATAAAAAGAAAAACCAAGAAATGAAGAGCTTTTCTAAGGTATGCTTTCATAACTGAATCAAGAGGCAAGAACGGGACTCAACCATCGACGAGCCTCATCGATACTCCATCCCTTGCGTTCAGCATAATCGCTGAGTTGATCTTCAGAAATTTTACCGACTGCAAAATAGCGACTATCCGGATGAGAAAAATACAAACCGCTGACCGATGCAGCAGGCAGCATGGCATAACTCTCGGTCAACTTCATACCCGTATTTTTCTGCGCATCCAACAACGAAAATAAGGTGTCTTTTTCAGTATGATCTGGACAGGCAGGGTAACCAGGTGCTGGACGAATACCACGATACTTTTCACTGATTAAATCCTGATTGGATAAAGCTTCATCACTGGCATAACCCCAGTATTCCTTGCGGACTTTTTGATGCATAGTTTCAGCAAAGGCTTCAGCAAAACGATCTGCTAAGGCTAATAACATAATGGCACGATAATCGTCATTATCTTGTTTGTATTTTTCAACAATGAGTTCAACTTCATGACCAGCTGTGACAGCAAAGCCACCCAACCAATCTGCTTTGCCGCTGTCTTTTGGCGCAATAAAATCTGCCAAAGCATAATTTGGTTTCGCTTTTCGACGTTGCTCTAATTGTTGACGTAAAGAATGCAAAGTCACTTCAGTCGTGTCTCTGCTTTCATCTGTATAAATTTCAATGTCGTCGCCAATACTGTTAGCCGGCCAGAAGCCTATAACACCCTTAGGAGTAATTAATTTTTTACTCACTATTTCTTCTAGCATATCTTGCGCATCGGCATACAGTGAGCGTGCACTTTCGCCAACCACTTCATCATCCAGGATTTTCGGAAACTTACCAGCCAAGTCCCAACTTCTGAAAAAAGGAGACCAGTCAAAACGATCGATCAAGGTCTGCAAATCAAAGTCTTCAAATACTTTTATTCCAGAGAATGTTGGCTCGGTGCCGGTGAAACTAGACCAATCAATATCGGGCTTATTAGCTCTAGCTTCTTCTAGCGTGAGCACCTCACGCACCGTTTCTTTTTTCAGTCGCTGTTCTCGTAAATCTTCATACTCAGTGCGAATACCATCAACATAAGCTTCTTTTGTCTCACCCATTAATTTGCCTGCGACGCCAACAGAACGTGAGGCATCTGCGACATAAATGGTTGGACCGCTGTATTTTTCTTCAATTTTAACCGCGGTGTGCACACGCGATGTTGTCGCTCCACCAATCAATAATGGCAAGCTAAAACCTTCTCGTTCTAACTCACTGGCCACGTGAACCATTTCATCTAAGCTTGGTGTAATTAAGCCAGAAATACCGACAATATCAGCGTTTTCATCTTTCACCGCCTGCAATATTTTACTACTAGGCACCATAACACCCAGATCAACCACACGATAACCATTACAACTCAAAACGACACCCACAATATTCTTGCCAATATCATGTACATCACCCTTGGCTGTTGCTAAGACAATCGTCCCAGCATTTTGTTGTTGCTCACCTTCTGAATCCAAAATATAAGGCTCAAGATGCGCAACCGATTTTTTCATTACCCGCGCGCTTTTCACAACTTGTGGCAAAAACATTTTACCGGAACCAAACAAGTCGCCAACGGTATTCATACCATCCATGAGTGGACCTTCAATAACCTTGATCGCTGATCCGAGTAATTCATAGGCTTCTTGGGTATCGTCGACAATAAATTCATCGATACCATGAACCAAGGAATGCGCTAATCGCTCTTCAACGCCGCCCTCGCGCCATGCTAATACGGCTTTCTCATCTTTCACCTCGGAGACAATTGTAGTCGCCAACTCCAACAATCTTTCGCCAGCATCCTCACGACGATTAAAGATAACGTCTTCAATCGCATCACGTAAGCCAATTTCAATGTCTTCATACACTGGCAACTTACCGGCATTAATAATTGCCATATCCATGCCTACCTTAATGGCATGATAAAGAAACACGGAATGCATTGCCTCGCGTAGAGCATTATTACCACGGAACGAAAAAGACAAATTAGATACGCCACCTGAGACTTTGGCATGCGGAAGATTCTGTTTAATCCAGTCTGTAGCATCGATAAAGGCTTTGCCGTATTCATTATGTTCGGCTATACCTGTAGCCACAGCAAAAACATTTGGGTCAAAAATAATATCTTGAGGAGGAAAACCAACTTTCTCTGTTAACAACTTATAAGCTCGCGCACAAATTTCAGTCTTACGCTCAAAGGTATCGGCTTGACCTTCTTCATCAAAAGCCATTACCACAACAGCAGCACCATAGCGCTTAACGAGATTAGCCTGATGCAGGAACTGCTCTTCACCTTCTTTCAAGCTAATGGAGTTCACAATGCCTTTACCTTGAAGACACTTGAGGCCCGCCTCGATCACAGTCCATTTCGAGGAATCAACCATAACCGGGACTCTAGCAATATCCGGTTCAGCTGCTATCAGGTTTAAAAAACGGATCATAGCCGCTTCAGAATCAAGCATGCCTTCGTCCATGTTCACATCGATGATTTGCGCGCCACCCTCTACTTGTTCCAATGCGACACTGATGGCGGTGTCGTAATCTTCATTGAGAATTAAGGTTTCAAAACGTTTGGAGCCAGTCACATTGGTACGTTCTCCAACGTTAACAAAGTTGCTTTCCTTACTAATAGTTACCGCTTCAAGGCCAGATAAACGGCATAATGGCTGAGGCTCAGGCACAGTTCTAGGAGAGGAGCTTTCCACAGATTCACGGATCACGCGAATATGATCAGGCGTTGTTCCACAACAACCACCGACAATATTGAGTAAACCAGACTCTGCAAACTCCTTAATTATTCCCGCCATGTGCTCAGGGCTTTCATCATAAGCACCAAACTCATTTGGCAAGCCTGCATTAGGATGGCAACTCACATGTGTTTCAGAAACTCTGGACAAATCATCAACGTACTCACGTAATTGTGCGGCACCCAAAGCACAATTCAGACCGATACTAATAGGCTTAGCGTGTTGTATTGAGTTATAAAAAGCTTCAACTACCTGCCCACTTAAGGTACGCCCACTTTGGTCGGTAATCGTGCCTGAAATCATTATTGGTAAAGTGATTTCGTGTTGAATTTCAAATTGCTTTACCGCAGAAATGGCTGCTTTTGCATTCAAAGTATCGAAGACTGTCTCTATTAGAATCAGGTCCGCACCACCCTCATACAAGCCTTTAATGGCAATGGAATAGTCTTCAAAAAGATCATCGAAAGTAACTGCTCGATAGCCAGCATCCTCAACCCTTGGAGAAATAGAAGCGGTTCTGTTAGTTGGCCCCAATACCCCAGCTACCCAGCAAGGACGATTGTTTGTTTGTTGATACTCGTTTATCGCTTCTCTTGCTAGCTTTGCGCCGGCTACATTGAGGTCATAGGCGAGCTCGCTCAAATTGTAATCCGCCTGAGCGATACCTGTTGAATTGAAAGTATTGGTTTTGAGAATGTCCGCACCGGCTTGCAAATACTCCAGATGAATCTGCTTAATCACCTCAGGTTTGGTAATACTCAACAAATCATTGTTTCCACGCAACTCACCTTCGTGCGTTTCAAAATGGTTTCCGCGGAAGTCGACTTCCTGCAAACCATGCCCCTGAATCATAGTACCCATTGCGCCATCTAAAAAAAGAATTCTTTGTTCTAGACTTTCTTTGAATAATTCCTGACTCGACATTACTTTTGTTCCTCAGTAGTAGAGCTAACTTCAGGCACAACACCTAAAGAACGACACACGGCACGGGTTAAATCTGATTTATTTAATGTATAAAAATGAAAGTTTCTAACTCCAGCTTCATAAAGCTGTTCGCATTGCTCGATCACCACTGCTGCAGCAATCATATTGTTGACTGAAGAAGAAGCTTCTAAGCCATCAAATAATTGAATTAACCATTGAGGAACATGAGTGCCACAACGTGCAGCTAAATCTTGTACCCGTGCGAAATTCAAGATTGGCAAAATCCCAGGGATGATCGGAATTTCAATACCCGCAGCTCTGACTTTATCAACAAAGCGAAAATACACATCATTGTCAAAAAAGAATTGGGTAATGCAGCGTTTGGCGCCGGCATCAACTTTTTGCTTCAGCACCTCTATCTCATGCTCAAGACTGGGGGATTCAGGGTGAGTTTCTGGATAAGCCGAGACCGTCATATCAAACTCAGCCACTTTATTGAGTCCATGCATGAACTCCGTTGCATTGGCATAACCATCAGGGTGCACAGTAAAGCCCTCTTGGTTAGCCGGCGGATCTCCACGTAGGGCAACCAAACGATTAATGCCTGCTTGGTGAAATTGACGAGCCATATCATCTGCCTCGTCCCTACTCGCTCCGACACAAGTAAGATGCGCAATGGGACTGAGACTAGTCTCCTCAAGAATGCGCTGTAGAATTTTTAGGCTGCGGTCTCGAGTCGTTCCGCCAGCACCATAAGTCACCGAAATAAAATCTGGATTCAAGGCCGACAGATCGTTAATTGACTCCCAGAAACGATCGGCTTTGTTAAGATCAGCAGGAGGAAAAAACTCAAAGGAAACAGATACTTTTTCTCGTTTATCAGCAAAACTCATAATTATTATCTTGGCTTCAAGGCTAAAAATGGTGCTATCATCCCCGAATTCAAATATAAGATCAATTTAACTATATTTATAATAATTATTAGCTAAGCTTATATGGAATTTGACTATGAAGTCCCCATTAGAATTACGTCATTTACGTTTGCTGCAAACCCTTGCAGACACTGGCACCTTATCTCGAACCGCTGAGCATATCCACCTAACACAATCGGCTTTATCTCAACAGATTAAGCAATTGGAAGATCACTACGGCACTTCCCTCTTCGAACGCAAAAGCAACCCCATTCGTTTCACTCCCGCGGGCGAGAGGCTATTAAACTTGGCTCGCTTGAGCTTGCCGCAAATTGACTCTGCTGAAAGAGATATTGCGCGCATAGCCTCAGGTTCAATTGGTAGGCTGCGCATAGCAATTGAATGCCACAGCTGTTTTGACTGGCTCATGCCAACCATGGATAAATTTCGTGGCCAATGGCCAGAGGTGGAACAAGACTTAGTTTCAGGCCTAACCCCTGATCCTGTAGCATTATTATTAACCGATGAAGCTGATCTGGCCGTACATACTGAGCCTGATCAGCGTGAAGGAGTGATATACCACCCCTTGTTTGATTTTGAAATGGTGGGTTGCTGTTCGCCTAACCATCCTTTAGCAGGTCGAACCTACCTTGAAGCTGAAGACTTCAAAGAAGAAACTTTGATTCACTATCCCGTTGATGACAACATGCTTGACGGTATTCGTCATTTCTTGCGACCAGCCGGAATTACACCAAAAGCTCGACGCACCGCCGAACTAACACTTGCCATCATACAGCTCACCGCGAGTGGCCGCGGCCTAAGCATGTTGCCAACCTGGTCTGTGCAACCGCAAGCCGATCAA
>CBFIHS010000050.1:0-4471 GCA_965662565.1 Pseudohongiellaceae bacterium | reverse complement strand
ACTTGCCATCATACAGCTCACCGCGAGTGGCCGCGGCCTAAGCATGTTGCCAACCTGGTCTGTGCAACCGCAAGCCGATCAAGGTTACGTCAACACAATACCCCTAGGCAAACAAGGCTTATGGTGTCGCTTGTATGCAGCAACATTAGAAGATGCCGAACCTTGGCTAGAAAACTTCTTAGAGCTTGTTAGAACTCTAGCACCAATCAGCTTATCCGGGATCCGACCCTGCTCATAATTAAATTGGTAAATTGGGGTCAGAGTAATAATTCTTAAATTAATATCAAGCTACTAATTTTTACACTATTTACTTTTCTTCCTTCCTGGCTTGTTCGGTCTAACTCTTCTATTAAATACGACCTCTATTTGCCCTTTAAATTTCTCACTACCAAATGCCATATTGGTATTCGTAGCTTTTCTTATTTCAGTTAACAAATTATTAGGAATATGATTTTTGAAAAAGTCACGATAAATCTGCAACCTCTCCGATTGGGTTTTAGCGAGCCCCAAATACTCACCATGAGGTGTCAGTAGTTCTGACTCCTGCCCCATGGCATTACAGCGATAACTTGACCAATGGTAGTTTAGAGGGTCTTCAACCATTTTTGCTCTAACGGGATTTAGTTCAATGTAGCGATAACACTCTAATAGATAATTCGTTGATTGAACTAGGCAAGATTTGAATCTACCTTCCCATAAAGTGCCAGTGCGTTCGTAAGTTTCTTGAAATATCTGACGTACCTCATCCCCAAGATTTGCATCATTTGAGAAATAGAAGTTTCTGTTTGCGGAGTTACCAGCAGATGAATATGGTTAGTCATAAATACCCAAGCATGGATATTAACCTTGTATCGTACCGCTGCATCTTTAAGGTAGTTACTATAATTGGCGAAATCAGCGTCTGATGTAAAACATATCTGACGATTGTTTCCACGCTGTATAATATGCTGAGGAATGCCTGCAGGACATATCCTTGGAAGCCGTGGCATTAGTCTCATCCTTGAGGCTATAAGCTAATATTTATAACAGTGTAATAGATAACTGAAAAGAATCAGGAATTAGTGCTCTGACCCCAATTTAATCGAGCTTATGAATCACCAGGCCACTACGTAACTTAGGCTCAAACCAAGTCGATTTAGGCGGCATCACTTCATCAGCATCGGCAATTGCCATTAGATGCTCAATGGAAGTCGGGTAACAGGAAAAAGCAAGCTTACATTCGCCACTGTCTACTCGTTTCTCCAAGCCTTGCATGCCACGAATACCACCAACAAAATCAATGCGCTTATCCACGCGTGGGTTTTCTATTCCCAACAAAGGGCTCAAGACATTATCTTGTAAAACGGCAACGTCGAGACGAGCAACAGGATCCGCTTCATCAACAACCCCTGCACGTGTCTTCAAGCTGTACCATTGACCATCCATGTACATACCGAATTCGTGCAGAGCAGCTGGTTTGTATGGGGTCTCACTAAGGCTAATTTCAAACTTTTCTTCTAGGGACGACAAGAAGGCTTCTTCACTAAGCCCGTTCAAATCGTTCACAACGCGATTATAGTCAAGAATCTTCATTTGATTGTGTGGGAACACAACTACTAGAAAATAGTTATACGCTTCTTCACCCGTATGATTTGGATTAGCCTGCTGACGAGAATTTTTAACTCGGGTAGCGGCGGCTGAACGATGATGCCCATCCGCGACATACAGACAAGGCACTTTAGCAAAAGCACCTTCAATCGCAGAAATCATCTCCGGTTCTTCCACCAACCAGAAAATATGCTGGATACCATCACTTAAGATAAAGTCGTACTCAGCTTCATTCTGGGTCACTTGGTCAATCATGGCGTCAATATTGGTTTGTGCTTCATAGGTTAAAAATACTGGCCCAACCTGAGCATTCAAGACATCCATGTGCTTAACACGATCATCCTCTTTTTCCGGACGCGTAAATTCATGCTTTTTGATTAGGTTCTGTTCGTACTCTTCAACTGAGGCTGCGGCAACAAGACCTGTCTGAACATGGGTTCCCATAACCTGCCGATAGACATAAAAGTGTTGCTCGGCATCTTGCTCAAGCACCCCATCTGTAATAAAAGCAGAAAGATTTTCAGCGCCTTTTTCATAGACACTGTCATCATGTACGTCTACATCCAGAGGCATGTCTATCTCAGGTTTATTCACATGCAAAAAGGTATAAGGATTACCTTCCGCCATTTCTCTGGCTTCTGCACTATTCAGAACATCATAAGGAGGGGCAGCAACTTTATCTGCAAGCTCCCTAGTTGGACGTATACCACGAAAAGGTTTCAATTTAGCCATATCAATCTACTCGAGAGTACCTTATAAAATTTCTAATAGTTCAACTTCAAAAATAAGTGCTGCATAGGGCTGAATAACGCCCCCAGCGCCTTGCTCACCATAAGCCAAGTTATGTGGGATATATAACTTATACTTGGCACCCGGGCTCATTAATTGCAGTGCCTCAGTCCATCCAGCAATTACGCCACTGACTGGAAAATCAATTGCTTGACCACGTTCTACTGAAGAATCAAATACCGTTCCATCAATTAAAGTGCCGTGATAATGCACTTTTACTCGTGAAGATAATTCTGGTGATTCACCTTCACCTTGCGCTATGACTTCGTACTGCAGGCCAGACTCAGAGACTTGAATCTCTTCACGTTTCGCATTTTCAGCTAAAAACGCTTCACCTTCAGCCGCACGACTGGTCGCAGCTTCATTTTGTTTAGCCATCATGCGCTTATTCAAATCATCAATAGCTTCATTCATGCTATCCTGACTCACTGGGCTTGGTCTTCCAGCGAGCGCATCGGCCATGCCTGAAAGTACAGCTTCTATTTGCATCCCATCAAAAGGGCTTTTAGCAAGCTGCTCGCCCATTTGACGCCCTACGGCATAACTTGCTCTATCATCAATCGAAGTAATTTGTTCAGACATGGTTTTTCCTGTGGTCATAAAAAAGTTGGCTATTCTATCACGACATAAAATATATTTCGGGGCAATACTCGGTAAATTACGTTAAAATTTTGTTTTTCACTTATTAAGCTATTTCAATGAAAATTAGTTTCCTTGCATCTCATGGCGGTTCTTCTGCAAAAGCCATAATTGAAGCCATTAACACGAAAAAACTCGATGCAGAAATTGGCGTATTGATAACCAATAACCGTACTTCGCCAATCCTGCAATGGTGCCTAGACCAGAATATTGAAGTTCACCACATAAGCGCCAAAACACATCGGGGCGAAGACAATGCCGATGAAGCCATCCAGACCGTGTTGCGTGATGCTGACACTGATCTGGTTGTCTGCTCTGGTTATATGAAAAAAATCGGACCAGCCACCTTACGCGTGTATCCCTATAAAATCCTCAACATACATCCAGCCCTACTCCCTAGTTATGGTGGTAAAGGTATGTATGGTGACCACGTCCACGCAGCTGTTCTTGCCGCTGGGGAGAAAGAATCTGGCGCCACAGTGCACTACGTGACTGATGGCATCGATGAAGGGCCTGTTATTAAACAGCATGTAGTTCCTGTTCATGAGAATGACAGTGTCGAAACTTTGCGTCAGAGGGTGCAAGCCTGCGAATCCGACCTCTATCTGGCCGCATTACAAGAAATTATTAAAGACGAATAAATGACTAAGACCGTGATCTATAGTCATAGTGACTGCCTCCTTCATGATCCAGGCTATGGTCACCCGGAAAACCCTAAACGTCTTCAGGCAGTCCTTGCTGAACTGGATGATTATTCCAAGGCGCCTTTGGCAAGTGATGCACAAATACGACTTGCGCACAGCCAAAGCCTTATCGAACAAATTAAGTCCAATGCCCCATCCGAAGGACACACTCAATTGGATGCCGACACCATTATGTCTCCCGCAACACTTAATGCGGCTTATCGAGGAGTCGGAGCCGCTTGCAAGAGCATTGATGATTTATTAAACCAACAAGTTCAACACAGCTTTTGCGCGAGCCGTCCACCAGGTCATCATGCGACCCCGGAGCAATCAATGGGCTTTTGTATTTTTAATAATATTGCCATCGCAGCGCTTTATGCCCAAGCAGAATATGGAATCGAGCGTATCGCTATCGTAGATTTTGATGTTCACCACGGCAATGGAACCCAAGACATCGTAAGCGGTAAAGAAGGTTTGCTCTATATTTCCACGCATCAAAGTCCACTCTATCCAGGCTCTGGTCTTGAATCGGAAAACAGACAACACAACATTCTGAACATCCCCCTCCCAGCTGGGACTGGACACAGTGCCTACCAAGAGGTTTTTACTCAACAAGTTATTCCTGCGCTTAAGGATTTTAAGCCTCAACTCTTGCTCGTCTCTGCCGGTTTCGATGCACATGAGGCTGACCCTCTGGCTGGATTGAGTCTGGCAAGCCTGACTTTTGAATGGATTGGTCAACAATTGGGATTATTTGCCAAGGAATCATGCCG
>CBFIHS010000049.1:0-12719 GCA_965662565.1 Pseudohongiellaceae bacterium | reverse complement strand
ATTGGGGTCTGGACTAAAAACATAGGGGCTAAGTTTAAGGGCTAAGTTTAAGAGTTAAGTTTAAGGAAATAATAACGGGATCATTTTAGGGAAAGTAATGAACATAGGTATAGTGACCTTATTCCCGGAAATGTTCAAAGCGCTAACAGATTTTGGTATTACTAGCCGAGCGTTAACTAAAGGCCTAGTACAAGTGCGATGCTGGAATCCCAGAGATTTCACTGAAGATAAACACCGCACAGTTGATGATAGGCCTTATGGTGGCGGCCCTGGCATGTTAATGAAGACTGGGCCAGTCAGCAAAGCGATTGAAGCCGCTTTAGAAAGTTTTAAAGAGCTAGAAAATTCGCAAAGCAGTAAAGAAATTAGTAAAGAAAGTACTAAAGAAAGTACAGAGTTAGACCGAGAAAAACCCAAAGTACTGTATTTGAGTCCACAGGGTAAAAAACTGGATCAAGAGACGATAACTAGCTTGGCTCAGGAAAGTAATTTGGTTCTACTCTGTGGTCGTTATGAAGGCATTGATGAAAGAGTTATAAAGACTCTGGTAGATGAAGAGTATTCGCTTGGTGACTATGTCATCAGTGGTGGTGAATTAGCCGCCATGGTTCTAATGGATGCAATGATTCGCATACAGCCCGATGCGCTAGGACACGAAGATTCAGCAGTAGAAGATTCTTTCACTGATGGTCTTTTGGATTATCCGCACTATACGCGACCAGAAGAATATGCCGATGCAAAAGTGCCGGAAGTATTATTAAGCGGTGACCATGCAGCGATAGCTCGCTGGAGGTTAAAGCAAAGTCTGGGAAGAACATGGTTACGACGACCAGACTTGTTAGAAACTATAGAGTTAAATGCTGAGAGAAAACTTTTGCTAGACGAATTTATTAACGAAATTGAACAAGAAAAAAATTGAGTTAAGAAAATAAGAAATAGTAATGAATGGTAATAAATAGTTAGAAGCAGAATTTTTATCATTTTTTAAAGTTAGTTATTAAAGTTAAAGTTAGTTATTAAAGTTAAAATAGAACAGTAAACTGGAGTAAGACGATGAGTGCCAATAACACTATTATTCAAAAAGTAGAGCAAGATCAGTTGAAAACTGATGTGCCTGAATTCAGCCCTGGCGACTCTATAGTAGTTCAGGTGCGTATTAAAGAGGGTGACCGCGAGCGTCTACAGGCTTTCGAAGGTGTTGTAATCGGAAAACGTAATCGTGGTTTAAACTCTGCTTTCACAGTTAGAAAAATGTCGCATGGTGTAGGTGTTGAAAGAACTTTTCAAACTCACAGTCCATTGATCGAAAGCATTGTATTAAAACGTCGTGGTGATGTTCGTCAGGCTAAGCTCTATTATTTAAGAGAATTAACTGGCCGTGCTGCTCGTATTTCTGAAAAACTTGATAAGAAGGCCGGTCAATAAAGCTCATTGATCAGCTGCTTAGCGGCTTGCTACAATGCCTTCTATCCAAACGGCTTTAAGCCAGCGAAGGAGGCAAAATGCCAATTAATAAAAATTTTCTTCTTGCTCTCAAAGCGCCTCTTCTGGGCGCTTTGCTGGTTTTGTGCTTTTCACAAAGTTCCTTGGTGTATTCTCAAAGTCTTCAAAGCTCTCAAATTGATGAATCAGCTGAAGTTAAGGCTATTAGGGATGTGCTTACTCGCACTCAGGCTGGAATTCAAATTGAGGCAATTACTGTAAGCCCAGTCCAAGGCTTGTATGAAGTCACAGTAAAAAATGGCCCTTTCATTTACGCAAGTGCGGATGCTAAATACTTTATTCCAGGTGATATGTATGAAGCCATACCTGATGGTCTAGTAAACCTTGGTCAAAGCCGGTTAAACGTAACTCGACAAGAAAAAATAGCTGCTCTTGATCAATCCGATATGATTATTTATCCGGCAAAGGGAGAATCGAAGGCTACTCTTACTGTTTTTACTGATGTGGATTGCCAATACTGTCAAAAGTTGCACGCAGAAATATCACAGCTTAATGAGCTAGGAATTAGCATTCGATATCTAGCTTTCCCAAGAAGTGGTTTGGATGAGATTACCTACCCAAAAATGGTTTCAACTTGGTGCTCCGATAATCGAAATGTTATTTTTACAACAGTAATCAGAGGAGCAACTATTAGTGAAACTCAGTGTGATAACCCTGTTGCTGAGCACTATCAGTTAGGTCGAGAGTTGGGCGTGACCGGGACCCCCACATTGGTTTTTGAGGATGGTTCAATTTTGCCAGGTTATGTACCCGCGGAAACTTTAGCATCCTATTTGTTTGACGAATAATAAACCTTTCTAATTAGTAACACTCCAGGAGAAGAGATTGAAACCAATCAATATTGGTATATGCGGTTTGGGTACCGTTGGTTACGGTAGTTTTCGCTTGTTAAGAGCGAATAACGAAGAAATGTCCAGGCGGCTTGGCCGAGATCTGAAAGTTTCACATATCGCGACTTTGCATCTTGCTGACGATCAAGATGTTGAGGACGTGAGAGTTTCGACTGATGCTTTTGCTGTTGCCGATGACCCCGAAGTCGATATTTTGCTGGAGTTGATTGGCGGAACTGACTTTGCAGGAGACCTAGTGTTAAAAGCTATTGCTAATGGTAAACATGTCGTGACCGCTAACAAAGCCTTAATTGCCACCCATGGAAATGAAATATTTGAAGCTGCCCGACAGAATCATGTTGTCGTTGCTTACGAAGCCTCTGTAGCTGGCGGTATTCCGATTATCAAAGTAATGCGCGAAGGCTTAGCGGCAAATAAAATTGAATGGCTGGCTGGTATTATTAATGGCACCGGTAATTATATTTTGACTGAAATGCATGCAAGATCTCGAGATTTTGCTGATGTATTAAAAGAAGCCCAAGAACTGGGTTATGCAGAAGCTGATCCGACCTATGATGTGGAGGGAATTGATGCAGCACATAAGCTTAGCATTCTTTCTGCCATAGCTTTTGGCACGCCCTTGCATTTAGAAAAAGCTTATACAGAAGGCATTAGTGCAATTACTCCGGACGATCTTTCTTATGCGGAAGAGCTTGGTTATCGTATCAAACATCTAGGAATTACTAATCTTTCTGAAGAAGGGATTGAGTTGAGAGTTCATCCTTGTCTCATACCTAAGAAACAGTTAATTGCGAATGTTAATGGTGTCATGAATGCGGTTTTAGTACATGGTGATGCAGTTGGTTCTACGCTTTATTATGGTGCCGGTGCAGGTGCTAGTCCAACAGCCTCTGCAGTAATCGCCGATGTAATTGATGTTGCTCGTAGAATAGATGAAAAGTCCGAGCACGTGCCTGCTTTAGCTTTTCAAGTTGGAGATCAAGCGGATACTAAAATTCTTACAATTGAAGAAATTACCAGCGCCTATTATTTACGTATTACAGTTAAAGATGAAGTAGGTGTTATTGCAGATATTACCGAAATTTTAGGTGATAACGGAATCAGCATCGAAGCAATGATTCAAAAAGATCCAGATATGATTGGCAAGAATCATGATGAAATTTCTGTGATCATCATGACTCATCAAGTGCTTGAAGCAACTATGAATAAAGCTATTCTAGAAGTGGAAGAGCTTGAGGCTGTTAATACTAAAGTAATGCGTATCCGTGTTGCTGAACTACAAGATTAAGCATTAGTAATAAAAGAGTAGTCACTAGAAGAATTCTATGAAATATATAAGTACGCGTGGAAAATCTGAACCACAAAGTTTTGAGGAAGTTGTCCTCACTGGCTTGGCGCCTGACGGTGGGCTCTTTATTCCTGAGTTGATACCTAAGCTTAGTCGTGAGCAGATCATTGCCTGGAAAGATTTATCTTATTCCGACTTAGCATTTGAAATCATTCGTTTGTATTCAGGTGATGCCATTGAAGAATCTCTTCTTAAAGAGATGATCAAAGATAGCTACTCCGGTTTTTTTCACCCTGAAGTTGCTCCCTTACATAAGCTGGATGATAACGAATGGGTGCTTGAGCTGTTTCATGGTCCCACTCTCGCCTTTAAAGATTTTGCCTTACAATTGCTTGGTCGCTTACTTGATCATTTTCTCCAAAAACGACAACAACATGTTGCAATTTTAGGAGCTACTTCAGGTGACACAGGCTCTGCAGCTCTTGAAGGCTGTAAACATTCCGATTTTGTAGATATTTATATTCTACATCCTCATAACAAAGTTTCAGAAGTTCAACGTAAGCAAATGACCACTGTCACTGGTGATAATGTTCACAATATTGCAGTTTCTGGGAATTTTGATGACTGTCAGCAAATCGTCAAACAGGCCTTTTCGGATCAAAGTTTCTTACCTGAGGGTTATCAATTAGTTGCAGTTAATTCGATCAATTGGGCTCGAATCATGGCGCAGATTGTTTATTATTTTTATGCTGCTTTGAAGTTTATGGATAAAGATGATGAGAAAAGTGATGGTGTTTCTTTCTCGGTTCCAACAGGAAATTTTGGGGATATTTATGCAGGCTATTTGGCAAAACAAATGGGCTTGCCTATAAAGCAATTAATTATTGCGACGAATAGGAATGATATCTTGCATCGTTTTATTAGCAAGAACCAATATAACCTTACTGGTCTTGAAGCCAGTCTTTCACCTAGCATGGATATCATGGTGTCGAGTAATTTTGAGCGTTTCATTTTTGATATGTTTAAAGCTGATACGCAAAAAGTGTCTGATTTCGTTACTGGACTGGATCAAAAGGTTGCTCAAGTAAGCGAGAGTGAATGGAATTTCGCGAAAGATAATTTCGATTCTGCGAGCATTGATGACGATACAACCTGTGAAGTGATCTCGGAAGTCTGGAATAGACATAGCTATCTTCTTGATCCACACACTGCTATTGGTGTTAAGGCTGCACAACTTTGCAAACAGGATAATCAAACCCCAGTTATTTCCTTGGCGACGGCTCATCCTGCTAAATTTAGTGAGGCAATTGAGAGGGCTGGTTTGGAAGTGCCGGCGTTACCGGCTCACTTGGCGGGCTTATTTGAGTTGGAAGAGAATTTTATGGTTTTACCTAAAAGCTTGTCTGACGTTCAGTCCTACATTCGATCAAGTCTGAAGTAGGACTGAAGCATCATTTAAGCTAAGCATCATTTTAAAGAGTTCTATCCTAGAGCTCTTTAATTAATTCATTAAGACAAAGCAGTCTTGAGGATTAAACTTAGAATCATCACTTTCTTTTTTAAAGTTTCTGCTGACCACGTAGGGCTGGTTGAGGTAGACGGGATCTTCAACGATTACTACGTCGATTAACCAAGTATTGCCGTCACTCAAGTCTAGTACATCAATATACTCTGTCACGGTAGCTTGATCACTATATGGGATGCCATTTTTTCGTAAATAGCCCTCAGTTAGATTGCTAGTATGAGCTTCAAGAGAGCTTTTCTCCAACCTTTCAATATCCATTCCCAAACCAAATTGAAATGGCTCAGGAGGGTAGGGAGATGTCCAAGTTGCTAGGGTGTGTCCCTGTCGGGAAGGTGCTCCTGCTGGAACTGAGTCATCAAAATGGAATAAGCGAGTTTGTTTGCCAGAATCTATCTCCATTTTCAGAGTGAGGTCATCTTCCCAGCTTATTCTTAACCTTGAAGGCTCATTCATAATTCCGGCCGCACCATAAGCTCGGCACTCATTGCCTTCATCCATTTCAGGGCGCCATTGCATTGCAAAAGCCTTTCCAGCTTCATTTTCTGGAATGCTAGAGGTATCACCGATCAGTGGAGTTACCATGCGAGTTTGCCAATCTTCAGTGATAACTGAAACCCAAGTTCCTGTTAGATCTATCAGGGCGCTTGGGCGACCTGGTAGCTCTGGAGGTGGAGGTCCAAAGCCTGGTGGTTGTGCCGTTGCAATACTGCTGTAGGCACCAAGCACTATAAAGGCAAGGACTGAAAAGTTAAAAGTTGAATTTTTCATGAGAGTCATTCCTTATTATTGTGTCAGGCTTTGATAAACAGCCGTGATGAATTCTTCATTGCTTGGACCGCCACGATGACCACCATATTCTGTGTCATAGTCAAAAGTAGGGCGCTCGGCTAATACTTGACGCAGACTCATGCCTTTGTTGATCATGTCTTGTATTCTGTGTCTGACGATGTAAATCATATTGCGATATTCAACGATATCGATTTCATCGCCAATCCTGCCGTGACCAGGAACTACATATGTACCCCCTTCAGCAAAAAGATCTGGAACCATAAGATCAAGTATGAATTGAAGGGCTTCTATTTCTCCATCGATGCTGCCACCCATCTCAATATTGATATCAGGATATTGCCCCGGTATGTAGATGTCTCCTGTGCTCAATACATCAGAGCGCCTGAAGTAAACAATACTGTCACCGTCGGTATGGGCATTAGGCATGTGATAAACAACAATACCTTCCTTATTTGCAAAAAAATCCTTTTTCTCAGTATAGTAAGTAGTTGTTATGGTTAGTTCAGGGATGTCTGTCTCAGTCAAATAAAATCGATTTAACAAGTTCTCATGTCCGATGATAGTAACGCCACCAGTAGCTCCTGCTGCTACGATAGTGCCCTCTTGAGGTTGCCCAAAAGAGAATATACCAACCCCAGCTCTGTCTCCCATAGTGTTTATGATGTCATTGCCGGAGAGATGTTCGGCATCGAGATGTGTGCTCACGACGTACCTTGCAGGTCGATCTGAAATCTCTCTAATTAAAGCCATCATTTCTGGAATCACTTCAGGTTTAGGTGTATCAACAAAGACCAGTGATTCTTCTCCGATCTGCACAGTGACATTAACGTCAGCACCTGAAAGCATATAGACATTGCCTTGGACGTGCAGAAGTTGAAGATCTTGCGCAACAAGGGCTGAACTTGGAAATAATACAAGTAGGCATAAAAACCTAATGTAATTGTAAATTGAAAAAATCTGTTGTTTTGGCATGGTTATACTCCAATCTGAAAATGGTTGCCGAAATTTTGCTAAGCCTAGTTTATGCATCGCAATCTTCATTCGTGCAAAATTCTCTGTCGCCTACTGGAGGCCCCATTATGTCGCGAAATTCTGGATACAAAGTTTCTTCTCCACCTCGCACACCTGAATAAGGCAGACGATAGATTTCAGCAAATTCTTCCAAATAAGGGTTTTCACCGGGTAGGTAGTTAGGAACTAGATTATTTGGATTAGGTGGTACTTCATTGGTGTATTCGCAGTTATTGAAAGTTATGCGACGGTTTGGGCTTAACTCAAAATCTTGGCTGCGAACTAAAGGAACTTCTAAGAATACTGGATCGTGAATTACGGTTATTACCGTTAAATAGTTACCATGACGTAACCATTTTTCCGTAAAAGTTCTCTCGCTACTAGCGGGCAAACCATTTCGACGTAAATAACTTTGTTTAAGATGAGTAGTCGTTATGGTAAGTACGTTGCCTTCAAAAACGCCTGTAGAAAAGCCTTGAAAAGTGTGTGGGGCATCGGCTGGTGGATGTTCTCTTCCATCAAGCCAGATGGTTCTCTGCATGTTGTGGAAGCCAATTCTGGTTTTAAAAGCAGTGGCTTGTTGAGTCCGAGGGTCAATATCAGACAGGATACGCAAGTCTGCTAAGCCTCTCATCGAGTAATCACCACCATGTTGGCGGCATATATATTCAGTGACTTGTGAAATACGATTTGGTGTATAGCTGTCACCTCGCATGCGGGCAGCATCATTGATAGGGATTCCCGAGTAGTCACCAAAGCCTGGGCCTGGTACACGCTCCGGTCCGTCTTCATGAAACAAAGGACGCCAAACACCGCTATAATCCAGGTGCTGAGCATTAGAAACAGTACTTATCATCAAAGATAAGACGGTGGCTAGAATACAAGCCAGATAATTTTTTTTCATTTTTCTACCCTGTTTTTGTAGGAATATTATTGGATATTATTCGAAGTCACCATCCCATGCGAAGTCACCATCGATAACTTCTAACTTCTGCATACGCAGTCTATGGTCTTCTGGATTGCGGCCAGGCTGACCAGAAATACGCACTTGGTCACCCGGTTTTAAGCTTGAACGGTCTACAGATCCCGCAAGAGCACTAGCGCCGCCCCATTCGACAGCCCAACGTTGGTTACTACCGGTTTCTTCATCAGTTACCATTACGTGGACAAATGAATGCGGATTGCGGAATAAGAACTGCACCATCGTACCTTCGATAGTTTGTTCTTGGTCCATGATGTAGGTCGCAGGAAAAGAATGATGGGCATAAACCGCGGCAGAAGTAAGTAGGAAGATACCAATAGATACGACAAGTTTAGAAAATACGTTTTTCTTCAAGATGATTCCCCTTATTAAAGTACTATTTTTTTTATATTTGATAGCAATACTATTAACGTATGCTTTTTATTCGACTAACTGAGTTCAAGTTTATACGATTGACTAAATAAGTAAACACTCTATGATTATATTCTTTAAAAACAGTCTCAAGTCTAAAAATCTCGCGATAGTGTCAGTTAGGTAGTTTTGATGTCTAGTTCAATGAAAGTAGCAAGGAAACAAAGCAAGCTTAAGATAAATGCATCGGAGTCGGCATTTTTAGACGCTGCCGAGTTCGTGTTTGCACGCAACGGTTATAGTGGCACATCAATGCGTGCAGTCTCAGAAAAAGCTCAGGCCAACCTTGGTGCAATTCACTATTATTTTGGTTCTAAAGAAAAGCTCTTCGAGAAAGTCTTTGAACGCAAGATGCCTTCCGCTGAAGAACGAGTAGAGAGAATTAAGGCATGTATAAGAAAATCTGAGGACTCAGTTCCGGACTTTAAGCTTTTGATTAAAGCCTTTTTCGAGCCTTTGTGGGAAATACATGAAATAGACCCAGCCTTTGACGAGATGGTGATAAGAGTAATACATGATCCTGCACTCGAAGTAGGAAAGTTGGTTGCGAAATATTTTGATGAACCGCAAGCCCTATTAATTGAGCTGCTAAGAAAATGTAACCCCAAGCTGTCTGAAAATGAGTTTTTCTGGCGCTTAAATTGCGTAATATCGAGCCTTATTAATCTGCTGACTGGTCGTGCTCGATTAGAAAAGATGGCAAGAGGAGGATTAGGTTTTACTTCAATTGAAGAAGATCAAGGTTTAGATCTGACAATTGAAAGTCTCAATGCCCTTCTGATGGCCCCGCCTAAAATAACTCAAAGCTAGGATAAAGCTCAATAACTCTTTGTGCAGTCGTGAACAAATACTGTGTCGAAGTAGAGTCGGGTTATAAGGGTTCGAATAATTTGACATCAAAAGACATTTCATCTTCATTACGACGACGCGTCACTACCTGAATGACATCACCGGGTTGGAACTGCTCGAGTGCATTTAATAGGTCATCGTTGTCGGTAATATCCATGTCTCCAATTGCCACGATAACATCGCCAAGGATAATGTTACCATTTCTGTCTTGTTGTAAGCCTATTAAGCCTGCCTTTTCAGCACCAAAACCGGAAGTTACTTCGCCAACGATGACACCGGAAATGCCATTTTGTCGGCTGATATTATCGTTAAGGTTGGCAATACCCAAAACAGGTCGGATTTCTCTACCAAACTCTTCTAGTTGAGGAATCACGCGTTTTACAGTGTCCACAGGAATCGCAAAACCAATCCCTGCATTGGCTCCAGAAGGGCTAAGGATTTGGGTGTTCACTCCGATTAATTGTCCCATTGAGTTCAGCAAAGGACCTCCGGAATTTCCGGGATTGATGGAGGCATCAGTTTGTATGACGTCTCTTATGGTGCGGTTCGTTAATGAAGTCATCTCACGGCCAAGTGCACTGACAACTCCAACGGTTAAAGTTGTATCCAGTCCAAAAGGATTTCCTATAGCCATGACTTTGCGGCCGACTTGCAGACTTGAAGAATCACCTAAGGGTAAAGGGCTGAGCTTTTCCTTTGGAGCATTAATGCGCAATAAGGCCAGGTCTTTATCGGCAGCAAGTCCAATGACTTCAGCTTCCCAATTGCTTTGGTCCTGTAAGCGGATCATTATCTTGTTGGCATCTTGGATGACATGGTAGTTGGTTACAATTAAGCCAGAATCATCCCAGATAAAACCAGTCCCGGCTCCACGTGGTATCTCTTGAACATTTCGAGAAAAAGGGTTGCTACGAACTAGTGCTGTATTCGTGACATAAACGACTGAGGGACTTGCAGCGCTGAAAACCTCTATATTGTTAGCTTCATCTTCGGTTTCAAAACTAAGGTAGTTAGGCCCACTTATTGCGGATGCAGAAAATAATGAAACAGTAATTGCCGCACAAACTAAAATATAATTAAAAACTTTTTTCATAGTTATCCACTTCGTGTTTAGAATAAATTTCGTAGCTAAGAGTCTGTTAGGTTTAGTTCAGTTTTTAATGAGAAAGTTCCTTTTTTGTAAATATTGTTTTGCATATTGTGCGAAACTCATTAACTCTAAAAAAGTACTCGAATTTATTGTAGGTTTCTATAATCTAGACTTCCTATTTAAGGCCTTTGTTATATTTTTCAAGTTTTTATGCAAAGGCATGTTGATAATTTTTTCTGTTATGAAGTCTTAGAAAACTAATATTCTGAGTTCACAGGCCCTGTTTTATACCCAATAAATTTTTAAAAAAGGCTCCAAAAAGCGATTATATGGAAATGAAAATCAGGCATCGTAAAGAAGGTTTTGCTTCCGGTTTGAAGAAGGAAATTCATCCTGTTTTAAGGCGAATATTGCTCGGCCGAGGTGTTCAGACGGATGACGATATTCTGCTTCCTTTGAGTCGGCTAGAGTCTCCAAAACAGCTAGCCAATATAGCCTCAGCAGTCGAGATATTAACTGTGGCCTTAGCTAAACAAGAAAAAATTCTCATCATTGGAGACTTTGATGCAGATGGTGCGACCAGCACAGCTTTACTCATACTCTGCTTAAAAAAGTTCGGCTTCACTAAGCTTGAGTATCTTGTGCCCAACCGCTTCGAATACGGTTATGGTTTGACGCCAGAAATCGTTGAGGTGGCTAAAGCCTGTGTAGCAGATCTTATTATTACTGTCGATAATGGCATTGCCAGTATAGACGGAGTGGCTAAAGCCAAAGAATTAGGTTTTAAGGTGCTGATTACTGATCATCATTTACCCGCATCAAATTTACCTGAGGCTGATTGTATTTTGAATCCTAATCTTGCGGATTGCAGTTTTCCATCAAAGGCTCTTGCAGGGGTGGGAGTGGTCTACTATCTATTGTTAGAACTGAGGGCAAAGTTACGTGAGGATAAGTGGTTCACAGCCGAGATTCCTGAGCCAAATATGTTGCAGTTTTTAGATCTTGTTGCACTTGGAACAGTCGCTGATGTTGTGCCTTTAGATAGCAATAATCGATGTCTGGTTAAGCATGGCCTTGAAATTATCAAATCAGGACGAGCACGCCCAGGTATTAATGCGCTGTTGGATATAGCCGGCAAAAATAAGAACAAGCTACAGGCCACAGATCTTGGCTTTATAGTGGGTCCAAGAATTAATGCGGCAGGAAGGCTTGATGATATGAGTCGGGGTATTGAATGTCTTTTAGCAGACAGCCCGGCTAAAGCTTACCAGTTAGCCCAGCAGTTAGATGACCTCAATAAAGAACGAAAAAACATTGAATCGTCCATGCAGAAACAGGCTCTTAGTGTATTGGAAGGTATTGATGAAATTGAATTTGGAGGCAATGGAGGCAATGGAGGCAATGAAGAGAAGGGTATCTGTTTGTTTAATTCTGAATGGCATCAGGGAGTTATAGGCATATTAGCCTCTCGACTAAAAGAAAAGTTTAATTGCCCAGTTATAGTTTTTGCTGAGTCGAATGAAGTTAAATCTGCCAATAAAAGCCTTAAGAAAAATTCAGAAGAAGAGCTCGCTAATAGCAGCCAAAACCTTGAAGTAAAAGGCTCAGCCCGCTCAATTCCAGGGCTAAATATTCGAGATTTACTGGATGCTATAGCGACAAAAAATAAAGGTTTATTAAGTAAATTTGGTGGCCATGCTATGGCGGCAGGTTTAAGTTTGCCCTTGTCGAAGCTGCCACTGTTTAAGGCAGCCTTTCTTGAAGAGCTTGAGCTTTGTTTGGATTCTCAAATGTTGGAAAAAGTCATCTATAGTGATGGTGTGTTAGAAGCTGATTGTTTGACCTTAGACTTTGCTGAACTACTAGAAACAGCTGGTCCTTGGGGGCAGCATTTTCCAGAACCGATTTTCAATGGCTCCTTTAAGGTATTAGATCAGAGGATATTAGGTGATAAACATTTAAAAATGTTACTGCAATTGCCCGACTCAGATACTCTAATTGATGGAATCGCTTTCAACGTCGAAGAAAGTATTCTAAAGCAACACTTATCAGATATTAACTTGGCATATCGCCTGCAGGTTAATGACTTCAGAGGTCAGCGTTCCGCACAATTGTTGGTTGAGCACTTTATAGAAGTATAAGTTTACTATTAACTTAAGCCTCAACTCTCGATTGGCTGGTTCTAAAACTATTCAACAACTCTAAAATGCAAGCAAAAAAAAGCCCCTTTGAAGGGGCTTTTACCATCAACTTAGCTTGAATTCCGTTATGACTTAGTCACCTAAAGATTCGAGATAAGCAGCGACGTTTTTAACCGCTTCATCTGTTGTTAGAGTCGCAGCCATCGGTCGCATTTGCATGCCGAAAATGTCTCTAGAGTCAGACCCGCGAGCACCAGATTTGAAATTTTCAATTTGTCG
>CBFIHS010000048.1:0-12780 GCA_965662565.1 Pseudohongiellaceae bacterium | reverse complement strand
CCGATCCAGCTATCCAGCTATCCAAGTTCTCTATCATTTCTTTAAAATGTCTTCACTCACTCTTCTAGTGCTTGTCTAATAATTCTCAATTAACTAGCGAACACTACCCTAAATAATCATCTCAATTTCCAGGTGTTTTGCTAATAAATTTACTAGCAACAAGCTTATCTTCGATCAATTTCTATGATCTTCTAAGGCCTAAGTTAAAGGCTGAAAAATATGGCGTCGCTCGATTTTGGTGCCATGAATGCACGTTTATGTGCGGAATTTTGAGAAGGTGGGATGCGTTGCTGTAGTGCACAATAAAAGTAAAAAGCTCTCCAATAAAGCAGATTTTGTTAATTTTTTCGTTTTCAACTTCTTACTTTGAAATCATTTAGCCATTATTTTAAAAAAATATAATTTTAAAACATTTATGTCTTAACTCTATCAAACTAATTCTAAAATCATTTAAAAAAATACTTTATTTACAGTCTTTTTATTATTTTTAAAGAATATGGCTTTAAAGTGTTTTACCTGATACCTATCATAATTATGCAGCATTTTTATCAATTTCTATGTCTGTTTGCATTTTCTTGGCACAGTAAATGCAAATTATTAGAGTGTAAAATTTTGTTTTTTTTAAATGCCCAACTTGGGTGCGTACTTTAACCAGTACTTCAATCAGGAGAAGTAATAATGCACATACCAATCCGCTTCAAGCTGAAAACTACTAGTTTGCTTTCAGCAAGTATAGCAAGCGCTATCTTCACAACTTATTCTGCGAATGCTCAAGAAGCTACTCCAGAAATTACAGCAATCACTGTTACCGGTTCTCGAATCGTGCGTGATGGTTATGACATGCCGACACCTGTTTCTGTATTAAGCAAAACAGATATTGATGCGGAAGTACCCGCTAGTATTGCAGAATTTGCAATGACTTTGCCTTCTATTCAAGGCAGTACTACAGCAACGACCAATTCTGGCTCATTGAGTAGTGGTTAATCAGGAATTTCATCACTTAATCTTAGAGGTTTGGGTACAGGCCGTACTCTTGTGTTGTTCGACGGACAGCGTTCTGTTAACCCTGACGCGGAGCGTGGCAGTGCTGAATACTATGGTGACACTGAAGCTCAAGCGATGAGTATTTTTGCCAAGTAAGAAGCTTCTATGGCCGAGCTCGGAGTTGGTTTTGGCGACACCGTTAAGATGACTGTCTTTTGGGTTGGCGACCCTGCTATGGGCGGACAAATGGATTTCGCTGGTTTTATGCGAGCTTACTCAAGATACTTTGGTACCGAAGAACAACTCAATAAACCCGCACGATCTGCTTTTCAGATTGCTGGATTAGCAGGCGGACCTAACATGCTTGTCGAGATTGAAGCGGTAATTGCTAAACCATAAATTCAGTGCTCTCTTTTTTTGTAAATGTTTTTTTAAAAAAAAGAGAGCTACTTTTATTGAAGAATAAAGAAGTCAATAATTAGACAAAGACAGCTGATTTTTTAAGATTTTTCTAAAGCACTTTTATCAAAGTTTTTGCTTCAGAAATAGTTTTTTAGAAATAGTTCTTTAAAAATAGTTATACAAGCCAAAGTGAAAGTTAACGTCTGATGAGCTGTCTGTGATGATGTCTTCACTTACTGCAAAATCCAATTTTAGGTCACGGTTTATCCTATATGAGCCCCCAATGCTGAATTGCATGGCATCGCCTAGCTGCGGCAAATTACTTTTGTAGAGCTTGGTATGGCCATCAATTTGAAGTTTAAGCTGCCAGTTTTCGTAAACATCTTTAATTAAACCAGTGTTGTAATAGAAGGCCGTGTTGTTTCGATACTTGTTTAATACTTCTCCATCTTGGGTCCATATTGCGCCTGCTGTGACAAAATAACTGGCACGATATTTTTGTAGGCTGATATCATCGCCTAATACATAAGCAAGATTGAAATCGACCCCATCACTTCCAAAAAGATTATCACTGTTGCCGGTAGGGATTTTAATTCCACCGCGTAAGGCCATATCGAAACGAGTGTTATTGGCTAACTGGTAGCCGCCAGTTAAACGAGTATCGCCAAAGCCAGAGTGCTTTTCGCTTAGTGAAATTTGCTGTGAACCATTTCTGCTGTAATCGTAGCGAACTTGATTTCTTGGTTGTGTTTCTCGTCCACCATTAGGTAAGCCAAACCAAGAATGCCAATCTTCGATAAAGCTGTCTAATATGCCGCCAGCATAACGGGAGTAATTAACATCCAAGCCAAATTCCCATAAGTTGAAACCATAGCGCCAGCGAATATCAAGTTCGATACTTTCACTGTCGATGAAAATACTTTCTGATGAAGAGCTGTCTTTTGTGAAATTGCTTGGCCAATCAATATTGAGGTGAGTGTTCTCTTGACCGGAGGCTAAAACTTTTGCATTTTCTGCAACTGGGAGCCCAAAAATTTTAATAAATGGGTTTTGATTCCTTAACTGCAAGGGGCTTCTTTCTTGGGCCATCGATAGAGGGCTTATAAGAGCTGCTAGAAGCAGAATGAACATTCGATAAAAAGTCACAAACAATAATCCTAGAATTAATTTATATGAAGCTTAAAGCCATAATATGAAAGTTTCACTAAATCATAAGGCTAGCGCAAGCTTATGCTTGCTGAGGCTTTATGCTGAGAACATGAATGCTTTCTTTGTCGTGACGCCATTTGATATTTAGATCATACAAACTCATGCCATAGCTTTTCTCATCAACTTCCTTTTTTCGCCAAGCAGGCCGTGGATCTTGTTGTAATATGGCGCTAATAAACTCTTTGAGATTAGGGTAATCTTCATTTAAATCAGTAAGTTGCTGTTCTGACTCGGCGCTGAACTGAATGGCATACTGACTGCCTGGTGGTGATTCTGCAAAACCAGATTTGGCCTCTGTAATCGAGTCGGCGTAGGCGATATAGGGTTTAATATCAACGATAGGAGTACCATCTAATAGGTCTAAGCCGCCAACCTTTAGTGTTATAAGCTTACCTTTTTGTTCCCAACCCAGGTTTTCAACAACAGACATCCCTATAGGGTTTGGCCGATAAGTAGATCGGGTAGCGTAGACGCCAATACTTTCCTTTCCTCCTAGCCTAGGAGGCTGTACGGTAGGGGACCAACCTTCTGCTGCGGTCTCATGGAATATGAAGAGTAGCCAAAGGTGAGAAAACTGCTCAATAGCCCTTAAACTATTGGGGTCGCTGTACTCAGTTTCAAAAATGAGTTCACCTTTTGCTTCCTTAACCAAATTAGGCTGACGAGGTATAGCGAATTTCTGTTTATAAGGGCTTTTAACAGTCGCAATTTTAGCCAAGTTAAATTGATTTGAAGTGTTCATTTATTAATCCAGAAATGGCTTTTGTGCGTAGTAGAGGGTAGTTTACCAGTTTAAGCTAATAGCTAATCAGCATGAATGTATTTTCTTTACCAACTAAGACATTCTCTATCCTAAATTTGATTGTATTCAAAGTGTTATGGTTGATTTTAGTTATTTTTCAAGAAGCTCTAATAGTACCTGCGATACTCATAATCCTCGGCTTGTTAGCGATTTATCCAAGCAAGTCTGATGCAGTGAAGTATTTATTAATGATTGCCTGTCCAGGTATCCTTATAGATTCACTTTTAATTCTTGCAGGTTTGTTTGAATTCTCATCACCGGTGATTCCAGCTTGGCTTATATTGCTGTGGTTATCTTTAGCCTTAAGCTTAGCTTATGGTTTTTCCTTTATTGCAAAGCTTTCAATTCCCCTACAAGCCTTGGTTGGGGTTGTGACAAGTTTTAGTTATTTGATCGGGATGAATTTGGGAGCGGTAAGCTATCCTCAGCCTCTGGTGTTGACGCAAGCCCTGCTGATGATCGTTTGGGCAGTGCTCATTCCTGTATTCTATAAGTTGATTGCTTTAACAAAACGGGTGCCGTCTTATGAAAGCGCATAAATTTATTTTTTCTGCTTTGCTTTTTCCGTTTATTTTTATGGTTTTCTCTGTTCAAGCTGAGGAGAAAGATTTAGTTCAAGAGTTAGAGGCTTTTGAGGTATTGGGAAAAGCAGATTTTAATTTTTTATTTTGGTCTATCTACGAAGCTGAGCTTTATGCCTCAGAAAATGTTTTTAGTCATTTTGAAACTTTACCGTTTGCATTGAAGCTTACTTATAAAAGAGCTTTTACTGGTGAACAAATACTCAAGGAAACGGCGAAGCAGTTTTCTATACTAGGATTAGAAGAACAAAACTATTTAGCTTGGTTGAGCGAATTAGGAAATATTTTTCCTGATGTTAAACGAGGTGATGAGATTTTGCTTTATGTTGATCTAGAAGCCAATAGTAATTTTTATTTAAATGCTGAGTATTTAGGTAGCATAAATAACAAAGAATTCAGTCAGGACTTTAGTGCGATCTGGCTGGCTCGAAACGATCGCTACAGTGAATTCTCGCGTAAGTTAATCGGAGTTAAGCAATGAAAATTTTTATCCGCTCAATATTTTTTATAGTAAGCATTCTAAGTTTAGTGGCTTGTAGTTCACAGCGATTTGACGATTATAGCTCCACAAGCCCAGCCCTTGATTTAAAGGAGTTTTTTGATGGTGCTCTTGTGGCTTATGGAATGCTGCAGAATCGTTCAGGACAAATGACCAGAAGGTTTGTGGCAACAATTGAAGCCAGCTGGGATGGCGATGAAGGCACCTTAGTTGAAGAGTTTCAGTTTGATGATGGCGAAATACAATACCGTACCTGGACTCTAACTGATAAAGGCAATGGTCGTTATGAAGGTACTGCTAGTGATGTGGATGGTTTAGCAGCAGGCAGCATTGTGGGCTCAGTATTTCAATGGCAGTATGCGCTTGTCGTGCCTTATGGTGACGGAACAATCAATGTGAATCTGGATGATTGGTTGTATTTAATTGATGAGGATCATCTTATTAATAAAACCAAGATGACTAAGTTTGGTTTCAGAGTAGGGGAGCTGACTCTGGTAATTGAAAAAGTTTGAAAATGATTTTCAATAATTTTTTAACTTTTTTCAAAGTTCTAGATGGTGCTTAAACAGTGATATGTTTTCATCATCTCTATGGCTCGCCATCAGTATTGTGGTTCGATTTTGTGTCGCTAAATGTTCTATAAAATATAAAAAGCGATGACGATTAATACTGTCTAATCCCAGAGTTGGTTCATCACAAATTAACAAGGCAGGCTGCTTGACCAAAGCTCGGGCAATTAATACCAAGCGTTGCTCTCCATAAGACAGTGCTTTAAAAGAAACCTGTATTTTTTTCTCTAGCCCTGCAAGACATAAGCATTTTTTCGCATGCTCTATTTGAGTAGGGCTTACTTCTTCATAAAGTCCAATACTGTCAAAAAAACCACTTAAGGTTATTTCCAAAGCGGAACCAGAAACCCGATGACTACGATGTAACTCTGAACTCACAATCCCTATGGCTCGTTTCAGTTGCCAAATACTTTCTCCACTTCCTCGTTTGAAGCCTAGCACTTGAATGTCATTGTTGTAGCATTGCGGATGATCACCGCTAATAAGCTGTAACAGTGAGGACTTACCTGAGCCATTGGCGCCTGTAAGTAGGGTATGCTCTCCAGCTTTTATGCTTAGGTTGATTGCTTTAAAGATAGTAACTTCACTATAAGACACGCCAACATTGTTTAATTTTAAAATAGGTTCAGGTATTGCTGCTTTTGATAACGTTTCTGGCCAGTCGGGTAATTTATCAGGATCAAAGTTCAAAAGAGCTCTCAGGTCTTGGTTTTCCAGTACGCTTTCTCTTTGTCCTTGGCTAATGATTTCACCTTTTTCAAGAAAGGCGACATGACTGTGCCAGTCTTCAATTTCTTTTATGTCATTTAGCAAGAAAATCAGTTGAGTACTCTTTTGCAGAGCGAGTTCAGTAAAGAATGAAATTAATTCTGCCTTGCTTTTTTTATCCAGGCTATCGTAGGGTTCATCGAGAATTAAGATGTTTGGCTTTTCGATAATGGCTTTAGCCAGAAGCGCTTTTCTGCTCTCACCGCTGCTCAATAAGCGGTATCCACGATCTAAAAGCGGTTCTAAGTTGAGGAAAGCCAGGTTCTCAAGATCTGATGCGCTAGCATTAATTAATTCGCGCACGGTAGTGCCTGGGTCCAGACGATCTAAGAAGTCAGTGTCGTCATTTTTCAGCTCTTCCTCATAAAAAGCTTGCTGTTGCTCAAAGGAAAGCAGCTTGGCTTTTAAATGTTGGTTCTGCGCTAGAGCGAGTTGATCCAAGATCGCTTGCGCCAGTAGCTTTTTTCCAGATCCATTTCGACCGAGTACAGCCCAACATTGACCGGGTTCGAGCGACCAGTGCTTAATATTGAGGTGTTGTGTGTGAAACTGCTGAAAAATCATGAAATATAAAGACTTAATAAGCTTTCGCCTTGACACTTTAAGCCAATTCCAAGACAATTCCCACCCTTCAAAAGCTTGCTCTTCACGCTGGTCAAACCAGCAAGTAAAGATTAAGCACCTGTAGCTCAGCTAAGGGTAAAGAGAAGTACCTGGCTAGAGCCAGTAAAGTTATAGAATCACAGAATTACGCACCCGTAGCTCAGCTGGATAGAGTACCTGGCTACGAACTAGGGGGTCGCACGTTCGAATCGTGCCGGGTGCGCCATACAATGAAAGCCTGCTTATGCAGGCTTTTTTGTGTCTAGTTTTTCTACCGGTGAAATCGAATTATGGAGGATTGGAGGTATGCTACGGATGAGCAGTGTGGATAATCTGGGTAAAGAACTTTATACTTCTGCTGCCTTGGGTGTACGCTAGTTTAATAGCGGCATAAAGCCTGAACAGATGTTTTCATTGCCCCGATTTTTTTGAGTAGCACTATTATGAGTAAGACGAATAATCAGATAAAGCATGTTGCAATCATTGGAACTGGAATGAGTGGACTAATGACCGCGTTGGGCCTAAGTCGCCATGGCATTAAAGCCACACTCTTGGAGCGCGACCCCGCACTGGACAGTTCTATATCTCCTGAAAATTCATGGGACTGGCCCCGTAAAGGTGTACCACAAACGGCACACTCGCATTTTTTCATGGGCCGCTTGCGTGTCCTCCTAGAAGAGTATCACCCTAAGCTGGTTTCGGCCTTATTCGAGGCAGGCGCAGGTGAGAGCACATTTATGGATTACGTCCATCCCGAACTCTCGCACCGTGTTGAAGAGTCTGAGTCAGACCTTCGATTACGAACGCTAAATTGCCGCCGAACAACATTTGAGATGGTCGTTCGACGATATGTGGAGTCTCTGGAAGGCATCTCGATCAAGAGCGAAACGAAGGTTACCGATTTTCTTATGACCGAGGATCAGCTACCTACTGTTACTGGGGTGAAATATGAAGCTAATGGTGTCATCGATACCTTAGAAGCCGATGCGGTTATAGACGCTTCAGGTCGCTCGAGTAAGCTGCCAGCAGTATTAGAAGAACGAGGAGTGAAGTTTGATGTCGACCAACAAGACACAGGTCTTTTCTATTTCACCCGTCACTACCGACTGAAGAACCCTAGTAGTGATTATCCAGACTTTATTGGCTTGCCAGGAGCGCAATTTCCAGAATTCACCAGCGGTGCATTTCCCGCGGACAACGGATACCTCTCGGTGACCATACAAGCATTCCGTAAGGATCAAGGGCTGATCTCTGCCCTTCGTGATGTGGATAAGTTTCAGAATATATGCGAACACACTCATGCAGTTGCCAGGTGGGTAGATCCCGAACGTATCGAACCTACCAGCAAAGTCTTCGGTTTTGGTCAGCTGGACAGTTTCTGGCGGAAAAACGTTATTGATGGTGAGCCGCAAGTCCTGAATCACTTCTTCGTAGGTGACAGTTGTGTCCGCAGCAACCCTCGATATGGTCGCGGTTGCACCTGGTCAACTCTCGGCGCTCATGATCTTGCTGACGTCCTGGCGACAGACAGCTCCGCAAAGGGCCGCTCGATTCTCTACGAGCAACGACTAGAGGAACTTTTCCGCAAGGACTGGGAAATCATGCGGAAGATGGATCAAAGCACGAAACAAGACTTTGAAGTCGCAGCTGGATTATCCCCATCTACTCTATCCAAACGCTTTCAACAAGGCATGAAAGTTTTCATAGAAAGTGCGATGATTATGGAACCCGCCCTCTTCAAGGATGTGTGGGCCTGTTACAACGGTTTCGACAGAATGGATGCCTGGATTCGTAATCCCGCGAACGTCTTTAGGCTAATCAGAGCATGGTTTCAGCGCAAAAAGTTCAAGCATATTCTGGAAGCGCAACAAGGCAGAATGACCCACGCAGATATGATTGGCAGCACACCGAAAGAGTTAACGACTTAAGCTCTAATCACACTATTTTAGCGGCATATGTGGCGGTATACACCTAAGAAGTATCAAGTGCCTCGATTGGATCCATGTATCACTAACTAAAGTGATACATTTGGATTTGCTGTGAGAATATAGATTCCATGATCCGAAATGAAGGCTGAAGCGTGATTCATTTATTAGCAGTAGAGCTGCTAGAGAAAACCTAAATCTAATTAGTTAAAGATTCTGACTAGCTCTTAACGCTATGACTCTTCGTTCCCTGAAAAACAAATACAAGGGGAAAGCAAATGCAAGTGCAACTAACCAGCCCAAAAAGATAAATATCCACCAATGTTTTATCTTCAGTTGAATAGCATCGGGAATATACCAGACGAAAAAAGTGACTAAGACTATCGATAAATCATAGTTAAATGATTTGGCAGGAAAGGTGGTTTGCGTTTGGGCGAGATAATTCATCAAAGTAACGTTTTCATCAGTGATCATAAATTGAATATTGTAATACCAAGTCCCTATCAATCCCGCTGTTGATAATAATAGAAGCAATGCACATTTTGGCGTAAGTTCTTTCATGAAAAATCCCCCTCGGATTTTACTTCGCTACCATACATAGGTGGTTGAGCTAAGAGTGTTTCTTTACTGAGTTAATTCGAGTTTACTTCGCTTCAGATGATAATGGAAGCGCTTACATAATTGATCAACAAGCAGTTGAGTTTCTTGGTTATTTCTCTGCATCTACTTGTAATAGCTCATTATATTATTGGTGTTCAAGCCCTAACCATTCTTATCAATCTCATTAGACAATAAACTGCAAAGGCTTAAGGTCGATGTGATGAATGCAGAAGCAATCAGGATTGAGCGGTTTCAGTTTTAGTCGCGCTGGAGTTGTTTAAACCAGAATAGAATGGGGGTAGCTTGTAGTGTTTCGTTTTTTTAATTATTCTAGTTTTTAAGCAGTAATACATAATCGTAATAAGTATAGATCTTATTGAATCATATCAATCGTATTTACTTTGAAGAGTGTGCTTTAAAATTATTTCTTATATCTTTTAAGCTGATGTGATACTTATAATATGTAATACTTATCGATACTATTATTAGAAAAATAAAATAAAAGAGAAAGTCATGCGAAAAAACACAGGTTTTACTCTTATAGAATTGTTAGTTGTTGTTGGCATCATTGGTTTGTTAGCTGCGATTGATTTTGACCAACCCCCAATACCGAGTCCAGTTCTTTAGTTAGTCTTTGAAGCAACGCTTCATTGTAAATTTTCCATCGTTTTATTCAAATAGTTTGGTAGTTGTTGAATCGCTTTAGCGGTTTGTGGTGTGGGCGGCTGATAATTTAATGAGCTATGTGGCCTCACCGTGTTGTAATGTTTGCGCCAGCTTTCAATCAGTATCTGAGCCTCCTTTAAGGTGTAAAAGATTTCACCATTAAGCAATTCATCTCTAAGCCTGCCATTAAAACTTTCGTTATAACCATTTTCCCAGGGACTGCCCGGTTCAATATATAAAGTCTTTACCTTGGCAGCAGCCAGCCATTCCCGCAAAGCAACAGCAATAAATTCTGAGCCGTTATCGGAACGGATATGAGCCGGCGCCCCTCGCTCATAAAATAACTGTGTCAGACATTCCATCACATCAATAGAATTCAGTTTGCGTTTTACCTTAATCGCTAAACATTCATGCGTATACTCATCAATAACCGTCAGCATCCTAAATGCCTTGCCATTATGCGTACGATCCATCACAAAATCATATGCCCAGACATGATTTTTATAGCATGGTTTTAGCCGGATACAGGAACCATCATTAAAATACAAACGTGCCCGTTTCGGCTGCTTTTTTGGCACTTTCAAGCCTTCTCTACGCCAGATACGCTCAACCCGCTTATGATTCACCTGCCATCCTTGTCTAAGCAGTAAAGCCGTAACCCGTCGATAACCATACCGGCCATATTCAGTAGCCAAATCAATTATGGCTTGTGTCAACGGTTCTTCATCATCCCGTATAACTAATTGCCGACGTTGTGTAGAACGCGGTTGTTTCAGCACCTTACACGCTTTTCTTTCCGATGCCCCAAGCATCTGCTGCACATGCTTAACACAGCGACGCTTACGCTCAGGGCTTAATAGTTTCCCTTCAGAGCTTCATTCAAAATATCCTTATCCAGGGAAAGGTCTGCCACCATTTTCTTCAAACGGGCATTTTCCTGTTCAAGTTTCTTCAGACGTTGAGCTTGGTTGATTTCCAGACCGCCATATTCCTTACGCCAGCGATAGTAGGTTTGTTCGGCAATACCTGCTGTCTTACAAGCCTGACCTGCACTGCGACCTTGACCGATATCTATTTCGATAAGTCTAAGGATTTTGATGATTTCTTCTGCGGAATAACGTTTTCTTGCCATGAATGACCTCCTCAGTCAGTAGTTTAAGTTAATTTCTAACTTAAATACTGGACTCGTTTTAGGGGGTCACCTCAAGACTCAGTCAGTTCTAATTTTCGAGTTGTTCGATTCAGTAACTTGACTTGCAGGTGCTTTTCTAAAGCCGAAACTCGTTTGCTGACAGCTGAATTGGTTAAGCCTAGTTTTTCAGCTGCTCGGGAGAAGCTGCCTTCTTCAACAACGGTCAAAAAAAATGGGATATCACTGAAGTTAGTCATGTCAGTCCTATTCCTTCCAAAAATTTAACAAAGCTTTTCCTAAAAAGTACTTTATAAACTTTAAAGATGTAAAGTAAGATGCTTATCAGACAAGTAATAATGATAAGTTCAAATATTCCAAACTTGTTAAGGATTTACTCATGATAATAATAAGAAAAAGCTCCAAATTTAATTCAGTTCTATCTTTTGTTTTTGTAGCCCTCACAAGCTCAATGGCTTTTGCGGAAGGAGCTATTCAAGGCAGTTTAATTGATCCTAATGGTGCCAATATCACCGGACTCGAACAAGAGGTCACACTAAGCAATATAGAGACTGGTGATACTTACTCGGGCCTAACTACTCTGGATGGCGATTATTCCATTTCTGGACTCCCAGCAGGAACCTATGACCTTAGTTTTCTTTTTCAAACAGCAATGTATCTCTCTTACAAAGAAGAGGACGTGGTTATCAGGGACTCCCAAACTCTTGGTCATGACCTCAATATTCAATGGAGTATCAATCTAGGGACAATAGGGGATGATCCCGGGATGCTGGCACAGGACATGATGCGCCGATCGGGTGATTTATCTGGAGAAGTGCCGAGGCTTTTTGATGGTAAGGTCGACTTTTCAGGTATGTGGGCGACTCGTAAAGGAGGTTGGGGTATCCAAGTGACAGATAACCTGATTCCCTATCAGCCTTGGGCTGCTGAAATGGCCGCTGAATTACAGGCTATGAATTTACAGAATGCAGGGGCGTACTGTCTTCCGCAAAGTGCTGTTTTAAATACTTTAATGTACCCCTGGCAAATAACACAAACGCCAGACATCATGATCCAAATTATGGAGTTTGTTACCCCGGGGTGGCGTCAGATATTTCTTGATGGCCGAGAACAGCCTGAATTATGGAATCCTAGTTGGCAAGGTCATTCAAGAGGGCATTGGGAAGGAGACAGCTTAGTAGTCGAGACATCAGGTTTCAACGAATACACTCCGGGCTTTGGTATTCATTCAGATAAATTGGTTGTTACCGAACGTTATACCCGTCCAGAATTTGGCAAAATGATTATTGAGTACACAATAGAGGACCCAGAAGCTCTAACAGATTCTTACAATTACACTAAAGAATATGGTCTGGTCCTTGGAGAAGAAATTCTTGAATTTGTTTGTGCCGAAGGAAACACTGATCCTGCTCAATGGGAAAACCCTATCTGGCAAGGTCGACCTTAATTCAGTTTCGCTCACTAAATACCCATCAGAGGTTATTATGAAAATAAAAAAAATATTAGTTACTGCTTTGGCCTTGTCGGCCTTTTTAGGTTTCTCGAATCTTGCAATGTCGCATCATTCATTTATTGGGCAATATGACCCAGATAAATCAACGGCTTTGGTAGGTACAGTAAAAGGGGTTCGGTGGGTTAACCCACATGCCTTCTTTGTGATCGAAGTCAGTAACGAGGATGGCACAACTGAAGATTGGTCTTTTGAGCTTGGCAGCCCAAATACCTTGATTCGTTATGGTTGGACTCGGGATACTTTAAAGATTGGCGATCTAATTACTGCAGACGGATATTTAGCTAGAAGCGGAGAGCGTTTGGCTAATGCTAAAATTGTTGTTTTAGCAGATGGGACGGTCTTTCAGGCCGCTTCTTCATATGACCCTAATGAAGTACAGTAAGCACTTTTAGAGTGTAATCATTTTTTTGAAAGCGCAAAATGGCTATCTATTAGATATTTAAAAGATGTCTAATAGATACTCAATATATGACTCCTGTCTTTGATGGGGTATCAGAAATTACCTAGTT
>CBFIHS010000047.1:0-13151 GCA_965662565.1 Pseudohongiellaceae bacterium | reverse complement strand
ATGCTGGAGTTGGAGACACCTACATTGACTGCGATGCCGATTTTTTAAACAAACTGCCCACAAAATTTCTTAACATTCATCACTGCAACAATATTCAACAACGGCAATGGCAAAAACTGGTGGTCAATTGTGCCATCAATGCACTTACTGCAATTTATCAATGTCGGAATGGAGAGCTTTTAAAAAACCAAGAAGCAATGACCCGAATAGAGCTGATCTGCAGGGAAGCTGATGCTATTGCTTTGAATCTCGGCATCAATCATGAGCCAACAGAAATACGAGTATTAATCGAACAGACTCTAATTAAAACCGCTAATAATTTCTCTTCTCTGTATCAAGATATTCAAAATGACCGCAACACTGAAATCGATTACTTCAATGGCTATCTTTGTGAGCTAGCAAAGCAAGCAAAAGTAAATTGCAACGAAAACCAGCGGGTGTGGAAAGCAATAAAAAAGATTAGCTAAAACTTCAAAACCTCAGAAGCATGCCTTAGAAAGTGTAACTAAAAAATCTACTAGCCCTGTTGTTTTGGCGTCAAGCCATGAACAGCTGTCAAAGAGCCTTCATACTTCCAGTCAACTGGAGTCACAATATTAGCATCCTCACTACCAACATAACGACAAGCAGCTACTGTTTGCTGGGGATCGTTATGAAGATTGACATGCCCATATTCAAGCCACTCACACTTACTTGAAATCCCATAAATTTGATCGACAAGCGCAAAATCTTTGGCACTTTCTTGCTCTTTAAAAACTAAACCTAAAGATTCCATTTTCTTTATGAATTCGTCTGCTTCGTCCATGGTAAAAAAACCCAAGCGTATAATCTTGTCATCTTTACACCATTCAAAATTAGGAATGTACTGACGAAACCCTTCAAAGCCATCAGGAATTACTTCATCGATAGTTTCTAACTTTATAATTACTGATAAACCCTCGACCAGGACTGTCATTTACCTACCTTACTTATTTGATTGCTTTAAAATTAAGTGCTAATCAAGCCAAAAGAATAACTCGATGAGCATTATTTTATTTTGCTAAATGAAGCGGAGCATCTGTAATGTTTTGCAAGTCCGCCAAGGTCATGCCCTCGACCATCTCTTGCACCGCAAAGCCTTCGGGTGTGACTTCTATGACCGCTAGGTCGGTGTAAATTTTCTTCACACAGCTGGCAGCTGTTAAAGGATAGGAGCATTTTTCTACCAAGCGAGGAGAGCCGTCTCGTGTTACATGTTGCATTGCTACCCAAACTCGCTTAGCCCCAATTGAAAGGTCCATAGCGCCACCCACTGCTGGAGCGGTATCAGTATCTGATCGAGCCCAGTTGGCAATATCACCATTTGCTGCGACTTCGTATGCACCAAGAACACAAAGATCAAGGTGACAACCTCTAATCATGGCGAAACTATCGGCATGATGAAAATAACTTCCACCATCTCTTAAAGTAATGTGTTGTTTGCCTGCATTAATTAACCAAGGATCAATATCTTCCGGTGCTGGTGCAGGACCAACACCTAGTATGCCGTTCTCTGCATGAAACACGACTTCTCTTTCATTAGGAACGTAGTCTGCAACTAGTGTTGGCACACCGATACCAAGATTCACATACCATCCTTCAGGAATATCTTGAGCAATACGCTCAGCAATCTGCGCACGATCTCTGGAGATCCAATCTTTATCTGTCATCTGAATTTACCTTTTATGATTGTGGGTCGCCATAGGGGATATGAACAACACGGTTCACAAAAATACCCGGGGTAACAATGTTTTCAGGGCTCAATTCACCTAGCTCTCGAACATGCTGGGTTTGAGCAATTGTTAGTGCTGCCGCTGTCGCACATACTGGGTTAAAGTTACGCCCAGCTTCGCGGTAGGTTAGATTCCCCCAACGATCGGCTTCCCATGCTTCAACCAGTGCCACGTCACCTGGCAAAGCCATCTCTAGTACGTGAGGCTGCCCATCAAAATCTCTAACTTCTTTGTCTTTTGCTAACAAGGTGCCAGCACCTGTTGGCGTATAAAAAGCAGGAACTCCAGCACCTGCAGCACGCATTCTTTCGGCTAATGTACCTTGTGGCACTAGCTCCAACTCTAGCTTGCCAGCACTATATAGCTCTTCAAAGACTGTTGAACCAGCGATACGCGGATAGCTGCAAATAAGTTTACGCACCCTCTCCTCTTTCAGGAGTCGAGCAAGACCAACATTACCGTAACCTGCATTATTGGCAACTACCGTTAGATCACGAACACCTGTTTCGAGCAAGCCTTCAATCAAGAAATTTGCTTGTCCAACGGCGCCAAAGCCTCCAAGCAACAAGGTTGAGTCACTGGACAGCCCCTCTAATGCTTGCGCGACATCAGCCACGATTTTGTTAATCATTGTTTGCCATCCTTATATTCTTTTAAAAATTTTACTAGGTTTCTACGAAATCATACTGCTCAGGGCAGTACTAAATTCGGTGGCCATTATACTCAGTTATGACCAAGGCACAAAACGCCATTCTGAAAAACTGGAACTTTTAATCTTCAGAGAACTCAGGTTTACGCTTCTCACTCAAGGCAACACGAGCTTCAATTCTGTCCTTAGTATCTCCTAATAAGCCCCAAGCATCATTTGAACGTAAACTAAAACCAACAGAGCCAGACGACTTATTTCAGCAGCTAACTTATTAACACTCTGCACCGCAAGTGGTCTATTATCTTAAATCACTATTTTTAAAATAAATTATAAATTCATTTTTGAGTAAATATCTTAATTACAGTCAATAAATAGCCTGGAAAAATTCCTTCAGGTATTTTTATGACCTTTTTACGATGTCACACTGAAACACTTTATATCCTTATTAATGCCTAAAAAAAATCAGTTCTTTTAATTTTGGTTTTGATTTTTCTAAGTTCCGTGTATTCTATTGTCATTGAATAATTTTTTTGATCGCTTGTCTGCATCAATTTTCCGAAAGGAATCTTATTTATAATATGAAACTTTGAGCACTTATTAATGGATTCTAGATTTAGAAACCCATTGAAGCACCTCGATTCAGCTTGTTCGCAAGCCCGAATTTTTATAAAGAAGGCGCTGAGATTAGTATGCGCATTGAAGACCGAATCACTCTAGAGCAGTTCGAAGGGCTTAAAGCCAAAGGTCATGACCTAGAACTGGCACCTTCTTTTTCTTTAGGTAGCATTCAAGCGATTCTTAGAAACCAAGAGTTCGGCACCACTACAGCTGGGGCAGACCCAAGAAGAGCGGCCTATGCTGTTGGGTGGTAGGACCGCTTGTATTGAATTATCCCTTTTTTTCCTTTGGGGAATCTAGGCTGAATGGACCAGAACCAAGCCCTGCAACAACTAACAAACCTGCCATGATGCCCATATTTTTAGCAAAGTTTTGTGTTTCGTGAGCGCGTGTAAGGCCTTCCTCTAGAGTCCAAAAATCATGCATTACAAGACTGATCACAAGAGTCAATCCAGCTAGCATGAAACCAGCAAGTTGCGCCTTATAACCGACCAAAAGGGCGGCACCCCCTGCCAACTGCAGCAATATCGTTAATCCCAGAAAAAAAGGAATCATCACCATACCATGAGAGGCCATATACGCAGACGTCCCTTCAAGATTCATGATTTTCATAAGGGCGCCAGGGAGTAAAAAATACAAACCAAGAATGATACGGCCTGCAAGAGGACAAAGTGACTCAATAGGGGCAATCATGAAAGCTCCTTAATAAATAAGCTAAAAGAAATGAATTATCGAGGATAATTATAAGAACAGAAAAAAGCAATAAATACTGCTTTGCATTTAAAGTTTTAGTCATAGCCTGGAGTGATATAAGGCATATTATAAATAGCCTGGGGTGACATAAGGCATATTATAAATAGTGTCCCATAAATCTTGCTGCTGTCGATCCATTTCTATAAAGCTGTTTTCTAAGGAATCGCCTAAGTCACTCCAAAAGTCTTGTGCGTCAGATCTGGAATTATAATTATCGATTGCGTTATTAATTTGATCAATTGTATCTCGCCTTTGTCCTTCTCTTTCGAATGCAAAGTCATGCAAATTATTAACAACATCTCGACAATCACATTCTGAAGGAACGTTCCAGGACCAGCTTTCATTGTTGTATATAGACCACTCAGAAGAGCCCCCTAAGTCAATAATTAAGTCTTTGATAGCCGCAAGATCATTTTCTAGACCATCAAAGTTACAGTCATACCAGTAATCCATATCATCGTTGAAAGCATCGATAGCATAATTACTCGCGCCATCGCTTAGCATTCTTGGCGGAGAGCCACAGGAACCCGGAAAATCGAAGTTGCCAAGAATACGGCGGTACTCTTCTCGTTGCGCATTCAAGCGTGCTCGTTCAGCTTCTTGGTTAGCAATGGAACTGGCTGATGAAGAGGAATTAGAGCTATCATTCGAAAATAGATCCATACCATCAAAATAGTCATCACTAAAAAGCAAACCATTTTCGGCTAAGTATTCATTGTCCAATCTTTCTTGCTCTTCGAAGGATAAAGAATTATCAGCAAGTTCGGAAATAAACAATTGAGCTTCAGGATAATTGCCTTCAGTAATTGTGCCTATCCAAATATCAAAAACTCCACTAGCCCCAGTAATTGTCAGAAAAGGGTTTAGCCCCTCACCTGAATCGTCATCACACAACTATCCACCACTAGGTAAATTAACCACCAAGGTGGTATCTGACTCTGATAAGACTGAGATATACAAAGGGCTACTCCCAGCTTGAAAAGTAAGCTGGACATCAGGCGGGTTAGCAATGTAGCCAACACAACCGTTAGCTAAACTACTTGCGCTAAGCTCACCACCCGCGTTAAGGTTTACAACATATGGGTCCGGTAAAAAACCAGCATCGAGCTCTACATTCCCATAAGCGGCGTCAAGCGAATAGTCTTGACTTAAAGCCTGAAAACTAAGAATTAATAAAATGGAAGATACAATCAATTTTCGCATGTTGATTCACCTTTATTGAAATCAGCAAACTTGTATTTTGAGTAAACCACAAAAAGTAAGCTTTAAACAAACAGGTTTATTATCAGGAGTTTTTTGAATTCCGATACATCACACTGAAGCCATATTCTTTGAAAGCAAAAGTAGTCAACTTTCAGTAAAAGTGCGGCTTGTTTCGGCACTCTTTTCGGCAATCTTTTCTTTACTGATTTTATTGCTAGGTAAAAGCTAATCTACCTCACTTCCAGCCTTGAAAAGTAAGGTATCAGAATATAGCTAAACCTAGAAGCAAGCGAATTACAAAGCTGTATTATTTAGAAATGCTAACTTACGTTTTTGTTTTCAAAATCTTTTGCACTATGCCTTTCATGCAGTTGTTCATCAGGGTCACCAAAGGGGCGATTAACTATTCGCCCTCTTTTAACCGCTGGTCGTTGCCTAATTAATTTTGCCCAACGCTGAACATGCTCATAGCTTTGTACATCCAAAAACTCGGCAGCGTCATAGGCCTCTCCCAAGCATAAACCACCATACCAAGGCCAAATTGCCATATCGGCTATGGTGTATTCTTCTCCGGCTATATAAGTGTTGGTGGCTAATTGTTTATCCAAGACATCTAATTGCCTTTTGACTTCCATTGCGTAGCGATTAATTGGGTATTCATATTTTTCAGGAGCATAGGCATAAAAATGTCCAAAGCCTCCTCCTAAAAACGGCGCGCTACCCATTTGCCAAAACAACCAATTTAAGGTTTCAGTTTTGGCTTCAATATTTTTAGGTAAAAACTTGTCAAAAAGTTCAGCAAGATACACAAGAATCGATCCAGATTCGAAAATCCGCAAACCGCTTTTTGTATCTAAAAGCGCTGGAATTTTTGAATTCGGGTTAATTTCCACAAACCCGCTGCCAAATTGCTCTCCCTTACCTATATCGACTAAATACGCATCATATTCAGCTTCTTCAATACCAAGCTCAAGCAACTCTTCAAATAAGATGGTCACTTTGACTCCGTTAGGCGTGGCTAGCGAGTGAAGTTGAAAGCGATGTTCACCTTGAGGCAATATTTTTTCATGAGTTGAGCCCGAAATCGGCCGATTGATATTTGCAAATTGTCCGCCGTTATCGGCTTCCCAAGTCCAAACTTTTGGTGGTACATAGGTGGATTCTGACAATGTATTTACCTCATAAATTGGTACGTTTCAGTCAAGTAGAGTGCAATCTTGACCTTTGAATATAAGAATTAGGTATCGAAGTATAAAAGCACTAAATAAAGTAAACCATCCTAATCTGACATTTTAAGACACCGTTCTAGTTTGTGATTTTGCACTCAAACACTTTCAAGCTTCCATAAGCCAAGCTTCTCGATATACTAGGCCTATATATACATCTTGTAGCAGAATCGTCTTTGTGGTGTGATTAGAATCTGTCTACTGAACAAAAAGGAGAGAAAGATGAAGCTAGAAGGCGGCTGCTACTGCGGTCAGATACGATACAACTTTGAAGGCGAACCCCAGGGTTCAGTTCAATGCCATTGCAGGGAGTGCCAATACATCACTGGCGGTAACCCTAATCTCGTTATGATACTCCCTAAATCGGAATTTGCCTTTACTCAAGGGGAGCCGAAATCTTTTACTCGATCAGATATCGATAACGCAGTCACGCGACATTTTTGCCCAAATTGTGGAACTGCTATTGGCACAAGCTCAAAGAGTCTTCCAGACGCTATAATTATCAAAGTTGGCACCCTAGATGACGCCAGTTTTTACAAACCAAATATGGCGATATTCACCAAGGATGCACAGAGTTTCCATCACATCCCCGATGATATCCCTAGCTTCGAAGGCTTCCCCGGCTGAAAATGTTTTCATTAAGATAAGCTAGTCAACTAACTTACTCTTAAGCCAAAAACTGAGATTTAAGTAATCTGGATTACTTATGCCTTGGACATATATTTTCTTTGGTGATAAATAATGCTGAAGGTAATCGCTATGGCAAAAGGAACTGAAATCAAAAAGGAATACATCATCAGCTCATTCTTGCTTAGATAAAGCCCTTCAGCTATTTCACGAACAAAAAACTCGGTGGCGCCAGCGGCCCATAAACCTAGTACGGCGCCAACATCGATACCAATATAACTCTCATGCTCAATACTTTGTTGCGATGAAAACTCCCTAAAGCTAAACTATTTTAGCAAAAGCATAGAGCGTATTATTCGAGATAAAAGCAGCATGAAAACTAATTATCCGACAAGGTAGATCAGTTTTCCCCTCTGAATACGTCTTTTAAGTAAACTCAAGGAAGCAATTTTGGCAAGCGAAGATTTACCTCCGCAAAAGCGTATTACTCTAGACTTCATTCGTCATGGCAAGCCTGAAGGGGGTGACATCCTTCGAGGTCGTGTCAATCCAGTTCTCACTGAATTAGGTTGGTCGCAAATGCGTAATGCCACTGCCCTCAATGAAGATCACCGTCCTACTGATATCACTCCGGATTGGACTCACATCATCACTTCTCCTTTAGCTCGCTGTCGAGACTTTGCTGAAACCACTGCTAAAAAAGTACAACTGACTCCTTCAATAGAAGATCAATGGCAGGAAATTGATTACGGCGATTGGGATGGGATGCCTCTTTCTGATTGGCGTATTGAAGCTGCTGAACAATTCAAGGCCTTCAAGAATGACCTCTCTGCTTTAGCACCCCCAAATGGTGAGGACTATCTAACTTTTAGAGATCGTATAGTGGGCGCCTTTGAAGGACTAAAAGACTTACCGGATAAAAGCCATGTACTCATCGTGACTCACGGTGGGGTTTTGCGGGTGGTTTTACCCACTGTGCTGGGAATGCCGCTTAATAAGAGCTTTCCACTTTATATTCCTTTCGCTTGCTATAGCCGGATAAGTATTGATGTGAGTGGAGATAAGATGTACAGCGCATTGATGTTCCACAACGGCGCTGAATATGCGGCCGGCGGATTGTTTTATTGATACAAGACTCAGTGTAAAGACTCTGAGCCTTTTAGTAATCAATGCCTTTTTGAACTTTGACGCCGTCATAAAATGCATGTTTGGATTCGCCTAATTCTGTAACCGTATCCGCAATTTCAATCAGTTCTTTGGAAGCATTGCGGCCAGTGACGATTACATGTTGCATCTCTGGTCGATTATCCAAGGCATTAATAACCATTTCTTTATCAAGATAACCGTACGTGAGCATGTAGGTAAGCTCATCAATAATGACTACATCGATATCTTTGTTCGAAAGCAGCTCGGCCGCTTTTTCCCAAGTAGCTTCTGCAGCAGCGATGTCTTTATCTCGGTCTTGAGTTTCCCAAGTGAAGCCTGTATTCATAACATGAAACTCAACCAGAGGATGCTCGTTAAAGAGCAAGTGCTCACCAGTTTCCCAAACACCTTTGATAAATTGGACAACACCGCAGCGAAGGCCATGACCCACGCTGCGGGCTAGCATGCCAAAGGCCGAAGAACTTTTGCCTTTCCCATTACCCGTGAGAACTACCATCAAGCCTTTATCGATGGTAGCTTGAGCAATCTTTCCATCAATGTAAGCTTTTTTTCGCTCCATTGCTTTCTTATGGCGTTCATTTCTTTCAGCTTGTTTTGACACGCTGTTCTCCAATTAAGATTTTCAATAGTGTGTAAATTTAGAAATTGAATTTCACTCCAATATAAGAAGCACGCTCTGGTGAGAAGAACCCGTTGATTTCTTGATAGTCCTCATCAAAAGCATTTTCTATTCTTGCATACACCTCTGCAGTGTCATTCAGACGATATCTGGCATTAAAATCCAACACCTCGAAATCCTCTCAAGGGGCCGCCGTGTCAACAGCATCAGCAGAGCTTCTGTAGAAAGCATTCAGAGCAAGCCTGTCATCATTACTAGCGTAGGAAACGCCAATATTTGCCAGCTGTTCTGGGCGTCGAAAGCGCTGACTTCCGTCAGGTCTTTCAGTTTCATTAAAAGTATAGTTCGCTTTCAGCAACCAGTTTTGAGTGATGGAATATTCACCTGATATTTCTATTCCTTTACTTGTGCTGGTGCCTCGATCTTGAAGATAACCTGAGTAAGCGGCTAGATCAAAAAATATCGCGTCTTCAACTTCCTGATCAAAATAAACCGCTTCGAATTTCGCTGAAGCACCGATATAGTACTCGATGCCAATCTCAAACCCGTCACTGGTTTCCTCAGACAAATTAGTCGTCGAAGCAGGAGGGAGAGCAGAAGGCCCTCTATTAAATGCGACTTCCGAAGGAGCTGGAGCTCTAAATCCGGTCCCTAAACTCGCTTTTAGTTTTATACTGTTATCATCAATATCGATCAAATAGGCAGAACTGACCCTATAGCTCGTATGCTCGCCAAAATCATCATTATCATCAATGCGTATTCCGCCACTTAGGAAAAAGTTCTCTGAAAAATTACTCAATGCTTCAAGGTAATATCCGCTGTTATCCCGAATTACATTGTTGTTTCCCTCTTCTTCAAGATCAAAACCAAAGATAAGGTCAATTGGACCTAGAGCGTTCACCTTGCCAATGTATTCCCAGCGTTCTAACTCCCCTAGGGCAGAGAATCCAGGAACGCCTGCATTGAAAAATTGGCGATCATTTTCAGTTGTTGAATAGGCAAAGCTATGAGTCATAGCTGCTGAGTTATATCTTGCCTGAATTCTTGTCGCCTCCAGATTAAAATTAGACTCACAATCGTGAATGGTTGTAGTGCTAAAGCAGCCATCAAATTGCAGATCACCTTCAACATTGCGATGAACAAGGTCCAAGCGCCAGTTGTCATTCAGATTGACTCCAACACGGCTATGAATGGTTTCATTCTCATAGCCGTCATCATCCATTAGTACGGAATCAGACTGACTTGCGTTAAAACCATCAGTTTGAAAACCAGATCCGGAAATGAAGAAGTCCGCTGATTCATTACCACCATTGATATTGGCTGAAAATTGATTGGTGCCAAAACTACCCGTATTAGCATCTATACTACCAGCGAGACCTCTGGAACCCTGAGCTGAAGAAATGTTAATGATGCCGCCAGCATCAGCACCAAAGCTTAAGCCCTGTGGGCCACGAAGAACTTCAATTCGGCTTATACCATTACTCATAATATGCTGAAGTTGAGGTTGGACCTGAGTGCTACTTGGATCTGACAACTTGAGCCCATCGAAAAATGTAACAGTTCTAAATCCTTCTTCTCCTCTGATACGAAGAGCCGTCGTGGCGCCAATGCCGCCATTTCTAGAAACAGCAACCGCAGGCAATTGCCTTATCACATCGGTTAATGAAGAATTACCGTGATTGACGATATCGATCTCAGTAAGAACCGAAACCGACGTTCCAAGTTGCTTAGCGCTGATCGGAAGCCGATTAGCGACAACGATGATTTCGTCCAATGGAGCAATAGAGTCTTGGCCATAGGCCGAGCTTCCAATTAAAGTAAGTAGCGTAATGCTGCTTGATAGTTTTTTAAAAGTCATATTTTTTCCCAATGAATCTGAATTGCCTTTGGCAATAGTTAAGTTCACGAGGGAGGGGGTGGCAGAAAATTTCAGACAGAAATCATCTACTGATGTAGCCCTCCGCTGCATCGAGTATTACGCCTTTATAAGGGTGGTATCGGACTTGCAGCTGCGCTTCACTATAAACGAGCATGCTTACCGTTGCGGGGGCAGTGTCGGAGTCTCACCGACTTCCCAATTAAGTTAACAAGTATTGCTAACCCCTTAAAAAGGTATTCATAAGACAAGAGTTCTGTCTAACGAACCGCGCGAAGTCTATAGACATGCCAGTGTCTAGTCAATTTAAGGCTTTAAATAATAGTTCTTTGACATTAACGAGAAGCAATCACTATAATCCCTAGAGTTTTAGGTGCCTGTGAGAAATAACAATCTTGCACAGGTTAAATGGGAACATAGGTGAGTTTAGTTTGGTCTTAACGAATCCTTGGCTGCCCCCGCAACGGTAACGATGAAGAGTGAAAGCTTAATTCGAAGCCCGATACCTGCCTAGAATAGTTAAATAGATTTCCGATCAGTCTATTTTTTTTCGATGAATAAGCGGAGGGCTTATCCAAATCGGTTACTGGATAATGCCATTCTGATTTCCCCCCTCTTGCTATTTTTATTGACTTAAAGGTTGGTAAATATGAGCACTCATGTAAAAAAAATGCAGCGCCAAAAAGAGAAAGTAGACGCAGGAATCAAACGTGCGGATATTGATCGTGGAACGGTGCTATTTCTAACCGGCAATGGTAAAGGAAAAAGTAGTTCTGCCTTTGGTATGGTGCTACGTTGTCTTGGTCATGGTTACAAAGTGGGCGTGGCACAATTCATAAAAGCAACTTACCTCACTGGTGAAAAAGAATTCCTGGCGCCTATGACGAAGCAAGTGGAGTTCCATCAAATGGGCACAGGCTTCACCTGGGAGACTCAAGATAAATCGAAAGATAAAGAAGCAGCCGAGGGTTTGTGGCTTATTGTAGAGAGCATGCTCAAAAATGAAGAAATCTATCTAGTGGTACTTGATGAGCTAACTTATATGATTGCTTATGACTATTTAAATGAAGAGACAATCGTAAATGCCATTCGAAACAGACCTGAAAATCAATCGGTAGTGATCACTGGTCGAGGTGGCGGCAAAGCTCTTAAAGATTTGGTGGATACTGTTTCTGACATTAAGTCCGTAAAACATGCCTACCAAGCTGGCATAAAGATGCGTAATGGGATTGACCTCTAGCATGGACCGGCTCATTTCAGCATATGCCTAATCTAACTCTCATGGTACAGGGAACCACTTCCGATGCTGGTAAAACAGTGGTCGTGGCGGGACTCTGTCGCGTATTGGCCAGACACTCCCAATCGGTGGCTCCATTTAAACCCCAGAATATGGCTCTAAATAGTGCGGTGACAAGCGAGGGTGGAGAAATTGGTCGAGCACAAGCTCTTCAAGCACAAGCATGTTTTCTAGATTCAAGAAATGACATGAATCCCGTTTTGATTAAACCCGAAGCAGATCAATCAGCCCAAATCATTGTTCATGGAAAGGCACTAAAGAGTATGGGCGCTCAGGGCTATCATGAATTTAAACAACGCGCTTTGGACTATGTAATGGAGTCTTATGGGCGCCTTAAAAATGAATTTAATCATATCATCGTCGAAGGTGCGGGTAGCCCCGCTGAAATTAATCTAAGAGATAACGATATCGCCAACATGGGCTTTGCAGAAACAGCAGATTGCCCTGTAATCCTTGTAGCAGATATCGATCGCGGAGGCGTGTTTGCCACTGTCGTTGGCACCTTAGATTTGCTATCTGAGTCTGAGAGAAACCGCGTCGTAGGCATTATCATCAATCGCTTTAGAGGTGATATCAAACTCTTACACTCTGGATTGGATTGGCTTGAAAAGAAAGTTAATAAACCAGTACTTGGCGTGCTGCCCTATCTCAAGGATTTTCATTTAGATGCTGAGGATGCGATTAATACTCAACAGATATTAGATGAGTCACCTCAAAGAAAAACCTTAAAAGTTGTAGTCCTTGTCTTTCCTCGAATCAGCAATCACACCGATTTCGACCCTCTGCGATTGCATCCAAATGTGGATCTCCGCTATCAATCTCTAGCCGAACCAATCAATCATTGTGACTTAGTAATTTTACCTGGCTCAAAAAATGTGAGAGCTGACTTAGACAGTTTTATTCGTAATGGCAGAGATAAAGAGCTTAATACACATTTGCGCTATGGCGGAAAAGTTCTTGGAATTTGCGGTGGCTTTCAGATCTTAGGAAATGAAGTGGCTGATCCAGATGGAATTGAAGGTGAGCCAGGAAGCTCCATAGGTTTAAATCTTCTGTCTATGACCACCGAGTTAAAACCCAGCAAAGTATTGAAGCGGCAATCAGGAACTCTCTCGTTTTCCAAACATGCTATCGAAGGCTATGAAATTCACTGCGGTAAAACTCAAGGCTTAGCTTTAAACTCTCCCTTTGTTACTTTTGAGGATGGTCGAGTCGATGGAGCAATAAGTGACGATAATCAAATCACAGGCAGCTATCTACATGGGCTTTTCGACTCTCCAGAAGCTATTAATGAAATATTGAAATGGGCCGGACTCGAAAGCGATTATAAAGTTGATGTAAACCACATTAGGGAGACAGAACTAG
>CBFIHS010000046.1:0-14046 GCA_965662565.1 Pseudohongiellaceae bacterium | reverse complement strand
CACGAAGCTTCTTCACAAACAGAACTGAGCTTATGTTTTCTTAAGGTTTGTTTAATGTGATCAACTTTTGCGGAAGACCCCATGCGTACCCTGATCCAATCAGGTTTGCGAAGTACATCAATTGTAGGGATAACTTTTATTGGGATGCGAGCTACTTTATCGGCACCTCTGAGCTTCTCACCTTGAACAACTTTTTTAGGAGTATTTTCCATGATAATCAGTAAACTCTTTGTCTATTAATTCATTTAATAAATTCTAAATTGAGACCTTTGTAAAGATTTAGCAGCCAAGCACTAAAGTTTAAAAAAATTAAACCTATGCTTAACATGCTAAATAAGCCGCAGCATTATACCAGACTTGAACATAAAGCATTGACTAGTTTATCGCGGGCATCTTCAAAAATATTATCACTTGGAGAGTCTTGTGAAGAGCTGACTAAATCCGCAAGTTGCGTTGTTTCTAAACCTTCATACCCGCAGGGGTTGATAAAAGTAAAAGGCTTTAGGTCCATATTAATATTGAAACTCAAACCGTGATAAGAACACCCTTGCTTGATACGTAAACCTAAAGCGGCAATTTTCTTACCATCCACATAAACTCCAGGGGCTCCTTTACGAACTTCCCCAACAATCTGATATTCAGCCAATACCGAAATTATCGACTCTTCTATTAAATCAACTAAATGTCGAACACCCAATTTGTTACGACGAACATCAATCAATAAATAAATTACTAACTGACCAGGCCCATGATAAGTAACCTGCCCTCCTCTATCAGATTTCACAACCGGGATCTGATGAGGATTTAAAATATGCTCAGGTTTTCCAGCTTGGCCAAGAGTGAACACAGGTTTGTGTTCTAAGATCCATAACTCATCTTTCGTTTCAGGGGATCGGCTTAAAGTGAATTCTTTCATTTTCAGCCAAGTCGACTCATAAGATTGTGTCCCCAGATATCGCAGGACACATTGTTCTTTTATCGAGTTTTTCTTTGCGCTAACTTTTTTCGAGGAAGTCACGGCCTTTACAAGACCATTGAGACACGGCCGCTGGCTTTCAAATCATCAAACAGAGCCTGCAGCTGAATTAACCCAGTTGCATTAATAATCACATTCACAGCCAGATAGTTTTTATTACGACTGGCTCTAAAACTAATATTCTCATCTCGCAAATCTGGCGCATGACGACGAATAATTTCCAAAATAGCTTCAGTAAAACCATCGACATCCTTACCCATCACTTTAACGGGATATTCACAAGGAAACTCAATGCTTATGGAATCTTCTTCAATATGCATAACAAAGCCAAGCTGTTAACTAAACAAGCCCATAAAAAACAAGGTCAACCAATCCATGATGCGCTTAATTAAATTAGCCCTCTCAATAGTTTCCAGAGCAATTACCTTGCCTTCATAATAAACAGTATCATTTAGACTGACTGAAACTTGACCTAAAACATCCCCTGCTTGAATGGGTGCTTTTAATGTTTCGGCAATCTCCAAGGTAGTGACAAGATCATCACTTGAAGAACTAGGAATTGTTATGAAAGCCTGATCCTGTATCCCGATATCCACGGTGTTACTTTTACCTGACCAGACCACTTCAGATGAGAGCACATCATTACCACTGAATAACTCAAAGGTTTCATAAAATCTAAAACCATAAGTTAATAGCTTCTGTGCTTCTATTGCTCTAGCATTTTCATTTGCTGTGCCCATTACAACAGCTATTAGGCGCATATCTCCTCGGATAGCAGAAGCAACCAAACAATAGCCTGCCGCATCTGTATAGCCTGTTTTCATACCATCAACATTTCTATCTTGAAATAAAAGAGTATTTCGGTTCGGTTGACGAATACCGTTATAGGTAAATTCAGGCACACTGTATATTTTATAATTTTCGGGATAAGTATTAATCAAAGCCCTAGCCAGTATTCCTAAATCTCGGGCTGACATAACGTGTTGATCTGCGGGTAAACCATGCGGGTTGACAAAGTAAGAGTTTTGCATGCCTAAGACCTCAGCATGTTGATTCATCATGTCAGCAAAGGCCCCTTCACTACCGGCGATATGTTCAGCAAGCGCAACACTGGCATCGTTGCCTGACTGAACGACCATGCCATAAATTAGATCCTCTAAACGCACACGAGTCCCTTCTTGAATAAACATCTTGGAACCATCCATTTGCCAAGCTTTTACACTGACATAAACCTCGTCATCAAGAGCAATGTTGCCATTGTCTAACTCAGAGGCAACAACATAGTCAGTCATAATTTTAGTTAAGCTTGCTGGAGGTAAGGGAATGTCAGAATTAGACTCAACCAAAATTTCACCGGTTGTTGCATCCATCAAAATATAAGAACTTGCAGCAATTTCAGGTGGACGTGGGATAATTCTAGCTTGTTGAGCAAGCGCTGGCGTAGTGAGGTAACAAGACAGGATCACTAAGAAAGCTAGCAATACAGTTTGAAGTTTTCGGTATAGTTTCATCACACTGCTCGCCTGATTTTTTTTCTGAATAAAATTTTGTTCATTTTGTTGCATGTTTTTCCTCAAATATAACCAGCAATTCTGACTTTTTTCTGTCCGTACTAAGGTTTTTTACTGTCTGACTTTAAATGGCGTTCCAAAGCCAGCATCAATAATAAGCTGTATCAAATTATTAAGCTCAATTGTCTCATTTAGTGGGCCTAAACGCACACGATGTAAGGTATTATTCGAGTTTTCGTTGAATTCACTGCGAATAAAAGCTGGCACTTGAGTGATCGCTCCAACAGCGTCTCGCAGGCCTTCAGCACTGGCTAAACTTCCAAATGCACCTAACTGCAAGTATTCCTGTCCCTGATCGGCCTCGATAAGCTCTCTTTCCTCAGCAATACCCTCTTGATCAATGTCTTCATCTTGTTTTGATGCTAGCAATTCTGGAGGGCTTACCCAAGGTGTTAATGCCTCGACATGAACTCTTGCTGTCCCAAGATCAGCGTAATCGAGCTTAGCAGCTGCCGCATAAGATAGATCGATAATCCTATTTTCATGAAAAGGCCCTCTATCATTTACTCTAACCACAATGCTTTTGCCATTATCCATATTGGTAACTCGCGCAAAGCTAGGGATAGGTAAACTTTTATGTGCTGCGGAAAACTTGAACATGTCATAAATTTCACCATTAGAGGTTAGATGCCCATGAAACTTTCGACCATACCAGGAAGCAATTCCTGTTTCTTCATAGCCTTTTTCGGTAGCCATTACAGTATAGCTACGGCCATTCACTTGATAAGGGCTTTTATTGCCCGCAGAAGTCCGAGTGATCGCTTGCGGAATCACTTCAGGAATTGAAGCTAAATCAATATCTTCTAGTTCGGGGCTATCGTTTTGCATATCGTAGCGACCTGCATTGTCATCTAGTGGAGATGAGACACAAGCACTCAATATCAAAGAGGTAAGGAGTAATAGAAGCGAGTAAAGATTAAATGATTTTGCCATTTGATTAATTTTCAAGCTCTTTATCAATCTACATAACGGAATGAAGTCTTACCATGACTGTGAATTGACATCAGAATGCCAAACCCGATCATCAAGGTAACAATAGATGTCCCTCCGAGACTTACCATCGGGAGTGGGACTCCCACAACCGGTAAAAGACCAGAGACCATGCCTATATTGACAAAAATATAAACAAAAAACGTCAGCGTAATACTGCCTGCTAATAGTCGTGTGAACAAATCACTAGAAACTACAGCTATATATAAACCCCTACTGATAATGACGGCATAGAGCATTAACAAAAATAACACTCCGGCTAGACCAAATTCTTCGGATAATACTGCAACAATGAAATCAGTCTGGCCTTCGGGTAAAAAATCCAGTCGTGACTGAACGCCGTTCAACCAACCTTTACCATAAAGGCCGCCGGACCCAATCGCAGTTTTAGACTGAATGATATTCCAGCCTGCCCCCAAAGGGTCTTTTTCTGGATTTAAGAATGTCAAAATTCGTTGTTTCTGATAATCCTGCAAATAAAAAATCCACATCGCCGGAATAGATAAAACGCCTAATCCGCAGGCTGAGGAGACGAGCTTCCAACTAATTCCAGCAAGCAACAAGACAAATATTCCAGATACGGCTATCAGTAAAGCTGTGCCTAAATCAGGCTGAATCGCAATCAAGGCCGCAGGCAAGGCAAGTAATATCAGTGACCAAAAGATGTGTTTAGTTCTCGGTGGAATAGGCCTTCTCGAAAAATAAGCGGCTAAACTCAAAGGTAAAACCAACTTCATGATTTCAGAGGGTTGAAAGCGAGGCAAACCCGGTAAGTCCAACCAACGTTGAGCTCCATTAGCCTTTACTCCAAAAAAAAGTACAGCAACTAATAAACCAAAACTAACCATGTACATTAAGGGAGCCCATCGGCGCATTACTCGAACATCAATTTGGGCGACTATAAACATCACGACGTAGGCCAAAGCGATAAAAACACCCTGTCTGCGCATCTCTACTTGATTACCATCCGTTGCACTGTAAGCAACCATCAGCCCAAAACCAGTCAGCACCACCAAAGCAAATAACAAGGGTAAATCGAGGTTAAGTTTCTCCCACAAACTTCGTTTTCTTCCTAAAGAAAAGTCTCCGCCTAGCTGTCTAATATAAGAAGACGAACTCAAAATATGGCCTCTACAAGCTCCATATTGTCCAGCAAAACACTAGTCTGCTGACTATCTGGTTGTGACGAAAACTGTTCTTTAAGGGCGCCCAGTTCATCCAACAAATAAGCATCTATCAATTGCTTGGCTATAGGGCCGGCAACCGAACTGCCACCCACGCCATGTTCAACGAAAACTGCGAGCGCAATTTTGGGATTTTCTACTGGAGCAAAGGCAATGAATAAAGCGTGGTCTCTATATTTTTCAGGAACTTCAGCATCACTATCAAAATCTGCAGGCATCCCAACTACTTGCGCTGTACCAGATTTACCAGCCATTCTGTATGGCATTTCTTGAAGCATGCCAATATAAGGATAAGCCGTTCCATTGTTGCGATAACCTCCATCCCCCTTATGAACCACATCTGCCATTGCTTCATGTATGAAATTCCAGTCATCAGGATTTTGCAAAACCACATCTGGGATAGCGCTTGCTTGCTGAATGTCTTCACTTAGTAATCCAACTCTTTTCAACATTACAGACTGCTGCCATTTGCCTTTATTCGCCAAAACCATTGTGGCCGTAGCTAATTGTAAAGGAGAGGCTTCCGTATAACCCTGACCGATTGCTGAATTAAGAGTTTCTCCTAGATACCATGGCTCACCTCTTGTCCGCATTTTCCATTCCCTACTGGGGAGGATGCCTTGGCTTGCTTGTGGAAGATCTATACTGGAGTTTTGACCGAAACCAAACTTAGCTAAAAAACCTGACATCCGATCAATACCCAAGGTCTCAGCCAAATCCCAAAAATAAATATCACATGACTGGTATATAGCCTTGGCTAGATTAACCAAATCATGCCCAGATTCATTCACCCACCATGTCCAATCGTGATAAATATGGCTGTCCCCTTCAAGAAGGTAATAACCAGGATCCTCGACTTCGTATTCTCTGGTGCGGACTCCTGTATCAAGACCTGCCAAGCCAATAAAGGGTTTCGTCGTTGAACCTGGTGCGTATTTTGCGAGCGCTCTGTTAAAAAGAGGGGTCTCATCAGGATCGTTTAGTTTGTTGTAATCGGCCTGACTAATACCACCGATAAACAAGTTAGGATCAAAGGAAGGTTTGCTGACCATAGCCAAAACCCCACCTGTATCGACATCTAGAGCAACCACTCCTCCTTTGTACTCTCCTAGAGCATCCCATGCTGCAAGCTGTAAACCACTGTCCAAATGCAAAACCAAATCTTCTCCTGGGATAGGATCGGTTCGATCAAGTACATTCATAATCTGCCCGCGGGCATTTTTTTCGACGGTTTCATAACCCACTTGGCCGTGCAATAAGTCTTCGTAAAAGCGCTCTAGACCAGTTTTTCCAATCTGGTCAGTACCTCGGTAATTTTCAGCATCCAGCTGCCTTAACTCGTCTTCGGTGATACTGCTGAGGTAGCCCAAACCATGAGCAATTGGCTCCCCTAAAGGGTAATAACGAACCAATTGTGCTTCTACTTGAAAACCTGGCAAGCGAAATTGATTCACAGCGAGTTTTGCAATTTCTGATTCGTCCAGATCATATGAGACTGGGACAGAAGAATAAGGCACGCCTCTTCTACGCAAGCGCTGTTGAAAACTCTCAATTGCTTCATCTGGTAAATCTATCAAAGACTGAAGTACGCGAAAGCTGTCGTCCAGATCTGGAACATTTTCTTTAATCATTGTGAGGTTATAACTAGGCTTATTATCAGCTAGCAAAACACCATTACGATCGTAAATTCTTCCACGTGTGGGAGGGATAACCTGACTGTAAATGCGATTTTTATCAGAGGCAGTAGAATAATATTCGTGTTGCAGAACTTGAAGGTAGAAAAGTCTCGCTATCAAAACACAGATAAGCAAGATTGCAATTAAGCCGCCGATAAGAAGGCGGGACAGAAAAATCCGTCTTTCTTGGTTATGATCTTTAAGGGTGATATCGTCGATCATATTGGATAACACCAAAAATGGAAAAAGAGAGTAAACTTCAACAAAATCAATGGGCAGAATATACGCACAAGGCTTTAATGTCCAAAGTTAGAACACAAAAAAACACAAAAATTCCCTAAATTCTCGGAACTTACAGAAATAACACTAAAGTATTTCGAAGAAATCAGCCTTAATTCAGAAAAACACTACTGTTTTAATTTTAAACTAGCATTTTATTCACTCGCGATGGACATGGAATCCTCATCATCAGCATTCCAACCACCCCCGAGAGCCTGATAAAAACCCACCAAAGAGTTCAACTGCTGAATTTTATTATTAAGTAATGCTATGCGTTGTGAAAACAGTGTGTTTTGAGTAATTAATAAGACCTGATAATCTGCCACACCCTGTGCGTAACGAACTTCTGCAAGCCTAAAGGATTCATCAGCCTGCTCTAATAACTGTTGCTGCACTGCAGATAGCTGACTCAAGAGTTCAATATTACTCAATAAAACTTCAATTTCATTGAAAGCTGCTAGAGCCGTCCTACGATAAGAATTAAAACTATTCTCCAAGGCCAAGCTGTTTTGCTCAAGGTTACGCCCTCTAGCACCATTATCTAGTAACAATTGACTAAGCGCTGCAGAGATATTCAGAAGCCCATCAGGCGAAGAAACCAATTCACTCAAAGAAGTACTCGAAGCATTTGCACTGCCAGTTAAAGAGATCGTCGGGAAAAAATCCAAACGCGCCAGCTCCAGGTTTGCCGCAGCGCGTTGTAAATTAGCTTCGGCTTGAACCAAATCAGGCCGTCTTCGCAGAAGTTCAGAGGGTATGCCTGGCTTCAAAGCAGGAACTGAAATTGTCGCAAGGCTTTGCCCTTCAACATCAAATTCTTGAACCGAACGTCCTAATAACAAGGCTAAAGATGATAAGGCTGAGAGCTCACTTTGACGTAAACTTTGCAAACTAGCTCGTTGTTGCTGAATCGTGATTTGCTGTTGTAAGGCATCAATTGGAACCGCTACTCCAGCGTCTACTCGCGCCTGAGTGATCAAACCAATGGCTTCTGCATTTTCTAAATTTTGTTGAGCCGCAGCGATTTGATCTCGAATTAATAGTACTTGAAAATAACTCGAGGCCGCAGTGCCAAGCGTATTTAAAGCCAAGTCAGCAACTTGAGCTCTTCTAGACTCATAATCCGCAACTGCGCCCTGAAAAGTAGAAGGTTTACTTAGAATATCGTTGTAAACAAAAGCAGCTGTAAGATCAGTAGGAGTGTTCGGACTATTATTTATTTCACTGCCACCTAAATTTTCATTATAGACAGCTCCTGTACCTAGACTAATTGATGGAGTTGGCAATAAATTAAATCCAGCTTCTTGAAGGCTGATCTGCGCAGATCGCAAATTACGTCGGTTATTTTGCAAATCAAGGTTGTTCTTCCTGACATCTTTAATAATGCTATCAAGTTCATCATCTTCAAAACTTTCCCACCAAGTCAGTTCTGGCCAGATTTTCGCATTTTCTTCTACTGGGCCATTCCAAGCAGAAGGCACATCAGAACCAGGAAGCTGTGGGGTATCCACAGAAACACAAGCACTCAAGCTCAAAGTTAAAACAAACAGAGCAATTAAATGGGATATATTTTTGACTACTTTCATTCTTGTCCTATTTTTGAATCTTTACTTGTGCAATTTCTTGCTAAGCTATGGAACTTACTCATTCGCTAAAGCAACAACTGGATCAAGTCGCGATGCTTTCCGAGCTGGGGCAAAGCCAAAAATTAATCCAGTCGATACCGAACACGTGAACGCTAATAACATGGGCGTGCTTGAGAAATAAATCGATACATCAAAACGTTGCAAAATTAAGCCCACACTAACTCCCAGAACAATACCGACAATCCCTCCAAAGCAAGAAACCACAATTGCTTCTGATAGAAATTGAGCCAAAATATCACTCTGCCTCGCTCCTGTTGCCATCCTCACACCAATTTCACGAGTTCGCTCTGTGACCGAAACCAGCATAATATTCATCACACCGATGCCACCAACAAGCAAAGAAATCGCCGCTACTGAACCTAGCAATAAGGTAAAGGTTTCTTGTGACTGAGACGCCGACTCCAGCATAGAAGTATTCTGATTCACACGCATATCTTCAGTACCATGTAAGGCCGTCAAATACTCCAGTACGTTCTGCTCTGTCTGATCAATAAAGTCCGCATCATCCACTAAGACTCTAATTTCATCTGCCACATCCTGACCAAAGACCCTAATAGCCCCTGTTCTGTATGGCACATAAACCGCATCATCAGGATTGTTAAAACCTTGTGCACCTTTTGGCGTAAGTATCCCAATAACCTGGAAAGGAATATTTCTAATTAAGACATATTCACCCAGAATATTTTGTCCCGCAGGAAAGAGTTCTTGCGCAACTTCGGTACCAAGCACTGCAACTGCAGTAATATTTTCACTGTCTTCATCAGTGAAAAATACTCCTTGAGCCATAGGCCAGGACTCTACAGTAGGCATCACTTCAGAGGTCGCTACTATTGAGGTTTGCGTATCATTGCGGCCAAAACGAACTGTTGTATTACGGGCTTGCATTTGCGGAATAGCCGCAACAACATTTGGAATATTTTCCTGCACCCCAAGTGCATCTTCTTTGGTTAGAGTGGATGGCATACTGCGAAATGAGCCGGGTAATCGTTGCGGACGAATCGTCATTACATTCGTCCCTAACTGATTCATAATTTGAATAATATCCTGCTGAGCACCCTCACCTATTGCCAGCATGGCAACCACTGAAGAAACCCCAATAACGATACCCAGTAAAGTCAGCATAGTTCTAAACACATTCGCTTTTAAAGAGCGTAGAGCCATTCTTATTGCTTCACCAACCCCGGCAAACATCGATAAAGCTTTCCGACTCATGAACATGTCGCGCAACTTGGCATTGTTTTTTGAATCGACATTGGCAGGTTTTGGCCCGCTATCACTAATAATTTCTCCATCGCGAAATTCGATGATACGATCAGCATGCTCAGCAACTTCTTGGTCATGGGTAATCAAAATAACTGTATGACCTTTACGAGCAAGGTCTTCAAGTAAAGCCATTACCTCCACACCGCTTTGGCTATCCAGCGCACCTGTAGGCTCATCCGCTAAAATGACATTACCGCCATTCATCATTGCCCTAGCAATAGAGACCCTTTGCTGCTGGCCACCAGAAAGTTGAGTTGGCCGGTGATCCATACGCTCCCCTAAGCCGAGGGAACTTAGCAAATTCTCTGCTCTGACTTCTCTTTCACTTGCATTAAGTCCAGCATAAACAGCAGGTACTTGAACATTTTCGAGTGCAGATTCATTGCCCAACAAATTGTAACTTTGAAAAACAAAACCGAAGGCTTCCCTTCTTAACCAGGCCAGACCATCGGCATCAAAGCTCTTGATATCTCTACCAGCAAATAAATACTTTCCACTTGTTGGCCGATCCAGACAGCCTAGGATATTCATTAAAGTCGACTTACCAGAACCAGACTGCCCAACAATGGCAAGAAACTCTCCAGGGTAAATCTTAAGATCAATGCCTCTTAATGCATTGACTTCAACTCCACCACCAGTAATGAAAGTACGAGTGACTTCACTTAATTCAATTAAAGGAATCGCTTTCGGATTAGATCCATCTTCAACTGTTGATTTAGCATCTGATTCGGCTATTGAATTGCCGACACCCTCAACTGAATCAAAATCCGAATCTGTGCTCAAACTACTCATCTTGGAGCTCTGCCACCAAAGATTGCGTTTCTCATTGCCTCACGATCGACACCTTGAACACCGCCTTGCATTACTCCTGCGATGACTTGATCTCCATTTTGTAAACCCGAAAGAACCTCCGCTGCAACACGACTAGTAACCCCAACCAAAATTTCTTTTTCAACTACTGCACCATCAGCCTGTTGAACTTTTACAGAAGCACGTCTTGGTCCAGCAGATGGACTAGCCGTGTTTTGCATGCCAGACATTGTTGGCGCTACTCCACCAGAATTAGAAGGCCTAGCAAATCCCGGCGGAGCGTTTGCTGGTCTTGGAGCATTTCCCATTGCCGCATTAAAGCCACCCCCTGCACTAGCTGGACCACCTTCTAAAAAGGTCAAAGCGCCAATTGGCACAGTTAAAACATTTCTAGCTGCCGAAGTCACAAAATAAACTTGGGCCGTCATAGCCGGTAACAAAGCACCATCCTCATTATCGATATCAAACAGCCCTGTGTATAAAACTACATTATTCTCGATCGTGGGTTGCGGAAGTATCTGTCTTAAGGAGCTTGACCAACGGCGAGAACCGCCTCCAAGAGTTGTAAAATAAACTTCCATACCCGATTGCAGATTACCAACGTCCGCTTCAGATATTTCAGTTTCTACTGTCATTAAAGAAAGGTCTGCAATTGTGAGAATCGTTGGGGCTTGTTGCAAGGCATTTAAAGTCCGGCCTTCATTCAAAGAAATTGACACCACCGTACCCGCTATTGGTGCCACGACTTGGGTAAATTCAAGCTTTGTTTCTTCAATGGCTAAGTTAGCTGCGCTTTGATCGATCTGTCTTTCTAGCTGAATTAAACTGGCTCTTGCACCCATCAAAGTGTTCATTGCCGTATCATAATCTTGTTCGCTGGTAGCATCGGCAAGTCTAAGCATTTCTTGCCTTTGTGCATTTGCCTCTGCAAGCAGTAAAGCTGACCGTCTTGCTTCTATTTGTGCTTCAAGTCCAGCTATATTGGCTCGACTGGATTCAACCCGGCTCAGCTGCTGCCGCGCATCTATCTCCGCAAGCAATTGACCTTCTTCCACATAGTCGCCTGCTTCTACATGCAAGGCTTCTAATAAGCCTGAGACCTGTGCACCCACTTCAACCGTCTCACTCGGTTGGAGACTTCCGGTTGCAGCAACTGTATTTTCAATATCACCATATTCAACACTGACAATAAGCGGCTGACTTTCAATCTGCTCCTCGCTATCCTGTTGCCAGTAGTAGACTCCTCCACCGAGAATTACCAAGAAGAAAAACAAAGCAAGAATTTTTTTCTTACCCTTTTTCTTTGGACTGGAACCAAAGTTATTTTCATTACTGTTGTCTTCTGGGGTCGCCATTAACTTCTCTCACTGCTCATATGTATTGGTGATATAGAAAACCAAGCTTTATATCTCAAAATCTCAGTTTAGAACTAAGACCTGCGGTAATATAACTTTAAAAAAGGAAACAACAAGAAAGCAAGCATAGGCAAACTTATGCTTTCTAGTCACTGTAATCTAAACTAAACGAACGGAATGACAAAAGGTTTACAGGAAACCTTCATTTATCGTAAATAAAAACTGAATATTAAGTTGAAATTTGACTAATTTCTACAAGCCGCTCTAATGCCGATAATGCTCGTCCATCATCGATTGCCGCTTCAGCCAATTTAGCACCATCAAGCAAAGTATCCACTTTATCAGAAATCAATAATGCCGCTGCTGCTCCAAACACAACGATATCTCGGTAAGCATCCTTTTCGCCTTTGAGCAAAGCCAACAAGCGTTCAGCATTATAGGGGCCTTCTCCACCTTTTAGATGCTCCAGAGTAGTTCTTGGCAAACCAGCCTCTTCCGGGGTGACGCTAAGTTCTCTGACTTCTGTACCATTAACTTCGCAGACATAGTTTTCACCAGTTGTGCTTAACTCATCCAAGCCATCGGCACCATGAACAACCCAAGCTTTTTCACATCCTAGTTTGGCTAAAACTTCAGCCATTGGCTTGACCCAGTCCTTACTGTAGACACCCAATAGATATCTTTTAACTCCAGCAGGATTACAAAGCGGGCCCAATATATTGAACATGGTACGGACACCTAACTCAACTCGCACCGGGCCCACATACTTAAATGAACTGTGATGCCTGGGGGCCATCATGAAACCAATGTTCGCTTCCAAAATTGCTTGCTCGATTTGCGCCATGGGAGACTCTAAATTGATACCTAAGCAAGCCAAGACATCTGCTGCCCCAGACTTTGAAGATAATGCACGATTACCATGCTTAGCGACTGGCACTCCACAAGCAGCTACAACAAATGCTGTCGCTGTAGAAATATTGAGTGTCCCTGTACCATCACCACCAGTGCCTACGATATCCATTGCATTGCTGGGGGCTGAAATTGGTAGAGCTTTTGATCGAATGACCGATGCAGCCGCACTTATCTCATCGACATTCTCTCCACGCATTCGTAAAGCGACAAGAAAACCGGCAATCTGGGCGGGGCTTGCACCACCTCTCATAATGATTTCAAAAGCGTCTTGGGCTTCTTCGAAACTCAAAACCTGTTTATCAGTCACTTTTGTAATGAACGGTTTTAAAGCACTTTGTGTATCAGACATATTATTCCTAAATTAATTTTGCTTGAGACAATCAAACAAGATTTCAACTTAACTGCTCTTGTTTCGCTCTGCTTTACGCTCTACCGCCAGCAAGGTATTTTGCATCAGTGAAGCAATCGTCATTGGCCCAACGCCTCCCGGAACTGGTGTAATAAAACTGCACTTATCTTTGACTGCATCGAAATCAACGTCACCTTTAAGTGCAAACCCTTTCGGTTTAGAAGCATCCGGCACTCTTGTTGTACCTACATCAATCACTATTGCACCCTCTTTGACCATTTCAGCTTTGACAAATTCCGGTTTACCAATAGCAACTATTAAAATATCTGCGCTTGCACAAATTTCATTCATGTTTTGTGTGCGGCTATGCACAGTCGTAACGGTGCAGTTGCCAGGTTCAGCATTTCGAGACATCAAGATTGACATGGGCGTCCCAACAATATTGCTACGCCCAACCACAACACAATGTTTACCCGAGGTTTTAATGCCATTTCGTTTTAGAAGTTCTAATATGCCGTTTGGAGTAGCAGAGATATAGCTAGGCAAACCTAACATCATGCGTCCAAGGTTTTCAGGATGAAAACCATCAACGTCTTTTTCAGGGTTGATCGCTTCTGTGACTTTATCTTCGTTTATATGCGCCGGTAATGGCACTTGCACAATAAAGCCATCAATTGCCTCATCACCGTTCAATTCAGAAACTTTCTTTAAGAGTTCAGCCTCTGTGGTTTTTTCCGGCAGAGCAATCAAAGTGGAGTCAAAGCCCAAACGCTCACAGGTACGAACCTTGTTGTTTACATAGGTATGACTGCCGCCATCATCACCGACAATTACTGCGGCTAGATGGGGGACTTTTTGACCGGCGGCTTTCAAGGCCGTTACTTTTTCAGAGATTTCAGCCTGTAGCTGCTCAGATGTGGCTTTGCCATCAAGTAAGTGCATTCTCTACTCAACTAGTCTTTATAAAAAACGTATTCTACCCGATCAGTAAATTTGATCACAGGAAAAAACCAAAGGAGTATTTCTCTTGGCATT
>CBFIHS010000045.1:0-14401 GCA_965662565.1 Pseudohongiellaceae bacterium | reverse complement strand
TTACCGATTGACAGAAGAAGCTTTAAAGCGTTTTGCTGAAAATTAAGTGTTTGTTTATTGATAACAAGCTCTCAATTAGATAAACAGAAAGCGCTCTCTTGCAGTATAATTCCACCATTAAAATTTTCATCTTATTGGATAACAATGACAAACGTTAGAACCAGAATAGCCCCTTCACCGACTGGTGACCCACACGTAGGTACTGCCTATATCGCTTTATTTAATTTATGTTTTGCGCGTAAGCATGGTGGCAAATTTATTTTAAGAATTGAAGATACTGACCAGGTTCGTAGCACTAAAAAATCTGAAGACGATATTCTTTCCTCATTAAAGTGGCTGGGTTTAGATTGGGATGAGGGGCCTGATCAAGGTGGTGATTTTGGTCCTTATCGCCAAAGTGAACGCTCCGATATCTATACACAGCACGTTGATAAACTCTTGAGTGATGGTAATGCCTTCCATTGTTTCTGTAGTTCAGAGCGTCTTGGTGAGTTGCGTAAGCAGCAGATGACTGAAAAGAAACCGCTAGGATACGATGGGCATTGTCTGCATTTAAGTGATGCTGAGATCGCTGAGAATTTAAAAAATAATAAATCATATGTGATTCGCATGAAAGTCCCCACAAGTGGGAGTTGCGAGATAAAAGACATGTTAAGGGACGATGTGAGTATAGATTGGCAGCAAATTGATATGCAGGTCTTAATGAAATCGGATGGTTTGCCAACTTATCATTTGGCCAATGTCGTTGATGATCACTTAATGCAAATCACGCATGTTATTCGCGGCGAAGAGTGGATCAATTCAGCGCCAAAACATTTATTGCTTTACAAGTATTTCGGTTGGGAGCCGCCAGTTCTTTGTCACATGCCTTTATTGCGAAATGCTGATAAAAGTAAATTAAGCAAACGTAAGAATCCAACGAGCATTGGTTATTATCAAGGAATGGGGTATTTGCCTGAAGCTCTCACCAATTACCTAGGAATGATGGGCTGGTCTATGCCTGATGAAAGGGAAATGTTTTCTTTAAGTGACATGATCGAGAGCTTTGATATACAGAGAGTTTCCTTAGGCGGACCTGTTTTTGATACTGAAAAATTAGATTGGCTGAATGGCCGTTATTTGCGTGAAGTTTTATCGGATGATGAGTTCATGCAACGCTTTTCACAATGGGCATTTCAATCTGATAAGATTCAAGCCATTGTGCCTCTGATTAAACAGAGGGTTGAACGCTTTACAGATATTGCACCTTTAGCTTCATTCTTTTTTTTAGGCTTGCCAGACATAGATGAAGAGAGCTTTAGCCATAAAAAGTTAAGTCTTGAAGAGAGCAAGAGAATTCTTCAATTTATTGCTTGGCGAATCGAAGAAATGGAGGCGTGGCACAGAGACAGTATTGAGCTTGCGTTTATGCAATTATCAGAATCTTTAGAAATAAAGATTCGAGATTTTTTATTTCCCGTTTTTATTGCTATCGCGGGCAGTTCAGTTTCTACTTCAGTGATTGATTCTATTTCTGTTTTAGGTTTGGATATCACAAGGGCCCGTTTGAGAAATGCCGTTGCTGTTCTCGGAGGTGTTTCTAAAAAACAACTAAAAAATCTAGAAAAAGAATACGCTAATTTAGCAGTTCCTAATTCTTGATCTTAAATCTTCTTTAGTTCTTGACAGTCTTGAAGGTGGTGCTTAGAATGCGCGTCTTTGCTGATCTTGGTTAGCAATATACTCTTATTAGATATTTGCTTCCGAGTGTAAACTCCGAGTGCAGTATAGAGAAAAAAGCGGGGCCATAGCTCAGCTGGGAGAGCGCAACGCTGGCAGCGTTGAGGTCAGGAGTTCGATCCTCCTTGGCTCCACCAATTACTCTATCTATCTTTGATTGTTGAGTGAATTAAAGTCTTTAGTCCCCTTCGTCTAGAGGCCTAGGACACCTGGTTTTCATCCAGGCAACAGGGGTTCGAAACCCCTAGGGGACGCCATTTTTAAGCTTGATGTATTTAACAGAAAGTTCATGAGAGAGAAACAAAAAAGCCCGCTTTAAGCGGGCTTTTTTGTGGATGCGTTTTTAGCTTTTCTAAGTTACTTAGTAGGATAATCTCGCAACTTCGGTCCAGTATAAAGTTGGCGAGGTCTGCCAATTTTAAATGGATTGCTAATCATTTCATGCCAATGAGCAACCCAACCTGGAGTTCTGCCGGTGGCAAAAATAACTGTGAACAAGCTAACAGGAATGCCGATAGCTTTTAAGATTATGCCAGAGTAGAAATCGACATTTGGGTAAAGATTTTTCTCTACAAAGTATTCATCCTCAAGCGCAATCTTTTCAAGCTTCATAGCAATTTGTAAGAGCGGATCGTCTTCCATTCCGAGTTCAGCAAGAACATTTTGGCAAGCTTCACGGAGTACCTTAGCTCTTGGGTCGAAGTTTTTATAAACTCGGTGGCCAAAGCCCATTAAGCGGAAAGGATCGTTTTTATCTTTTGCTCGAGCAATAAACTTATCGATTTGTGAGACGTCGCCGATTTCATCAAGCATTTTTAATACGGCTTCATTCGCGCCGCCATGAGCAGGGCCCCAAAGAGCAGCTATACCAGAAGCAACGCAGGCATAAGGGTTGGCGCCGGTTGAGCCTGCAAGTCTGACAGTAGAGGTGGAGGCATTTTGTTCATGGTCAGCATGAAGTAAGAATATCTTATCCATTGCATCCGCTAAGACTGGATTAATTTTGGTTTCTTCACAAGGTGTGCTGAACATCATGTGCAGGAAATTCTCAGAGAAACCAAGGCTGTTGTCCGGGTAGACAAAAGGTTGGCCAACGGAATACTTGTAACACATGGCAGCCAAAGTAGGCATCTTGGCAATTACGCGTAATGCAGCATCCATACGATGTTCTTCATTACTGATTTCCAGGTTATCGTGATAAAAAGCAGATAGTGCTCCTACAACACCAACCATGATCGCCATAGGGTGAGCATGACGCGGGAAGCCATTAAAAAAGCTGTGCATCTGTTCATGCACCATGGTGTGGTATTTGATGTCGGTATTAAATTGTTCTTTTTGAGTTTGGTCTGGCAGTTCGCCGTTGAGAAGAAGATAGCAGCATTCTAGGAAATCGGATTTCTCTGCGAGTTGTTCGATTGGGTAACCGCGATAGAGAAGGACGCCTTTGCCACCGTCGATATAGGTGATTTTGGATTCGCAAGAAGCTGTAGACATGAATCCGGGGTCGAAAGTGAAAACACCTTTGCCTGCTAAACTGCTTACATCTACTACATCTGCTCCTATTGAGCCCTCGTAGACCGGTAGGTCTAGAATTTCATTCATGCCATCAACTGACAACTGAGCTTTTTTCTCAGCCATACGAACTCCTGTTAAGAGAATTTTTGTACAATCAGAGTCGGCTCTATAAAGCCAACTTCAGCGGAAAGTACACACTATCTCCTGATAGCAAAATTGTCAAATGTGCTTTGCTAATTCTAAGCTTATTCTTAAATAAGCTCCTCAAAATTCAGCTTCGACTAGCATAAAAAAAGCTTTAAATACTGTTGATTAACCGCAATTAAATGTCTAATATGCTCACGTTTCGTCGCATAGACGGTTATGATAGAAAACGCCTATCAGAACAATAAATCTGATAGAAAAATAATTTTTATAAGTCGAGGTTGTTCCATAGTGAAAGATAAGCGACCGGTTAATTTAGATATTTCTTCTATTCAATTGCCCTTAGCGGCATACGCATCCATTACCCATCGAATTTCAGGCGTTATTGTTTTTGTAGGTGTCGCAATATTGCTTTGGATTTTTGATATGTCCCTAAGCAGCGAGGAAGGTTTTAATAGGCTTAAAGAGCATTCTGAATCGGGTCTATTCAAATTTATTGTGTGGGGCATTCTTTCAGCATTGGCCTATCATTTAATTGCCGGGATTAAGCATCTGCTTATGGACTCTGGAATCGGAGAGACTAAAGAAGCTGCTCCTGTTGCCGCTAAAATAACAATATTTTTGAGCTTAGTGCTTATCGTAAGTTTGGGGGGTTGGATATGGTAACTAACGTCACAAGTTTTGGTCGAAGCGGACTCTATGACTGGGTCGTTCAAAGAGTATCAGCTGTTATTCTTCTCACATACGTTTTGTTCATGGTTTATGTATTTGTTTCAACACCCGAAATGACCTATCTCGATTGGCAAATGCTTTTCAGTAAAACTCCTGTACGTATTTTTAGTCTTATTTCTTTACTGTCGCTCTGCGCACATGCCTGGATTGGTATGTGGACAATAGCGACGGACTATCTCACCCCCATGACGCTTGGTAATAGCGCGAATAAAGTTCGCTTTCTCTTTGAGTTGGCCTGTTTGATTATTTTGTTCGTATATTTTTTGTGGTGTGTACAGATTTTGTGGAGTATTTAAATAGTGACTAATATAAGAACACTTTCATTTGATGCAGTAATTGTTGGCGGTGGTGGTTCAGGATTACGCTCAGCTTTACAGCTTTCCCAATCCGGTTATAACACGGCTGTTATCTCAAAAGTTTTTCCTACCAGATCGCATACTGTTTCTGCGCAGGGCGGTATTACTTGTGCTATAGCCAGTGACGATCCAAATGATGACTGGCGCTGGCACATGTACGATACCGTCAAAGGTTCTGACTACATTGGCGATCAAGATGCTATTGAGTATATGTGTAGTGAAGGCCCTAAGGCTGTATTTGAGCTGGAGCATATGGGCTTGCCATTTTCTCGAAATGATAATGGGCGAATTTACCAAAGACCTTTCGGTGGTCAATCAAAAGATTATGGTAAAGGTGGGCAAGCTGCACGAACATGTGCTGCGGCAGACCGAACTGGTCATGCTCTTTTGCATACCCTTTATCAAGGTAATTTGAAAAATAACACTACTTTCTTTAATGAGTGGTTTGCTACCGATATCGTCAAAAATCAAGACGGTTCAGTGGTAGGGGTTGTCGCTATTTGCATTGAAACTGGCGAGACCGTTTACATTAAATCTAAAGCTACAGTCTTCGCAACTGGTGGCGCTGGTCGTATTTATGCTTCTACTACTAATGCTCTGATAAATACTGGAGATGGCATAGGTATGGCTTTGCGAGCAGGGTATCCAGTTCAAGACATTGAAATGTGGCAGTTCCATCCTACTGGTATTTATGGCGCGGGCACACTTGTTACCGAAGGTTGTCGTGGAGAAGGCGGATACTTGGTCAACAAGGATGGAGAGCGCTTTATGGAGAGATACGCTCCGAATGCTAAAGACCTTGCTGGTCGTGATGTCGTTGCTCGCTCTATGGTGTTGGAGGTTTTAGCTGGCAGAGGTGTCGGGCCTGAAGGCGATCATGTTCTTCTTAAACTAGATCACTTAGGCGAAAAAACCTTAAATGCTAAGTTGCCAGGAATTCTCGAGTTGTCTAGAACTTTTGCTCATGTGGATCCAGTTAAAGAACCAATTCCAGTAACTCCAACTTGTCATTACATGATGGGAGGCATTCCGACCAACGTAAATGGTCAGGCACTGACTCAAGACGCACAAGGCAATGACAAAATTATTGAAGGTTTATTTGCTGTAGGCGAAGCGGCCTGTGTTTCAGTGCATGGCGCTAATCGTCTTGGTGGTAATTCTTTATTAGACCTTGTTGTTTTTGGTAGAGCGGCAGGAATTCATATTGAAAAAATGTTAAGCCAAGGTATTGAAATGCGTGATGCCTCTGAAACTGATATTGATGAATCAATGCAGCGTTTGCATCGCTTAAACCAAACGACTTCAGGAGAGAAAGTTTCTGATCTCAGGAAAGAGTTGCAGAATGTTATGCAAAACCACTTTGGTGTTTTCCGACGTGGTGACTTTATGCAAGAAGGCATAGAGAAGCTTGCTGTTTTGCGAGAGCGCATTGCTAATGTGAATTTAGAAGATAAAAGTCAGGTGTTTAATACGGCTAGAATTGAAGCCTTGGAGCTTGAAAATCTTTTTGAAGTGGCAGAAGCAACAGCTATGGCTGCAGAGCAAAGAGACGAAAGCAGAGGGGCGCACGCTCGTGAAGATTTCACAGAGCGAGATGATGAAAACTGGTTGTGTCATTCAATTTATACACCAGGAACAAAACAGTTAACCAAGCGTGGCGTAAACTTGACTCCCAAAAGCGTGCCAACATTTGAACCAAAAATTCGAACTTATTAATACTATAAGATTATAGGTGACTCATCATGTTAGTTAGTGTTTATCGTTACAACCCAGAAACTGATAAAGAACCATACATGCAGGACGTTCAGGTAGAGCTTCCTGAAGGTAAGGATTTGATGGTGCTTGATGTACTGCAGTTGGTGAAAAATGAGGACCCAAGCATTGGTTACCGTCGCTCTTGTCGTGAGGGCGTTTGCGGCTCCGATGGTATGAACATCAATGGCAGAAATGGATTGGCTTGTATAACGCCCGTTTCGTCAGCGGTAAAGAATAACAAATTAGTATTACGACCTTTACCAGGTTTGCCTGTGATTCGCGATTTGGTTGTGGATATGGCAGCGTTCTATAAGCAATACGAAAAAATAAAACCATATCTACAAAACGATGAGCCTGCTCCTGCCATAGAGCGTTTACAGTCTCCAGAAGACAGGGCTAAGCTTGATGGTTTATACGAATGCATTCTATGCGCATGTTGTTCGACTAATTGTCCTTCGTTCTGGTGGAACCCGGATAAGTTTGTGGGGCCGGCAGGACTGCTTCAAGCTTATCGTTTTCTTGCAGATAGTCGTGACACTAAAACAGATGAAAGGCTTTCTGAACTTGAAGACCCTTTTAGTGTCTTTAGATGTCGTGGAATTATGAATTGTGTCGCGGTATGCCCTAAAGGCTTAAATCCAACAAGGGCCATAGGTCATATAAGATCAATGCTCATGGAGCGCGCCACCTGATCTGATGAAAAGGAAGTATCATGTCTATACCTGGAAGTTTCAGTGAGTTAATGCTTGAGTCGAGTCATCTCTCTGGCGGTAATCTTGAGTATATAGAAGAACTTTACGAAGCATATTTGGCTAATCCTAGTTCTGTATCAGAAGAGTGGCGGAGCTATTTTAATGACCTTCCTCTGGTGAATGGAGCCGGTGGTGAAGAGGTGTCCCCATCAGCAGTGGCAAGACAATTTAAAGGCCTCCCTCATCGGTCTACAGGATTCACTGCTGCTGTACCTGGTGAAGAGCAGGTTTCTGCTTTACATGAAGCTAAGCAAGTTAGCGTGGTCCAGCTTATAAGCTCTTATCGGGTTCGTGGCCATCAACAAGCGCAACTTGATCCCTTAAATCTAATGAGCAGAGAAGAAGTTCCTGACCTTAAGCTAGATTTCCATAATTTATCTGATGCAGACCTTTCAGCAACTTTTAAAACCCAACCGCTGTTCGTTCCCCAACAAGAATCTTCACTAGCTGACATCATTAAAATGCTCGAGAGTATTTACTGTGGCTCAATTGGCTTCGAGTATATGGGTATTGTTAATTTAGAAGAGAAGCAGTGGATCCAGAGACGAATCGAAAGTAAGGCCGGTAACCCTGGTTTTTCTAATGAAGCTAGATTGCATATTTTAGAACGTTTAAGTGCAGCTGAGGGCTTGGAAAAACATCTGGATTCTAAATACCCTGGCACAAAAAGGTTTGGTTTAGAAGGTGGTGAAAGTTTGATTCCCGCCTTGGATGACATTATTCAGCGGGCAGGTGAAAACGGCGCTAAAGAAATTCTAATTAGTATGGCTCATAGAGGAAGGCTTAATGTATTGGTTAATACATTAGGTAAAAACCCTTCTGATCTGTTTAATGAGTTTGAAGGTAAAGCCACTTACAGTGGTTCTGGTGACGTCAAATACCACCAGGGTTTCTCTTCAAATGTAATGACTCCTGGTGGGGAAGTGCATTGCAGCATGGGCTTTAATCCATCGCATCTAGAGATTGGCTCTCCTGTAGTTATTGGTTCTGCAAGAGCTAGACAGGATAGACGTAAAGATTTAGTCGGCGACACAGTTCTTCCTATCAGTATTCACGGTGACGCAGCGTTTGCTGGTCAGGGTGTAGTAATGGAAACTTTCCAGATGTCTCAAACTAGGGCTTATGGAACAGGTGGAACTTTTCACTTAATTATCAATAATCAAGTAGGTTTTACGACTAGCAGGCAGGACGATGCTCGCTCCACAGAATATTGTACTGATGTTGCGAAAATGGTGCAGGCTCCAATTTTTCACGTTAATGGAGATGATCCGGAAGCTGTTTTGTTTGTCACACAACTAGCTTTAGATTTTCGTAATAAGTTTCGTAAAGATGTTGTAGTTGACCTTATTTGCTATCGCCGTAGAGGGCATAATGAAACTGATGAGCCATCAGCTACTCAGCCGAAGATGTACCGCATAATCAAAAAGCACCCTTCAACCCGAACTCTATACGCTCAGAAGTTAATCCAAGAAGGTTTGCTCAATGATGAGCAAGCCAATGAAATGAATTCCAGCTATCGCAGAGCTTTGGACGAAGGCACTCATGTTGTTAAAAGTTTAGTACATGCGCCAAACACCGCACTTTATGTGGATTGGCGGCCTTATCTTGGTCACGACGCCGACATGTCTTGTGACACAACAATAAATATGGATCACCTTAAGCGTCTTGCTCATAAATTAGTTGAAATACCTGAGGGCTTTAAAGTGGTTCGTCAGGTGGAAAAAGTTCTTGAATCTAGAACGGCGATGGCGAATGGTGAGAGACCGTTCGATTGGGGTGGTGCTGAGTTGTTAGCCTACGCGAGTTTGGTTGATAGCAATTACAAAGTTCGTCTTACGGGTCAAGACGTTGGTCGAGGAACTTTTTCGCATCGACACGCTGTATTGCATGAGCAAGAAACCGGTGAGACCCATATACCCTTGACCTATATCTCAGAGTCTCAAAGAAAGTTTGTTATTCATGATTCCCTTCTATCTGAAGAGGCGGTATTAGCATTTGAATATGGTTATGCGACAACTCGGCCTGATGCTTTGGTTATTTGGGAAGCTCAATTTGGTGATTTTGCTAATGGAGCTCAGGTTGTAATTGATCAATTTGTGAGTAGTGGTGAAATCAAATGGGAAAGATTATGCGGTTTAACTATGCTGCTTCCGCATGGTTATGAAGGGCAGGGTCCGGAGCATTCTTCAGCTCGATTAGAAAGATTTTTACAGTTATGTGCTGAGGGCAATATTCAAGTTTGTGTGCCAACTACGCCAGCTCAAATTTTTCATATGTTACGCCGACAAATGATTCGACCTCTAAGAAAGCCTTTGGTAGTGATGACACCCAAAAGTTTGCTGCGACATAAAGAAGCTGTTTCTTCATATGAAGACCTCGCCAATGGTCGTTTCCATCGAGTTTTGCGCGAAACAGATGAACTTGATGCAGCGAAAGTTAAGCGAGTTGTACTTTGTAGTGGAAAAATTTATTACGAGTTGAGGGCGAAGCGTCGAGAAGAAAATATTCAAGATATTGCTATTGTCAGACTAGAACAACTCTACCCATTTCCCGAAGATACGCTTGAAAAAGTTATCAAGCCATACAAGAACCTTGAAGAGGTAGTGTGGTGTCAAGAAGAGCCTCAAAATATGGGGGCTTGGTATCCGAGTCAGCATCATATGAAAAATGTTCTACGCAGACATAATCCGCAATTGCTTTTGGGTTATGCGGGTAGAGGCTTGTCTGCTTCCCCAGCTGCAGGATATACGGCTTTGCATGTTTCTCAGCAAGAGCAACTAATTGCAGAAGCTTTAAAGCTGAATAAAGACTAAGAATAACCTTAGCTTTAACAATTAATAACTTATATAAAATAAACAGACAGGTAATCTCATGGCTACAGAAATAAAAGCTCCTTCACTTCCAGAGTCAGTGCCAGACGGAACTATTGCAACTTGGTATAAAAAAGAAGGCGAAAGTGTTTCTCGTGATGAATTGTTAGTCGATATTGAAACCGACAAAGTATTGCTAGAGGTTGTCGCTCCTGGTGATGGAGTTCTTCAAAGCATCAAGAAAGCTGAAGGCGATACAATTGTCAGTAATGAGCTTTTGGCTATGTTTGAAATAGGTGCTGCAGGAGCTGTAGCAGCTCCTGTAGAAACAGCATCTGAGCCTGAACCCAAGGCTGATGTGATTGAAGATAATAGTGCGGTTGATGTACTGATGAGCCCAGCAGCAAAGAAAATTATTGAAGAAAATTCAGTAGATCCAAAGTTGGTAACAAGTACGGGTAAAGATGGGCGTATTACTAAAGAAGATGTTCTAAACTATCTAGACAAACCTAAGGTAGAAAGCCCAGCTCCTGTCTCAGCGACAGAACCTAAAACACAAAGTATTCAGTCAGGACCAAGAGCTGAAGAGCGAGTTCCGATGACACGGTTACGTGCTAAAGTTGCTGAACGCTTATTGCAAGCGACTACTACTACGGCAATGCTTACTACTTTTAATGAAATTAATATGCAGCCTGTTATGGACTTGCGTAGTAAATATAAAGACATGTTTGAGAAAAAACATTATGGAACAAAACTCGGTTTCATGTCGTTCTTTGTCCGTGCAAGTATAGAAGCTCTAAAACAATTTCCAGCTGTAAACGCTTCAATCGATGGTAGTGATATTGTTTACCATGGTTACCAAGATATTGGTGTTGCTGTTTCTTCGCCGCGCGGCCTTGTTGTGCCGGTATTGCGTGATGCAGATAATATGAGCTTGGCAAATATAGAGCAAAATATTAGAGATTTTGGCGTGAAAGCTCGAGATGGAAAACTTGGTATCGAAGAAATGACTGGTGGCACCTTTACTATTTCAAATGGCGGCGTCTTTGGTTCATTACTGTCAACTCCGATTCTAAATCCTCCTCAAACTGCTATTTTGGGGATGCATAAAATTCAAGAGCGGCCTATGGCGGTTGATGGCGAAGTAAAAATATTGCCTATGATGTATCTTGCTTTGTCTTATGATCATCGCATGATTGACGGTAAAGAAGCCGTTCAGTTTTTGGTAACTATTAAAGATTTATTAGAAGATCCAGCAAGAATTCTTTTAGAAGTTTAACTAAGAAAGTAGGGAAATCTATGTCAGCAGATTATGACGTTATTGTAATTGGTGCCGGACCAGCTGGTTATGTTGCTGCTATTCGAGCGGCTCAACTAGGCTTTAAGACGGCTTGTATCGAGAAATGGCTTGATAAAGATAGTAAGCCTGTATTCGGCGGTACCTGTTTGAATGTTGGGTGTATTCCTTCTAAAGCTCTATTGGATTCCTCGCATAAATATCTTGAAGCCATGCATGATTTTAAAGCGCATGGTATTGGTACGGGCAAACTAACTCTTGATGTCCCTGCAATGATTGAACGCAAAGAAAAAGTAGTTAAGCAAATGGCCGGCGGTATTGGTGGTTTATTTCAAGCGAATAAAGTGACTCCGATTTCAGGAGTAGGGAAGCTGCTTAAAGACAAAAAGGTTGAAGTTACGTCCAATGATGGTAAAACACAGACTCTTTCTGCGACCAATGTGATTCTTGCAGCTGGCTCGGTGCCAATTGAAATTCCTCCTACGCCTCTAGAAGATGGTGTCATCGTTGACTCTACCGGTGCATTGGAATTTCAAGAAGTACCAAAACGTTTAGGTGTGATTGGGGCAGGTGTTATTGGTTTGGAACTGGGATCTGTTTGGTCAAGGCTTGGTTCGGAAGTGGTTGTCCTTGAAGCTACTGAGTCGTTCTTGCCAATGATTGATCAGCAAATTGCCAAAGAAGGTAAAAAGATTCTTACAAAACAAGGTTTAGACATAAGATTGGGCGCCAAAGTTACTGGCAGTAAAGTTAAGAAAGGTAAAGCGCCTTCTGTGACTGTGCAGTATGAAGATAAAGATGGCAGTCAAGAAATTATATTCGATAAATTAATTGTTTGCGTTGGACGTAAACCATATACCGAAGGCTTATTAGCAGATGATTGTGGCATCGAAAAAGATGAAAGAGGTTTTGTTAAAGTCGATGACCATTGTGCAACAAGTGTCCCTGGAGTTTATGCGGTAGGAGATATTGTTCGAGGACCAATGCTGGCTCATAAAGGCTCCGAAGAGGGCGTTATGGTTGCAGATAATATTGCAGGTCAAAAGACTGCTTTGAATTATGATTTGATACCCTCAGTTATCTACACGCATCCTGAAATTGCAGCAATTGGAAAAACTGAAGAACAGTTAAAAGCAGAAGGGGTTGACTATAAGGTTGGAACTTTCCCTTTCTTGGCGGTTGGTCGCGCTGTTGCTGCGGACGATTCTGATGGCATGGTTAAAATGCTTGCAGACGCAAAGACAGACCGTGTGCTTGGTTGTCATATTGTTGGCCCATCAGCGGCTGACTTAGTGCAGACTGTAACTGTTGCTATGGAATTCAGTACGAGTGCAGAAGACATAGGTCTAACTGTTTTTTCTCATCCAGCTTTAAGTGAGGCTGTACATGAAGCTGCGTTGGCCGTTAACGGACACGCAATTCATATGCCTAACCGAAAAAGACGTTAGTTTCAAATTTCAAATTAACTTTCAACCCAACTAAAACGGTGGTTTTTGAATGAATTTACATGAATATCAAGCAAAACAAATATTTGCTGATTATGGTTTGCCAGTATCAATAGGTTATGCCTGTGATACGCCTAAAGAAGCAGTTGAAGCAGCAGGTAAAATTGGTGGTTCACAATGGGTAGTAAAAGCCCAAGTGCATGCGGGTGGTCGAGGTAAGGCTGGTGGTGTTAAGTTGGTTTCGACAAAGGAAGAAATTGAAGCTTTCGCTGAAAAATGGTTAGGCAATAATTTAGTTACATACCAAACAGATAAAGATGGTCAGCCAGTCAGTAAGATTTTAGTGGAGTCATGTACTGATATTGATCAAGAACTTTATCTTGGGGCGGTTATCGATCGTTCTTCTCGACGTATTGTTTTCATGGCTTCAACTGAAGGTGGAGTTGAGATCGAGAAAGTAGCTGAAGAGACTCCCGAAAAAATCTTAAAAGCTACAATTGACCCCTTGGTTGGAGCGCAGCCTTATCAAGGGAGAGAGTTAGCCTTCAAATTAGGATTAAACGCTGATCAAGTGAAGCAATTCACTAAAATATTTTTAGGATTGGCAAAGATATTTGAGGATTGTGATTTGGCTTTATTGGAGATCAATCCCCTGGTAATAACAGATGAAGGAAACCTTCACTGTCTAGATGCAAAATTGAATATTGATGGCAATGCATTATACCGTCAGCCTAGAATCAGAGAGATGCATGACCCATCGCAAGACGATGAGCGTGAAGCTCAAGCTGCAAAATGGGATTTAAACTATGTTGCATTAGATGGCAACATTGGTTGTATGGTAAACGGCGCAGGCTTGGCGATGGGAACAATGGATATCGTCAAGTTGCATGGCGGAGCCCCAGCTAATTTTTTAGATGTAGGCGGTGGCGCGACCAAAGAAAGAGTCTCTGAGGCTTTTAAAATTATTTTATCTGATAAGAACGTGAAAGCCGTTTTAGTTAATATTTTTGGTGGGATTGTGCGTTGTGACTTGATTGCTGAAGGCGTTATCGGCGCTGTTGAGGAAGTGGGCGTTGAAGTTCCAGTTGTTGTTAGGTTGGAAGGTAATAACGCTGAATTAGGTAGAAGCGTGTTAGCAGAAAGCGGATTAAATATTATTGCTGCAAGCAGCCTTGCAGACGCTGCACAACAGGTTGTCAAAGCGGCGGAGGGCGCATAATGAGCATATTATTAAATAAAGAGACTAAAGTTATTTGTCAGGGTTTTACAGGCGCTCAAGGAACCTATCATTCTGAGCAAGCTATTGAATACGGTACAAAAATGGTTGGTGGTGTTACGCCGGGTAAAGGTGGCCAGGAGCATCTAGGTCTTCCAGTGTTCAATACCGTTTCGGATGCGGTTTCTGAAACTGGAGCTGAGGCTTCTGTTATTTATGTACCAGCGCCATTTTGTAAAGATTCAATCTTAGAAGCTGTAGAAGCAGGTATTAAGCTAATCGTCTGTATAACTGAAGGAATACCAACGCTTGATATGTTGGATGTGAAAGTGGCATGCGATCGTGAAGGTGCAAGATTAATAGGCCCAAATTGTCCCGGTATTATTACTCCAGGCGAATCAAAAATTGGGATTATGCCAGGACACATTCATTTGCCAGGAAAGGTTGGTGTTGTTTCACGCTCTGGAACTTTGACCTATGAGGCGGTTAAACAAACTACTGATTACGGCTTTGGTCAGTCTACTTGTGTCGGTATTGGCGGTGATCCTATCCCGGGTTCTAGTTTTATCGATATATTGGCTTTGTTAGAGAAGGATGAACAAACTGAAGCGATTGTAATGATTGGCGAGATTGGTGGTACAGCAGAGGAAGAAGCTGCTT
>CBFIHS010000044.1:0-15091 GCA_965662565.1 Pseudohongiellaceae bacterium | reverse complement strand
ATGACTATTCTCGAAGGTGAGATAGTTGTTGATAAACGTTAAGTTATTCAAGTAAATACATACATTCTATAAGCCATAAGTTAATAAAAAAAACAAAAAAATTGGAAATTAGCACGTTGTAAACCGTGTTAAGATTCCACCCTAAAAATATAAAAAGAGAGTTGAATAATGTTGAGATCGATACTAGCGGGATTCTTAGCCACTGGCATAGCAGTAGTTGCGCACGCCCAAGACTTAAATGTAGCTCGGGGCGCTGCTGAATTTCAATCGGCCTGTTTGCGATGCCATGTTCCTTTGGAAATGACCACTCGAATCATTAATGATTGGGTTGGTCGAAGTGCAGAAGAGCTTTATGATCAGGTAAGTAAAACCATGCCAGGCGAGAATCCTGGGTCTCTGAGTACTCAGCAATATCTTGATATTACTGCTTTCTTGCTAAAAACAGGCAGGGTTCCTGTTCCAGAAAATCTGGATCGCTCAATGCTCGCCTCCTTACATATAGCTCCAGCTGAAGCTGAGGCTGTCGGTGAAAGCTTTGACTGGACTCATATCCATGGTTCTGAAGCTTCCACACGCTATGTCCCTCTAGATCAAATTAATGCTGATAATGTTAATTCTCTTGAAGTTGCTTGGTTGTTTGATACTGGCTCATTTGGACCATCACCTGAATCAACTTATTTAAGTACACCAATCATGGTGAATGGTACTTTGTATGCAACTGCTGGAGTGACTCGTAACATAATTGCACTTGACCCTGAAACGGCTCAACTAAAATGGATGTGGCGCCCTCAAGAGGGGCAGCGGTTCTCTGATGCCCCTCGCAAAGGCTCTGGTAAAGGTCTGTCTTATTACGAAAATGGTGGGCAAGAAACTATTTTTACCGTGACTCCTGGTTATTATCTTGTTGCCTTAAATGCCAAAAATGGCTTGCCTAGGACAGAGTTTGGTGCGGGAGGAATTATTGACCTTCAGCAAGGTTTGCGTCTGAGTGTTGATATGGAAAGGATTGACATAGGAATTTCATTCCCCCCCTTAGTGGTTGAAGATGTCGTAATTGTAGGCGCTGCTCATACAAATGGTCGCGCTCCTACTTCGGCTAGTAACGTGAAAGGTGATGTTCGAGCTTTCGACGCCAACACTGGTGAGTTACTGTGGACTTTTAGAACCATTCCAGAACTTGGTGAGTCAGGTTTTGAAAGCTGGATCACTGGTGCCGATATAACTGGTAATGCTGGAGTTTGGGCTGCGATGTCAGCAGACCCTGACTTAGATTTGGTTTACATTCCAGTAGAAGCACCAACAGGCGATTGGTACGGCGGCCATCGTCACGGAAATAATTTGTACTCAAGCTCTATAGTTGCCATGAATTACAGGACTGGAGAAATTGTTTGGCATTTTCAGCATGCTCACCATGATATTTGGGATTACGACACGCCTTCGGCACCTGTCCTAGCGGATTTACCAGATGGTACTCCCGCTGTGATTCAAATGCTAAAGCAAGCTCATCTCCTTGCTTTCAACAGAGAAACAGGAGAGCCCTTGTTCCCAATTGAAGAAAGACCTGTGCCACTCACCGATGTGCCTGGTGAATGGTCTTCTCCAGTACAACCTTTCCCTACAAAGCCGGCTCCATACGACAGGCAGGGTTTTCAAGAAGAAGACTTAGTAGATTTTACTCCTGAAATTCTTGCTCTAGCCAAAGAGATTGCGTCTGATTATCGCTATAGCGAACTTTACACTCCACCTAGTCTATACAATGATCCTGTTGATGGGACTTTAGGCACTCTTCATATGCCAGCTCCGCTTGGGGGCTCAAATTGGGAAGGATCTGCCTATGATCCAGAAACAGGACTGATCTATATTCCGTCTAGAGCAGCCGCTGATGTAATGGCTTTAGTTAATGAGCCTGAGAAGTCGAATATGAATTTCATAGGGGCTGCTGCCTCTGTCCCCTCCATAGACGGTTTGCCTTTAATCAAGCCTCCGTACGGTCGCGTTACAGCGATCGATCTTGTTAGTGGGGAGCATGTCTGGATGAAGGTAAATGGAGATACCCCAGATGAAGTTAAAAATCATCCTCTTATGGAAGGTGTTGAGATTCCTGCAACGGGTAAACCGACTCGTTCAACTTTGTTGTTGACAAAGACTTTACTCTTTCAAGGGGAAGGCTCACGAGGTGCAGAAGGTATGTGGGTAAGAGATAAAGCAACGGGAGAGGTTATTGCTCACCTTGACTTGCCTGGGGTTGTGTCTGGCATGCCGATGTCTTATATGCTTGATGGTAAGCAATACATTGTTGCTGCCTTGAGTGTGCCAAACTCAACAGCAAAACTAATTGCTTTACGTCTTCCAGAGTAATTATTTTTTGTTTAGTTTGGAGCTAAAAAGGCCCGTGATAAAAACAAAAAGCTAGCACTGCATAAGTTAAGTTCCCTGGAAAAATAAGCAAGAGTTTTTAGAGGTGTAGGTATGTCCGAATATGAATTTATTACCTTGATCTCTGTTCTTCGACAAGAAGCCTCATCATTTATTTTGGCTTGCTTATCACTTTTTGTATTCATACTTTTCTCATTGCTAATGATCAAATTCTAAGTTTAGCCTCATGTAAATAAGGAGATTGATCAATTTAATTTATCAGAAATTTTAAAATAGAAAGCGTTCAGTCAATAGACTTAACTACAGGCTTAATATTGTTAATCATACCATAGTTAGACTTAGCAAAAACATCTTAAATTAAATAGTTAGCGGTCTAGCCTGAGTGTGTAGACGCAAAAAAGTATAGTTTCGAAGCAGTGCATCAAGGTCTCTAGTTATGAAATGAGTTTATCGGGCCAATCAACTTGATCGAGAAACTACACCAAGTTCTTTGGACGATAACTAGGGTCATTCTCCGAACGACTCTTTACGGAAGTATGAATAAGTACTTCTTCTTTCTGATGATTTAGAGAACGATAAAACTTGTTTTTCACTCTATAAAACAATCTTCTGGAGTTGTGCAAAGTTGCTATAGGATTAGCAGTCAGTTTTTTGCTTAAGTGAGGTTCAGTGCTTAAGCCAGCTTGCTTAGCTTCTTTGAGCATCCAAGCTAAAGGGATATCGGATAGTAAACTGCCGTCTTTGTCAGGTTTGTAGCTGCCACCGATATTGCTATGAGCGCCACTGAACCAAACTTGCTTGATGTCCATATTAGTTTGTGGAATCCAGATTGTTGGTTCAAAGTCACTTCGGTGCTCATCAATGGCCATGGCATGCCGAGCAATCTTGATATTACTTCCGATCTTGGTGTCGTAGAACTCATCTTTATCGTTGAAGAGCCCTAAAAACGAAATAGGAATTCCCATGGCTCCAACAGTATCCCAAACCCCCACAAACTTTATCTGACGAAATTTATGCGAATATTGCTTGCGAAATGCGAGCGACTTTTCTCCTTTTGGGGAATAAGCCGGGGCTGGGTTTTTGTAGTGATTAAAAGCTGTTTGGATAAGAGAGGCATCTGTTCTTTTTAAAATTCCACAATTGTTTATTAGGCCACATAAAGCTCGAATCGTGTAGGCTCCTCGGCTAAAACCAAAGAAAAAAAGTTCATCTCCAGGTGCATAGTTCTGCACAATGTAGCGATAGTCATCGAGAATATTCTTATGTAAACCATTTCCAGTTGCACCCGCTACTTTTTGGTTGTGGTATGAGCCGATACCCCAGTCATAAAATACTTGTTGACCAACTTTCTGCGGAGTTACTGGTTTAATCGCGCGAGCGAGTTTTAGGACGTTTGTGGGAAAATCTTTTGTCAGTTCTTGCTCTGGACGGTTCCATGTACCATCTGCACAGATAACGATTCTTTTCATAAGATTCCATTCTCCTGTATGTATGATGACTTGTTTTTTTATTTACCAAGCCCTTATTGCATCAGCTCTTCAGATCATGCCATGCATAAGCTTATTCGCGACCGCTCTAGAGCTTTAATTGCAATAATATAGGTGATCTTAAGTAATGCCTATGTTTAAGAGCACAGTGGGTTTGAGCATTTCTAGACAGTTTGATTGTCCTTACATACAATCGTTTTTCATCTTCACTTGGCTAAGGCCATAATAAGACTAAGAGGTTTTTATGAAAATCCAATTGTTTCCAACTCTCATAGTGAGTTTATTGAGTATTATTATTCTGCCAGTATTGGCCCAAGACCCTTCAGGCGGTTTTGATCCGGGTCGGAACAGTTTTCAATCCTGGCAAGATCCCGACTTGGCAAAAGTGCGAGTGAATTGCCGTAATCCAGCTCCAGCTTTTAATATACCGCCTCGCAACGGGGTTGTTCCTGAGCCTGATGCCTTACCTGATTCCTCAGAAATTAGTGCTATTCCAGGCATTCTTAGCGCCGGTGAAAGCTGGGAGCTGGTATGGTCATGGGGTGGTAATAACGCTGATGGCATTATCGCTACCGACAATGGCGGGGTAATCTTTGCCAATAATGATGCTCAAAATGTCATTCAGCTAAATCCAGATGGAAGTGCGGAAATCGTTTACGACAACACCAATACTGGAGGGGCTCTTTCACTAAGTAAAAATGGAGAGTTGTTTTTGTTAGATCGGGGTCTGAACTCGGCAATAGTTAAGCTTGAACCTGAACGCTACATTTTTGCAGACAAGTTCCAAGGTGACCCTTTGGATTGTGTTAGTGGGATTATGAATGACTTAATGGCCGATGCTAAAGGCGGAGTATATTTTACGATTTCCTCTGCTGGACTGTTTTATGCTGATTCCAATGGTGTGGTTACAAAGTATGGAGATATCGTCAGAACAAACGGTATTGTGTTAAGTCCAGATGAAAGCATTCTCTATGTGACTAATGGTCCTGTTATTGTTGCTTTTGATGTTGAAGATGATGGCGCATTAACGAATCAACGTGATTTTGTCTCTTTGAGTGAAGGTGGTGGGGATGGTATGGCTGTGGATTCGCAAGGGCGACTATACATCAGCACAGGCTCCTCAGTTGATGTAGTTGATACAGATGGAACTTTGCTGGGAAACATCCCTGGTCCAAGAGGTTTGCATGGGGTAGCTTTTAGTGGAAAAGATAAGAAAGAGTTGTTTGCGATCGTCCTAAATGGTGGCTTTACCAACAATGCCTCGCAAAGAATAATTAAAATTCCCATGCTTTCTCAGGGTTATTTAGGGCGAGCTAAATAGCAGTATTATATAAAAGCACCTGTCTTAATGTGATAAGCGATTTTTTGATGGGTAAATAAGAGACTGTGAGCATCTTTATGCAACAAGCGTGTAGTCTAAAAAACTAAAATCTACTATATCGTTGAAATAAGTAGGTTTGAATAACTAGAGTTTATTCGCATATGATGCTGATATGTGAATTAAGCAGGGTATTTTCATTTTTTGGAGAGAGCTATGAAAAAGAAAGTAAGTATTTTATTGTCACTCATCATCACAGCAATTTCTGTAACCAGCTACAGTGCATTTGCGGCAAAGGCTGAAAAGGTGTCTATTTGTCATCATACTGGAAACGGCGGCATCATCTTGATTGTTGTATCTGAAAACGCCGCTTCTGCACATATTGATTTACATGGTGATTTTGAGCTTCGCGGGCCTACTTGTGACATTCCGCTTCCTCAATGAGGCTTTTGCTGAACTGCTCTAGGGAGCGGGGAATCTCCTTCCTTCCGTAAAAATAGCTCATTGTGGGCTTCTCTCTATCTAAATAGAGTGATTTCAAACCTTTCTAGTCCAAAGCTGATAGGAAGGGGAACTCGGAAAATCTAGTCTGCTCGAGCTAGGATTTGTTCTCGTGCATCCTGCCGAGCCGCTCTGTTAGGAAGAATATAGATTTTATCAATTACGACCGGAACTTCGGGCCTGAAGTAGCTGTCATGATTTTCTACTCTATCGACACCCGCATATACCCTCGAATTCAAGGATGAAATATGTATGTTTCTAGCATGTTTAAGGTGGCGTAAATTGCGATCAAGGATAATTAGGTAAGACTGCGAAGGCGATATATCAACAATAACCGAACGCGAATCCACGGCTTTCCAGCTTCTTACATTCCACTTACGAAAACTGTCTACTTCCTCAAGCTCATTAAAGCTGTATTTGGCATCAAGCTCTTTTTTTTGTGCGGCTTGTGAAGGTATCGTTGAGAATGTTGCGGCTAGTCCAAACACAATAAAAAGTATATTTTTCATGGTTGTCTCCTATCTCCGAGCATCTTTTAGATGTTATTAACTTATTGATACGTAAATTAAGTATAAGAGTATCACTATGAACTGAAACTGAACTCTAACAGCGTGATTTTACTAATATGGAACCCTGATCTTTGTTAGGCCCGAATAAAAACCGTATTAAAGGATTCCTTTGAATTAGTGTAAAAGTTATTTCTTAAAACTTATATACTAAAGAAAACAATAAGAATAAAGCACACCATGACAGAAAGTTCCGCAAAGACCCACAAGCAGCCAAGCTTATTTCACTCAATTATTTGCTTTGGTGGGGTGGTATTACTGATTGCTCTTGGGCTTTTTCGTTTCGAGATAGATTTACACAGTTTACTGTTTTTATGTCTGCTATGGGCTGGCTTTAACAGTCGTTTATTAGCTTGTGATTATCTTACTATTCAAGGCTGGATGTCAGAATCTATTTCAAGAGCATTGACGGCCATTTATATCTTCATTTTGATCGGAATGGTTATATCGAGTTTTATGCACAGTGGCACGATTGCCACTCTTATCTATTATGGTTTGGAATTGTTAAGCCCAAGCCTTTTCTTGGTTGTGGGTTTGTTGTTATGTAGCTTTATGTCGATAGCGACAGGCACTTCTTGGGGGACTGCGGGCACTATTGGCGTGGTCTTGATTGGCATTGGTGAAGTCCTTGGTATTCCCTTACCTCTAGTGGCGGGCATGATCGTCTCTGGCGCTAGTTTTGGAGATAAGCTGTCTCCTATTTCGGATACGACTAATCTTGCAGCCATGAGTTCAGGGACAAGCTTATATGAGCACATTCGTTCTATGCTCTATACCACAGTCCCAACCATGCTCATCGTTCTAGTGATCTTTTTCCTCTTGGGTTTACGGTATACGCAAAATGATTTTATCGGCAACGATTTTCAGCTCATACAGCAAGCCTTATCAGAGCAGTATCGCTTATCTATTTTTATAACTTTGTTGCCTTTATTGGTGATGTTAATCCTTAGTGTAAGAAGGCTGGCTGCAGAGTTGGCAATGTCTGCCAGTATTGTGACAGCAGTTTTAATTGCTATAGTTTATCAAGGCGAGGACTTAGTGAGTGTTTTAAATGCGCTCTGGCTTAACACCCTAGGAACAACGGGTATAGAGACTTTGGATTCTCTTTTAGGGCGGGGCGGTATCAGCAGTATGGCTTGGACTTTGTTGCTGGCTTTGATGGCCTTAGCGCTGGGTGGGATTTTACACAGTTCTGGTTTCCTTAAAACCTTGTTAGCGGGCATCATTGTTCGTGTAAAAAGGACTACCACCTTGATTGCGACAACTCTCTTTAGTGGCTTGATTGGCAATATGGCTATGGGCGAAGCCTACATTTCAATCATTTTAAATTGCCAATTATTTAGCGCAGCTTTTGCCAAAAAAGGACTCAACAAAGCTGTGCTTTCTCGTTCAGTTGAGGAAGGCTCAACTCTGACAACAGCTCTAATTCCATGGACAACGGCGGGAGCTTTTTATGCTGCTACCTTAGGAGTGTCAGTGTTGGACTATCTTCCTTACGCTTTATTTAACTATTTGAATGCTATTGTTTCCATTTCTCTGGCAATGTTTGGCTTTGGTTTACTTAAAACCAAGCAGGAGAGTTAAGTTTGAAGACTCAACAGAAGAACTTAATACTCGGAGTATTAGTGGCAGATGCGGCGGCGCTTGGTTTGCATTGGTTATATGACTTGGAAAGAATGAAGCAGCTTATGAAGGTTTCAGAAGCAGTCTTTCGTAGCCCGAGTTCGGCTGATTTTGAAGGTGAAGTGGGTTACTTCGCGCATGAAGGAAAACAATCTGGTGAGCAGTCGCATTATGGTGAAAGCTTTTTACTCTATCTGAATCATCTTCAAACTCATCAGTCATTTAATCTCTGCGCCATGCAACAAGCATTCATTTCAAAATTTGGGGCAGGTGGAACTTATTCAGGTTATATCGATAAGCCGACAAGAGTCACTTTGGAGAACCTCAGTAAAGTCGATTTTTCTAGTAGTACGGAAAATGAGCATTCAGAGCCCTCGGGTGCTGATGATCATCAGATTCCTGCTTTAACATCGGTGGCGGCTTTATGTGCTTTTAACAATCAGTCTATTTTTGACAATTCTCTGGTCGAAACTGCTATCAGGATGACTAATAATAATGATCTAGCTGTAGCAAGTGGTTTGTACTTCACTGCTGTATTGAAAAATATATTAAGGGGAGAAAGTATCGCGGCTAGTTTTATGGCAGCGGTTGATCTTCTGCCTGAAGAGTTAAAGGACAAGATCAATCAAGCCTTAAGCAGTGAAACCCTGGAGCTTGATGAAGCAGCCGCTATATTTGGCCAAACCTGTGATCTCAAGGCAACCATGCCTTTATGTGCTTACATTCTGACTCATACCAAAAACTACGAGGAAGCAGTGATTAATAACATTCTCGCTGGTGGAGACTCTTGTGGTCGCGCGATAATGTTAGGTGCTATAGCGGGCGCATATTATGGGCTTGGCAGTGATGAAGGGATTCCTTATGACTGGATAATAAGGCTCAATTGTCAGGAAGACTTGGTTTCACTTTTAAGCTGAAAGTATTCAGAAATACTACAATGTCTATAAGCCTATTTGCTTCTTTGATAGTGTGATTGAAGATCTATTCTTAACTAACTCACGTATTTGGTATGTATAGAGATTATAGAAATACTACGCCTAATTTTTTACGCTAAGCTTTAAGGGACTATCTTGGTCGAGCAAACTAACATGAACATACTCATAACGGGTGCTTCAGGAATGATAGGCACAGCACTTAGTGCTAGGCTTTCAAGCATTGGTTACAAGGTATATGCGCTTAGCCGAACAGATAAAACTGCTCCGTTTTATTACGACCAAGCTCAGGGCTTGATGCAATTAAGTCCAGATATCCCCTTGCTAGGGGTTATCAACCTTGCTGGTAAGAATATCTCAGATGGACGTTGGAATGAACGTCGAAAAAGTGAGATTTTAAACAGCAGGCGAATAAGCACAGAATTATTAAGTCAGGCTCTGGCTTCTTTACCTAACAAACCTGAGTTTTTGTTTTCTGCTTCTGCTATTGGGTTTTATGGTGATAGCAGGGAATCAAAAGATGAAGAAAGCCCGTCTGGGCTAGGCTTTCTTGCCGAGGTGGCGAAGCAAGCTGAACTAGCTTCTATGTCAGCCCGTCGGGCGGGTATACGCGTCGTACATATGAGGTTCGGCTTAGTCTTAAGTCCTTTAGGTGGGGTATTAAAAAACTTTATTCTGCCTTTAGGCTTAGCCACAGTAGGTCGGATTGGTAAGGGTAAGCAATATCAAAGTTGGATTAGTATCGAAGATGTTTTACAGATTATTGAATCATTAATTGAAGCAAAAGATTTTTCTGGCGTACTGAATATTGTTGCTCCAGAGGTCAGTACAAATATTGAATTTATGAATAAGCTTGCCAAGACCATAAATCGTCCTAAACTACCGCCATTGCCAGCTTTTTTGGTTAAGTTAATGTTTGGAGAAATGGCAGATGAAGCTTTACTCTTAAGTTCGAATATTAAATCCAAACGCTTGCAAGAGCTCAATCTCGAATTAAAGCATCCGTCTTTAGATATAGCATTAGCAGCTCTGCTTAAAGCCTAGTTAAAATGCTGTAATGTCTGAACTGAATTCCTCAACTGCAAATAAAACCCTAGTCATCGGTGCTTCAAGTTCGATTGCGATTGAACTGATTAAGCAGTTGTATGAAGCACAAGGTAGTGGCGAGGTAATAGCAGTCAGTCGTTCTAAGAACGCTTTTTTTTCTCAAGAACAATATTCAAGTGTGGAGTGGTTGCAATGCGACTACAGTGAAGGCTCTATAAAAGAAATCGTTTCCCAGCTTGCTCATCATAAAGGTCAAATATCGCGAATCTATATTTGTAATGGTATTTTGCATGGTACTGAAATATTTCCTGAAAAAAAATTAGAAGAGCTGGATATGATTTCCTTTCAGCAAATTATGGATGTGAATACTGTGATTCCTGCACTTTGGTTGAAGCATCTCAAAAGTCTCCTTGTAAGAAAGCAAGATTGTGTACTCACAGCTTTCAGTGCGCGCGTTGGTAGTATTGAGGACAACAGAAAAGGGGGCTGGTACACTTATCGTGCATCGAAAGCTGCACTAAATATGATTTTAAAAACGGCTTCGCTTGAATATCGACGTATCTCAACTGGCTGCCGATTTCTCGCGTTTCATCCCGGAACAACGGATACGCCATTATCAGAGCCCTTTCAAAAGTCTGTGCCTAAGGGAAAGCTTTTTACACCGGAATTTGTTGCCAAGCAACTTATTGCTATTGTTGATGCTCTCGAATTAGAGCCGACCATTCAATATTTAGATTGGGAAGGGAAAAGCATTCCTTGGTAAGCAGTAGCTTCTAGGCTTAAGAGGAAAAACTATAGAGTTAGTTTAGTTTTTAGTAAGCGTGAATCAAACCAATTAGAACAAAAAAAAGGATCACAATGTGATCCTTTTTTACTTTGTATTACTAGTTAACTTGCTTCAGAGAGTTTATTGATCACTCCAAGAAACAAAACCTTCAGGTGGTTCAACTCCAGCAGGCACAGGTCCTTTTCTATCAGCTTGGTCCCAGTGCTCTGCAATCATGCCGTCTTCAACACGGAACATATCGAACCAATTCCATTTGTAGACTTCATTGTCTCTTTTAGGATCTTCTGAGTAGCGAGTCATCATATAGAGAACGATATCCCCATGAGCCAAAATTAGTTCAGGCTCATCTAACCATTCGTCTTGAACAGGTTGCGGGTTAGCAAAGCGACTGAAGAATTCGACGAATCCAGCACGTCCATCAGGTACGTTAGGATTGTGCTGTATATAATCTTCGGCCATGACTTCATACGCTAAATCAACATTCTGATATTGCAGAATGTCTTTCATCTCAATGTTAGTAAGCTCTACGTTTGCTTGTTCTGCCGCTGTATTAGCTGGGGCAACAGGCTTAGGGCCTATTCCTGGAACAATTGGGTAAGCAGGAGCTTCCATAGGCACGAGTACATTACGGTATTGACTATCCCAATGTTCATCAATGCGGCCATCGACTAAACGTACTAGGTCAAAAAAGTTGTACTTATAAGTTTCTTCATTGGCGTCTACATCTTCTCTTTCCCATACAAAAAGAACGTAATCGCCTTTAGCGAATTTGAGTTCAGTTGGCGGAAATTCTTCAGGGATTGGACCGGGTTGAGCAAATTGACCGAAGAATTCTAAAAAGCCGTCACGACCCGTTGTAACGTCCGGGTTATGTTGAATATATCTTTCAGTCATATATTCTTCTGCTTGATCCAGACGTCCAGCCATTAAGACAGTGCGCCACCATTCTTCAGCTCTTGCTAGATTGGCTTCTTCTGCTGGAGTCATAACTCCATGTTCTTCTGTAGCCATTTCGCTTACTGCTGCTACCATCTCAGAACCCGTTTCGCTGTGATCTTCCATAGCAGCTTCTGGCATTGAAGCTTCTTCTTGAGAGCAGGCAACGAGGGTTAGAGAAGTGAGCAAGAAGATCGCTAATGAGCTAGCCTTCTTATATGTATTCATGAAAATTCTCCATTATTGTTGTAGTTCTTTTTTTTGATTGAAGGTGGAGTATACGCTATGAAGTAAATAGTGCAAAAATCTTTAGCCCTTTTTTCAAGCTCAGAATGAAACATTTTGAGCGAAGTACTTTGCGATTTAGTGTGAGTATTCGTATATTCTTTTCTTCTGTATGAATGCCGTATAGTCTGTATATACAGTAACAAAATGAAAAATGTAAAAAATGTGCAAATTGTCGTATTGATAATAACTACAAATACAAGAGGGATTAATAATGAATCTTATAAAGAGAAATAATGTAATAGCTGCCTTAATTTTTATTGGAGTAAGTCCGGTTTTAGCTCAAGATTTTTCGGCAGGAGAACCGCTGAGTTCAGTAAATGAAAGAGGCCTTAAAATGCAGATGTCGGCTAACGTTAAAGTATTTGGAAGTTTTCATTTTACTGAGAGTTGTACTTTTGATTCTCAGAAGAATTTAATTTTATCTATGAACGCAGGTGATCGACAAGAAAGCGCAGAGGCTGATGGTTATGTCTCTTTAATTAATCCTGATGGAAGTGTTCACACTTCAAAATGGATTGGCGCCTCAAGAGATGGTTTAGAGCTAGCCGATCCAATTGGTAGCGCAATACAAAATGATGTGCTTTATACAGTTGACTCTGGTTACTTACGTTCCTTTGATTTGGCTAGTGGGGAACCGTTGAATTCCATTTTCGTTTCCGATGAAGGTTTTTTAAATGGAGTCGCTGTGGCAGAAGATGGTACAGCTTATATTTCGGATACCCGCCCTAGTGAGTTGATTTATAAGGTCACGCCAGGGGGAAGAAGTTCAGTTTTTGCGCAAGGCGGTGATTTATCTGCTCCCAATGGTGTAGCCATGGATAACGATGGCAATATTGTGGTGGTGAATATTGGTAATAACAAGGTGATCACTTACACCCCAGATGGGGATATTGTTCGTGTAGAGCAGGCAGCCGAAGCTGGAAATGATGGCGTTGTTGTTCTTGATGATGGTACTAAATATGTAAGTTCTGTGCGTTTTGGAAGTGTTTCTAGGATCGAGCCTGGAAAAGAAGCCGTAGTGATTGCTGTTGGAATTCCAAGTGCCGCTTCTATGTGTTACGACTCAGTTCAGCATCAATTAGTGATTCCAATGAATCCTAATAATTCTTTAGCGTTTATAAAATTGTAAGTAAAAAATCAGGCTTAACTTTACGGTTAAGCCTGATTTAAAATTTCGTTTTACTCTTTTTCTATAGAGTGTATTAGTGTTCCTACTTTATCGATAGAAACTGTAACGGTGTCTCCAGGCTTCATCCATAGTTGCGGGGTTCTAGCATGACCTACTCCTCCAGGGGTGCCAGTAGCAATCACGTCGCCTGCATTTAATGTGGTGAATGAAGAAATATAGTTGATCAAAAAAGGAATAGAGAAAATAAGATCTGAAACGGCTTGATCTTGAACGATCTGATCATTCAGTCTGGTGGTTACATGGCATTCTCTTATGTCGCCAATTTCATCTTGAGTAACCAGGTAAGGTCCAAAACCTCCAGTAGATGGGAAGTTTTTACCTGGTGTGTAATGGCTTGCATGTCTTTGCCAATCTCTAATAGAAGCATCATTAAAGCAACTAAAACCGGCGATATGCTCAAAGGCATCATCTTTAGAAATATAGCGTCCACCTTTTCCAATTACTAATGCTAGTTCACCTTCATAATCCAGCTGAGTTGATAGTTTTGGTTGAAGAATGGGTTTGCCGTGAGCAAGTAAAGTATTAGCAAAGCGAGTAAAAATAACGGGATATTCAGCTCCTAGGCTACGATTGTTCTCGAGGACGTGATCAGCATAATTTAGTCCGATGCAAAAGATTTTATCGGGTTTAGGAATGACTGGGAGTAAGTTGATGTCAGCCAGAGAATAGTGCTCGGCTTCATTTAATTGTGCGAGCGTATTAGTTTCAAGGCTAGATTTTAGATCTGTTAACGAACCATCGGCGGAAACTAATTCAATAACAGCATCTTCAATAACTTTACCAATAGAGCTTTGGCCATCCGGTCTAATGAAACTTATATATTTCAATTTTCTGTCCTTTTTAATACTTTAATTTACAAGACTGTAAAAGCATTTAGATGGTGCTTTTCCGAGTTGGTTTTGCTGATATTTAGCAGCATACAGTAGCTGCTAATACTGTTCTCTATTACATGATCTGTATCATGGCGCCAGCAGATTTTAATTGATTAACTGCTCTCATATTACTATGTTTTTAAATAGTTTTCGACAACAGGAGAGTTTATGAGGCGTCCAGATATTGAAAAAAGTTACTTGAAAAGCAAAGAGAAATTGCTTCACGAGTCGCTCGAACGGATAAGCACATTCATCATCGAGAGGAGCCGGTTAGCGCTGATTTCAGTGAGCAGATAACTGAATTGGAGAATGAAGAAATTATCCATGTTTTGGATGAAGAAGGGCGCGCTGAGTTAATGCAAATTAAACATGCTTTAGAGCGCTTACAAAAAAGAGAGTATGGACTGCGTACTCGCTGTGGTAACGCAATAGATGAGCCCAGGCGGCAAGCAATCCCGGAAGCAGAGAAGTGCTTCGATTGCGCAAATAATGAAACCTAGCAGTTGGACTTAGTTTGTGGAGTGAGCCTTTTCTCAATGGCTTCGCACAGAGTATTTATAATCTCAATCCGGGCGTATTTTTTGTCATTAGCAGGGATAAGGGACCAAGGTGCGTGTTGTGTGCTTGTGTGAGCAATCATGTCATCAAGCGCGAGTTTGTAAGCATTCCATTTTTCACGATTGCGCCAGTCTTCTTCTGTGATTTTATGTTTCTTCCAAGGTGTTTTGGCTCGCTCTTCAAATCTTTTTAGTTGTTCTTCGGGGCTGATGTGAAGCCAGAACTTACATAGAATAATCCCATGCTCGCTTAGTTGTTCTTCGAAGTGGTTAATTTCCGCGTAGGATCTTTTCCACTCTTCTTCCTCTGCAAACTTCTCAACTCGCTCAACCAATACTCGCCCATACCAAGAGCGATCGTAAATAGTGACATAACCGGACAAAGGAATATGTCGCCAAAATCGCCAAAAGTAATGATGAGCAGCCTCTTCATCCGTTGGCGCAGCAATGGAAATTACCTTATATAGGCGGGCATCAATAGCTTGCGTAATTCGTCTGATAGCACTGCCTTTGCCTGCTGCATCCCAGCCTTCAAACACACAGACAATGGATTTTTTTTGCTGTCTTGTTTCCCACGTTAATTTATTTAACTTACGTTGAGCCAGTTCTAAT
>CBFIHS010000043.1:6982-15228 GCA_965662565.1 Pseudohongiellaceae bacterium | reverse complement strand
CGAGACGACTATTGGTTTAATCTAATCATTCATTACCTTGCCTAATTTCTTCTAGACTTTCCCCAAATCTTGTCTGCTCTGCATCTTCTTCGGCTTCTTCACCAAGATCACGACTAATTAGATAATCAAAACGTTGTGTAGAAAGCGATATAGCAGTCTGACTGTCACGAAGAATAGTTGGTCGAATAAAAACCATAAGGACTCTTTGATCATCACCTTTACTGGTTGATCGAAACAAAGGCCCTAACAAAGGCATACTGCCCAAGAAAGGCACTCGAGATTCTGAATCCTCAAATTGCTCATCGCGAAGACCACCTAAAACCAGAAACTCACCATCTTCTACTAATACATTGGTCGTAATTTCTCGTTCCGCCGTAACAACATCAGCAGTACCCAGATCAGCAGAACTTTGTAGAAGGCTCGATGATTTCTGTTGAATATTTAACTTAACTAAAGTTCCTTCACTGACTTGCGGTGTCACCGTTAACTCAATACCAACAGTATTTCGTTCAATAGTCTGGAAAGGATTATTGGCACCGTTATTAGCAGAGGTGAAACTACCCGTCAAAAAAGGCACTTCATTACCAACTGAAATATAGCCCTCTTCATTATCTAAGGTCACAATTGAAGGCGTAGAAAGTACACGAGTACTAGTGTCAGTTTCTAAAGCTTGAATCAGTAAGCCAAAACCGGTGCCATCATTAGCATCAAAATCTCCTCCTCCAATAACCCCACCTTGAACCGCAGGAGCACTAATAGTTCCTATTGCGGCATTCACTGTATTCGCAGAACCAATATCTCCACCACCAACCCCAACGATAGTAGCCAGTAAGTTATCGAAACGAGTTAGATAGCCTCCTGCCTGTTGATCCGCATAAATTAACTGAGCACTTAATCTTTGCGCTTGATCCTGCGACACTTCAGCAATGACTGCTTCAATCAATACTTGAGGTTTTCTTATATCCAATTGATAAATAACCTGCCGTAATTCCCTCAACACACTGGGTGAAGCAGCAATTACCAATGAGTTATTAGACTCATCAACTTCAACGCGATAACTGCCTTGCCCTGTGGCATCACCATCCTCACTCTCGCCTGCTGACATTAAAAATGTCTCAGACTGCATCATACTGTCGAGGATGGGCTTCAGCTTCAATGCATTGGCATAACTTAAATGAATGACTTCAACTCCAGATTCACGTTCTGTAGGAACATCCAAGGTTCTTAACATATTCCTGAAGGCTGCTCGCAAAGGTCCTGGTCCAGAAATAATCACTCTGTTGTTAAGACTATCTTCAACAATCGACAAACCTTGTTCCTGAATTTGCTGCAATTCTTCAACGATATGAACCGCCTCACCCGCAGAGATATATTCAAAATTAATCACTTCAATTTCAGCCTCAGAGGGTTGATCCATCTGATCAATCATTCTGACAACCTCTTCAACATTTGAACGAATATCTGAAACCACCAGATAATTACTTTCGGCAAATGCTTGAATACGAGCATTCGTGCTGATGACCTGTCTAATCACCGGAGCCAAACCTTGAGCATCAACATACTCAACTTTAATCAGGCGTGTTTCAATTTCATTATCACCGCCAACAAGCACACCAAAAGCTTGATTGAACGGCACTATTCGAACAATCGCCCCATCATCTACAGCTTGAAAACCTTGCACTTGAAGGGCTGAAAGAAAAGCCTGATAAAGCATGTCAGCATCAATTGTATTAGGCGCGATGATCGTGACGTTGCCTCGGACTCTTGGGTCAACCACAAAAGATCTGCCGGTTATTTCGGCAACACTTTCTATCAAAGTATTAATATCAGCATCACGAAAATTAATACTCGCTTGCTCCTGTGCTACAGAATAAGCAGACAAGGTCAAAATAGACCCAAACACAAAATACTTAATAAAAGATAATTTCATTTATTGCATCAACTCAGTTGTTAAATTAGGTAATAATCTTGCAGACAAACTAAAAGCATTGACATAGAGCGTAGCTTCTTCGCCGTCTCGCATGACAGTGACAGGTAAGGTTGTCTCGGTAGTGTATTTCATCCATTGCGCCGGATTGCTCATTAACTCTTGAATACTATTCGCGCCAACCTGAACAACGACATCACCTTCTTGTATTTCTGTCAAAGAACGCAGCTCTTCTGAAATACCATCTAGTTTAAAGCCTGTGCCATAGCTTTCTAGTTGCACGGGCACTGCATTAAACATATTTGCTAAAGAAAAACTTTCACCACTTGAGCCACCAGCGCGTGGATTACTTAAGCGTATCGGCATATTGTTGGGCTTACGCATGGATATCTGAACTCGGCGACCCCTTTCATCAAGTATCACGCGAGAAGATCCAATACTGACCAACTCAACACCATTTTGTAATTCATCGCCAATAGTAAACACTTTTTCTGCTCGCCCATTTACTTTAATTGTTGCCGTTGCAAATTCTTCAGTCCTTACCACACCTATTAATTCTGCATCTATACTCGCTTCTGCAAGTGCTTCTTCGGCCGCAGTTACTTCATTGCTGATGTCAGCTGATGTGATGCCCTGACTAAACCAGCGCCAATTTAGTCTTTGGCTAGGCGGTTCAGCCGCTTGGACTAATTGCATTCCTGACTGCTCAGTCTGAGAAGAAGACTTATCCTCGCTTACGATTAAACTCCACAAGATTGAAAGAACTAAAACAACCGAGCACAGCAGCAAGAAAATATTGAAGCCAAGATGTAAATTCTTAACTCTCATATCGAAACTCCAAACTTGCCATATAGTCTAGATCCGAATCTAAGTTCTCAACTTGCATTTCTATCAAGTTAAAACCCTGACAGCTGCTTTCATGAATAAAACTCAACAGTGTGTTTCCGTTCTGAGCACTTAGCTGCAAAGAAAGCGACTGGTCCGATAGAGCCAAACTTTCAATTTGCAACTGTTTACGACTGGCAAGCAACTCAATCAACTCCTTGGGTGCCAGAGGAAGTATTTGCATATTAGCGCAACTATTATTGAGTTCTCTGACTAAAAGCACTTGCTCTTGCATCCATTCTTGCTCAAGCATTAGAGCGGCTCTTTGCTCCAGTAAATTTTTACGAAGTTCTAGGTTTGTCGAAAAAACCAAATAAAGTGCTGTCACCAAAACTAAAGCAGAGCCTAACAAGATAATTACTTTTTCACGCGCTTGTAAGCCAGCCCAGACTCTAACAAGTTTTTCAGTCATCACATTGACTCCTTTCGCAGAGACAAAGTAAAAAATCCATCTACTGATGGTCTAACTTGCTTGCTATAGCCTTCGAAATTCATTTGCTCAGCTTTTTCCCTAGCCGATAAAGGAAGGCTTAACTCCAAGCTATTATTACTCCATGTTATTTTTTGCAGTTCACAAGAACATGATGATAATGCTTGATCAGCTGTTATTAAGCTTAAAACAATATCACTATTCAAACTCTCACGCTGTTTGAAACGATCTGAAACATAATTTTCAAGCGTGGTTCTAATATCTCCAGATCGTATGGTTAAACCTGGAAAAAAGTCATAAAAATCAGAACGATTTTGTTGCTCAAGGCCTTCTATTTCTGAACTTAAACTACTGTTATTAATACTCAAGCTGATAAAGGCTAATAGCAAGGTCACAAAAAGCAATGCTACAGTTGATAACCATGCTTTCGATAAGCTCAACTCCAGAGGTTTTGCAAAATTATTTACCAGTAAGTTTGCTGCAGAGTTAAGATCATCACGCTGCCAATTGATTGCCGCAAAACGATTAGCAATTTTACCGTGGTATTTTTCAGGCAATTCCTCTTCAGGCATACTCAAAGATAAGTTTGCTTCTTTGTCTGAGAACTCTGCGTTTTGCAACAATCGCTCGAGCATAAACCAAGCCACATCAGCACTTGCAGCAAAACCCTCAACTTCACCAAATCGAATCAAAATCTTATCTTGCCTTTTACCTACACTTATCAAGCCGGGCCGCCAAGACAAAGCTAAAAAATCGGGCAACAACTGATAGTCTGTTATTCCTGCAGTATTTACTTTCTCAATCCATTGAGTCATTTGACTTTTTGCTACAACAATAACTTTCAACTTATCCGACTCTTTAGCTGCAATAACAAAATGCGATTCTTCAGGAGAAGATAAAAGTTTATCTTCTAAAATCCAGGGAATTAAATCTAACCATTTTCGTTTAGGCGCTTTAGGTATAGGAACAGCATGCACCACAACATCGGATGATGGCACCCAAACCAAGAGATCTTTAGAGTTGTTTACTACTCTAGAATTTGTAGAGATATCATCAATATGCATATTCATTAACTTGCTTGCGCCTGCTCACAAAAGCCTGCCTGCAAAGGATCTTGCTCATCAGCTAAACTATTTTCGGCAGTATTTAATCTAGCGATAATTGCTGGAACGGTTTTAATTTTTCTCGCAACCACAACTGGTTCATTCCTATTAAAGCGCCCTAACAAACTATCAATTCTTAAGCGCGACTCCCCTAAATTAATTTCAAGCTGGAGTAAAAAATAGTCGCTTTTAATTCCAACAAAATCCTCGGACCATAAAGATTTAACTTCTGCCAAATCAATGTTTAATGCCGTACTCAAGCCATCATAAAACTCATCCAAGCTATAAAATGGGCGTTGTCTTAAGACATAATCTTTGAAAACTTGTGGATTCTCCCCACCCATTGCCTGCAATATCATTTCAGGTGCTGTATTGATATTGATAGTAGTTGCCTTTGGCAATGCTGTTAGCCACGGCTCCAGCAAGCTCAAAGTCATTGGCCCATAAGCTCTCATTACTGCCAACTCTTCAATATCCGTGACCAAAGAATTCGCTACCATTACCTGCTCACGATTGAAATCATAACTGTCTTGCTCAGCGCCAAACTCACTGACTTCCTCATTATCGCTATCCACCCAGTCAATGATAGTAGCAACCGAAGCTTCATTGTACGGCAACTCATTCTGTCTGAGTAAACCTAGCCAAAGCTTTACATAGCCATTGCCTTCATTTTCCATTTCAGCGGCCAAATTGGCGCTATTATATTCTGCAAAAGTGTTTAAATTTACTCTAGCCTGCAAATCTTTCAAACACCCTCTCAGAAACCCTCCTTCTACCGGCATTACCGGTACAGCTATCGCCCAATTTTCTTCTAAACTATCTATTTCTCTATCGTCTTGCTCAGTGGACAACAGTTGTCGAGCCCAATTCTCAGCACTCAAGCCTAATAATAAAGCCTGATCACTGTGTAAGCTTTTGGTTAATCTGAGCACGTCTACTTGGTGGGAATAAAAAATATTGCCCAGAGTTAAGACAATGGCCAGCATAAAAATTATGGCAGCGAGTAAGGCGACCCCTTTTTGTTGAATAGAGCTAGTAATAGGAATTGAAGCTGGAGCTTGCTTAGCCATTATTTTCTACTCCAGGAATTATGCGCTTACTGACAGTGCCATCATCCATTTCAATACTCACTTCAACCATCAGTGGCAAACTCAATAAATTTTCCTCAAATTCAACATTGAGGGGCGGCCAATCAATAGTGTGCTCACTTAATTCTGTTAAATGAGTGAGACTTATATTTTTCACGTTTTCTAGCAAAACTCTTTCTTGCCCATCAGAACTTCTCTTTGAAACAAACACAGGCCATACCGTTCTAGATAAATTGCCTTCATCATCGAGACTGTATTGCACCCGATTCAGCCCCGTTGGATTTGAGCCAAGCAAAGCACCCCCACCACGAGTAAAACTAAGCAATATATCGCTGTTGCCAGTTTGATAGGCCGCTTCAAAGCCTCCAAAGCCATCAGCATACTGCCTTGCTCTTAAGTGCAATAAATCATTAGTAACAACTTGCCAAGTGAGTTGTAAATCCTGCTCATCGGCAAGCTCTTCCTGGCTGCGTTGATTGGCATTAAGAACAGCCTCTATAGCCTGATAAGCCATTACCGACATGATAGCCAGTAATAAAATTGAGACCACAGTCTCGAGCAAAGTAAAACCTCGCATGCGTGGAAACATTATTGCTCCTCGCTCTGCGGTATTAATAAATACATACTTAAAGCACTGCTTATAGTCGGACTTCCTGCAGCGCCGATATCTGAACTTGCTCTAACTTGATAACGAAAAAGGTCTTTTCCCATAGCTGGAGCAATATCCGTTTGCCAATACCAATCTTGCCCAGCTTGACTTTCAACACCCTCATTTTCTGCTCGGCCACTTTGATTAATTGGCGCCCAACCTCTGGTTCTTTGAAAATTGTTCATAAGCTGATTCCATGCAACTTGGTTGGAATAAAAGCGTTCCCTCATCATTAAACGCTCATCCGCATATTGTGAAACCAAAAATAAAGCACTGCCTAGAACCCAAGCCAGAATTGTTAAAGCAACCACGACTTCAATTAAGGTAAAACCTTTTTTTCTAAAGTGCCTCACCATTAAAGATCTCTGTTTATCAACATCGACAGACCACTAGTATCTTGTTGATATTGAAAAGTTGGTGAAAAATCTTCAAATCGTAGGCTTAAATTAAATGCTGGCTCCATATATCCGTCTGGTAACATAACAATTTCGGGTAATATCTGAGCATTGTTTTTACCTTGTGAGAGTAGCCTTATTTCATTACTTGAGTTCTCAATTAAACCTAAGGCCGCCTCATCTTTGAAACGGAATGACTCTGGAGAACTAACCCCATACCAATTGTTGTTGAAGAAAACCACTGCCTCAAAGCTATCTGTGCTTTGTGAAATCCCATAAGCCGTTCCTTCTAGCATAGCCATATCAGATAATTGTTGCAGCCATGCCAAAAAGTCTTGTGCTTGATTGGAGTACCTTCGATCACCAGCTTGATTAATAGCAAAAAAACTTAGCCCTGCCATAATGGCTAAAATGAAAACCACTACGACAACTTCTATTAAGGTAAACCCTGTTTGTTTAATTTTAGGCTTCACGACAGTTACTGAATATTCCAGTTTCCCCAATCTTGATCGCCATCTTGCCCACCTTCCTGACCATCAGCGCCGAAACTGAAAACATCAAAATCTTTCCCATGCGTACTGGGGTACCCATAAAGATAGCCTTTCCCCCAAGGATCCATAGGCATTGAGTCGAGGTAGGGGCCATTCCAACGTTCTGCACTACCAGCCGGTGCTTCAATTAAAGCATTGAGTCCTTCATTCTGATTAGGATAGCGATAATTATCTAAGCGATAGAACTTCAAGGCAGACTCGATAGCACGAATATCTTGAGCCACACGAGTTTCCTCGGCTTGTTGAACCTTTCTAAAAAGAGTAGGCCCTATCATTGCACCCAATAAAGCGATGACAGCAACCACCACCATAATCTCAATTAAAGTAAAGCCCCTTTGTTTATGCTTGTTATAGTTCATATTTTCTCCAACTAAATCATATTATTCATGTCCATAATTGGCAGCATGACTGCAGCCACGATAGACAGAATGATTATTCCCATCACCACGATCAAAATGGGGTTAAATACTTTTAAAAATATTTCGACGGCATTCTTTAAGCGCAGGGAATAATAATCCGAGACTCTCAACAACATTTGATCTAACTGGCTAGAAGCCTCACCGCTGCCCACCATATGGTTGAGAAAACCACTCCCAAGATCTTGTTGAATTAAGGCTTTCTGTAAACTGCTGCCCTGCCGCATACTCTCAGTCACTCTCTCCATTTTATGTCGTAAAAATAAATTACTGACAGTACTGGAAGAAATTTTTAAAGCTGAGAGAGCTGGGACCCCACTATTCAAAAGTATTCCTAAACTACGAGCCCAATCAGCAATGTTTGACATCCTAATCCATGAGCCTAGCCCTGGGAGACTCAATAAAAAAGCGTGCCAGCGCTCTTTTATGACTGGGTTTCTTAAAGCTTGTTGAGCCGCAAAAAAAACAAGAACTACAAGTATCAACAAGTACAGACCAAAGTTTTGCATAAAATTACTAAACCCAATCACTATCTTGGTAATAAAAGGTAATTCTCTATTTGACGCAGCAAAAATAACCGTGATTTTAGGTACAACCCATAACATCATAATAGTGACAACAATAATGGAGGTAACTATTAGAGTAATTGGGTAAATCATCGCCCGAGTAACTGTTTTTTTATTCTCCGCATTGCTTTCTAACTCATCGGCCATCTGTAAAAGTATGTCATGCAAGTGGCCAGTCTCTTCACCTACTCCAACCCCTGCAATAACACTTTCAGGAATCTTATAAGGACATCGAC
>CBFIHS010000043.1:0-6972 GCA_965662565.1 Pseudohongiellaceae bacterium | reverse complement strand
ATCGACGCAAAGCATCAGAAAAACTTCTGCCCTCTATAATCTCACTTCGAAGGCTTTGAACAATTCGTGCCTGCTTAGCAGATTCAGCCTGCTCGATTGTCATCTTCATGGCTTCTTCTACAGGCAAACCCGACTGAATCAAAATAGCCAGTTGTCTTAATATAAGGGATAAATCAAAAGCACTAATTCGGTTACCAGACTTTTGGATATTTTTACTTAAGTTTTTTTTATCTTTTTTAATTTCATTGATCGCTAAAGGCAGCAACCTTTTTTCTTTTAACAAGCGTCTAGCTTGTCGGTCAGAATCAGCTTCTATGATCCCAGCGACCTGTTTTCCAAGACTGTTATATGCAGAATAATCAAAAGCCGGCATAAGGAACCCTAAAGCGAAGTCACTCGTAAAACTTCTTCAATGGTGGTGTTGCCAAGCCGAACTTGCTCAAACCCAGCTTCTCGAATACTTGGAGTTTTACGACGAACGGCCTCCTCCATTGCTATCTCTCCGGCATCTTCATGGATTAAGCTTTGCAACTCAGCATCTATTGCGACTAATTCAAACAAGGCTTGTCGGCCTTGGAAGCCCGTATTGTTGCAATGTTTACAACCCACTGCCTGATGTATTGGCTCACCTTCTTTTATACCCAACAGTCCACTTTGATATTGATCGCTTGCTACTTCTTCACGACATTGCTCACAAAGCTTACGAAGTAAACGTTGCGCCACAATCCCTCTGATAGTAGAGGCCAGCAAGAAGCTGTCGACTCCGATATCTTGTAAACGCGTGATAGCTCCTATTGCAGTATTGGTATGCAAAGTGGAAAGCACTAGATGACCGGTCAAACTTGCTTGGGTGGCAATTTCAGCAGTTTCACCATCGCGTATCTCACCGATTAAAATCACATCTGGATCTTGCCGTAAAATTGCTCTCAAGCCTTTTGCGAAAGTCATTCCAGCTCGCAGATTAATTTGAGTCTGGCTAATCCCTGGCAAATCATACTCAACCGGATCTTCCACAGTCATAATATTTCTTTCTAGCCGGTTCATCTGCTGCAAAGCTGCGTACAAGGTAGTGGTTTTACCCGAGCCTGTTGGACCCGTAACCAGAATAATGCCGTGAGGCCTTTGTATGAGCTGCTCTAGACGCGCTTTAGTATCCGCAGGCATTCCTAGGTCATCAGTCTGCATTTTGCCAGCATCGTTATCCAGCAAGCGCATCACAATCCTTTCACCATAACTGGAAGGTATCGTCGAAATACGCAAATCAATACTGCGACCACCGAGCTTGACTGACATTCTGCCATCTTGTGGCAAACGTTTTTCAGCTATATCCAGACGCGACATGACTTTTATTCGTGAAATCAACAAAGGCGCTATTTTGACCGAGGGCGTGAGCACTGTTCGCAAAACACCATCGAGTCGAAACCTGATGATAGCTTCTTTTTCATAAGGCTCTATATGTATATCTGAAGCTTGTTCCTTTAATGCTTCAGCAAGCACTGAATTCAATAAGCGAATAATTGGCGCATCATTCTCTGAGTCCAACAGATCTGCGGATTCTTCAATTGCTGCAGCAGCTTCTTCTAAATCGACAAAGTCTTTTATGCCGGCCATTACATCTTCAGATGAGCTTTGTTGATTCTGATACTGCTGACTCAATAAGTGATCAAACTCTGAATCACTGATTTTAAGCATGGATAGGTCAACGGTATTGGTTCGAGCTATCTCATGAATAACCCAATTCTCAAGACTTGATGTATGCACAAGTTGAGCCGATTCGGGGCGAATCAATACCCGATGAGTTCTAGCAAACTCGTAAGGCAGTAAGGCCAGTGCATTTGTATTAGTAGAAATCACAGATTGAATAAACCACTTTAAAAGAAACTGAAGTAGACCAGTTTACTGCTAATTATCGAAACATCAACAAGTAGACAAACAGCTAAATTAAGAGACCCTATTAAATAAAAGACCCCGCAAAAGCGGGGTCTCTGTTAGTAGGCTATAAAGTCTAGACTTAGTAGCGCCATCTTAAGTCTAACCTAAGAGTTGATCCAGGCTTCTGGTTAAATGTTTCAATACCCAGTCTTTCAACACTCAGCTCTTCATTTAACAGGTTTTGCGCTCTAACCCTTATTGTCCAATTATCAGTTGGAAAGAAGAAGTAGCTTAAATCAAGTGAATGAAAAGGTTGTTCGAAAGCATCAGGAGCTCCGTTACGGCCTGCAAAGAACAAGCGTTCGCCATTAACATTATAAATTAGACTCGCTGAATGCACACCAGAATTTGAGTCCCAGCCTAACATTAAGTTTAAAGCATCCGAGGCTCCGGCTAATTCCCGAACTGGGTTAGTTGGAGCATCAGCGTTTGGACCAGCAGTCAATTCCGAATCCAACAAGGTTAGGTTACCCTGAAGGAAGAAACCATCTAACTTCTCTGAGATACCATATAGATCCTTAAGAAATTCTACTTCAAGACCTGTAATTTCAGCGCTATCGGCATTTTGAATCTCCGTGGCGACAGCTTCCTCAAAAGCCGCTGCTTCAAAGAAATCAATCGGAGCATTCATGTCTTTATAGAAAAGTGAAACCGTGAAGTTATCACCATTATCAAAGAACCATTCTGCTCTGGCATCATAGTTTTTAACAGTCGCTGGAGTGACATTGGAATTACCACTCACAATAGCTCCCGTTATCGGATCGAAATAACTTGAAGGAGTAATTTCTCGTAAATCTGGACGAACCAGGGTCTCACTATAGCCTAGACGAAACTGGAAAGTTTCAGCCCAAAAATAAGGACGCATGTAAGTGAACGATAATGTGGGGTAGTAATCATCATCAGCGAACAATGAATCTTGTAATTCCGTGGCATCACAAGAAATTTGACAACCATTATATTCGAGCGGATCCCATGGGATACCAAGCTGCTTATAATCTTCCCAGCGTAAACCTGCGGTAATTCGCCATGTTTCGTCCAAGGTATAATCAATTTGACCAAACGCAGCGCTATTATCAATCGCCGCCAAATAGCTCTCTCCGTTACTGCCTACCACATCAAATATGAAACCATTCGCACTATTCTGGATATTGCTATCTGATAGTATTGTGGAAGGCAAACCTGAGAAGTTAGCCGCAACAGTTGAGTCTGGTGTACCCATAGCAAACTCAAGCTGACGGTAATTTCTTACCTTACGCGTATATTCATAACCACCACTAAGCTCTAAGACCGCATTGTCCAGATACACTGGTAACAAGGCGCTAATGCCTGAGCTCTCGACCTGATCATCCAAGCTAGTAAAACGAAAATTAGCTGTGTTAGTACCTGGGCGTAAACTTTGAGATAGAACGTTACCTGCGCTATCAACAGACGTCTGGTAAGTCAGTTTAGACTCATTAGGAATAGCCGTTTCTGCAGTTGAATCTGAGAAATACCAATCAACCGTAAGGTCAGACAACCACCTCATTCCTTGAAAGCCTGTTAAATCCCGTGTTGATTCACCTAAGCGATGGGAACCGCGAATCTGATTTACTTTCAGTTCACGCTCTTCATAGCGAGTACCATAGTTTCGAAACCCAGCTCCATTATCAAAATCCCTGCTAGAAGTATAAAAGTTACGAATAAAGGCATCATCGTCTGTATTTCTTAATAACAATGAAGTCGTCTCAATTGAGTGCTCATCAAGCCAAGACAAACCAAAGTTAACATTGCCCGTCAAATTGACATTTTGAGTAGTTTCGGTCGTTTCGCTAAATTCATTAAAGGGTTGTCCAACCGACCTATCGACTCGTTCCCTGCTTAACGTTTGTGTTCCGTAAGCTCCAGCTACCATGAAGCCTAATTCCAAACCGTTATCGAAGAAAAAATTATTACCGATATTGGCATCTAAATTCAGATTAGGGTCATGAGAACCTTCCGTTACATCAACATTACGGTTTATTAGTAAAGCAAGATCACGGTTTGCTGCTAAAGCACCTGAAAAAGGCGTAAAGGCAGAGGCAGGTTCATTTGAGTTAATCACTGAAAGTAAATTCGACGGATCAAGTGAACCATTGTAAAAATTAAGTGCATTTACCAAATCCGGAGACAAGCCTCTAGAACCATCATCGGTTCCAAGCCAGTCATCATCACCACCGTTATAACCAAGTGCTCCACCACCAGAAGACTCAGTATTGTAGGTTGAGCCAACATTAAAGGAATACGTTAAACCATCGGGAATGCTCTGAGTCCTGATATCAATTAAGCCACCGCTAAATGAAGCTGGCATGTCAGCAGTATAACCTTTTTGTACAGCAATAGACCTAACAATTTGAGTTGGAAATATATCTAAGGGGATAACATTTCTTGTCAAATCCGGAGAAGGTATTTGTGCACCATTTAGCAAAGAGGTCGAATAACGTTCACCCAGACCACGCACAAACACATATTTATCATCAATAAGGGTGACACCAGGAACACGTCGTAATGCCGTTGCAACATTGGAATCACCAATACGAGTAATTGCTGTTGTATCAATAAAATCTGCAACAACTGCATTTTGCTCTCGCTCCATCGCAACTTCATCTGCAGAAGTCTGAAGCCGACCCACCACTACCAGTTCTTCAATTGTTGTTGGCGCAGCTTGCACTTCTTGCGCCATTAACTGATGCGTCAATAGAGTATTCAACAAAAGTGCTGATACCGTTACGCTCAATAATTTTCTCTTCATCGCCATTGCTGAAACCTTTATGCGTTTGGACTTAATTTAAAGTGAAAGGGTGCCTTAAATTAATAAGAGCACCCTAACTGTTCACTACTATCTACGTCAGGGTTGTTATTATTCGAACCACAAGGCCTGAGCTCTGTTGTCAGCATGAAGGCCGTAAGTCCAACCAGCTGTCCAATCGTCAGTAGAGAGGACTGCACCAATATAATTTTCACCATTAGCAGGTGTTGGGACTGTTTCACCTGTTATGGTCATATCAGCAGGAAGTAATGAATAGAAGCCGTCAAGAATGGTCAATGCAGGATTAGAAGCTGCTGTTGGGTCTTCGCCAGCTTCGGCACTTTGATAGGTTGCATTATCAAACGCAACAGTATCTAACCAAGCTAATGTAGATGAACCTCCACCTAGGTCTCCATCGATAAGATCCTGACATGCAAAAACGGAATTTGTAATTTCTAGGTCACCAGCAAGAGCCGCTGGACCGCCTTCATTATCAATGCGTACGCACCAGTTGAAATCATCATCACCCAGTTTTTCGTCACCACTATAAGCAGTAGTAACAATAGAGTTTCTGATAATCGGAATGTGCGCTTCACGAATTCTTAAACCTGCACCTGGATCATGCGTACCCACTTCATTTGCAGATACTATGCAAGTCATATTCACGATAGTCGCTTCTGAATTCAGACCACGAGCAATCAAATCAGCAACAGCACCGGCTGTAGCAGATACGTCAGAGTAACTACCAATACCATCAGACTCTACACAACGGTTACCATCAGTTTCTGACTGAATGACCAATGCATTAGTAATAGTACCGCGATAGCCTTCATCAATATCAATCGAATCGTCATTTACATAAAGAGCGACATAATTATCAATGTCGACAGCCCCACCAAAGAATTCGATGCCATCATCATATACGCTGTAAACTTCCAAAAATTCTACAGTTGTACCGGAGCCAACTGCATTAAAAGCAATACCATTTAACTCATTACCTGGAGCAACTTCAGCACCCGTATGCTTAACAATGACATAACGCATTGTGCCGGAACTGTCAGCATCATTATCACCACCGTAATTGGTTTCACCGGCTGAGGCCTGACCTTCTGCTACAACATGACATTCACTGGATAGCGCTAGGTCAACACCGCGAGAACCAGTATAAGCACATTTATTAGTAACACCGAAGCCATTAATTACCAGGCCACCCCACTGCTGAACATCTTCAGGACCTACTGTTGCAAACACTGCATCAGTCTGGGAAGTGATAGTAATAGGTGCTGCTGGTGTACCGTTGGCAACTATCTTTGAACCGCGATTAATAACCATAAAGTCATCGCTGGATTGGAAAGCAAAAGTAGAACCTGCACCAATTGAAAGTGTTGGCCCATCGCCTCCCTCAGTGATACCTGCAGCGGCTAAATCAGCGTCTGTATTGAAGTTCTCACCAACAACAAGGCTACCAGCAAATACGTGCACACCATCATTAGGAAGATCTTGGAATGTCACATCGACAGTTAAAGGGTTATCAATATCAACGAAACTTGTATCGTATTGGCAGTTATTGCTAGAAAGAGTACCTTGGAAAGTAGTACCGTCAACAGTATAAGCCGCACAAACTGAACTGCCCGAACTTGAACCACCAGTTGAACCACTTGTAGTATTTGAAGTAGTCGATGGAGCAATGTTGATATCACCTCCACCACAAGCTACTAAAGCAGTAGCAAACACATTTAATGCAAGAACTTTCTTAAAAGACATTGTTATCTCCGATTTGAGTAATAAATGATGAACATGCGCAATCTAATCGGAGAAGATGTCAGTAAGGTTAACTTTATATGACAGTTAGCTTAAATTTATGTGATAGTAATATTACAAGCCTAAAAAAAAAAATCATACTTTTATTACATTTTTATGACATAAATATAAAATTTTCTTGACAAAGCCTTTTTGTATATACATAATACTTGCAAATGATATTTTTTTGAATCTACAAGGTCAATCAGAAGTATCTTAAATATTTTTTAAAAGTAAAAACGTTACCAAAAAGGAGTATAGAAAATGAAAAAATTAGGACTTATATTGCTCTTAAGCGCATCAGCTCTAACGGCTAATTTTGCCCAAGCAGAAAATGCTGTCCCTGTTCTTGATGTAGCACCAGAATATCCTAGCTTTGCACTTCGCAGAGACATCAGTGGTCATGTAGTCGTACGCTTTGATATTGATGAGAAAGGTAAAGCTGAGAACATCACTATTGTGGAGGCTGCACCTGG
>CBFIHS010000042.1:296-15459 GCA_965662565.1 Pseudohongiellaceae bacterium | reverse complement strand
CGAGGCGGAATTTCTTTGACTCCCTTAGGCCGTGATTTGCTGCCGGAAACTCGAACCGCTATTAATGCAGCCAGTGCTATTGTGGAATCGGCTAACTTCGCAGCAAAAGGCCCAACAGGGACTTTTCGTTTAGGTGTGACTCCGTCTTTAGGGCCTTATGCTTTGCCATGGATTCTTCCACAAATACACACCAAGTACAAAAACGTAAAACTTTTCGTGCGAGAAGAGGTTTACACTAGTCTCGCTCAGGGTTTGAGCTCTGGTAATTACGACTTAATCTTTACAACCCTGCCTTTGAATAATCCTTCAATTACAGTAATGCCATTGTTTCGCGAACCTATTTATTTGGTAACCAGTAGTGAGCATGCTTTCGCAAAAGACAAAACTATTAAGGCTAGTCGCCTAGCTGGAGAAGCCGTGCTGACCATAGAAGAGCACCATCTTTTCTATAAGCAAGTTGAAGACCTCTGTACTCGTTTTGATGCGGACTTATTAAGAGATTATGAAGGTACTAGTTTGGATGCTATTCGACAGATGGTTTATATGGAAATGGGAATTGCCTTCATGCCTGCTTTGTACATACGATCAGAAATAGCCGCTCGGGATAAGCTGCATATCTTAGAAATCGAGGATGAACAAATTTTTCGTATTCACGCATTGGCTTGGCGTAATACTTCTCCTTTGCGGAATTTTTATCGTGAATTGGGAGGGGAGTTTCAAAAATTAATTAAGCGACAATTCACCAAAGATGTCACACTGCTTTAATCTGTAGAAAGATACTTTTTCTTGTCACTTGCTTCAGATTAGCTCTGTAAAAAACTGAGGGCTTAAAGTATCATTCACGTCTTTTCTTACAGCGGTTCTTAAAGTCTAAAAGGTTAAATGAAGTGATTTTACATTTGCATGGTGCACCAGCCCACTCTCAATTAACCACTCAAAAACTTCTCAGTAATATTCAAACTGAACTTCCTCAAATAAAGGTGATTGAAACGCAATTCATTCATTTTGTTAATGTTGAAAGTGAGCTGAACCAAAATGAATTAGCTTTATTAACTCGTTTACTTGAGTACGGCCCCAAGTTCTCGGCTCAGCAAAATAGCGGTGAAGGGTTCACTTATTTAGTCACACCAAGACCTGGCACGATTTCTCCCTGGTCCTCTAAAGCCACGGATATCGCGCTAAATTGCGGTTTAAACAAGGTACTAAGAATGGAGCGAGCGGTGCTTTGTACTCTCCATTTGGATGAGGCTGTGGCTGATGACTTCTCTGAGCTTAATGAAAGCCAACTTTTACCGTATCTACATGATCGTATGACGCAATCGGTTATGCGTGAACTCGATGAGGCAGAGGTTTTATTTGCTTCATCGGATCCACGGCCAATGCAAAGTGTTGATGTAATAGGCGGTGGTAAAGCATCCTTAGAAGAAGCGAATTTACGCTTGGGTTTGGCCTTAGCTGATGACGAAATAGACTATTTAGTAGACAGTTTTATTGGCTTGGGCCGTAACCCGAATGATATTGAGTTAATGATGTTTGCTCAGGCTAATTCTGAACACTGCCGTCATAAGATTTTTAATGCTTCCTGGACTTTGGACGGAGAAGAACAAGACCATTCTCTTTTTGCCATGATCCGTAATACTTACAATTGTAATAGTGAAGGGGTGCTTTCAGCCTACAAGGATAATGCTTCAGTCATCAGTGGGATGAAGGCTGGACGTTTTTTCCCAGATCCTGAATCCCGACAATATCAGTATCACCAAGAACCTATTCATATTCTCACTAAAGTAGAAACCCATAACCACCCTACAGCGATTGCACCTTTTCCTGGCGCTTCCACAGGTTCAGGCGGGGAGATCCGTGATGAAGGGGCAACAGGGATTGGTTCAAAACCCAAAGCAGGCTTGACGGGTTTTTCAGTTTCTAACCTCAAGATTCCTGGATTGATCCAGCCTTGGGAGATTGATAATGGCAAGCCAGGCCATATTGCTTCGGCTCTGGATATCATGATTGAAGGTCCTTTAGGTGGTGCGGCTTTTAATAATGAATATGGACGTCCTAACTTATGTGGCTATTTCCGCACCTTTGAGCAAGCTATGCCAGAGTCGGTACTGGCTGATGGTCAGTTGGATATTAGGGGCTATCATAAGCCCATAATGCTGGCGGGTGGATTGGGGAATATACGTGATCAACATGTTCAGAAAAAGGATATCCCAGTTGGCGCTAAATTAATTGTTTTAGGTGGCCCAGCTATGCTGATTGGGCTTGGTGGTGGTGCCGCCTCGTCGATGGCCGCTGGAACAAGTTCTGAAGATTTAGACTTCGCTTCTGTGCAACGTGAGAACGCTGAAATGGAACGTAGATGTCAGGAAGTCATCGATCAATGTTGGGCGCAAGACGATAAGAATCCCATTGCTTTTATCCATGATGTTGGTGCCGGCGGCTTATCTAATGCTTTACCAGAACTGGTTAAAGATGGAGACCGAGGCGGCGCCTTTACCTTACGCAATATTCCAAATGCTGAAGAACAGCTCTCACCAATGGAAATCTGGTGTAACGAAGCCCAAGAGCGTTATGTCATGGCTGTTGCTGAAGCTGACTTAAGTCGCTTTGAAGCGATTTGCAAACGCGAGCGTTGCCCATTCGCTGTGGTTGGTGAAGCCACACAAGAAATGCATTTGTCATTGGAAGACACTTATTTTTCAAATCAACCGATAGATCTGCCTATGTCAGTTCTGTTTGGTAAGCCTCCCAAGATGCACAGAGATGTGCAGAGTCTAGAGCCCAAACTTCTGGCTTTCGATAAAACCGATATTGAATTGGAAGAGGCGGCAGAACGGGTTTTGCAATTGCCTTCGGTAGGGAGCAAAAGCTTTTTGATCACCATTGGCGATCGTTCTATTACGGGCATGGTCGCACGTGAACAAATGGTCGGGCCTTGGCAGGTGCCAGTTGCCGATGCAGCGGTGACGACGCAATCCTTTGATTCGAATTATGGCGAGGCCATGGCCATGGGTGAAAGAACACCAAGCGCTTTAATAAATGCTCCAGCTTCTGGGCGCATGGCGGTCGCAGAAGCGATAACGAATATTGCCTGTTCTCGTATTGATAAGCTTGGTGACATCAAATTATCGGCAAACTGGATGGCCGCTGCTGGTTTCCCTGGTGAGGATGTCAAACTCTATGAAACTGTTAAAGCTGTCGGTATGGAACTATGCCCAGAGCTCGGAATTGCTATTCCTGTAGGCAAAGATTCAATGTCGATGCGTACGGTTTGGCAGGATCAAGAAACCCATACAGACAAGAGTGTTACTGCGCCATTGTCTTTGGTTATTTCAGCTTTTGCGCCAGTTCAAGATGTTCGCAAAACACTGACTCCTCAGTTACGGACTGATAAAGGGGATACACGCTTGTTATTGCTAGATCTTGGCTTGGGTTCTAATCGCTTAGGTGCTTCGGCATTAGCACAAGTCTATAGCCAGCTGGGCAGAAAAGTACCTGATGTACATAGTGCCTCCGATTTAAAAGCGTTTTTTGATTTTATTCAGGATGCGATGCAGCAGGATTTACTACTGGCTTATCATGATCGATCTGATGGTGGTTTGTTTATCACATTAATGGAGATGGCTTTCGCTGGTCATTGCGGGCTTTCTGTTCATCTTGCCAATATCAGTAATAAGGAAAACTTATTGGACAGCCTTTTTTCAGAGGAGCTTGGCGCCGTGATTCAGGTTGCGAGTCAGCATCTCGATCAAATTAATGAGCTTGCCGAGGATTATGGTTTAGGCGATATCTGTTTTGATCTGGGTGAGCCTCTTGCAAATGATGAGATTAATTTCTTCTACGAAGCTGAAGCAGTCTTGACCGCAAGTCGATCTCATTATCAGCGTCTATGGGCAAAAACTTCTCATGAAATTCAAGCTTTACGAGATAATGCAGAGTGTGCTCAACAAGAATACGATCGCTTACTTGATGAAAAAGATCCTGGCTTTTCAACACAACTTACTTTTGATATCAACGAAAATATCGTTGCTCCTTACATCAATAATCAAGTAAAACCGCGTATTGCTGTGCTCAGAGAGCAGGGGGTAAACGGGCAGTTAGAAATGGCGGCGGCTTTTGATCGGGCGGGTTTTGAAAGTATTGATGTACACATGAGTGACATTATATCGGGCGAAGTCAGTCTTAAAGACTTTAATGCCTTAGTAGCATGTGGAGGCTTCTCTTACGGTGATGTGCTCGGGGCAGGCGAAGGTTGGGCAAAATCAATCCTGTTTAATGATCAAGCTAGAAAAGAATTTGAAGCTTTCTTTTTAAGAGAAAGCACCTTAGCACTGGGTGTGTGTAATGGCTGTCAGATGATGTCAAATCTGCATGAGTTGATTCCAGGAACATCACACTGGCCTCATTTTGTACGCAATGTTTCAGAACAGTTTGAAGGCAGAACAGCCTTAGTAAAAATTCAAGAAAGCCCATCTGTTTTTACCCAAGGCATGGCCGGTTCGATATTTCCTATAGCGATTGCTCATGGAGAAGGGCGTGCTGAATTTAAGACAACACAAGCAGAGCAAGCGGCTCTTTCTAATGGCACTCTGGCTGCGCAATATGTCGATAATTTTGGTCAAGTTACTCAAAGCTATCCGGCGAATCCAAATGGCTCTCCAAATGGAATTGCAGGTCTGTGCAATGAAGACGGACGATTTACGATAATGATGCCGCATCCAGAAAGGGTGTTTAGGGCTGTGACGAACTCGTGGCGACCAGATGATTGGCAAGAAGATGCTCCGAGTATGAGGCTCTTCAGAAATGCTCGACATTGGTTAGCTTAAATCGACTGTTGTTTGCAAATCACCAAAGCTTTTTCTTAAGTTTCTAACTTGCTTAGCCTAACTAGAAGCTTAATCTTATAAGTAATTTAAATGCGCTTGTTAAGGAGTGGAAACTTGTCCAGAAAATTAATTTCTAATGGTTCAGAGTTCGAATCTAAAATTGGTTATTCACGTGCAGTAGTAGAAGGTGAATTTGTTTTTGTCTCTGGTACTACAGGTTATGACTATAGCGACATGTCAATTAGTGGTGATGTCTCTGCACAAGTAGATCAGTGTTTTTATAATATTGAAAAGGCTTTGATTGAAGCAGGAAGTGCTATTGATGCGATAGTTCGAGTAACTTACATCCTTTCCAATAGAGATGACTTCGAAACTTGCTGGCCTATATTAGGTAAGTGGCTAGGCGACGTACGTCCAGCAGCAACAGTGTTTGAAGCTCGCCTTTTGAATGATGAAATAAAAGTCGAAGTGCAAGTAACGGCAAAAATAAAAGCATAACTTTTCTTTCAGGAAGCGATTCTGAAAATTATCGATGGGTATATTTTTTGATCAATATTTCTTCAAGTAATAATAGTTTTGATGTGCTTGTACTAGGAGCGGGTGCCGCAGGTTTGATGTGTGCATTGACTGCGGCAAAACGAGGGCGCAAAGTTTTAGTGCTCGAAAAATCAAATAAAATTGGTAAGAAAATATTAATGTCTGGTGGTGGACGTTGCAATTTTACTAACTACAGCATTGAACCCGAAAACTTCTTATCCGAAAATCCTCACTTCTGTATTTCTGCCCTTAAACGCTATACCCAATGGGACTTTATTAAGCTAGTTGAAAAACACGGTATTGAATATGAGGAGCGAAAGCATCAACAGTTATTCTGTAAAGACTCTGCTAAACAGATTCTGGCAATGTTAGAAAGTGAATGTCTTAGCTCTGGAGTTTCTATTCTAGTTGAGTGCGACATTAAAAAGGTTTCAGCCGATGAAAGGTCTGAAGAAAAAACTTCGCAGTCTTTCCTGGTTTCCTATTCACAAACTAAAACTCAGTCTAAAACTGTTAATACTATTCAGTGTGAGTCGCTAGTGGTTGCTACTGGGGCTCTATCTATCCCGACTTTGGGAGGCAGTGGAATGGGCTATGATATTGCTGGTCAGTTTGGTTTAAAGCTAAGGCAAAGACGAGCAGGTTTGGTGCCTTTTATGTTCAGTGATGGGTTTAAATCTATTTGTGAACGATTATCGGGTTTATCAGTAGATACAGAGATCTCCTGTAATGGGCAATCTTTTAGTGAAAGTTTATTATTCACTCATCGCGGTATAAGTGGGCCGGCGATATTGCAGATATCAAGTTATTGGTTTCCAGGCGACGTCATTCATATTAATCTTTTGCCATCTATAATAGCTGCAGAATGGCTTTGTGAATTTAAGCGTTCTAAGGCAAAGAGTTTACTGAAAGCTGTTTTGCAGGAGAAATTAGGAAAGGCTTTAGTAGAAGAATTACAAGCACTCTGGTGGCCTGAATTATCAACAAAGCCTTTAGCTGAGTTTAGTGATCAAAAGTTGAAGCTTATCGGCGAGAATTTGAATAATTGGCAGTTGAAACCTTCAGCTACTGAAGGATATCGTACAGCTGAGGTAACTTTGGGCGGAGTTGATACTGATGATATAAGTTCAAGAACAATGGAAGCAAAGCAGCAGCCAGGTTTGTATTTCATAGGTGAAGTGCTTGATGTTAGTGGCCATTTAGGGGGCTATAATTTCCAATGGGCTTGGTCTTCAGGTCATGCTGCTGGGCAGTATGTTTAGCTTTACAAGTTTAGAGATAAATACATAAGTAGAATTGATGCCAATGAGAGACGTTGAAATAGTAAAGCAACCTGTAGAACTCTATAAGATTTTAAAATTTGAAGGTCTTGTTGCTAGTGGAGGAGAAGCTAAGTCTGTTATAGATGATGGCTTAGTTATTTTGAATGGGGCAATTGAGACACAAAGAAGAAAGAAAATTGTTTCTGGGGATATCATAGAGTTCAACGGTGAAAAGCTGAGAGTTATTTTCAATGGTTAATATGATTAATCAGCAAGTAAAAATTGCTTGTTCTCGAAACAAAACCATTTCATTCACTGAAACAAACGTTCTAGCTAAAAGAGAAATTTTAAAAGATAACTAATAAGGGGCGTATTATGGGAGCATTAGAAAAAAAAATACCACCACCAATTTTGATGATTGTATTTGCCGTTTTGATTTGGGTTATTTCTCTTTTCTCTAATACGATAACGTGGTCTTTTCAAATTCGAATTATAGTCAGCCTTTTATTATTGCTTCTAAGTGTTTCTATTAGTATTAGTGCGATAAGAACTTTTAGGAAAGTGGAGACAACTGTTAACCCACTCCATCCTGAAACCGCCTCAATTTTAGTAAGTGAGGGTATTTTTAGCATATCCCGTAATCCTATGTATATTGGTTTGGCTTTAATCTTAGTGGCATGGTCCGTGTTTTTGGCTACAGTTTGGGGCTTTTTGCTTGTGTTCCTGTTTATTCTTTATCTCAATCGTTTTCAAATTATTCCCGAAGAAAGAGCGCTAAAAAAACTCTTTGGTCTTAAATATGAAGACTATTTAGCAAAAGTGAGAAGATGGATATAAGTCTGTATGATGAATGCTGTCATTTACTAATAAGCTACGAAAAATTTAACTCTAGATTTTTTTGGGGACTCTATGGAGCCGATAGTTTTTTTCTTTTTTCTGGTTGTTATCAGTCTACTTAGCTTTTGGATTACTGGAAACGCTTATGCTCTTTTGTGTGGTCTTTTTAACAAAAAGAAAATCTATTTCCCGCTCGTATTGGCTAGAAAGATGGCTGTACTTCTTTTATTTACTATTCGGCCTTTAGTATGGCTAGGATAATATTCGAATGAACCAAATTAACCCTAAAAAGCTTCTTCATAGTAAATGGACGGCTAAAAGCCCTAAGAATAAAGAAAAACATTTTATTGTTACTGAGCTTAAGTTTGATGATGATGGAATTGTCATCGTTTGTTTGATCGAAGCTGTATTTTCAAAAAAAACATATCCTATTGATTGGCGGCAACTAAAACAAACACAGAATTGGCTTATAGGTTGGCAATGAATTGTATTGTAGAGTTTGATTTATCGCTTCTTTAATAGAATAAAAGGTAATTAAGATGCCTGAAGTTTCTGGTTCTATCACTTCTGATTCCTCTTCAAAATATCAAGGCGCAAGCGCTGTAATTACCCATAAAGTACGCAAAGATAAGCATGCCGATTACGAAAAGTGCCTCGATGAAATTGCGCCACTTTGTAGAGCATCAGCGGGCCATTTGGACTGGCATGTTGTGCGCCCCATCAATGGCCTCAGTGTTACCTTTACTATCATCACACGATTTGATAATGAAGCTAATTTGCAGATCTGGATGAATTCAAAAGAGCGCAATAGATTGGTTCAAGAAGTTCGCCCTTTGCTTGCGACAGATGACGATATTTATATCAGTAGCGGTCTGGATTTTTGGTTTTCATCAGATAAGCAGAGTGCAAAAAATCCAGCTAGATGGAAGCAATACATAGTAACCTGGTCTGTTATTTACCCACTGGTTTTAATAACTCCTTTATTTCTACTACCATTCTTGCGCAAACTCGGGCTGCCAGAAAATTATTATGTTGATATGCTTTTTACTACTGGGCTTGTGGTTGGGCTAATTATCTATCTTGTTATGCCCAACTACATAAGGCCTATAAAAAACTGGTTCTATAAATAACTGGTTCTATAAATAATTGGTTCTATAAATAGATACTGTCTACTGAAGAGAAGACTCTTAGTTTTATGATGTATCTAATAATAGATAGACGTTTTATGATTAATAAGTAAAACTTACTGCTCTTTAAGGGAAATATATGCCTTACGTTTATCTCGGTATCGCCATCTTTGCTGAAGTCATTGGTACCAGTGCGCTTAAAGCTTCAGATGAATTTACTAAAATATTACCAGTTCTAATGGTTATAGCTGCTTACAGCATTTCATTCTATTGTTTGTCCTTGGTTTTAAAGGCAATTCCTGTGGGCATTGCTTACGCAATCTGGTCTGGTCTAGGGATGGTTTTGGTAGCCTGCATTGGTGCTTTTTATTTTAAGCAACTGCCTGATTTGCCGGCCCTAATCGGTATGTTATTAATAATTACTGGCGTGGTAGTTATGACCTTATTCTCAAAAACGCTAAGTCTTTAACCCGCGTTGAGTCTGACTTAAACTACTATGAGTGACCTTGATGAACACAGAACCTAGTTGTGAAAAATGCAGTTCCGATTTCGTGTATCGAGATGGAAACCTGATGGTGTGTCCTGAATGTGGGCATGAATGGATCCCTGGAATTAAGGAAGAACATGCCGATGAGGGGCCTTTTATCAAGGACTCTAATGGAAATAAATTGAGTGATGGTGATACGGTTGTGGTTATAAAAGACTTAAAGGTTAAAGGAAGTTCCTCTGTGGTTAAGGTTGGGACAAAAGTTAAGAACATTCGTCTTGTCGATGGTGATCACGACATAGATTGTAAAATTCAAGGAATTGGGGCTATGAAGTTGAAGTCTCAATTTGTGAAAAAGAGTAATTGAATCAGTATTTATCTAGAAAACTTAAGCTTATGCCTATAGATAGCCTGTTAACATTTTTGATTGCGGCTAGTTTGCTTAGTCTGGCACCGGGGCCAGATAATATTTTTGTCCTCACTCAATCGGCACTTTTTGGTAAAAAATCTGGGATTCTGGTTACTCTTGGTCTGTGTACGGGCCTTATTTTTCATACCACAGCAGTAGCCTTAGGGGTTGCTGTTATTTTTAGTACTTCGGTATTGGCTTTTACGCTATTGAAGGTGGCAGGCAGTGCATACCTGCTATATTTGGCCTGGCAAGCATTCAAGGCTGGGCCCGAAAAGCTTAATGGTGAGGCTGGGGCTTCGCAAAAGGCAGGCGCTTTATATCGTCGAGGCATCATCATGAATATTACGAACCCCAAAGTCTCAATTTTCTTTTTAGCCTTTTTACCGCAGTTTGTTCGACCAGAGGATGGCGCTGTAATTTTCCAAACCTTTATTTTTGGAGCAATATTTATCTGCGTGGCATTAATAATATTTAGTCTTATTGTAATACTGTCCGCTAACTTGGGGCAGTGGATGAACCGATCACCAATTGTTCAGAAAAATTTAAATCGCATAGCTGGAATTGTGTTTTGTGGTTTAGCTTTGAAATTACTAAGTTCCGGTATGGATATAGAAAGTTAAGAAAAAACTCTTTCAATTAAAGTCGGTAGTTTTATGTCAGCACTGGATGACCCGAAGCGGCAAGGGCTTCAAAAAAGAATGCTTAGATTAGCTTTGTATGAAACACCTGGCACTATTTTGGTGGTTTTAGGCTTGTATGCAAAATTTTGGGTTGATGGAACATCAGGTTTTGACTTTTTGAATGATGATAAAATAGTTAATGGGATTTTGGCTTTAGGTATTGTTATTTGGTTGGCTCCTTGGACTGAGTTTATTAAATTCTTGCGCCAAAAGCTTGCTTAAAAGGGTTGACTTTGCTTAGGTTGGGGTCTAGTCTTCGAAATAGCTAGAAAGCATAGCTCAATATTTATAACCACTTCACGTTGCATATCAAGTATTTCATCGTCCTGTCGTTTCTAAATTAAGCTTATTTCCATGCTACAACCGTTTCTGGTATGAATGCCGATTACACAAATAATCACAGACACATTAGAAACATTATTATTTTATTATTTTTAAATTTTCAGGATATATTATGTCAAACAAAGTAACTGGTACTGTAAAGTGGTTTAACGAATCTAAAGGTTTTGGTTTTATCGAACAAGAATCTGGACCAGACGTTTTTGCTCATTACAGCGCAATCTCAAGTGAAGGTTATAAAACTCTTGCTGAAGGTCAGCGTGTTGAGTTTGTTGTAACTCAAGGTCAAAAAGGACCACAAGCAGAGAATATTGTAGCGATCTAAATTGCCAGTATTTACTCGAAAAGGCAGCTTTTAGCTGCCTTTTTTTATGCCTAAATTTATTATTCTTATAGTTGATTTTACAGTGAAGCGTTATAGTTAGTGTATGTATAAACTGTGCTTTTATGTTCCTGAATCTGATCTTGAAAAAGTTAAGAGTGCAGTCTTTGCGGCCGGCGCAGGTAGAATTGGGAATTATGATTCGTGTTGTTGGCAAACGCGAGGGCAAGGTCAATTTAGACCACTTGAAGGTAGCACTCCTTATTTAGGTCAGATAAATAAAATAGAAAGCGTTGAGGAGTATAAAGTTGAATTGGTGTTTAAAAAAGAACTCTTGAAACCAATAATTACTGCCTTAAAGTCTGCTCACCCCTATGAAGAGCCTGCTTTTGATGTGATTGAGTTGATTGAAATAAATGAAGACATTCAATAATTTCAGGAAAGTTCTGCTTCTTTATATTTTCGCCTTAAGCCTATATTTGCCCGCTAGTTTTGCAAACGCTCAGTCTAACCCGCAAACACAGCCGCAAGCCGAGTTTCAAATGGGACGTGTAATTTTTAATAATGGCTTTGGCCCCAGGGGCCGAAATTTTGCTATTTCAAGGCGAGGCAATGGTTGGTGGGCAATTGACTACCCCTCCGCAGAAATTCATTTTCTAGATGGTTTGGAAAGGCTTTCTCGCATTGATGTTGCTAAAGACAGCGTGCACTTATCCATCATGGAGGATGAGATTTTTGATTACCCTTGGTTGTTTATCCAACAAGTAGGGCGGGGTGCCTGGGATCCCAATCAAGCTGAAGTAGAACGCTGGCGTGAATATTTATACAGAGGTGGTTTTTTAGTTGTTGATGACTTTCATGGTCAGGCAGATTGGCTTATTTTCCAAAGATCTATGAGTAAGATATTTCCGAATCGTTCAATTGTAGAGCTAAATAGTGGGCATGAGGTTTTTAATGTCTTATATGAACTTGATCAACTCACCCAAATTCCAGGCCAAAGGCATCTCTATCGAGCTACCGATGGGACTATTCAAGCAAGGTTACAAGGACAACAGGCTTGGCGGGGGATTTACGATGATAATGGACGCCTAATGGTTGCGGTTAACTTCAATATGGATATGGGTGACTCTTGGGAGCATGCGGATGATCCTATCTACCCGGAGCCCATGACGGCACTCGGTTACCGTTTTGGCTTCAATTACGTTATCTATGCGATGACTCACTAGGTTTTTGTTGCACGTGTTAGCTGTGAATCACCGGCTAGCAACTTCTTGTAATGTTTCATCGACTGAATTACTCTGTGCCTTGTTTCTAGGGGGATTAGCTAACTTTTTATGCCTAAATACTTAAGCTTTAAATCAAGCTTTTTAGTGCTCTTCATCGTGTTATGCATTACTTTATTAAGTAGTACTGTAGTGAGTGCTGCGCAAAGTGATTTCCCCGTTCCTGAAAATATTCGACCTGCGATTAATTTTTGGATAAAAGTTTATACGCAGGCTGACACGAATAGCGGATTTCTTCATGATGCACAAAATCTTAATGTTGTGTACACAAAACTAAATCGTGACAGAAGTCTTATCAATTCTAGAAGAGAGGCAATAGCCGCTGATTTGAGGGTCTTGTCCTCAGGAAAACGTCAAGGCCTGAGTTCCAGTCAAAGTGAAATCTTAGCCTTATGGCCCGACAATGTCTCGAATGAGCGCTTAGCTAAAGCTGCTGACAGCGTGCGCTGGCAGTTAGGGCAGTCAGATCGTTTCATTGCCGGTTTAAAACGAGCTGGCGCCTATCGACAACATATTGAGGCTGTCGTGCTAAGCAAAGGCATGCCGATAGAGTTATCAATTTTGCCTCACGTCGAGTCTTCCTTTCATCCGGGTGCCTATTCTAGTGCTGCGGCTACTGGTATGTGGCAATTTGTCCGTTCCACAGCGCAACGTTTTTTGCGAGTTGATCATATAGTAGATGAGCGTCTTGATCCCTATACGGCTACTTACGGAGCAATGGCTTTATTAGAGTTTAATTACAATGCGCTTGGCAGCTGGCCTTTGGCGCTAACAGCCTACAACCATGGTGCAAATGGAATAGCTCGTGCAGTTAGAGATACTGGGTCTGATGATATCGGTCGTATTATTGGAGAATACAAAGGTCCACGATTCGGTTTTGCTTCACGAAATTTTTATCCGCAGTTTCTAGCCGCACTTGAGGTCGACCGAAATTATGATCAATATTACGGGCCACTGAACGTAGACAGTCATCCCGGTTTTTATGAAGAGACATTAAGTTCCTTTGTCTCTGTCAATGATCTATCAAACACGCTTGCTGTCAGCGTAAGTGACTTAAAAAGAGATAATCCCGCTTTGCAGCCTAGTGTTTGGTCGGGCACGAAACGTGTTCCGAAAGGTTATAAAATAAAAGTTAGAAGGGATTCCCTGCCGGCTTCAAACTTATTAGCGAGCTTGGATAGCTTGCCGTTAACAAGCCTTTTTAGCGAACAAATCCCTGATCTTAGCTATATTGTACGTCGCGGTGACTCTCTGTCTGTTATCGCAGAAAGATATCGTACAACGGTCTCTGAGCTGGTGGCCATCAATCAGTTGCGAAATAGAAATTCTATACGAGTAGGTCAGCAACTATTATTGCCTCAGGCTAATGGTGCGATACCAACTTTAGTGGTTAATGACGACGTCGCCAGAGACATTCCTGAAAATGGCCTCTATCAGGTTCGTCGAGGAGATACTGTATCTACCATTGCGGAAAGATATCGTGTTTCAGTCGATAACCTTGTTGAATTGAACTCACTGAATAGTCAGTTGCTTATTTTTCCAGGTCAAAATCTTAGACTGCGCTCTGCAGATAGTCAGCTAAGCAGTCAGGTGGCTACAACTACTGTGAGCGATTCTAACAGGCAGTCTCTAAACCAAGTTTCTGCTTCACTAGAAAATAATAATGAAGATGACGAAATAGAGTTGGTCTCACTAGAAGTGGAAATTGATGCGAGCCTTACAGCAATAGAGTCAGCTATCAGTGAGGAAGAATCAGAGGCGGAATTGTTGGTCGATTTAGCGGCTGATCCTGCAGATTATTCTGTGGCTGATGATGGCACAATTGAAATTCAAGCGATTGAAACACTTGGTCACTACGCAGACTGGCTTGGAATTAAGACTCAAGTTCTTCGAAATATTAACGGTCTACAATTTCGCGACCCGGTTATGATTGGAGATCGTTTGAAAATGACTTTCTCAAAGGTTGATCGCAAAACTTTTGAGAACAAAAGAAGGCAATTTCATCGTGAGGTACAACAGCAGTATTTTAGTAATTGGCGAATACAGGAAACTGAGGAATACAGTATTAAGCGTCGAGATTTTCTGGAAAGTCTCACGCGTGAGCGCTCAGTTCCGATGTGGTTATTCCGTCAATACAATCCTGAGATAGACTTCCAACGTTTGCAGATTGGACAGATTGTTGTTTTCCCGGTTGTGCAACCTGTTTCTATTTAATCAAGGTTTCTAGTTAGCCAATGATTGAATTAAGCGGCGACTTCTTTCCAATTAAACAGCTTGATTGCAAAGCCCAAAGCGATCGCGATCCATACCAGTGCACCAATTATATTGGGGGTCAGAGTAATAATGCTGGCCCCATCAATAGCCACAGCGCGTAAGCCGTTCACTATAAAGCTAAGTGGTAAAACATTCGCCAAGGGTTGCACAATATTTGGCATGTCATCAATAGGGTAAAAAATACCTGACAGTAGCATTTGTGGCCATGTGATTAGCATGTTCATTGCCATTATTGCTTGTTGAGTTTTGGCTAAAGAACCCAAGCAAAAACCTAGGCTGAGGAAGCCCGTTGTGCCCATTATTATAAAAAGATAAAGATTGAATAGGTTGCCTACAAAGGTGATTTTTAAGAGGAAAACGGCTATTCCCAGCAATAGCGAGATTTGCACGAGTACAATAATCAATCGAGAGAGTACCAGCCCCGTAATAAAATTTTTGGGTTCCATGGGGGTGACAAAAAGACGTTTTAATATGCCTTTTCTTCGGAATTCAACCAGATTAAATCCGCTTCCACCCATTGATATTTGCATCAATGTCATCGCTAACAAACCGGGGACAAGGAAGTCTAAATAAGATTGAGTTCTGGCTTCGATATCTTCAATATTGAGATCAAAAAGAGGGTCAAGCCCGCGTAACTCTCGTTCCACATCGACAAGTCCTTGCTCCAGCAAGGGGATGACGGTATTCATTTGGGCAGTTTGAGAGGTGTCAATCAACACCGTTAAGGCTACGTTACTTGGATTGCCACGAAATTCTGGCGGAATGATGACGCTTAGC
>CBFIHS010000042.1:0-286 GCA_965662565.1 Pseudohongiellaceae bacterium | reverse complement strand
GTTATTAATGCTGGAAAGAAAATTTCGACTCATTTGTGAGTTGGCGTTATCAACAACACCAATTGCAATAGGGCTATCCTCGTCACTATTGAAAAAACCAAATACCAACATCATAAGGACAGGAAAAATAAGTGAAAAAATTATTGCTTGGCGATCGCGAGAAAAAATTTTCAAGAAGATCTTCGCCATAACTAAAGTAGTATTCATAAAGAGTCCTTTTTATTCTCTTAAAGCTGAGCCGGTTAAAACCAAGAAAACATCTTCTAAGTTGCCGTGAAGAGGAGCT
>CBFIHS010000041.1:0-15695 GCA_965662565.1 Pseudohongiellaceae bacterium | reverse complement strand
CACAAAAAGATACGCAAGAAAGCAGGTTTGAGGAGATCGCAAAGTACGAAAGTAGTCTGCAGAAGTTTCTTGAGGCTCGAGTTAAGTCTCAAGCTGTAGCTTACGAATTAACACAGGATACTTTTGAGCGTTATATCAAAGTAGATTCTGAAGAAAAAATTGAATATCCGCGTGCTTTCTTATTTAAGATTGCATTGAACCTAGCGCTGAATTACCTGCGTAGAGAAAAGATTTATGTAGTTCAAGATACTACAGATAATGAAGATGAGGCCTATTCAAATGAACCATCACCAGTTGAATGGGTCGAGTATGAAGAAGTAAATAGAAATATCAAAAAGGCTTATCGTTTAATGCCTAAAAAGTATCAAGAAGTATTTTATTTAAGGCGTGTATCGGAGCTGTCAACACAAGAGATAGCGAAAAGCCTTGGGATCTCTCAAAGAATGGTGCAGAAGTACTTACGAAAAATTATGCTTCATTTTGAAAAGTATTTGGAACAAGAAAATTAGGCTTCGTGCTTGATCGAGAAATCAACAAAATTGAGAAAATAAAGAAGATAGAGAAGATAAAGAATTTCGAGATATAAAATAAGTAAATGAATATATTTAATTACAAGCCTGCCGAAACTGGATTCTATGAGACTAATAAAGAAGAGCTTTCGAATCCAGTTTATCACTGGGTTGTTATGTTGCAATCAGGCGAGATTGCTACTAGTCAATTCGAGGAATATTTAAGTTGGGCTGATGCAAACCCTGCTGAAGCTGAAAAAGTTGAACAATTAATTGGCTTATGGGAACGATTAAATGAAGTTCAGATTCCTAAACCTATTTCGCTAAAAAATGAAAATGTGTATTACTCCAGTTCAATTTTTAGTCCATTGGATTTTTTCCAAAAACTTGTTAAGCCGACATATTCTTTTGCTTTACTAGCTGTTTGTTTTACGTTGATTAGCCTTGTTTTTTTTATTAAGCAGTCTTCAGATGAGCTTACCAACGGCTATCAGACAGCAAGAGCAGAGATGACATCCGTTAATTTGGCCGATGGTTCTGTAGCGCATATGAATGTGCTCTCTAAAATAAATGTTGATTTTTCAGAGCAGGAAAGACGTATCTTCTTAACTGAAGGCGAAGCCTCTTTTGATGTTAAATCTGACTCCAATCGTCCCTTTATTGTGAGTGTTAATGGCACAGAAGTATATGCTTTAGGGACCAAGTTTAATGTAAAAATTAATCCAGAAGGTAGTTTGGGAGTTACTTTGCTTGAAGGCCGAATTCGTGTTTCAACTAATTTGAATGATCAGCAAGAAATACTTTCTAGAATTTTATCAGCGCCAGGAGAGCAGGCTATAGTGAGCCCGCTTGTCAGTAGCTCGACTAGACTGAGACCTAAAAGTGAGTCAGCTTCTATTGAAATTTCTACTTTAGAACTCTCCAAAGCTTTGTCTTGGAGAGAGCAGAAGCTTATTTTCGAAGGGCAGTCCTTGAAGGATGCTATAGCTGAGATTAACCGCTACACTAATCATACTATAGAGCTTGTTGATTCTGCTGTCGCTAACGAAGCTGTAATATATGGTGTTTTCAATAGTGGTGACTGGGAAGGCTTTGTTAGTGCGGTTGAGCTGAGTTACCCCATAAAAGCAATCAATGTAAGTTCAGACACTACCGCCCTAATGCCAATCTCTGTTAACTAATGTAGAATCATACGGTTGTTCTGCAATGGTCATTTGGCGTTATGCTGGATATTAAAAATATAATAATAATCCTAAAGAACTATTCTGCATTTTTTCCTGCATTTTTTCGTGCAATTACCTTCCTATTTACCATTTTTTCTTCTTCTGCTTTTTCGCAAGAATTGGAATTTGACTTTACTATCCCAAGTCAAAATTTAGACGATGCTTTAGTCAGTTTTTCTGTCCAAACTAATATCCAGTTTTTGTATACAAATGGAAATGCCCTTTCAACACAAGCCTCTGATTTGTTTGGAAGCAAAACTATTTCGGAGGCCTTAGAAACTCTTCTAATGGGTACAGGCTTTAGTTATGAGTTTAGCAATCAAGATACAGTTAGAATTTACGAACTTAATGCTTTAGTAACACAGTCAGACCTTGCAGATCCTGAACGAGAAAGCTCTAAAGAGACAGATGACATTGATTATGATTCTACAAAGGAAAGTTTCTCTAGTAGTAATAATGATTCAAGCAGACGCAATACTCTTCCAAAAGAAGTGATCGTTACTGCTCGTATGCGCGAAGAGAATATCCAGGAGGTTCCAATCTCCATTGTCGCTTTTGAAGCGGCAAGAATTGAGTCAAGTTCCATCGAGAACGTTGAGGATATGAATGTTCTCTTACCGAATGTAAATATACGGGGGAACGCTACCAATGGCGGTTCTAGTGGTTTATTTGCTATTCGCGGTGTTCCGGGTGTTTCACGTTACATCGATGGGGTTCCACAGCAAGCCCCACAGGGAGCACTGTTTAATTTACTCGATATAGAGCGTGTTGAAATTTTGCGTGGGCCTCAAGGTACTTTATTTGGCAAAAATGCTCTTAGTGGAGCAATTCAGTACGTCACTAAAAAACCCGTAAGGGATTTTCAAAGCCAGATAAAATTCACATCTGGGAGTTTTAAGAGAAAAGACCTTGTTGTTAGTGTAGACATACCCTTGTCAGACACGCTTTTTTCAAAGACCTCTCTTGCCAGCTTTGAAAGAGGGGGGTATGTAAATACATCTGTTCCAGGTTATAAGCATGGCAATCTTCGAAATATTATTTTTCGAGAACAATTGTTGTGGGATCCTTCTGCGAATTTTGAGGCAAATCTAGCACTTGAATCCAACCGAATTAATCAAAATCAGCAAGCTAATGTTCTTTATGATGTGATTGAATCCCAAGTGGACGTTATTGCTTATAATGCGAATAATCTTTTATTTACAGATGCTAGTCATGCCTTTGGGCTAAGAGAGCAGTACCAGAATACCTCTGGATATACAGGGCCAGGCTTTACCCTTGATTCTTTGGCGAGCACCCTAAATTTGCATTGGTCATTGAGTGACTCAATTGGCTTTCGTTCAATAACAGGTGCGAAAAAATTTGACTATGGAAATTATCAGGATCTAGATGCAACAAGTTATGCTTTTTTTCAACAATTTAACTATTCAGAAAACTCTGAATACAGCCAGGAATTTCGACTTACAGCTAATACTAGACTTCTCAAGCTAAGCGCAGGTTTTTACTGGGCGTCCTATGAGACTGATCTTAGATTACTTGCCTGGAAATACGCTGATATTCCCAGCCGAGAAAGTTATAGAAATGAAATAACAAACACTGTTCGCCGTGATAGGGCCCTTTTTATTGAGGGAAGCTACCAGTTCAGTGATCGCTTAGATTTAACCCTTGGTTTGCGAAACTCCAAGGAGAGTTTTTCTAACGCAAATTACCTATCAGCAGAACAAAGGCTTCCAATTGAGGTGCTTTCAAGTACTGTAGATTATGGCGTATTAATTCAGGCTAATCAGACTGACTTTAGCTCTACGATACCTAGAGTTTCGTTGGCCTATGATTGGTCACAAAATATAATGAGCTATCTTACTTATTCCGAAGGCTTCAATGGAGGAGGGTTTAATGGCCAAGCAATAAATGGTCAGTTTATTCCTTATGATTCAGAATTATTGTCACAATATGAGTTAGGGTTTCGTTCAGACATATTCAACAATCGTTTACGAATAAATGCTTCTTATTTCACGGGTGACTGGGACAATATTCAATTAACTGAGGTGGTTTCCCCAGGCATTTTTACCACTCAAAATGCTGGTGGCGCTGAGATAGAAGGTTTTGAAGTGGATTTACTTTGGATAGCCAGCGACCAATTAACGCTTAATGCTACTGCGGGCTTACTCGACACTTCATATACTTCTATTGGGCAAACTACAACTGTTAGCACTGGCTCAGCATTTGCCTTGGCGCCGAAAAGATCTTATTCGCTAGGGATGTCTTATGATTGGCCAACATTAAGAAATGGGGGTGATCTAAGTTTTAGAGCTGATTACGGTTGGCTCGATGAGCATTTTACGATCGCCGATATACGCTTACAAAAACTTCAAAACGCTTATGGTTTATTGAATGCTCGTCTTAGTTATCTTTCTTCTGATAAGAATTGGGATGTTTCAATTTTCGGAACAAACTTAACAGATGAGTGGTATCAGTTAGCCGGTTTTTCGGCTTTCTTAGGGGGAGTGGATCAGGGGGTTGTAGCTAGGCCGCGTGAAATTGGAATTACTGTTGGATTAAGTTTTAATTAAACGATAACTATCCTTGTAAAATCACTTTTATCTTTTAATAATTTAAAAAAAGAATAAGTCAGTCGCTTTCATTGCTATCTTTTGTTTCGTCATTATCATTTTCATCGAAAGCTCCAGCTATTTTGAAAGGTGCCTTAACGATTGTTTTAGCAACTGAGTATGTTGCACCAGCAACAACTCCTGCAGCAAGTCCTACTGAGCTTGTGCAAGATGAGCAAATCAGTGCAGTAGAGCAAATAAAAATAATGGCAAAAGTTTTTTGTAAATAACGCAATTCATTGACCTTAACTAGTTTAAAAATTTGAATACTTATTTTCCACGAAGCAGGTAAGTTTCACCAACTGTTATTTCATCTAAATGTCCATTTATTATGACAACATCTCCGCGTTGGAGTTCTGTATCGCTTAAATCGCGTTCTTCAATAATCAGTTCATTTCTGTGGATTTCGATAATGTTGATTTCCAGAGGTAAGACTAGATCTGCTACTTTCTTCTCACAAGCCCAAGCACTTTCTGTTAGACGCACAGCATGCACGACAAGAGACTCTTGATTGTTCTTTTTCAAGAAGCCAATCCTTTCTCCATGATAAAAGCCTTTTAACATTTTGTATCTGTCACGTCGCGATTGATCAATAAGCTGATGTATCGTATGGCTGGGGATGTTAAGGATCAATAGAGCATGAGAAACTAGGGTAAGGCTGGCTTCATGTGTTTCTGGGATTACTTCGGTAGAGCCCATATCAAGAAGTTTCTGTAAATTTGAATCGTCTCTAGTTCGAGTAAGTATTGGTGTGGAAGGATTCAAGTGACGTAAATGTTGCAAGATCTTGCTCGCAGAATCAACGTCATCAAAACTGATGATGACTACATTTGCTTTATGAGCATTTGCGGCTTTCAAGATATCAAGGCGTGAGCTGTCGCCAAAAAAAACGGGTTCACCAGCAGCGCTGGCCTCACCAATGCGGATGTGATCAGTTTCTAAAACTAGGTAACTGATTCCAAGAGGTCTTAAAAAACGGGCTACAGTTTGACCAGCTCTGCCGAAGCCTAGAATGAGTACATGGCCTTTAATATCCTGTTGCTGAATTTCAACTGGAGCTTGTTCACTGTTTTCTGTTTTATCGAAATTTGATAGTAATTTATCGACCCACTCTGCACCATATCGAATGATGATAGGAGTCAGCATCATGCTGACTATAGTCACAGAGATCATGAAGGAGGCTACATCTTGAGAAACCATATTGTTTCTTATCGATAAAGCCATTAGGGCAAAGAGGAATTCGCCTCCTTGAGCAAGGATTAAGCCAGAGGTTAATGAGTTCCGTAGTGACTCTCCTAATAAACGAGCAGTCAGGCTGATGACGGTTGTTTTTATAACTAATAAACCGAGGCCAAAAACTATTATACGAAACCAGTATTCTGCCAATAGATCCAGATCTACACTCATCCCAATCGTAATAAAGAACAAGCCAAGAAGAAGGTCTCGAAAAGGGCGGATATCCGCTTCAAGCTGATGACGAAAGCGCGTATCACCCAACATCATGCCTGCGATAAAGGCTCCTAGCTCCATACTGAGACCTATTGATTCTGTTAAGAATCCAGATAGCAAAACAATCACCAGGGCGGCTAAAACAAGGAGTTCATCAGATTTATGGTAAGCAACTTCGGTAAGAAGTTTGGGGAGTAAAAAACGGGCACTCAAAAAGAAAATAAGTAATAAACCTCCAGTTTGAAGGATTGTTAAGAAGACTTGTTGCAGCGATTGAGTGGCGCTATTCCCAGCTAGAAGCGGTACTGCGATTAATAAAAGTACAGCAACTAAATCTTGAAACAGCAGTATACCGATGGCTATCTCACCATGACGCGTATTGAGTTGTCCTAATGTACTCAGCTCTTTTGATACAACGGCGGTTGAGGAAAGTGCAATTCCTCCAGCGATGATAAAAGCCGCTTGCCAACTTAGTACGCCGCTTGATCCGCTCCACCAAGATAAGGCGATAAAAAACACTACACCACAGAATATTACTTGCGATGCTCCCAATTTGAATACAGTTTGCCGCAAAGCAAGTAGGCGAGGCAGAGAAAATTCTAGGCCAAGAATAAAAAGTAAGAAAGCCAAACCTAGTTCAGCCATTGTACTGAGTTGTTCCGATTCTTCGACTAGCCTAAAACCAGTCGGCCCCAATAAAGCGCCAACTAATAAGAAGGCTAGGAGAGGGGCTATTTTTATTCGATAAAAAAATGTAATGAGGGCAGTTGAAGCACTCAACAAAATTAACATTTCTGTAAAAAGATGAGATTCATGTTCCAAATTTTTTTCCTGATTTTTTATCTGCGTTGCTAAATAAATTTAGCTTTTAAACTATCGTGCCTCTAACTCTTCTGCAAGTAAAAGATGCGGCTAGAAGAAATGCAGGATTCTGGTACAATTGGCGCACTTTTGACTGCCTAGGAAAAGCTTTGAGCACAGAAAATTTATTGAACGAAGGCTTTAGTCTCATGCTTATGGGAATGGGGACAGTTTTTGTGTTCTTAACCATTCTTGTTTTTGTCACCACAATAATGTCGGCTCTGGTACAGAAATACAGTCTAGAATTTGCTACAAAGCCTGCTTCCAAGCAAAGGTCTACAACAGAAAGATCGCCTCAAGATGATCAAACTTTATTTGCTGTAATAACGGCAGCCATACATGCTCATAGAAGAGATAAAAAATAATTTAACCAATTGATAAGTAAAGAGTTTAGTTATGATTTCAGATAGAAAGCCAGTAGGAATAACAGAGCTTGTCTTACGTGATGCCCACCAATCTCTTTTTGCAACACGCTTGCGTCTTGAAGATATGCTTCCAATCGCTGAGAAGATTGATCAGGTTGGCTTCTGGTCTGTAGAAACCTGGGGTGGTGCGACTTTCGATTCTTGTATTCGTTACTTAGGTGAAGATCCTTGGCACCGTATTAGAGAATTAAAAAAAGCCATTCCAAATACGCCTCATCAAATGCTTTTTCGGGCTCAAAATATCTTAGGATATCGGCATTATGCTGACGATGTTGTGACTAAGTTTTGTGAGCGCGCAGCGACCAATGGTGTTGATGTCTTCCGTATCTTCGATGCAATGAATGACCCTCGAAACATGGAAACTGCGATCAAAGGAGTAAGGGAAGTTGGTAAGCATGCTCAAGGAACCTTGTCGTATACAGTTAGCCCCGTTCACAATAACGATACCTGGGTAGACTTGGCTCAGAATTTAAAAAGCATGGGGGCGCACTCTATCTGTATTAAAGATATGGCCGGTTTGCTTAAGCCTTATGTTGCTTTTGAATTAGTTTCACGTTTGAAAGCTGAAGTGGGACTGCCTGTTCAATTGCATGCTCATGCTACCACCGGTTTATCAATTCCGACTTTGGTTAAAGCAATCGAAGCTGACATTGATAATGTGGATACGGCTATATCATCGATGAGTATGACTTACGGGCATTCTCCAACAGAAACATTGAACGCTATTTATGAAGGCATACCGGGTGATCCTGGCCTTGACTTAAAACTCTTGGCAGAGATTGCTGAGTACTTCAGGGTAGTGCGTAAGAAATACGCTAAATTTGAAGGCGCCTTAAAAGGCGTTGATGCACGGATTCTTTTAGCCCAGGTTCCTGGTGGAATGTTAACTAATATGGAAAGCCAACTTCGTGACCAGCAAGCTACTGAGCGGTTGGGAGAAGTTTTAGAAGAGATACCCAAAGTCAGACAAGATCTTGGCAATATCGCCTTAGTCACCCCAACCTCCCAAATTGTTGGTACTCAAGCAGTGATTAATGTTTTAACTGGTGAGCGCTATAAAAGCATCACCAAAGAAACTGCCGGAATTCTTAAAGGTGAATACGGTTCAACCCCATCGCCAATGAATAAAGAAGTTCAACAGAAAGTTCTGGAAGGTAAAGAAGCCATCACATGTCGACCGGCTGATTTACTTGAGCCAGAAATGGAACGTCTTACCGAGGAATTAAGAAAGAAAGCTAAAGCAGAGGGTATCGCTTTAGAATCTGGAGAAAGAGAAGTAGACGACGTGCTTACTTATGCTCTATTTCCTGAGATTGGCCTTAAATTCCTTAAGAATCGCGGTAATCCTGACGCATTTGAACCAATTCCAACTGTTGAAGAGGCTCAGCCTAAAGCTCCCACAGCAGCGCCTAAAGCCTTGCCCGAAGATGCCAAAGTTTACACAGTAGAGGTTAATGGAGAGAGCTTTGTCGTTCAGGTAACTGAAGGTGGTGATGTTGCCGATATAGTCCCTTCTACTGCTAAAGCACCGGCCAAACGGGAAGCATCTTCCGCTTCTAGAGGCGGGGAGCCTCAAAATGCGCCTCTTGCTGGAAATATCTTCAAAGTAAATGTAGCTGTTGGTGAAACAGTAGCAGAAGGAGATGTATTAATTATCCTAGAAGCTATGAAAATGGAAACCGAAGTGAAAGCCGCCAGAGGTGGCGTAATACAAAGTATTGAGGTGGCAGAAGGCAGCGCAGTTAGTGTTGGTGATGTTTTATTAACTATCGCATAAGGGTTTACTTTGGACAGCTTACTTCAGTTATTTCGTGACTCGGGTGTTTATCAGCTAGAGTTGGGTCAGTTTGTGATGGTTTTGGTCGGCATTTTGCTTGTCTACTTGGCTATCAAGAAGGGCTTCGAACCACTTTTATTGCTGCCTATTGGTATGGGCGCTATTCTTGTAAACATCCCTGGGGCAGGTTTCCTTGCACAACCAGTCTACGATTTCGCGGGTCATTTGGCCGAACCTGGCGGGGTGCTTTACTATATTTATGAGGCGGGTATTGCCACCGGCATGTTTCCTTTGGTTATTTTCATGGGGGTTGGGGCCATGACTGATTTTGGTCCTTTGCTGGCAAACCCCAAAACCTTGTTCTTAGGTGCAGCGGCTCAATTTGGAATTTTCACTACAGTGCTTGGGGCCTTGGCTTTGAGCTCTATTGGAATCATGGACTTTAGTTTAGCTGATGCAGCGGCTATTGGTATTATCGGTGGCGCAGATGGGCCAACCGCGATTTTTGTTTCCAGTCGACTTGCTCCAGACCTTCTTGGTGCAATTGCGGTTGCAGCATATTCTTATATGGCTTTAGTGCCTCTTATACAGCCTCCTATTATGAAGGCTTTAACCACAGTTTCAGAACGTAAAATTGTGATGCATCAACTGCGTCCTGTTTCCCAAGCTGAAAAGATCATTTTCCCTGTAAGCTTGCTGGTACTAGTCGGTCTGTTTTTACCAAGTGCAGCGCCTTTGCTGGGTATGTTTTGTTTTGGTAACTTGATGCGGGAAAGTAAAGTTGTTGATCGGCTAAGTGAAACCACGCAGAACGCACTTATTAATATTACAACTATCTTTTTGGGATTAGGCGTAGGTTCTAAGTTAAGTTCAGAGTCTTTTTTAAATATCGAAACCATAGGTATTTTATTGCTAGGGATTGTTGCATTTGGAATTGGAACGGCCTGCGGAGTTTTAATGGCGAAGTTGATGAATAAATTAAGCGCAACACCCATCAACCCACTAATCGGAGCTGCTGGAGTATCGGCTGTCCCGATGGCCGCTAGAGTGGCTAATAAAGTTGGTTTGGAAGCAAACCCTCATAACTTTTTACTGATGCATGCAATGGGTCCGAATGTCGCCGGAGTTATAGGTTCAGCTGTAGCTGCAGGTGTAATGATTTCTTACGTTGGTTGAGCTTTGCTTATTTTCTTAATAGTAAGCTATTTATAGGGCTGTAAAGTAAGGTTTTAGATTGTGTGCTTAGCTTTCTAACTCTAGCAAGACAGGGCAGTGATCTGATCCAAAAATTTGATCAAGAACATCCGCCTTGCTGATTTTTTTAAGAATCTTCTCTGAACTTAAAAAGTAATCGATTCTCCATCCTACATTTCTTTCTCTAGCTCCGGCTCTATAACTCCACCAACTGTATTTGATTGTGTCAGGATTGAAATGGCGAAAACTATCAATAAATCCAGCTTTAACTAAGTTATCAATGCCATCGATTTCTTCTTGCATGAATCCAGCGCTTTTATTGTAGTTGGCTTTTGGTCGAGCTAGATCAATGTCTTTATGCGATACGTTTAAATCACCACAAACGATCACTGGTTTGAGTTTCTCAAGTTCTTGCAGATAAGCTAGAAAGTCGCCGTCCCAGGATTGACGGTAGCCAAGCCTTTTAAGTTCAATGCCGGAATTTGGAGTGTAAACTGTTACAAGGTAGTACTCTTCATACTCCGCGCAAATTACTCGGCCTTCCTGATCATGTTCACTGATACCGATATCATATGAAACATTCAAAGGAGCTAATCTTGTCAGTATTGCAGTCCCGGAATAGCCTTTTTTCACTGCAGAATTAGAAAAAAGCTTATAAGCATCCAGTGATTGTAGGGTTTCTTCCACCTGATCATCCTGAGCTTTAGTCTCTTGAAGACAAAGAATATCAGGACTCATCTCTTTTACAAGATCGATAAAGCCTTTTTTAGTTATGGCCCTAACGCCATTAACATTCCACGAGATAATTCTCATATGAACCCCTAAATTCTTTAGATAGTATCTGGTCTTGAGAGAGTTTAAATTGCTTTAAAAAGACTGTGCAATAAGTAAGGATTATGCCCAATACTGATTGAAATAGCGAAAAAGAAGCCATAGTATGAAATCCAACTATTTCTAACTTAGCATGCTGCTCGTTATTCAATGCAATTAAGCTTTAAAGTAGTTAAGATTAGAGGGCTAAGTATAAATAAACGCTATTTTAAAGCTTGTTTAAAAGCTCTGAGAAGCTCAATGAAAGTTTAAAGCTTTCAGAGACATAAAAATAAAAGATTTATAAATATAAATATAAATATAAAGATAAATATAAATAAAAAGTTCCGAATTAAACTAATAGTTAGAGTAACTACCTAGATTTTAAAAAATCTTGTAAGCAACAACATTCATTCGAGGAGATTGAATATGAAACAACGCAAACCTTACTTGCTTAATGCCTTTATTTTGTCACTTGCTTTTACCTTTTTTGGGGTTGGAGCTTTGAATGCTCATCACTCGTTCCCAGCGACTTACGTCATGGATCAAGAGCAAACTATTGAAGGTACCATGGTGCAGTTTCTATTTCGTAACCCACATTCATTTGTACACGTAATGGTGACTGATGAAGAAACCGGTGCTAATCAGCGTTGGGCTGTAGAGTGGGGTGGTGCGAGCGCACTTGCTGGTTCTGTTGATCGCTCAAGTCTAAAACCAGGTGACCAAGTACGTATTTCTGGTCAGCCGGGTCGTAACCCTGAAGACCATAGACTACGTATGCAAAAGTTAGAAGTTATTGATGGCGATTTCCAATGGGATGGTGACTTCGAGTAAGCTTCAGCAGGCTAACTATAATTATAAGTGAGGGCTTGTATTAGCCCCTTACTCATATCAAAACTTTAAAGACAATAAAAAAATAGAGTAGTAAAACTCTAGAGATAGTAAAGCACAAGCAAAGCAACTAAGACTTGTTAGTGTTATTCTAAATAATGATTTTTTCCTCAGAGATTAAAAACACCTAATAACTGCAGACCCTAACAGGGAGAGTCAAAATAAATGAATTTACCGATGAAAAAAATAATTACATCCGGGTTTCTTTTAGGAACTTTGATCGCTCCAGTATTCCAAGCTCAAGCTGGTATTGCTGGTTATTGGGCACCGCTTTTTCATGAAGATATAGAAGAGCGAATTCCCGGACCTGAAGCCGGCGATTATGCCGGACTTCCTATTAATGACGCTGAGCGCTTACGTGGAGATACTTGGACTTCAAGTCTTCTGACCGTACCTGAGCATCAATGTAAACCTCACCCATCTACCTATGGTTTTCGAGGTGTGGGAAATTTAAGAGTACTTGAAGAATATCACCCTGAAACTCAGGAATTGATTGCTTTACATACTCACATCGAATGGCAAGCACAAAAACGTACAATTTGGATGGATGGAAGAGAGCATCCTGATGAGTTTGCTCCTCATACTTGGGGAGGATTCTCTACCGGTGAGATAGTTGGCGATACATTAGTAGTTCATACTACTCATCTTAAATCTGGCTGGATACGTCGTAATGGAATGGCCTTAAGTGATCAGGCTACTTTGGATGAATTTTTCTTCTTAAACAATGATTCGAAGTTATTGACTCATGTTTCTATTGTCTCTGATCCTGTCTATTTGACTGAGCCTTTCGTTCGCACTAATGGCTTCGAAAAGTTGGGCACTGCCCAAATGGGCCCCTATCCTTGTCGACCTGCTATAGAGATTGAGCGACCTGAGGGGGATATTCCACACTGGATGCTAGACACTGAAGAATCACGAGCTGGTGGTATAGAGTTTTCTGAAAGATGGGATATACCTCTCGAAGCAACGCGTGGTGGAGCAGAGACAGCTTTACCCGAATACATTGATACGGTTAGAGGTAATTAGTTTTGGAGATACTAAAAATGACTAATAGAAATTCTACAAACTGGCTTCGAACCACTGATCATATTCGCAAGATTCTTGGGACATGCCTTTTGTTTGTTGTTATGGTTTCAGGAGTTTTTGCTCAACCTGATTTCTCTGATGTTGAAGTAAAATCCTATCATGTGCAGGGTAATATTTGGGCTTTAACCGGAGCAGGTGGCAATGTCACTGTTCAGATTGGAGATCAAGGAGTGCTCGTTGTCGATACACAGTTTGCAGGAATGGCACCAAAGCTTCTTGCTGAAATTCGTCGTTTAGCGCCAGGAAAAACTATTCGCTACGTTCTTAACACTCATGGCCATGGAGATCACGTAGGTGGTAACCAAGCAATTCGTGAAGCTGGCTCTACAATTGTTGCGGGAAATGAAGGTCGAGACACGAGTGACAATGGGGCTGAAGTAATTGCTCATGAAAATGCAATGTTGAGTATGGCCACTGCAGATCCTTCAGTTGACTTTGAACTATGGCCTACAGAAGTTTATTTAGGTGATCGCTATGATTTGTATTTCAATGGCGAGCCTATCGAGTTACATTTTCAGGGAAGAGCCCATACTAATGGCGATACTCTTATCTTCTTCCGAAAATCTGATGTTATCTCAGCTGGTGACATTTACCAGACTCAAGGTTACCCCTTCATTGATCAATCTAATTTTGGACACATTAATGGGATTGTTGATGGTTTGAATGAGATTATTCGTATCGCTGTGCCAGGTGAGCAACAAGAAGGCGGTACTATGATCATTCCAGGGCATGGACGTTTGAGTGATGAAGCCGATATCGTTGATTATCGCGATATGATCACCATTATCAGAGATCGCGTTCAATATCTTATTGATCAAGGAATGGATCTTGATGAAGTGTTAGAAGCTCAGCCCTCACGTGACTATGACGCACGCTATGGAAATGGTTTTGTGAGCACTGAGAGCTTTATTACAAGTGTTTTTAATACTTTGAGTGAGTAGGAGAACAAAATGAATAATAAATATATAACTTTGAAAAAAATATGGGGTTTTCCAGTTGCTCTAACTGCTCTCAGCGCTGTGTTGTGTTCTTCAATAGCTTTATCTCAAGAGCGTGCAGAAGAAGATCCAGAAATGCTTGCTATGCTTGGTACGGCTGCAGACCCACGTGAAGGCTCTCCATACTTAAGTGCACCTGAAGGTCTGGATAGAATTGAAGGTCAATGGGTTTCAATTGTTAATGAAGATTGGTTGTGGCGGATGCGTGTGCCTACTAAAGGCGATTTTACTAGCATTCCATATAACGACCACGCTCGCGAAGTAGGAGGAGCATGGGATGAATCAATGACTGGTTCTTGCTTGGCTTACGGTGCAGCTGGGCTTATGCGTAACCCGCAGCGAATTCGTATCGAGTGGGAGTCTGATGCAAGTATCAAACTTCAAACAGATTTTGGTGAGCAGACTAGACACTTCTATTTCAATAGACCCGCACCTGAAAATACTCCTCATACTTTACAGGGTTATTCTGAGGCTAATTGGGATTTTGATGAAAAGCCACCTACAGGTTTTGCTGGTTTCTCAAGAAATCAACCTGATGGCGACCACGGCGCATTAAGAGTAAGAACTACTCATTTAAGTGCTGCCTGGTTACGTGCAAATGGCGCGCCTGTGAGTGAAAACGCAACGGTTACTGAGTATATTGACGTTTTCACTGATCCTGTTGGGAATGATTGGCTAGTAGATACTGTGGTAGTTCATGACCCCGAGTATTTATTAGTTGATTACATAACGAGCTCTCATTATAGAAGAGATACTGATATGAGCGCTTGGGATCCACGACCTTGCGGAATCTAAGCGGAATCTGATTTGAGTTTAGTAAAACTTGATTAGAAAATTAAGAAATAACGTTTATAAAAAAAGGAGCCGATGGCTCCTTTTTTTATTCAGATTTACAGTTCTAAACCTTTTCGATTATCGTTGCTATGCCTTGGCCAACTCCAATGCACATTGTGCATAGTCCATAGCGACCGTTTGAACGCTGGAGCTCATTGACAGCAGCTATCACTAAACGGGCTCCGCTAGCGCCTAAAGGGTGGCCTAAAGAGATAGCGCCACCATTCGGATTGACGTTTGGAGCATCGTCAGCCAAGCCAAGGTCGCGAGTCACAGCTAAAGCTTGTGCTGCAAAGGCCTCGTTAAGTTCAATTACATCCATTTGTTCTATTGTTAAGCCTGTTGCCGCTAAAAGTTTCTTAGTGGCAGGGGACGGGCCAAAGCCCATGATAGAAGGTTCAAGTCCAGCTGTTGCTGCTCCAACAATACGAGCGCGTGGAGTAAGTCCATATTTTTTAACAGCCGCTTCAGAGGCGATAATCATGGCAGCAGAACCATCGTTAATTCCTGAGGCGTTCCCAGCTGTTACGGTTCCACCTTCTTTAACAACGCAACGAAGTTTAGCAAGCACTTCCATACTACTAAGACGAGGATGCTCGTCTTTGTCAAAAATTACTGGATCGCCTTTGCGTTGAGGAATGCTTACTGGTGTTATTTCTTCAGCTAGACGGCCAGCTGCTTGCGCTGCAGCGGTTCTTTCCTGGCTGCGAAACGCTAGAGCATCTTGATCTTCACGACTAATAGAGAATTTTTCGGCAACATTTTCAGCTGTTTGTGGCATTGCATCAACGCCGTGTAGGGCTTTTAGTTGTGGATTAATAAATCTCCACCCCATAGTTGTGTCTTCTATTTTCATATCTCTAGCAAATGCTGTCGAACCTTTACCCATGACAAATGGCGCCCGAGACATCGACTCAACTCCCCCAGCTATTAAGAGCTTAGCTTCGCCAGCTTTAATTGCTCTTGAGGCGGTTGCTATTGCGTCAAGGCTAGAACCACATAAGCGGTTCATCGTTGTCGCGGGGATGCTTG
>CBFIHS010000040.1:0-16114 GCA_965662565.1 Pseudohongiellaceae bacterium | reverse complement strand
GTCAGTCTGCGGCTGGTGGTGCAATCATGATCAACTCACAGCGTCCTGATTTTGACGGCTTGAGTGGATTCGTAGACGTGGGCGTTGGTAACTACAACCAAAACCACATTCAAGCAGCTATAAACCTGCCGATTAACGACACTTGGGCAGCGCGTATTGCGACTAGCACAGAGCGTCGTGACAGCTTCTTCACCAACATCAGTGGTCAGTTAGGCGCTAACGCAATTGAAACAGCTCCTCGTTCACCTGGTCGAGTTGATAATCGCCAAGTTCGTTTTGGTTTGTTGTGGCAGCCAAATGAAAAATTTGATGCCTACTTAAAAGTTGAGCGTAGCTCAGTAAACCAAGGTGGTGACGTTCGTAAGTCTAAACTCAAGCCTAATACTGGTCTTAGTCTAGATCCTGCAGGTAACGTAGTACAAGCAACAACGTTTGCTCAATGGGCCGCATACACGCCAACAGACCCTTACCAAGTAAATCAGCTGTTTCCTTCTGACAGTTTCCAACAAAACACGCAAGTGGTTTTGAAAATGAACTATGAGTTGGATAACGGCATCGTGATCTCAACTAACACTGGTTACAACAACCTGTTAGCAACGGAAGAAGTTTGGATTGCTCAGCAAGGCGCTCCAGGTGCAGTACCACTTTGGCCAAACCGTTTCCAGATTGGACCTGATAACCAATCGACTGGTCAGGAGCTATTAATCTCCTCTCCTGAAGGCCCAACTAACTGGATCGTGGGTGCTTTCTACAATGAGCGCTTTACGCCAGTACGTGGAACAGTAAATGTTGGTCAAGCCAATGCTAATGCTTGCGGCTACCAACCTGATGGATCTCAATTGCCTTGTGGAGCTCTAGAACTTCCTGGCTTAGTTGTACATATTAATAACCCAGCAACTGTTCGTCATAGTGCTATTTTCGGTCAGTTCAATCATGCATTAACTGATGAATTAGAATTAGCAATCGGTGCTCGTCTAAACCGCGATTACAGTGGTAACCGTGAGCAAGCAATAATGAGAGGCCAGCCTGGTGCTGTTCCACCGTTCGCTAGTGCAGCAACTTGTACACAGTATGGGATTCAAGAAGAACAATTCGGCATACCAGTCACTAATGCTGGCAGCCCTGTTACAGCTCAATGTTTCCCACTTGGTATAAATGATGTAAGCACTAAATCTCTTGGTGTTGACAGCAATACCCCTACTTGGAAAGTTGGCCTAAACTGGAACCCAACTGATGAAGACTATTTCTATGCTTTCATCGCACGTGGTTACAAAGCCGGTACTTCTCAAGACGTCGGTGTTGCTCCTGAAATCGTTGACGATTTCGAGTTCGGTTGGAAAGGAACTAAATTCGACGGCGCATTGTCGGGTGATTTAGGCTTCTTCTACATGGACTACACGGACATGCAGGGAACTAACTTCTCTATTAATGACCCAATAGGCGCCGATGACGCTAACCAAAACCTCGGTAAAGCGACTATTATGGGGCTTGAGGGTTCTGCTAATGTCTTCCTAGGAAACTTTGGTATTACTGCATCGTTTGCTTGGACTGACACTGAAGTAGAAGAGTTTACTGGTGTTGACACTTTGTTTATCCCAGGTTGGGCCAACTTACCAGGTGGTGGTGCAGGCGGTGTTCCTAACTGGTTGCCACAATGTGGAATTGGAGGAACTCAAGTTACTCCATCAACAGGCCTTGTTGCAAATGACCAAAGCTTGTTTCCAAATCAGCCTCTTGGCCAACTTGTACCTAACTCAGACTGCTTCAATTATGCTGGTTTGACGCAAGATTTGAGTGGTCAAACTCTTATCAATGCTCCTGAGTTAGCCTATAACATCAGTATTGACTATCAGTTTGCTTTGGATAATGGCGCGACCATAACTCCAAAACTGACTTTTAACCACACTGATGAAAGCTATGCTGGTCCTTTCCAAACTGAGTACTATAAAAACGAAGAACGTGATCTATTAAACTTCTCTGTTTCTTATACTACTGGAGAGTGGAACGTACAGGCTTATGTCAACAACCTAACTGATGAGACTTATATCGCATCAGCATGGAGAAACTTGACGCTTACTGGCGATCCAACAACTTACGGTGTCCGTGCTAGAATGAACTTCTAATACGATCACCCTAAGTAGTAAACAAAAAAGCCGCTAATGTAAATTAGCGGCTTTTTTTTGCTTAACGCTTACTGAAAATGGATACCGAATTAGCGTAACAACTAAACTAGGCAACTAACTTTGCTAGGTGTTTAAATAGAGTTACTACAATAGCTTTTCTAGATAGATATTGGAGGTCTTTGTTGAAATACAAATGAATAAATTAGCGATACGACTTGTAACCATCCATAGCGAAAATATGGAAGAAGAAAAAATTGAGCTAAAAATTGAGCTAAATAGAAAAAGACATTCCGCAACCACAAGTGGTAGTGGCTAAGGGATTATTTACGATAAACCTAGATCCTTCCAAGCCCTCAACATAATCTATATTTGAACCAACTAAGTATTGAAAGCTTAATGGGTCAACCAATAACTTGGCACCATCCTTAGCGATTACCGTATCATCATCATTAGCCGCTTCATCAAAAGAAAAGCCATACTGAAAGCCAGAGCAGCCTCCTCCAGTTACAAACACGCGCAACTTTAGTTCAGGGTTACCCTCTTCTGTTATTAGGCTTGTCACTTTTTTTACCGCATTATCGGTTAAAGCCAATGCTGCGGCATCATGCGTTTGGACGACAGACATAGATTCTCAATAAGATGTAATAATTTGAACTCAGCTATTATGACAATAACTGAGTGTTTTGGTCAAGTATTAGCTGCTTACTTCGTATGCAGGCTCAACAGCTGCTAGAGTCGATTCAGGCTCTGCATCAACAGTTGAAGGCTTTACTTCCAGTTGTTTGGGCTTCAGATCCTCAGGAGCACTATGACACAAACTGCCATTCACCTCAGAGCCCATTACCATTTCAATCATATGGTAATAAACATTACCTACCACTCTAGCTTTAGCGGCCAGTTCCACGTGCTCACTCGAGTATACATCGCCTTCTACAGCTCCATTTATAATGATTGAAGGAACTTTAATTTCACCTTGGACAAATCCACTCTCACGAATCCTAACTTCAGCAGGAGCATCAGCCTCTGCGTAAATATTGCCTTTAATTTTACCTTCCACCTCAAGAGTTCCAGAAAAGAAAAGGTCACCATTTATCTCTGTAGATTTGGAAACTAAGGTGGTTACATTTTCACTAAACTTTTTTTTCACAAGCTTTCTCTTCTTTAATTTTAAGGTAATTATTACTGTTTCTATAATCGTAAACTGCGGCAAGCTTCACATTAAGCTATATAAGCAAAACATATTAATGAGCTAATTTATAAATCGCTTTCTACCAACCAAACAAAATTCTTCTGAACTGTTTTTCTATCATTGCCTTGATTAACCGCCACAATTTGAATATTTTCAGGCGCAAAATCTTCTGGGACTAGCATTTCACCTTCAATGTTCTGAAAGTATCTAAATTGCAAGCGTATGTCTTTTTGATTTTCATTTAAAGCCAGAGTATGAAGAGGGAGTGAAACTTCCTGGCCATTCTGCTTACCTAAAATATTCACATTCGCATAACCAGTGATAACGTTATCATTATTCGCTAACTGTTTAAGCTCAATATGGTAACGAATTCGATTCTCCTCTTCTGTTGCACTTAGGTCAACCTGACCAATAACCAGTCCACTTTCCTGATTTTCTGGAGACATGATCTGACGATAAAACAAGACATCTTCTTGTAATTGGGCATTTAAATCCTGAAGGTTTACCAACACACCTTGAACTTCTACTAAAGCTTGTCTGTCGACTGCACTGGACTGTTGAGCATTGACCAACTGCTGTTGGAGAGTATCGACTTCAACCCGATACCGACTGACTTCATCAAGCAATTGATCTCGCTCTTCACGCACCAGGATATTTTCATTAACACCCTGATCGAAACCATAGAAATAGGCACCAGCAGAAAACCCAGCAATTACTAAAACAGAAACCAAACCAAATAAAATAGCCCGCATCGGACGATGCGGAACAACTACCATTTTTATTTGTTTGCTTCCTTTAACGACTGCCATCTTTATAACCAATAACCTATAGAGTTAAGGTAAAACCGATACCAACTCAAGCCCTTCTGTTTCTTTGTAACCGCACATTATATTCATATTTTGTACAGCCTGCCCTGCAGCACCTTTGACTAAGTTGTCTTCTGCAGCCAAGATCACAACTTTATTACTTCCTTGTGGACGTGTTATGGCAAGTTGGCATGTATTACTGCCTTTGACTGATCTGGTTTCAGGACTCAAACCCAACTCAAGAACATCAACAAAAGGTTCATCACGATAAAAATCTTTATATAGTTCGTACAAGGCTTCGGGCTGAGTGTCATCCGACTTTAAAGAGGCATAAAGGCTTGCTTGAATGCCCCTTATCATTGGCACCAAATGCGGCATGAATGTTAGGTTAACAGGTACATCACTTTGTTGATTTAAACCCTGCTCAATTTCTGGATGATGTCTATGACCTTCTATCGCATAAGCTTTAAAACTTTCGCTAACTTCACAAAGCAATGTCCCTAAAGCCGCTTTTCGACCAGCGCCGCTTACACCCGATTTCACATCCGCTATTAAAGAGTTTTCATCCACTAAATTATGCTTTAGCAAAGGAATAAAGCCGAGCTGCACGGCAGTGGGATAACACCCAGGGTTCGCTATTAGAGAGGCCGTTTTTATGAGTTCTCTATTCACTTCTGGTAAGCCATAAACAGCATCTTGTAATAATTCAGGACAAGCGTGATCCATACCATACCAATGCGACCAAAGCTGAGCATCTTTAATTCGGAAGTCGGCAGAGAGGTCGATAACTTTGGTTCCCTTGGCCAGCAAGTCTGGGGTTATTTTCATGGCTGTTCCATTTGGAGTAGCAAAAAACACCAGATCACAACTGCTTAAACTCTCTAAGTCTGGTTCACAAAAGTTAATATCCAAGTGACCACGTAAATTTGGAAACATTGAAGACACAGATGTGCCAACTTCTGACCTTGAAGTCACAACTTTTATTTCAACTTGGGGGTGCTTAACCAGTATCCTTAATAATTCAACTCCGGTATAACCGGTTGCACCAACTACAGCTACGCTAATCACAATTTCAACTCATTTTATAAAAATATTTGTAATCTAGACTCAAGTTTTCAACTTGAGTTCTGAAAAACGACGAATGTTACCATAAACAGCCGCTTTACAAGAGTTTTTGAACAAAGCCCCACACAAGAAAGCGCTTGTTCACAGCAAGTTTGCACTCGAAAGCTGTAATTTATAGGTTTTTTACTCGAACCTATTGAAGCCAATCCAGAAATCTTAGCCCTCTATTTAGAAGACTCTCCAATTCATTTTTTAGTTCGGCTTTGATACTGTGTTTTAATCTAAACTTTCCAGTATTGCGTATGTATCGATGTAACATTGAGAGTCGTTATGGCCCAAGTTACTTTGATGGTATTATTCACGCTCCATAAACTGACCTAACTTTATTAATCGTGCTTTATCTCTGGTTAAAAGCCTTACATATAATCGCAATGATCTGCTGGTTCGCAGGTGTTTTCTATTTGCCTCGCCTGTTTGTTTATCACGCAATGTCTGAAGACAGTATAAGTATTGAACGCTTCAAAATTATGGAGAGAAAGTTATTCTGGGGCATCATGACGCCTTCGGCTGTTTTAACCGTTATCTTGGGTTTCTTTCTTTTACAAACAAATTTCAGCTTCTATATGCAGTCTGGATGGATGCATGCAAAACTAAGTTGCGTATTCCTCTTAATAATCTTCCATGGCTTTTGCTGGCATTATTTAAAACTATTTAAAGCCGACAGAAACACTCGAACTCATACCTTCTATCGCTGGTTCAATGAAGCCCCAGTGATTCTTTTAATTGCTATTGTCATTTTCGTTGTAGTCAAACCATTTTAGGAAACTATATGCCTGAGAGTAAGTCCTTCGCTCGTTCTGAGTCTTTATTTTCACAAGCCCAAACCCACATCCCAGGTGGAGTTAATTCCCCTGTTCGTGCTTTTAAAGGTGTCGGTGGGAATCCAGTCTTCTTTGCCCGTGGTAAAGGAGCTTATGTCTATGACGAAGATGATAATTCTTATATTGATTACATCGGTGCTTGGGGGCCTTTGATCCTTGGACATTGCTATCCAAAAGTCATCAGTGCCTTAAAAGAACAGCTTGAGTATGGCCTAGCATTCGGCGCCCCAACCTCTAAAGAAATCACCATGGCTGATAAAATTTGCGAGATCATGCCTTCTATTGAGAGCGTCCGTTTAGTCAATTCTGGAACAGAAGCTACTATGAGCGCTATTCGCTTAGCTCGAGGCGCAACAGGAAGAGATAAAATCTTAAAATTCGAAGGCTGTTACCACGGTCACGTTGATTCATTACTTGTTAAGGCTGGCTCTGGAGCTCTTACCATGGGATCTCCTGATTCAGCAGGTATTCCTGAGAGCACAGCAAATGAAACCTTTATCCTTCCTTACAATGACAGTGAAAAAGTTGAAGAACTCTTTGAAAAATACGGCGATCAAATTGCCTGTATTATCGTCGAACCGATAGCCGGCAACATGAACTTAATACCTCCTAAACCGGGCTTTCTTGAATCCCTAAGAGAAATTACGAAACAATATGGAAGCCTACTCATTTTCGATGAGGTGATGACTGGTTTCAGAGTAGCTCTAGGCGGAGCACAGAGCGTTTATAATGTAGACCCAGATCTAACTACTTTAGGTAAAGTAATCGGGGGTGGGCTGCCAGTAGGAGCTTTTGGTGGCAAAAAACGCTATATGGACTTGTTAGCGCCTAACGGCCCGGTATACCAAGCCGGCACGTTATCTGGAAACCCACTAGCAGTGACAGCTGGACTTGTGATGCTAGATGAAATTTCCAAACCTAACTTTCATGACGATGTGGCTAAACGGACTAAACAACTTTTACAGGGTTTAGAGGAAAGAGCTACAGCCGCAGGAATCCCGTTTAGCACGAATCAAGTAGGCGCTATGTTTGGCTGCTTCTTTTCAGAGGAATCCTCTCTATCAAGTTTTGAACAAGTCATGCAGTGTAATGTTGAAAGCTTTAAGCAATATTTTCATTCCATGCTTGAGCAAGGTATTTATCTTGCCCCTTCAGCTTTCGAAGCTGGTTTTGTTTCAGCTGCACATGGCGAAAAAGAAATACAATTAACTCTTGATGCTGCGGAGCAAGCATTTTCAACTATTAATAAATAACAGGACGATTTATGAAGAACTATGGTATTTACGCCTTAGGCAATGCACTTGTTGATAAAGAATTCGAAGTGGATGATGCCTTCTTTGAACATGAGAGCATACAAAAAGGCGTGATGACGCTTGTCGATGGCGAATCACAAGCAACGATTCTTGAACGTTTGATGGAAAAATATGGCATCAAAAAACGTGCTGGCGGTGGCTCCGCTGCTAACACTCTTTATGCGGCGTCGCAGTTTGGCACCAATACCTTTTATTCATGTAAAGTCGCCAATGATGAGTTTGGCGACTTCTATATAAAAGAGCTCGGTGAACAAAACATTGATACAAACTTGGAAAGCATTAAAGGTGATGAGGATGTCACAGGAAAATGCTTAGTTATGGTAAGCCCAGATGCCGAAAGAACCATGCTTTCTTATCTTGGCATCTCAGAAAAACTTTCGAGTTCTGATATTGATGAACAGGCTTTAGAAAACTCAAAATATCTTTATTTGGAAGGCTATCTAGTCACCTCTCCTACTGCGAGAGAAGCCTGTATTAAAGCCAAAAGCATTGCTGAATCAAAAGGTGTGCTCACCGCTCTAACTTTATCTGATCCCGGCATGGTGCAATTTTTCAGAGGTGGATTAGAAGAGATGATTGGAGATGGCGTTGATTTATTATTTGCTAATGATGTTGAAGCTCTAACCTGGACTGGCGAAGAAACAATCGAAGCCGCTGCCGAAAGTTTGAAAACAATCGCAAAAACTTTTGTTATTACACTTGGATCAAAAGGTGCACTTTTATTTGATGGCGAAAGTTTTATTCAAGTTGCACCACATCAAGTAACTGCCGTTGATTCAAATGGAGCGGGTGATATGTTTGCGGGTGCGTTTCTTCACGGTCTCGCGAGCGGCTTGGATTTTGAAGCTTCAGGCAAACTTGCCAGTTTGAGTGCTGCCACTGTAGTAAGTCAGTTTGGTCCTCGACTAGCAAGCGAGAAACATCAAGAATTACTGAAAGCTGTCGTTTAGTTCCCCAAACTCATATTGAGTTCCAAGCGCCGTTTAAAAAACTCAAGACGGCGTTGGAGCTTCTCGGTATTTTCAGGCCCCAATCGAAGCAACAACTTTTCCACATCCGTATAGTTTTCAATAAGCGGATCAGCATAAAGATAGTTAATGCTCGGTCTTTTAAGTTGTTGAGCTTGAGCAGCTGTTTTAGCATTAGTAACATTTTCAATTGCTTTGAACATAAGCTCATTGAAATTAGCGTTCCTCAGCCCAAGTTCAGCACAGGCGTCTTCGAACAAAGGTAATAACTGTTGATAAAAATTGACTGCATTTTCAGTGCTAATATTGCTTAAAGCATCAATCAAATTGTCAAAGCGTTTGTAGGACTGCTCGTCCATTAGATAGAACTCTCCACCAATTTCTTTTACTTGCATGGTTTCATTAAGATCCAATACCGGACGATTTCTATCTGGGAATTCACCTCTACTTATATTCTCAACCATCACGACAAATTTTCTAATCAACTCTTCAGAAACAAGATACTGAAGCACGGGAAGCCCACCATCTATAGCTGAGAGTTCTGCTTTTAAATACTCATCGCTATCATTCAAACTTGGTAAAATCGCTTCCTCGACAAGGGGAGCTAGGGATAGTTCAGGCTCTATTATTACTGTCGTATCAGTTTCCTCTGTATTTTCTTCAGTATCTGTTTGAGTATCTTCTACTAAATCATCAGCACTGATAGTTTCTTCTCTTCCTATAGAGCTCACAACTGTGCTTATAGGAGTGGGTGCAGGTATTTCACTAGAGACTATGTCAGCCATTGGCTCTTCATCAGAACTTGTCAGGAACATGAACACACCAAATAAAACTATGATTCCTAAGCTTAGTGAAAGAATTAATTTTTTGTCGCTCATGATATTCCCGATCAATATAACTAGTGTTGGTTTATTAATGGCTTAGGCTAGCGCTACAGTAATTGCTTCCTTTTTTCTCTTGGCTTTTATTTATTGGCTAAGTTTCGAACTAGTGTAAACCTTCACTGAAGAATCTGACAGAACTTGGCAAAAAATAGTTTTTCAGACATAAAAAAGCCCGATTTCTAACAGAATATCGGGCTCTTTTATTAAGCTTTTTAACAAGGACTAAGCGTCAGCTTTTTCCTCGTCACTTACATCTTTCATACTTAAGCTAATTTTTCCACGATCATCAACTTTCAGTACTTTAACAAGAATTTCTTGTTTTTCACTAAGATGGTCAGTCACTTTTTCGACCCGCTCTTGAGAAATTTGAGAAATATGAACTAAGCCATCCTTCCCAGGAAGAATTGTTACAAAAGCACCAAAATCTACAATTTTGGAAACAACACCTTTGTATATTTTTCCAATTTCAGCTTCAGCCGTAATTTCTTCAATGATGGCAACCGCTGCATCTCTTGAAGCAGCATCTTCACCATAGATTCGGACATTACCGTCATCATCTATATCAACTGACGCGCCCGTTTCCTCGGTTATGCCACGGATAGTTGCACCACCCTTGCCGATAACGTCACGGATTTTGTCAGGGTGAACTTTCAACATACCCATACTTGGAGCATTTTCAGAAACAGCTTCTTTAGAAACAGAAATCACTTTATTCATTTCATTTAGAATATGCATTCTGGCTGCATTGGCTTGCTCCAAAGCAGTTTCCATAATTTCTTCAGTAATGCCCTGGATTTTGATATCCATTTGCAATGCAGTAATACCAGCAGCTGAACCTGCTACTTTAAAGTCCATATCACCCAAATGATCTTCATCACCTAATATGTCAGTCAACACTGCAAAGCCGTTATCTTCTTTTATCAAGCCCATAGCAATACCAGCCACAGGAGCTTTTAAAGGCACACCGGCATCCATTAAGGCTAAGCTAGTGCCGCAAACAGAAGCCATAGAAGATGAACCGTTTGATTCAGTAATCTCTGACACTACACGGATTGCATAAGGAAAATCCTCTTCCTTTGGTAATACTGCAGCAACACCACGACGAGCTAAACGACCATGGCCAATCTCGCGACGTTTTGGCCCACTCATGAAGCCAGTTTCTCCAACACTGAAAGGAGGGAAATTATAGTGCAGCATGAAAGGATCTTTCGTGGTTCCTGATAAACCTTCAATCATTTGAGCGTCACGAATCGCGCCTAAGGTTGCAACAACCATGGCCTGAGTTTCACCACGAGTAAACAATGCTGAACCATGAGTTTTAGGTAGAACACCAGTCTCAACATAAATAGGTCTTACTGTGCTGTTATCACGACCATCAATACGTGGATTACCAGCAATGATGCTTTCACGTACCACTTTCTTCTCTAAAGCAGAGAACACTTCCTGGACTTCTCCAGCACTCACAACAGGATCAGCTTCTTCATTTGCAAACTGTTCAACAGCTTGAGCTTGTAATTCGCCTAATTTATCCTGACGCTGCATTTTGTCAGATATTTTATAAGCTTCTGTAATGCCCGCACCAAACGCTGCTGATACAGAATCAATAAGTGCTGTATTTTTCTCTTCAGCAACCCATTCCCAATCAGCTTTACCTGCTTCGGCTTTAAATTCTTTAATGGCCTGAACGATGGCTTGCATTTCAACATGACCAAATAACACAGCACCTAACATTAAATCTTCACTTAATTCTTTAGCTTCAGATTCAACCATTAGAACAGCTGATTCAGTTCCAGCAACAACCATATCCAAATCAGACTCTTCGAGTTCTGCATAACCTGGATTAAGGATATAACCTTCAGTCTCAGTAAAACCAACTCTGGCAGCACCAATAGGGCCTGCAAATGGAATACCTGAAATGGCTAAAGCCGCTGAAGTTCCAATCATTGCCGCAATATCTGGATCAACATTCTTTTCAGAAGAAATGACGCTACAAACAACTTGCACCTCATTCATGAAGCCTTTTGGAAAGAGAGGTCTGATTGGTCTATCGATTAAACGTGAGGTCAAAGTCTCTTTTTCTGTTGGACGACCTTCTCGTTTGAAGAAACCGCCAGGGATTTTACCGGCAGCGTAAGTTTTTTCCTGATAGTTTACAGTCAGTGGGAAAAAGTCCTGACCAGGATTAGCGCTTTTCTTACCAACAACTGTGGTTAAAACTGAAGTACCACCAATAGTTACCAAAACAGCGCCTGTGGCTTGTCGTGCAATTTTGCCTGTTTCCATGACAACCGTATCGTTGCCATATTTAAATTCTTTCCTTATCGGATTTAACATATTTTCTTTTCCTAACGTATGAGCCTGGCTGACCCAATGCCAGCCAGGAGAGAAATGCCTTTAACGACGCAGACCTAATTTTTTAATCAAGGTGCTGTAACGTTCAACATTTTTTCGTTTTAAATAATCAAGCAATTTACGACGAGTATTAACCATACGAATCAAACCGCGACGGGAATGATGATCATGGTTATGCTCTTTAAAGTGAGTTTGTAAGTGATTGATATTATGAGTTAATAATGCAACCTGTACTTCTGGTGAACCTGTGTCACCTTCAGCAAGGGCGAAATCACGGATGATTTCTGATTTTTCATCAGTTGATAATGCCATCTTATATTCCTATGAATATGCCGTTAATTTAGTTACATCCAATGTAAAGCCAGATTAACCATGCATATTAATAGTTATCTGGTCCCCATCCAAAAACTAGGGCTAAGAAAGATAGCATAAAAACAACAATGAATACACTTAAAGTGCCTCAAAAGCCTGAAATTTAGAGGGCTAAGATTTTTTATCCTCAGAACAAAAAAAGCTCTCAGTAGGCTTTAAGACCTAAAGCTGAGAGCTTTGAGAACTGAACTTTAGCTAGTTTTAATTTCTACTACTGTTCTACAAACTCACGTACTACAACCTTCATTAATTCAAGCCCTTGATTGAATGCATCGAGTGGGATTCTCTCATTATTGCCATGAATATTAGATTCCACTCCCTCGCCAAAAACAATAGGAGCGAAACCGTAACTAATAATTCCCAGATCCCTAAAGAAATGGCTATCGGTGAATCCAGTCATAGCAGATGGAACAATGTTTACAGAAGCGAAACGTTCTGCGATAACGCGACTCATAAGTTCGTACAAGTCAGTATCTGAGCTAGTTTCGGCAGGGCCAAACAACATTATTTCTTCAATTTCCACCTGATCATCGGCTATTCGTTCTTTCATTCCAGCTAGAAATTCAGCTGAATCTTGGTCTGGTAAAATTCGACAATCTAACTCAGCACTGGCAACAGGAGGAACAACGTTGATTTTTTCACTTCCAGTTAACATGGTGATCGAGCAAGTATTTCGTATCAAAGAATGCAAACTTGGCCTTTCTGCCTGTAACTCCACAAGAAATTCAGGATCCAATATCGCCTCATCAATATTACTCATGGCTGCTTGCCATTTACTTGACTCGTTCGGCGCCAGACCAGCAAACATTTTTCTTACGCTAGTTGTAATATGAGGTTCAAACGGTGTGGTCTGAATTCGATTTAATGCCGCAATTAGTCGAGTAAGAGCTGAAGTTGTTCTAGGTACAGAACCATGACCAGGGACATCGGTTGCAACAAGTCGAAGCCAGTAAGGGCGCTTTTGAGCAACCTCAATACCTAGCTGAATTTGGTTATTATCCATTAAGGTAGCTCCACCACCTTCATTTAGCAGATATCCCACTCCTTCAAAAATTTCGGGGCGATTCTCGACAAGCCATCCTGCGCCAAAAAGCCCGCCAGCTTCTTCATCGGCAGTAGCCATAAAAATCACATCACGATTTAGAGGAATACCACTTCTATGCAGAGCAAGAAAAGCTTCAAGGTGCATAATACCTAAAGCTTTAGTATCTGAAGTCCCACGACCATATAACATCCCATCTTTAATAACCGCATCCAGTGGATCTGTATCCCAATACTCTGGAGTAGCTGGCACGACATCAATATGGTGCAGTAGGACTAAGGCAGGCTCATCTCCGCCCTCAAGCCGAGCCCAGATATTACCTCTACCAGGCGCTGACTCTGCGGTTTCATAGGCAATTCCTGCCTCCTCAAAGATTTTGCTAAAAAAGAACACACCACGAACTTCATTACCCGGGGGGTTGATCGTATCAATTTCAATGTATTCCATAAGCCGCTCAAGACCGATATTCTGAGAATAAACTGGTGATACCAGCATCACTCCAAATATAGTGAGCGCTGCAAGAGAAAGCTTTTTCATAATTCTAGTCTCCAATAACATTGTATGGTTTCTGATACTTACTAATTTAAATCTCTTAGACCACTTAGCTTATCATCTTAATTACTATTTAATCATTCAATCTAATGCATTGACTGCATAAAAAGGTAATTTTAAGAACTTTACAGCCCTCATATAGACAGAGTTTTTATTCTTAGTTAGTCTAGCTTGATAAAAGTAGTTCTTAATATTGATCATACTGATCGTCATACAAATAATTTGGAAACAGTTATGCGAAAATCCTATGCGCTTATCTTGCCCTTAATCTCCTTGCTGCCCTTATTGGCTCAAAGTGCTGAATTTATAATTACTGACTCAGGTCGAGAAGTTGAATTACAAGAAGACGGCTCTTGGGCCTTTGTGTCCGAGGACATCTTCGCGACTAATGCCGAGGGGCAAAGAATTCGCTTAAGACCCGATGGCAGCTGGCAAGTGCTTAATGAGAATAATGATAGCACTCAACACAGAGCAGTTTTCCAAGCGCCAAGTATTTACGAGCCTATACAATTTAGTCTAAAAACCGCAAGCATTGAAAATTACAGAAAGGTTGTTCCGGGCTTAAATAAAAACACACGACTGCAAAGCCAATCGGTATTCTATCTTGAGGTGAGTAATACAGCAGATCAAACTTCAAGTAATTCTTTGAGCTTGAATGCAGACACTATTAGTCTATTGGATAGTGAAGATGATAGTTATCAATTGATTTCAATTTTACCCAGAAATTTAACAATAGAGCCTGGGGAAACCAAAGAGGTAGAACTTCGTTTTGATGGAGCACCGTCTTGGCGCTTAGGGAAAATCTATTATTTAAGTGTTTCTTCAGAATTGTTGGCTTCTGATAAGGATCTGACTTTCACCATCCCCTTATCAGAAATCCGCACTGCTTCAGTAAACGGTTTTTAAACCAAGGCTTCCTCAAATAAGTTTAACAAGCGGCTCCAAGCGTATTCAGCTTGAGCTTCGTTATAAACATCACTATCAGGAGGGCACCACCCATGCATGGTGCCTTCGTAGACCTCTACTTCAGCTGGAACCCCAGCCGCAGAAAATGAAGCTCTCAGAGTATCTTTGACAACTGGTTCACTCTCATCATCATTAGCAGCTATACAAATTAACATGCTGGCATCCATTTGCGGAATTAGCAGATGTGGACTGTCAGCATCAGCTGTTGCTAAGCCACCTCCATGAAAAGTTCCACCAGCCCCCATTCGAGTATTCGACCCTACAGTGCGCATCACCATTGGCCCGCCCATGCAATAACCAGTAGTACCCATTTTTCGAGAACTATCAACGGAAGCTTGTGCATCTAAAAATTCAATAAAAGCAGCCGCATCGGTAAAATGAGTTTGCGCATTGAGCATGCTATACAATGGAAATACTATTTCTCTAACTGTCTCTTGCTGGAACGATGCTCCCTCTGGAACAACCGGCGCTCTGGCTCCTCGATAAAAAGGATTAGGAACCAAAACAGAGTACCCTGACTGAGCTAATCTTTTCGCCATCATCTCGAAAGCAGGGCGTAAGCCTAGGATATCCGTCCAAATAATCACTCCAGGGTGCTGGCCTGTAGAAGGATGAACAAAATAACTATCCGCCATACCATCTGGTGTAGCAATATCAATATATGATTCAGTAACATCTTGAGCGTTTGCTACTGGCGGCAACATCATTGCTAAGCCTGCGCCAGCAGTCGCTGCACCAAATTGACGACGATTTAATTTAAAGTATTCTTTATTTTCTTGAAGAGTTCTTTCATCACACATATTTAGTTTCTCGTTATTTATTATTGTGGTTTTGCAAAATCCAAACACCTTTAAATTACACCAGCTAAGCTAGAATCGCTAGAGTGCAAAGAAAAATAGACGGAGTTTATGAACGATAATTTAGGGTAAAAAAAGGCGTTTTGGAGCTACACGGCCATCATCCTGAATTTCACCGATGCCGATGAAGTTTTCCTCGTTGTACAAGCGAACCAAACCTTCTGTTGGGAGATGACGAACAATTACTGCCTGCCCCTGCATAATGTAAACAGCTGTTTCAGAAGGCAAAATAACCTCTGGAAGTTCGAATATGGCTTGATCTGCGGGTATTAAGAATTGATCAATGTCATCAAAATTGCCTTGCTCCAGACATCCTTGCAACTCAGTATAAGTATGAGCATGTTCAAGTGTGAAAGGCCCTGCTTTAGTTCGCCGAAGAGCTGCTACATGCCCCCCTACGCCCAGCATATCACCTAGATCATCCGCAATTGTGCGTATATAGGTGCCTTTACTGCAGTGGATATCCAAATGCAGAGTATCACCCTCATAGGAGAGTAGGCTTAACTCATAAACTGTTACTTGTCGGACTTTTCTTTCTACTGTCTTTCCTGCACGAGCGAGTTTATATAAAGGCACGCCTTGATGTTTAAGGGCAGAATACATAGAAGGGATTTGTTCAATACTGCCCCTGAAGTTTGGCAGTGCATTTTCAATATCTTGTTGAGAAATATCTCGAGGATCTTTCTCTGAAATAATATTCCCTTGAGAATCACCACTATCTGTTTTCACACCTAACTTGATAGA
>CBFIHS010000039.1:0-17506 GCA_965662565.1 Pseudohongiellaceae bacterium | reverse complement strand
AGCAAGTGTCGCAATCGTGCATGATATACTTGCGTTTTTTTTAACGAACACTGGATACCTGATGTCGGAATTTTCTCGCATTGGCTTAGTTGCTAGACAAGATAACCCCAATATATTTGACTCTTTAGTAGCTCTCGTAGACTTCCTCTTAGCCCGAGATGGCGTGGATATAGTTGTCGATGATGCCGTGTCTTTTTTTTTGCAGGGACACAAAAGCTTTTCCAAAATGAGAGTGTCAGTTCAAGAAGAATTCCACCTACATTGTGACCTAGTGATAGTCGTTGGTGGTGATGGCAGTATGTTGAAAGTTGCGAGTACCTTGGCTAATCAAAACTTGCCTGTTGTTGGTATTAACAGAGGCCGCTTAGGGTTTCTGACGGACATTCTGCCTGAAGAAATTGAGCATGATTTAAGCCAAGTGCTGGATGGCAACTACAAAGAAGAATCTCGCTTCTTGTTGAATGTCACCTTAAGTCATAACGACAAAGAAAAAGAAATTGGCGATGCTTTAAACGATGTAGTCCTACACCCAGGTATTGCTGCGCAAATGATCGAGTTTTCTTTGTACATTGACGATGAATTTGTCTATGAACAAGCATCAGATGGTCTAATTGTAGCCACTCCGACTGGCTCTACCGCGTATTCAATGTCTGCTGGTGGTCCAATCATGCACCCTAGACTGGATGCAATGGTCTTAGTACCAATGTACCCTCATTCACTGAGCAGTCGCCCAGTCGTCATAGACGCAAAAAGTGAAGTTACGATTGTTGTTGGAGATAGGCATAACACTATGCCGCAAATTAGTTGTGATGGTTTTGTTGAATATACTGCGGAACCAGGTGATCGCATTACTGTTCGGAAAAAAGCAGAAAGTTTACGATTACTGCACGCCAAGGATTATAACTACTATGCAACTTGTCGAAGTAAATTAGGCTGGTCAAGAAGGTTAGGGAAAGGCTAAGGATGATGAATGTTTAAGGCATTTGAAATTCCGAGTGATGAAGACCTAACTCAATTTAGCCGACTGCTTTGGCAGCGCAAAATATCCCATCGAGTTTACTCAGAAGGTTCTCTAGAATTTCTAGCAGTCGCTAAGCTTGAGGATATTGCAGAGACCAATCATTTGTATCTGCAATGGAAGAACGGAACGCTTGTGCCTTCGGAGCAAAATAGTACGGGTATTGCTGGATATATTAATCCAGGCAACTCTATCAAAAGATTTTCCGATGCCTTATCACACTATCCACTAACAATTTTACTGATTTTCGTTTGTTGTGTCTTAGCAATCGTTGTGCCTCTAGATTCTTTATCTTCGACAACGCGTCTTTTACTTTATCCTGATTTTGCCTTTGGTACTCGTACAGTAAATTTGAATCGGGTCATAGAAAATTTCAACTATGCTCAGTTTTTACGAATGATTTCTCCAATATTGCTCCACGCCGGACTTTTGCATTTAACTTTCAATATGCTCTGGTTATGGGAGTTTGGGCGCAGAATTGAGAGTAGGCAGAGATCGATATCGATGGTGATTCTAGTGATAGTCTTGGCCTTAGTTTCTAATACTGCTCAGTATTTAAACAGTGGTAGTATTCTTTTTGGTGGTATGTCTGGAGTTATTGCAGGTCTTTTTTCCTATATCTGGATGTGGCAGTTATTTGATCCTGCTAAAGGCCTGAATCTTCCAAAAAATATCGTGTTTTTTATGCTGGCGATGTTGTTGCTCATGGCTGTCATTGATCTTGAAAGCATTGCTGATACAGCTCATCTTGCCGGTTTACTAGCCGGTGTTGTTTATGGCGCCAGTGTTGCAACAATCAGTCGAGTTACACGCTCATTAAAAAGTTCGCCCTTATAAAAAAGATTAAAATTTCAAGAAGAGGTATAAATTGTGGATGTGTTTCCTTTAGATAAAGTGCCAGAAAGTTTTGAAGAGCTACTGGCGGCAATTACACCTGAAATACACGCCAACCTTAAACGCGCAATTGAATTAGGTCGTTGGGAGAATGGAGACCGCTTGTCTCCAGAACAAGTTGAGCTCTGTCTACAAGCTGTGATTGCTTATGATGAAATTCATAAAAGTGAAGAAGAAAGAATCGGCTACCTTGATAGAACGAAATTAAAAGAACGGGAAAGCGGGCAATAATGACTCAAGTAAGAAGTGGCAATATTAGTAAAATGAAAGCCAGGCTGGATAAGCCTGTGAGCTATAGCCTGCCATTCAATGGTGAGCTGCTTTCTTTAAACGAGTTAATTGGAAAAAAAATAAGCTTGGATTATGAAGGAAGCATAAATTGCGTTCATTGTAATAGGAAAACCAATAAAAGCTTTAATCAAGGTTATTGTTATCCCTGCTTTCAGAGCTTGGCTCAGTGCGATAATTGCATAATGTCCCCCGAGAACTGTCATTATGATTTAGGTACTTGCAGAGAGCCTCTGTGGGGTGAAGAGTTCTGTATGCAAGACCACATTGTTTATTTAGCCAATTCGTCCGGCATCAAGGTGGGTATTACCAGAGCATCGCAAATACCGACTAGATGGATTGACCAAGGGGCGATTCAGGCTTTACCTGTCTTTCGAGTAAGAACAAGACAGCAATCAGGCTTTCTGGAAATGCTTTTTAAGCAGCATATCAGTGATAAAACTAATTGGCGCACGATGCTTAAAGGCAATATAGAAGAGCTGGATTTAGAGCAGCAAAGAGATTTGTTATTAACTGAATGTGCTGAGGATATAAGTGCCTTGCAGGATCGTTTTGGACTTCATGCGATTAGTGTTTTAACCGGCATGAAGACAAGCACTCTCAGTTATCCTGTACAAACTTATCCAGAAAAAGTGACTTCATTAAACTTTGATAAAGAAAGTCATTTAGAAGGCGTATTACTAGGTATAAAAGGGCAGTATTTGATTCTTGATACTGGCGTATTAAATGTTCGCAAATTTAGCGGTTATAAAATAAGTTTAGGTTTTTAGAAATATCATGAAAGAAGCTCAAGCAAGAAATATTTATTTAAAAGATTATCAAGTTCCAGAATTTTTAATTGATGAAACGCATTTGGATTTTGAATTGTTTGAAGATGAAACGATTGTTACCAGTCGTTTGAGTTTGCGTCGGAATCCGGCATCAAAAAACACAGAATCTTCATTGGTTTTATTGGGGCAGGAGCTGGAGCTGCTGGAAGTAGAGCTTGTCGGCAGAGCTTTAAATTCTTCTGAGTACCTTCTTGGTGATGAAACCCTAGAAATTTTTAATGTCCCGGAGACTTTTGTCCTACAAACTAAAGCAAGAATAAAACCTCAAGAAAATACCAGTCTTGAAGGTCTATATAAATCCAGTAATAAGTTTTGTACTCAATGTGAAGCCGAAGGCTTCAGAAAAATCACTTGGTACTTAGACCGACCAGACGTGCTATCGAGTTTTACCACGCGTATAGAAGCCGATAAGACGAGTTATCCGGTGCTCTTGTCCAACGGTAACAAAATTCAGAGTGGCGATTGTGACGAGCCTGAAAAACAGGGTAGGCATTGGGTTGTTTGGCAAGATCCTTTTCGAAAGCCTTCCTATCTTTTTGCGCTTGTTGCCGGAGATTTATACCCTGTGGACGATACTTTCACCACCTGTTCTGGTCGTGAAATCAAGCTGCAAGTTTTTGTAGAAAAGAAAGATTTAGACAAGTGTGATTTTGCATTAGTTTCTCTGAAAAAAGCGATGCGTTGGGATGAAGAAGTATATGGACGTGAATACGATTTAGATATTTTTATGATTGTAGCTGTTGATGACTTCAACATGGGAGCTATGGAGAATAAAGGCTTAAATATTTTCAATACTTCATGCGTTCTAGCTAAGCCAGAAACGTCTACTGATTTTTCTTTTCAGCGAATTGAAGCCATTGTCGCCCATGAGTATTTTCATAACTGGTCAGGCAATCGTGTTACTTGCCGCGATTGGTTTCAGCTAAGTCTAAAAGAAGGCTTTACAGTTTATCGTGATTCAGAGTTTTCCGCAGACGTAGGTTCTCGCGCAGTCAAACGTATCGATGATGTAAATTTTTTAAGAACAGTTCAGTTTGCAGAAGATGCGGGACCAATGGCGCATTCCATTAGACCTGAGTCTTACATGGAGATTTCAAATTTTTATACCGTCACTATTTATGAAAAAGGTGCTGAAGTTGTTCGCATGATTGCTAATTTGCTGGGGCCTGAACTTTTCCGTAAAGGGACAGATCTTTATTTCGATCGATTCGATGGGATGGCTGTTACAACCGAAGACTTCGTAGCGACCATGGAAGAGGTGAGTGGTATTGATCTTACACAATTTAGACTCTGGTATTCGCAGTCCGGAACCCCTGTGCTTGATATAGAAACTCTATACGATGAAGTCTCACAGACTTATACTTTAGTAATTTCTCAAAGCTGTCCTCCAACTCCTGGTCAAAAATCAAAACAAGCATTTTTCATACCTTTCGATTTTGCCTTACTCGGCAACGATGGCAAAGAAATGCCTTTGCTATTGGTCGGTGAGGAAGCTAACAAGCAAGAAGCCGTTTCATATAACAAAGTATTAGCGGTTAAAGAGGAAAAAACAGAATTTGTATTTACCGGAATAACAGGAAAACCAGTGCCTTCAGTTCTTCGAAGTTTCTCGGCCCCAGTAAAAGTAAATATGGATTATTCGCGTGATGAACTATTGTTTTTAATGAGCCATGATTCCGATGGTTTTGTGCGTTGGGAAGCGGCACAGCAACTCAGTTTACAAATCATTAACGAATTGCTGGATAAAAGACAAAAGGGTGATGCTTTAGTTCTGGATCAGCGTTTAACACAAGCTATGTTCAAAGTTTTAGACAGTGCCTTGAACGATGAGAGTATCGATAGGGCAATGCTTTCACGTTTATTGGCGCTTCCTTCTGAGGCCTATATTGGTGAGCTAGCAAGTGAGATAGATATCGATGGAATACACGAAGTTCGCGAATACATGCGAGCTCAAATTGCGACAAGTTTAGAAGATCAGTTAGCCGCTGTTTACGAAGCAATGCTAAGTGATGAGCCTTATGAAGTAGAAGCTAAAGCAATAGCGCAACGTTCTTTAAAGAATGCCGTACTGAACTATCTGGTTTTATTGGGTGATAGCTGGATTGAGCGTGCGTCTGAGCAATATCGTGAAGCCGATAATATGACAGACCAAAGTGCCGCTTTACGAGCTTTGTTAGCAGGTACAAGTTCTGCTGCTAAAGCGATTAAAGAAAAAGCATTTGCAGAGTTTTATGAAAAGTGGAAGCACGAAGCCTTAGTAGTAGAGCAATGGCTTAATATGCAAGCTGGCTTTGCCAGTAAAGAGAATTTATCTGAAGTCATAAAGCTCACTCAGCATGAAAGTTTCGATATTAAAAATCCAAATAAAGTCCGTTCAGTTATCGGTGCTTTTTGTAATCTTAATATTGTTGGCTTTCATAATGAGTCAGGTTCTGGTTATGAATTTTTAGCTGACTCTGTGCTGAAACTTAACAGTTTGAATCCTCAAATTGCTTCACGTCTATTAACCCCTTTAACTCATTGGAGAAAGCAGAGCGTGAATCGACAACAGTTAATGAAAGCGCAATTGCATAGAGTTAAAGAGACTGAGAATCTATCGAAAGATGTGTATGAGGTCGTGTCAAAGAGTCTGAGCGAATAATCAAAACGTTTTTCAAAGTTTGATTAGCTAAGCTGAGATTTCAGAGGCCTTGAAGCTATGGCTAATCCACCATTACCTCCATCTATAAAGTGCAAATGACCTCCTTGTCGCGTGTGCTCAACAAAGCAGGTCATTAGTGCATTTTCGGATGCATGATGCCCGTAATAAATTTCGCCTCTAAGGTAACTTTTTAAGTTCATTAAGCAGATCAAGAGATTGTTGTTCTTCGCAATCAATGATTAAGCGTAAGGTGTCATCAAATTTTCTAAAATCACTGTGGTCATTAATAGATGAGGTGAAACTTTTTTCATCGAAAAGTTTACGAATGGGGTTTATTTGGTGACTAAAAATAAGCACAGCGAAAATAATATCTACTAAGCGTTTAACAAAATTAAGCGAAACGATAGATCGGTGGTAACGATATTCGTCTTTTAATGCGGACCAGAAAGATTTGTAATTTTTTTTATCCTGATGAGCGGGATTGGCTTCTTCAATGCTACAGTCAATGGCTTGGCGAATTTTGTTGAGTATGTCTTGGTAGGTGCTGGAGTCGTCTGATCCCCTAGCGGCAATAAGTAAACTTAAGACAAGGCTTTTTTTAGAGGGAATTGGGCTCCAACGACATGAAAGGCCAGTTAGTTCCTCTACACTATTCAGATGTTCTTTTACGAAGTAGTCCTGATAATGAGCTTTAGCCAATTGATCGGCATAGCTCAATCCTCCACCTCGAAAAAGTGAAATAAAACGGCCCTCTGTAATTTCGAGTTTTGCTACTTTAATCTCTTTTCCAGCTTCTCTTATTTTTTGGCTGGAATTTTTGCCACTCTTAGATGTAAAGAAAAATTATCCTTTGCGAAACGAATTAACTTTCCTAACTCTTCAGAAATTCTATTTTCATAGGCCGGAGGTATGCATATAGTTGCGCCATCGCCCCCAAAAACGAATGGGAATTCAAAGTTTTTCAGAGCTTGGATGGAAAGAGTGATGCTGGCAGCACCTATTAGGTTTACTTCTTTATAACGACCTTCATCAATTGCTAGTGTGGAGTCTTTAATATCTGCAACGAAGATAAGCCAATCATCGGGCAGGTTTTGGTAGTAGCTTTGCTCAACAAAATTTTCAAAATTCTTGAAAGGGCTAAGCTGGCTATAAAAGTTTTCGCTCATAGCACAAGTTTGTTGGTTCGGGAAAAGGCTAGAGTAACTTGATCAGCGTGTTGTAATCAAATTACCTAGCCTCTTTCGTATCTTGCTAGGCGCTAACCTCAACATTAACGGCAGGAATGTTTTTAGCGTTTTGTGCTCCTTCCATGAAAGACTTAATTTCATTGAAGTTGAGGTAACGGTAAATTTCTCCCGACATTGTGTTTAGGCTGTGCATATAAGCCATGTATTCTTCCATATTAGGAATCTTACCTAATGCAGAACAGACTGCTGCTAGCTCAGATGAGCCGAGGAAAACATTGGCGCCATCACCTAGTCGATTTGGGAAGTTTCGAGTAGAGGTTGAAATGGCCGTGGATTTTGGCGCGATACGAGCTTGATTACCCATGCAAAGTGAACAGCCCGGCATTTCAGTTCTAGCTCCAGCAGCACCAAAAGTGTAATAAATACCTTCTTCGGTTAGCTGATGCTGATCCATTTTCGTCGGAGGCGAGATCCAAAGTCTTGTCGGCAAGCTTCCCTCTACTTGCTCCAATACTTTGGCAGCAGCTCGGAAATGACCAATATTAGTCATACATGAACCAATGAATACTTCATCGATTTTTGTGCCTTGAACTTCACTTAATGGCTTAACGTCATCAGGGTCATTAGGGCAAGCCAATAAAGGCTCCTTAATTTCATTGAGGTCAATCTCAATGATCTTATGGTATTCGGCGTTTTCATCCGCTTCCATTAAGACTGGATTTTCTAACCAGTCTTCCATTGCTGCAGCTCGACGTTCTAGAGTACGAGGGTCACCATAACCTTCTGAAATCATCCAACGTAAGAGAGTAATGTTTGATTTGAAATACTCGATAATAGGTTCTTTATTGAGTTTGATGGTACAGCCGCCAGCTGAACGCTCAGCTGATGCATCAGAAAGTTCAAAAGCTTGTTCAACTTTAAGGTCTGGTAAACCTTCAATTTCTAATATGCGACCAGAGAAAATATTCTTTTTACCTTTCTTCTCAATTGTTAAGTCACCTGATTGAATAGCGGCGTAAGGGATAGCATTAACCAAGTCACGCAAGGTGATACCAGGTTGCATTTCACCTTTAAAACGAACCAAAACAGATTCAGGCATATCTAAAGGCATAACACCTGTAGCTGCAGCAAAGGCGACCAAACCAGAACCAGCAGGGAAAGAAATACCAATAGGGAATCGAGTATGAGAATCGCCGCCGGTGCCCACAGTATCAGGTAACAACATACGGTTGAGCCAGCTGTGAATAATGCCATCGCCAGGACGCAAACTCACGCCGCCTCGGGTGCGAATAAAATCAGGTAGAGTGTGTTGAGTAGAAATGTCTACAGGCTTCGGATAGGCGGCTGTATGACAGAAAGACTGCATGACAAGGTCAGCAGTAAAACCAAGACAGGCTAAGTCTTTTAGCTCGTCACGAGTCATAGGGCCAGTTGTATCCTGAGAGCCAACTGTAGTCATTTTAGGTTCGCAATAGGTGCCAGGACGAACGCCTTCGACGCCACAAGCTTTACCAACCATTTTTTGAGCGAGCGTGAAGCCAGCGTCAGAAGCCGAGTCAGAAGTAGGACGGCGGAATTCAGGTGAAGATTCAAGACCAAGCTCTTCGCGTGCACGCTCAGTAAGGCCTCGACCAATAATTAAAGGAATACGACCGCCTGCTTGAACCTCATCCATGAGCATGTCAGTTTTTAATTTGAATTCACAAATTAACTCATCAGAACCATGCTTAGTAATCTTGCCTTGGTGAGGGTAGATATCAATGATATCGCCAGTTTCCATGTTGCTGACATCACATTCGATAGGGAGTGCGCCGGAATCTTCCATCGTATTGAAGAAAATGGGAGCGATTTGGTTGCCAATACAAACTCCGCCATCTCTTTTATTGGGGATGTTAGGGATATCGTCGCCAATGTACCAAAGCACTGAGTTTGTGGCTGATTTTCGAGAAGAGCCGGTACCAACAACGTCGCCGACTAAGGCTACTGGAAAACCTTGCTCTTTAAGTTCATTTATTTGTTCTTCAGCATTGGTAACACCATCGCGCGGCATTTTGTACATGGCTTTGGCATGAAGAGGGATGTCAGGTCGTGACCAGGCATCAGGGGCTGGTGAAAGATCGTCAGTATTAGTCTCGCCAGGCACCTTAAAGACACTAATAGTCATCACTTCAGGAACTTTGGGTTTGGATGTGAACCATTCAGCATCAGCCCAAGATTGAAGAGTGTTTTTAGCATTGGCATTTCCCGTTTTTGCTTTTTCGGCAACGTCGTAGAAAGCATCAAACATTAATAATGTACGAGAAAGTTGTTTGCCGGCCTCTTCACCAAGTTCTTCATCGTCAAGCAGTTCAACTAGAGTAGTAATATTGTAGCCACCGAGCATGGTGCCTAATAATTTGGTCGCGTCTAATTTAGAAATAAGAGGAGAGTCGACTTCGCCTTTGGCTAAAGCTGCTAGAAAACCGGCTTTTACATAAGCGGCTTCATCTACGCCAGCAGGCACACGGTTAGTGATTAAGTCGAGAATGAACTCTTCTTCTCCTGCTGGAGGGGTCTTTAATAGCTCAATGAGTTCTGCGACCTGTTCAGCATTAAGGGGAAGTGGAACTACTCCAGTTTCTGCACGCTCTGCGACATGTTTATGATAAGCTTCTAACACTACACATTCCTCTTTGAAAGTTCTTTGATGGGCATAAAAAAAGAGGGCACATCCTACTTTAAATGGCCCTCTTTATCCAGTTACATGAATAACACTAAAGGCTTTTAAGCCTTTGTTTCGGCTCTCTTGATCGCTTTTTTGATCAGTGATTTTGCCGTGTTTGCATTCTTCCAACCACCGATCTTCACCCATTTGCCTGGTTCTAAATCTTTATAATGTTCAAAGAAATGCTCAATTTGATTTAAAGTGATTTCTGGCAAGTCAGTATAGTTTTGTACGTTTAGATAACGCTGAGTTAGGTGATCACAAGGGACAGCGATGATTTTTTCATCCTGCCCAGCATTATCTTCCATGATTAATACGCCAATGGGGCGGGCATTGATGACGCAACCGGGTATCAAGGGTCTAGTATTACAGATCATGACATCAATTGGATCGCCGTCTTCAGAGAGTGTATGGGGCACAAAGCCATAGTTTCCTGGGTAGGTCATTGGAGTATAAAGAAAGCGATCAACGAACATCGTTCCTGACTCTTTATCAAGTTCATATTTGATAGGATGTCCACCTATCGGAACCTCGATAATTACATTGATATCTTCGGGAGGATTGTTACCAATAGATATAGCATTTACATTCATGTTTGATCCATACGGTTTTATAGAGCGGTTATAATTTGTAAGCGCGCGATACTAAAGAAATTGTGCAAAAGACACAATACAAGAAGGCCAAGAATGATAGAATTAGCCTTATGAATCAAATAAAAACACCCTGCATAGGCATTTGCTCAACAACATCTCTGGGAGATAAGATCTGTCGAGGCTGTAAACGCTTCAATTTTGAGGTGGTCCGCTGGAATACTTATACAGAAGCTGAGAAATTAGCCGTCTTTAGTCGCCTAGATCATTTCACTGAACAAATTTTACAAAATAAATTTAGAATTGTAGCTATTCAGAAGCTTCAAGATGTTATGCATGATTTTCGTTTTTTTTATCATCCCGATTTATCTCCATATTGTTGGTTGCATGGTTTACTGCAAAAATATGGCTATCGTATAAAGAGTTTGGACGAAATTGGAGTTGAGTTAGTTTATGACTATCGGCAAATGCCCTTAAGTCAGGTAATGGAAGAGGTTAATGGGGAGCTTCAGGCTCTTAGTGAAGCTCATTTTGAGCGGTATTTTCAAAGGTAGCGGTTACTCTTGAAGTTTTTTAATTCAGCCGTTTATTTTCTCATTTAATAAAAACATGCCATCAACAGACAGAGATATATACCAGTAAGTTACACCCCAATCTCCGAGCACAAATCGTTGAGCGTTTCCTTTAGTTGTTTCCAATGTATGGACCTTGGGTCTGTGAGTGTGTCCGTGAATCAGAGTTTGTATTTGATGAGCTTCCAGCAACTCAATCACAGCTTCAGAGGTAACATCCATAATATCTTCAGCTATATTGCTGTTCATATCTGTACTGGTTTCACGAGCTTCCGCGGCAAAGGCTATGCGCTCAGCTATAGCTTTGTTTAGAAAATCTTGTTGCCATTGTGGGGAGCGAACTAAGTTCCGAAAATTTATGTAGTCATGATCTAAGGTGCAAAGTACATCACCATGCATCAATAGAATGTTTTCACCAAAGGCTTTAAGTAAGTAAGGTTCTTCAATGAGGGTGGCCTGACAAGCTTTAGCGAACTTATCGCCCATTAGAAAATCGCGGTTCCCATGCATGAGAAAAATTTTTACGCCGGATTGAGCTAGAGTAGACAATTGGTTCGCTACGCTATTACTCAGCTCAGTCACATGATCGTCTCCCAGCCAAACATTAAAGAAGTCGCCCAGAATGAATAGAGCTTGGGAGTTTACAGCCTGCGTCTGAAGGAATGAGAAAAAGGCCTGAGTAATATCAGGCCTTGCTTCTTCTAGATGAAGATCCGAGATAAACAGAATAGGCTTATCTGACATTTAGCTCTCTACTGTCACCGATTCAATAATGACATCTTCAAGAGGCACGTCTTGATGACCGCCAACATAACCGGTTTCACAGTTTTTGATTTTTTCAACAACATCCATCCCCGCAGTGACTTTACCAAAGACGGCATAACCCCAGCCTTGAGAAGTTTTGCCGCTGTGATTTAGGAAGTCATTGTCGTTAATATTAATGAAGAATTGGGCGCTGGCAGAGTGAGGCTCCATGGTTCTGGCCATAGCGATAGTCCCCATATCGTTCTTAAGCCCGTTGTCAGCTTCATTTTGAATAGGTGAGCGAGTCTCTTTTTGTGACATGCCAGGCTCAAAGCCGCCGCCTTGGATCATGAAGCCGTCGATCACTCGATGGAAGATTGTGCCGTCGTAGTGGCCCTCTTCAGCGTATTGTTTGAAGTTGGCCGCACTTAGAGGCGCATTTTCGAAATCCAGTTCTAGGCTAATATCTCCAGCATTGGTGTGTAATAAAATCATTAGTTTCTCGCTATTTTAGTGGTTTGCCCTCACTCCTAATCAAGAATATCAATCTCTTTTAAAGTAAAAACGTTTGTTTGTAGTTTGCCTTTGTTAAGAGCGCTATAATAGCGCCCTTTTTCTAGCATTAGAATGTAAGCAGGGTGTATGACTGAAGTTTCTTCCAATTTTATCCATCAGATTATTCGAGAAGATCAAAAAAATGGTAAGCATGGGGCTAAAGTGCACACGCGCTTTCCGCCCGAACCTAATGGTTTTTTGCATATTGGTCATGCGAAATCGATTTGCCTAAATTTCTCTACTGCGCAAATTTTTGGCGGACTGTGCAACTTACGTTTCGATGATACCAATCCTGAAAAGGAAAGTGTTGAGTATATTAATTCCATCAAAGACAGTATCAGATGGCTGGGCTTTGATTGGGATGATAGAGAATATTATGCCTCATCCTACTTCGATAAACTTTATGAAATCGCCGAGCAACTCATTGAAAAAGGGGTGGCTTATGTTTGTAGTCTAACTCCAGAGCAAGCTCGCGAGTATCGAGGCAGCTTAACGGCTCCGGGAAAAAATAGCCCTGATCGAGATAGGTCGGTTGCTGAAAATTTGGATTTATTTCGCCGCATGAAAGCCGGAGAGTTTGCCGATAGCCAATACAGTTTGCGTGCAAAAATCGACATGACTTCTCCCAACATGAATATGCGTGACCCGGTTTTATATCGCATTCGTCATCAGCATCACCATCAAACAGGGGATAAGTGGTGTATTTATCCCATGTATGACTTTACACATTGTTTGTCAGATGCGCTGGAAGGAATTACCCATTCACTTTGTTCTTTAGAGTTTGAAGATCATCGTCCACTTTACGATTGGGTCTTGGATCAAGTCGATTTGCCTGCACATCCTCAACAAATAGAATTTGCTCGCCTTAATATTAATTACACGGTGATGAGTAAACGCAAACTCAAGCAATTGGTTGATGAAGAGCTGGTGAATGGCTGGGATGATCCACGTATGCCAACGCTGGAGGGAATGCGTCGTCGCGGTTATACCCCGCTAGCAATACGAAATTTCTGTGAGAATATCGGCGTGACTCGTACTAATAGCATGGTTGATGTCGCCATGTTGGAGCATGCCTTGCGCGAAGACCTGGATCAAACATCACCGCGTGCAATGGGCGTCTTAAGGCCTTTGAAGCTTGTGATAACAGATTATCCAGAAGCTAAAGAGGAAGTATTAAGTTTATCGCGCCATCCTAAAGACGAAAGCATGGGTAAGCGTGATATTCCTTTTACTCGTGAGCTTTATATTGATCGAAATGACTTTGAAGAAGTGCCTCCGCCTGGATTCAAGCGTTTAATAAGTGGTGGTGAAGTGCGGCTGCGTGGTGCATATGTCATCAAATGTGAAGAAGTCATTAAAGATGACTCTGGAGAAATCATAGAACTGCGCTGTACTCATGATGCAGCAACATTGGGAGCAAAACCTGAAGGCAGGAAAGTAAAAGGCGTGATTCACTGGGTATCAGAAGCGCATGCTGTTGATGCTGAAGTTCGTTTATATGATCGTTTGTTCTTGGATGAAAACCCTGACGCAGCTGATGGTGATTATAGAGATTTTATTAATCCAGAAGCTTCACAAATTCTTCAGGGCTGTAAGTTGGAGTCTTCGCTAATTGATGCTAAAGCGGAAGATCGGTTTCAATTTGAGCGCGAGGGTTATTTTGTTGCAGACCGTGTGGATCATAGTGCTGATGCTCCGGTATTCAATTTAACTGTAGGCTTAAGAGATACCTGGGGCAAAGCTCAACAAAAAGCTTAAGCTTTGAATATGTTTTTTTTGCAAATAGAAACTGCTAACAAAAATATAAAAAAGTTATAAAGCTATTCATAAACCTACTCATAAACCAATTCATAAACTGAACAATTAATTAAGAATAAAAGCTGTGCTAAAAATTTATAACACTCTGACCCATAAGAAAGAAACCTTCGAGCCGATAGAGGCAGGCAAAGTGCGCATGTACGTCTGTGGTTTAACTACTTACGACTATTGCCATATTGGCCACGCGCGCATGTTGGTGGCTTTCGATGTCATAGTGCGCTATTTGCGTGCCAGTGGTTTAGAGGTGACTTATGTTAGAAATATAACGGATGTGGACGATAAAATTATTCGGCGTGCGAATGAAAATAAAGAGCCGTTTACCGAGCTTACTGAGCGCTTTATAAATTTGATGCATGAAGATGAACGAGCTTTAAACATATTGCCACCCGATCTTGAGCCGCGTGCAACTGGACATATTGGCGACATAATTAGGATGATCGAAACACTTATCGACAAAGGCTATGCTTATGCTGCTGATAATGGGGATGTTTATTATGCGGTCAATCAATTTAAAGATTACGCCAAGCTTTCGCGTAAAAATCCTGACGAGCTATTGGCTGGTGCAAGGATAGAAATTGAAAATGCTAAACAAGATCCGCGTGATTTTGCCTTATGGAAAGCGGCAAAAGCTGAAGAGCCCGGTTGGGAATCTCCCTGGGGCTTCGGTCGACCAGGTTGGCATATCGAGTGTTCGGCAATGTCTACCTGCTGCTTGGGTTCAACTTTTGACATTCATGGTGGGGGCAGCGATTTGATGTTCCCGCATCATGAGAACGAAATTGCTCAGTCAGAAGCAGCGACAGGGGAAAAATTTGTAAACACTTGGATGCACAATGGTTCAGTTCGAGTGGACAATGAAAAAATGTCGAAATCACTGGATAATTTCTTCACCATTCGAGACGTGCTTAAAAAATACCCGGCGGAGGTTATTCGTTATTTTCTGCTTTCAAGTCAGTATCGCAGTGCCATAAATTATTCTGAAGAAAACTTGCAAACTGCTTACGCTGCGCTTGAGCGATTTTATAATGCGCTGAAGGGCACACAAGCCCAAAATGGTTTGGCTCCTGAAAATACAGAGTATGAGCAGCGCTTTAAAGCGGCAATGGATGATGACTTTAATACGCCTGAGGCCCTTGGGGTACTTTTTGATTTGGCTCGAGAGATCAATCGTTTACGAGACGTGGATACAAAAGCAGGACATGATTTGGCCGCATTATTATTAAAACTCGGCGATATCATGGGAATTCTGCAAGCATCCCCTGAAGATTTTTTAAGAGAAGGTGGTGGAGATATTGATGCTGCTTATATTGAAAATTTGATTGTCAAACGCAAGCAAGCTCGTGAAGAAAAAAATTGGGCTTTAGCGGACGAAATTAGGGATGAATTGAGCGCTTTAAGTGTGGTTGTAGAAGATAAAGACGGTGTGACAAGTTGGAGAATTGAGAGAAGCTAGTTTTGTGTGCTGCTGGGTGGAAGGAAGAAGAAAGTGTGGCGTTTTGCCCAGATTTTAGTTGATAATTTTAGCTTCAGTAATAAATTCACTTATTTCTAGTAGATATGAGTCTATTTCGTTACCAAATATTGACGTAGCAGGGCGTCCTGAGTATCATGCCGCCTCTTCGCAAGAAGTCGTTTTTGAAGAAAGTTCGGGGTATAGCGCAGTCTGGTAGCGCGCCTGCTTTGGGAGCAGGATGTCGGGAGTTCGAATCTCTCTACCCCGACCAATTTCAACCTGCTATATTGTGATCCCAAGTTAAGCGCCCGTAGCTCATCTGGATAGAGCATCGGCCTTCTAAGCCGAGGGTAGCAGGTTCGAATCCTGCCGGGCGCGCCAGTTCGTTGCTGGCAGACCCATTATAAGTCTTATCTTAATGGTGGCCGTAGCTCAGTTGGTAGAGCCCAGGATTGTGATTCCTGTTGTCGCGGGTTCAATCCCCGTCGGCCACCCCATTTAAAAATTCTATATCATTCTAAATTGTCCAAAACTTCCTATTTTTTAAGAGTTTTATAGCATTCTTACGTCCAATGAGGTTTTAAGAGATACCCCCAAATTCTTAAAATTTAGAGGTACTTTTTAACCGTTAAAACACATAGCAGGATAAATCAGAAAGCATATTGTAAATGCTGCTAGTTATATCGAATGTATGTTCAATTGGTGTATCGCTATAACTTAGCACATTTAAAATATATCTATTACTCTCTAGAATGTTATAACTAAAATACTCAAAAATTAACACAAGAAGATTGTTTATAAATGTCACGTATTTAGGCAGTTAATCGCTTTATTAAAATGTATGAAGTCAAAAAATAACAAGCTTTATAGGGCGCAATGAGAATCAGCAAGTATAAATTCAGACACGGTATTGATTGATATTATTTCTCTCATCTAGAATACTGAGGCGAATGCTGATAAATTGTAGTTCATACAGTTTTTTTCCGTAAATAAATATTATAAAAAAAGAAAAACTATGCGTATTGGAATACCTAAAGAAATTCGTCAAGGCGAAAAACGAGTAGCAACCACCCCAGAGGTTGCTGAAATTATTAGAGGCCTCGGTTATGAGCTCGCCATTGAATCTAATGCCGGCCTGGCATCTAATTTTAGTGATGAAGCCTATAAAGAAGCTGGCGTTGAAATCATTAATAGCACCAAAGAACTTTGGAATAAATCAGACATAATTCTAAAAGTGCGTGCGCCTGAAACTCATCCTGAACTTGCTATTGATGAAGTCGAACTCATGCATAAGGACCAGATTCTTATTAGTTTTATTCAGCCTGGTATCTACCCTGAACTGCTCAATAACTTAGCCGCTCAAGGAGGTAGTGTATTAGCCATGGATAGCGTGCCGCGTATCTCTCGTGCGCAGAAAATGGATGCGCTTAGTTCGATGGCTAACATTGCTGGATATCGAGCAGTAGTAGAGGCTGCGCAACATTTTGGCCGATTTTTTACTGGTCAGATCACCGCCGCAGGCAAGGTTCCACCGGCTAAAGTATTAGTAATTGGTGCCGGTGTGGCGGGTCTAGCTGCAATTGGTGCTGCCAAAAGTATGGGTGCGATCGTGCGTGCCTTTGATACTCGACCAGAAGTAAAAGAACAAGTTGAAAGCATGGATGCCGAATTTCTGCTGTTGGACTTTGAAGAAGACAATACTGCTGGCGAAGGTGGTTATGCCAAAGTAATGAGCGAAGAGTTTATAAAAAAAGAAATGGAGCTATTTGCTCGACAAGCCATGGAAGTAGATATCGTTATCACCACAGCATTGATTCCTGGTAAGCCTTCACCAGAATTATGGACAGAAGCGATGGTTGAAAGCATGAAAGATGGTAGCGTAATTGTTGATTTAGCTGCTGAGATGGGTGGCAATTGTAAACTTACTGAAAAAGATAAAGTCGTGGTGAAGCATGGCGTGAAACTAATCGGATATACAGATCTTCCTTCACGTCTAGCTGCTCAGGCCAGCCAACTATATGCCACCAATTTACGCCATCTCTTAACGGATATGACGCCAGATAAAGATGGCAAATTACAGATTGATATGGAAGATGAAGTGATCAGAGGTTGTACGGTGATCAAGCAAGGAGAGGTTACCTGGCCGCCGCCAGCGCCAAGCTTATATGCAGTGCCGGAAAAAGAAAAGGCCAAACCGAGTCAGATAATTCCA
>CBFIHS010000038.1:0-18010 GCA_965662565.1 Pseudohongiellaceae bacterium | reverse complement strand
GGCCTATTAGTTCGAGTAAACATTGTTTTTGACAGACGTACCTTATTGGAATGGCTTTTTGAACCCATCTTTAATATCAGGGAAATGCTCGATAATGAAACGCTCTATTAAAACCAATACCCCTTTAATTTTTCAGTCTGAAACCAGTGAGTGCGGATTAGTATGCCTAGCAATGGTGCTTGCTAGTCATGGTTATAAAACTGATCTTCATGCTTTGCGGGCTTAAGCAGGGCACTCAGGGCAAGGAACAAGCCTAAAGTCGCTAATGCAGCTTGCAGAAGGGTATCGTTTAGTCCCCCGTCCGCTGCGCTTAGAGCTGCAAGAATTACAAAAAATAAAACTACCGGCGATCTTGCATTGGGGAATGAATCATTTCGTTGTTTTAACTAAAGCTTCAAGGTCTCGAGTTTGGATTCATGATCCAGCAGCTGGGAGAAGGCAATATAGCTACAAAGAACTTAGTAAGTTTTTTAGTGGAGTTGCGTTGGAGCTGGTTCCTTCAGATAGCTTTGTTGCAAGGAATGAGCAAAATAGCTTGAAGTTTTTGATTTGTGGTGGGGACTGCCAAAGTTATGGAGAAACCTTGCGCAACTTTTCTTGCTGTCGTTGGTCTTACAGTGTTTCACTTTATCCTTGCCTTTCTATACACAAATACTTATTGATGATGTCTTGGTAAATAATGACACTAGTTTGTTGGAAGTATTAGGCTTTGGGTTTCTTATCGTCATTCTAATAAAAGCTCTCACAGAGCTTTTACGTTCTTACGCCACACTATATTTAAGCAGCACAATAAGTTTCCAACTTGGTGGCATGATATGTCGTCATTTGTATAGTCTGCCATTTAATTATTTTAACAAGAGGCACGTTGGGGATATTGTTTCTCCTTTCTCTTCCGTTAAACATCTACAAGACTTCATTTGCTCTGGGGTGGTGGAAATCGTAATGGATGGCCTTATGGTTGGAGCCACCTTGCTTCTTATGCTTATGTACTCTTTAAAGTTAACCCTTGTGGCTATTCTAGCTGTGCTTCTTTACTGGCTCGTGAGATACATATCATTTGACTCTCTTCGGCAAAAGAACGATGAGTTGATACAAGATAATGCAATTGAAAGCACCCATTTTATTGAAAGTATCAAAGCCATCCAGAGCATCAAATTATTTTCCAGAGAGAGTGAACGCGCCTTAAGCTGGCAGCACCATTATACTGATGTAATTAACTCGACTATTAGGCTAGAAAAATTAGAGATTGTTTTAAAATTTGCTAATAATTTACTTTCCGGTGCTGAAAATATCCTGCTGGTACTCTTGGGTGGCTTCACCGTGATTAACAATGAGCTTTCAATAGGTATGCTCATCGCTTTCTTTAGCTTTAAAGATCAATTCAATACAAGGGCGTTTTCATTACTTAATTCACTTTTTGAATTCAAACTATTAGATGTTCACCTAAGGAGGCTTGCCGATATCGTCTTGCATAAGCCTGAAGTTCAAGACAATAAAGTTCTGAACAAAATTGGGTTAGAATCAAATGTGCCGCTATTGAGCTTGAAAGATATTGCTTTTGCGTATTCTAAAGAAGGGCCTTTGTTATTTAAGAGCATTAATTTAGAAGTTGGGGCATCTGAATCTATTGCGATTATTGGCCCTAGTGGATGTGGTAAATCTAGCTTGCTTAAAATCATGTCTAGCCTTCTAAGGCAAACACAAGGGCAGCATAGATTCCTAGGTCAAGATTTGAATGCTTTCGGTATAAAAAATTACCGGAATAAAATAGCGACGGTACTGCAAGATGACACTCTATTCTCTGGCAGCATTATCGATAATATTACATTTTTTGAACAAGAGCCTGATTATATCTACGCTCAAGCATGTGCTCGACAAGCTTTCATAAGTAAAGAAATTGAGGCTATGCCGATGCAATATGATACTTTAGTGGGAAATATGGGAGGCGCGCTTTCGGGAGGCCAAATCCAACGAATTTTGCTTGCACGCGCTCTTTACTGTAAGCCTCGCTTACTTCTTCTTGACGAGGCTTGTAGTCATTTAGATATCAACACAGAAGTACAAATCAATAAAACTTTGAGCCGCATGAACATCGCCAGAGTAATAGTTGCGCATAGACCTCAATCCATAGTTTATGCTGACAAGGTTTATGAGTTAACGCCTTCTGGGCTCATCCTGCTTGATAAAGCGCAGTTGAATGCGCGCATTAGCCTAAATAAACCGTATTCCGACAATATCGCAGCTTGATTCCCTATGCTTAATTCCAGATAATGCCATGTCTTAATTATTGACGGAGATTAGGTGCTAGGCGCTTAATTTCCATGATTTATGGTATCTCTTGTCGGTCCCCTCGCAATGCTCGGTTGTGAACCCCGTCAGGCCCGGAAGGGAGCAGCGGCAACGGCTTTTGCATGTGCCGGGGTGTGGCTGGCATGAGGTACCTCCATATAAAAGTACAATAACTACATAACACTGACACATGTCCTATCAGGTTCTGGCAAGAAAGTGGCGTCCTCGCAGTTACAAAGAAATGGCTGGACAAGGCCACGTGCTCAAGACGCTGATCAATGCCTTAGATAATGATCGTTTACATCATGCCTATCTATTTACAGGTACGAGAGGGGTGGGTAAAACCACAATTGCTCGAATACTGGCACGTTGCTTAAACTGTGAAGAAGGGCTTAGTTCAGAGCCCTGTGGTGTTTGTAGTTCTTGTGTTGAAATTGAAGAAGGTCGTTTTATAGACTTGATCGAAGTCGACGCCGCTTCAAGAACAAAAGTAGAAGATACCCGCGAACTTTTGGATAACGTCCAATACGCGCCCTCTAGAGGTCGCTACAAGGTTTATCTGATCGATGAAGTGCATATGCTCTCAGGGCATAGCTTTAATGCCTTGCTAAAAACTCTCGAAGAGCCTCCACCGCACGTTAAATTTCTCTTAGCGACTACTGATCCGCAGAAGCTTCCTATAACTGTCCTGTCCCGATGTTTGCAATTTAGTTTAAAGAATCTCAGTCCTGAGATGATTATGAACCACTTGAAATTCATATTAGGGGAAGAAAAGATCGAGTTTGAGGAAGAGGCGCTATGGCAAATTGGCAGAGCCGCTAAGGGCAGTGTTAGGGACGCGCTTACATTATTGGACCAGGCTATTTCTTTTTGTGACGGTAAAATAACTGACAGTGAAATCAGCTCTTTTTTGGGCACGATAGACCAAAACATCTTATACGAACTAATTGACGCCTTGATATTGGGGGATGCCCTGGCAGCCCTTGAAACTATTCGTAAAGCTTCTGATCAGGCGCCTGACTTTGCTTCAGTTCTAGAAGCCCTATTATCCTATTTCCACCGCTTGGCTATCGCTCATGTTGTGCCGGAGGGCTTGGATAATAGTCAGGGAGATAAGAAGCAGGTTTTGGCACATGCTAAATCTCTTTCTGCTGAAAATGTACAATTGTATTACCAGATAGCTTTAAAAGGCCGAGAAGATTTACCGCTTGCTGTTGATGATCGTTCTGGCATCGAAATGACTTTATTACGAATGCTAGCCTTTACTCCTAATGGCGTTCCTAATAAACCCATGGCGACTTTAGGTGATTCTCAAGCTGGAGAAATGAAGCAAGCGGCTGATGAGGCCGAAAAAAAAAAGACAGTAAAACCCTTTGAATCGGAAAAAGAATCACCAGCGCTAAGCGCCGATGAAGCCTTATTGGATTCCCTATCAGAACAAACAGAGCCTACAAATCCTAACTCTGCGCAAGCAAGACCTGACTCACTCGATAAGCAATCAGCACCTGAAAAACTAAATGAAGTTGAGGCTTTAAAGGAAAAGCCATCACTTAGCTCAGAAGAAATAACTGACAAAAACATATCTGAAAACACGGATATTAAAGAACTTGAACATTCTGCTTCAGCACAGACAGCTATCAAATCTGAACTTAGTTTGAGTAGTCTAAAACCTGAAGATTGGATTTCTCTTTATTATGGTTTGGATTTACAAGGTATTACCAAAAGTATTGCCGCTCATTGCCAGTTAAAAACAGTGAGTAATAATCAAATCATACTTACCCTTGAGAAAAGTCAGGCTGCAGTTTTTAACGAAGGGCATCAGCAGCAGATCGAAGAGTCCATGTCAAACTACTTCGGTAGTAAGATTGAGTTGAGCATGCAGCAAGAAGAACTCGATCCCAGCATGGAAACACCAGTAGCGTACAGGCTCAAAAAACAACAAGAACGTCAGCGAATAGCCGAAGAAGCCTTTCATAATGATGATAATGTTAAAATGTTGTTGGAGAATTTTGAGGGTAATGTGTTATCAGATAGCATTGAGCCTTTAACTCCTGAAGATTACTAGAAATATTACGAGAGAATTCTCGCTTGGTATTACTTAAGTGTAAAAGTAGATGAGGTATATGAGGAATAGATGACAGATATAGCGGGCCTGATGCAACAGGCAAAAAAAATGCAAGAACAGATGTTAAAGGCTCAAGAAGAGCTTGCTCTTATGGAAGTCACAGGTGAAGCTGGAGCAGGCTTGGTAAAAGTTACTATTAATGGGCGTCATGAAGTAAAGAATGTTGATATTGACGATTCCTTGCTGAAAGAAGAAAAAGAAATTATTGAAGACCTTATTGCAGCTGCGATGAATGCGGCTGTCAAAAATGTTGCAGACAATAATAAAAATCAACTTTCTGGGATGGCGTCTGGCTTAAATTTACCCGAAGGTTTCAAACTACCTTTCTGATGAGCCATTTATAAACTTGTATGAACTACAGTCCTTTAATTGATCAATTGATAAAAGCTTTTCAACGCTTGCCTGGAGTGGGGCCGAAGTCGGCTCAGCGTATGGTTTTGCATTTTTTAGAAAAGGATAGAGAAGGTGGTGCTCATTTGGCCCAAGCTTTAGAAGCGGCCATTCGAGGAGTAGGACAATGTCAGCGTTGCAGAACTCTAACTGAAGAAAAGCTCTGTCATATTTGTTTGGATTTAAAAAGAGATCAGTATCAACTTTGTGTAGTTGAAACGCCCGCGGATGTTTATGCGGTTGAACAGTCCAGTTCTTTTAGAGGATATTACTTTGTCTTAATGGGACATTTGTCGCCAATTGATGGAGTAGGGCCTGATGAAATTGGCGTTCGTGATCTTTTAAATTTAGTTAAGCAGTCTGAGACAACGGAAGTTATTCTCGCTACTAATCCAACCGTTGAGGGTGAAGCGACCGCCTATTACATCGCTGAGCAACTTAAAGTACCAGAGCTTGAAGCCAGAAAATTAAAAGTCAGTAGAATTGCTCATGGCATTCCTTTAGGGGGAGAGCTTGAATATATTGATGGAGGCACTTTGTTGCATTCTTTTGCAGGCAGACAGGTTATCAGTGATAACTAGCGCGCAATCTTTTCTTCGGCAATTCTATTCAAGAGGTTTAAATCTTGGATAAGTACACGAACCTCAATACCCATTTTACTATGTTGACTGAAGATGAAACTTTAGATCAATATTGTTTGCAGTGGCAGAGTAAACCTTTTCTAGCGATAGATACCGAATTCATGCGGGTAGATAGCTTTTATCCTAAGATTGCTTTGTTGCAAATTAATGATGGTGAAAATAATTTCCTGATAGATCCACTACTTATTTCTAACTGGGATAAGTTTAAAGCCTTAATGCTCAACAAGAATATTACTAAGGTGTTTCATTCTTGTTCAGAGGACTTACTAGTTTTTATCCATCACTTTGGCCTGCTACCTGAACCCATCTTCGATACCCAAGTTGGTAATGCCTTTCTCAATCAGGGTTTTGGTTTAAGCTATCAGAATTTAGTAGCGCAGCGCACTGGGGTTGATATTCCTAAAGGTGAAACTCGATCAGATTGGTTGCGACGTCCGCTTAGTAATGAGCAACTGGAATATGCTGCTTTGGACGTTGCCTATTTACCGGTAATTTACTTAGAGTTAGAACAGCAGTTAAAAGCCTCCGGGAGGCTGAGCTGGGCCCAGGAAGATTGCCAACGATTGTTAGGTAATTATGAAAATGAAATCAACCAAGATTTTTCACAAAGTTACCTAAATTTTTCCAGTGCCTGGCAGCTTGATAACCAGGAGTTAGCCATATTAAAAGTTTTGGCTGAGTGGAGAGAACAGCGAGCAAGGCTTCGGAATAAACCTCGTAATTGGATAATTCGAGATAAGGAATTGCTGACTATTGTTAAAAATAAGCCTGTGACGCTTTCAAAACTACAAAGTCTAGAAGGCATGCACTCAAACTTTATTAACTATGAGGGCAAAGCGGTTATTGATTCGATTAAACACATTTTAGCTAACTCGGGTGAAGACTACCCTGAGAGCTTACCAAGACCTCTTACTGGTGCTCAAAAAAAGATTTTTAAAAAGCTGCAAGCATTGCTAGAAGACAAGGCCGAAATATTGTCTATACCAGTAGAAATTCTTGGGAGAAGAAAGTTATTGATGCAGTTGTTCTATGCCGTACTGCTTTTGCGAGAAAGCTCTCATAACGAAGCGTTTGATTATGCAAAACTGCAATTACCGGAAGAGTTCCAAGGCTGGCGTAAAGAGCAAGTACTCGATGATTTGTTGGAGCTGTTAAAATGAAATCTATTTTATGCACTATTTATAAGGGTAAAAGGGAAGATGAGCTTTACCTATATGTTGAGAGAGGTTCTGATCTTGAATCACTACCCGATGGGCTGCTTGCACGCTTGGGTGAACTCAAGGAAGTTATGACAATCAAGCTAGATTCAAAGCGTAAACTTGCTCGTGTAAAAGCAGCAGATGTATTGCATGAAATCGAGACCAAAGGTTTCTTTTTGCAATTGCCTCCTAATATCGACACACCGGTATTTACTTATGGTGGGTAACAAACAGCCTGCAGTAAAGTTCTGGCAAGAGAAAAGCCTAGAAGCTATGAATGAGCAAGAGTGGGAGCTTCTTTGCGATGGTTGTGGCAAGTGCTGCTTGCATAAACTGGAAGATGAAGAAACGCAAGAATTAGCCTACACGAGAGTTATCTGTAGATACTTTGATGAAGATAATTGTCAATGCCAAGTTTATGAGACACGTAAGAGCTTGGTGCCTGAATGTGTAAAATTGAGTCCTAATAACATAAAGGATCTACCATGGATGCCTTCGACTTGTGCATATCGTTTGCTTTACGAAGGTAAAAATTTACCGCAATGGCACCCTTTAGTGAGCGGTGATAGAGAAGCAATAATTGAAAGTGGAAATACTGTTTCAGGCAAGGTAATCTCTGAGGAGTTTGTGCATGAAGATGGTTATGATGAGCATATTATTAAGTGGGTCAGTTAGAGTTAGTTGAACAAATATCTACTCTTCGCTTATAGCTAAAGGATATTACAAAAGTAATGGAAACTTCTGATTATATTATTGCTTGGCTGCTGTATATCGTAGTAGCTTTTGCTATGTCCTGGATGCTCTGGAAATTTTTAAAAAAGACCCTTTGGTTGGACTTGGCTTACATTCTTCAAGCAGTATTTATGGCCATAGTTTTTACCCCATGGTATGTGCTTGATGATCAAAATGTTTTGGCACCAGCCATAATTATTTTTGTTATGGACGTTATCACTATTGGGACAGTCGCCGGGATTAGGTCTTTGGTACCGATGGCTATGGCAATATTGTTAGTGAGCATCAGCACTATGATTGTTGTAGCAAGTTATAGAATCAGACGAGTTCGCCGTTTGTTGCTTACCAAAAAACAAAAAAGGACGAAAAGAGACCACTAAGCCTCCATAGGCTATCCTGAGCTAATTTATTAGCTTCGCTCTTAACTATTCATGTCTATCCATCTGCCCATTCAATACCCCTCCGAGCTTCCGTTAACGGGTAAGGTCGATGAAATAAAACAAGCCATTCTTTCTAATCAAGTTGTTATTGTTGGAGGTGAAACTGGCTCAGGCAAAACCACACAATTACCTAAAATTTGTTTGGATTTAGGGCGTGGACAGAACGGGCTTATAGCTCATACCCAGCCACGCCGTTTAGCTGCTAGAAGCGTTTCCCAACGAATTGCAGAAGAACTGGGCGTGGAGTTAGGTCAAGAAGTCGGTTATCAAGTTCGTTTCAATAACTTGAGTACTGCCGCCACTCGCGTAAAGCTGATGACTGATGGTATTTTATTGGCTGAAATCCAACACGACCCGCAACTTAAAAGCTACGACACAATAATAATTGATGAAGCTCATGAAAGAAGTTTAAATATCGATTTTTTGTTGGGTTACTTAAAACAATTACTGCCAAAGCGTCCCGATCTTAAATTAATTATTACTTCAGCTACCATCGATTTAGAGAAGTTTTCTAAGCATTTTGATCAAGCTCCCATAGTTGAAGTTTCTGGAAGAACTTTTCCTGTTGATGTCGTTTACCGTCCTCTTATTGAAGAAGCCGGGTTAGAGCTATCGGAATCGATTATCTCGGCGATTCATGAAATTCAGCTGCTTGAGAAAGAGAAGGGCAATAAAAAAGGAGACGTCCTGATTTTTTTGAGTGGTGAAAGGGAGATCAAAGAAGTTGCTGATGCTTTACGCAAAGAGAAGTTCAAAAACACTGAAATTTTGCCTTTATATGCTCGATTAAGTAATAAAGAACAAAATAAAGTTTTCCAAGCCCATCACGGTCGACGTATTGTCTTAGCCACCAATGTTGCTGAAACCTCCATTACTGTTCCTGGTATTACCTCGGTTATTGATCCAGGTACCGCTCGATTAAGTCGCTATAGTGTTCGTAGTAAAGTTCAGAGATTGCCGATCGAAGCTATTTCTCAAGCTAGCGCTAATCAACGAGCGGGTCGTTGTGGTCGTGTTGCCCCGGGTATTTGTGTTCGTTTATACAGTGAGCAAGACTTTTTAGGTAGACCAGAGTTTACCGATACGGAAATCACTCGAACCAACTTAGCATCGGTTATTCTTCAGATGCATGCTCTTGGCTTAGGCGATATCGCGAGTTTTCCATTCTTAGATAAGCCTGAAGCAAAAGCCATTAGTGATGGTTTGCGAGTCTTACAAGAATTGGAAGCTATAAGCATCGCCGGAAGACTCACTAAGGCAGGCCGTGTTATGGCTAAAATGCCGGTAGACCCTAGACTGGCGAGAATGATTTTAGAGGCCTCACGCTTAGCTTGTCTAAAGGAAATCTTGATTGTTGTTAGTGCAATGAGCGTCCAAAATCCCAAAGAAAGGCCTTTAGAAAAGCAGCAAGCAGCTGATGAAAAGCATAAATCTTACGCTCATCCAGATTCAGACTTTCTGAGTTTTTGTAAACTCTGGCAGAGCTTTGAAGAAGAGCGTCAGCAATTAACTCAGAATAAGTTGCGAAAATATTGTCAGAAAAACTTTCTATCTTATTCCCGAATGCGAGAGTGGCGTGAAATTCATAAACAACTGCATATTCAATGTCGGGAGTTAGGACTTAAAGAAAACCAAGAGCCTGCTAATGAAGATCATATCCATCAAGCCATGCTCAGAGGTTTTATAAGCCAAGTTGCTCGCTTCTATGAAGAGCAAATTTACTTAGGCACCCGAAATAGGAAATTTCAAATCTTTCCAGGCTCGGGTCTTTTCAAAAAGAAACCTAAATGGATACTGGCGGCTGAGCTTGTAGAAACGACAAAATTATATGCCCGTCTCACGGCCAGAATTAAACCTGAATGGATAGAAGCGGCTGGTAGAGCTTTACTCAATCGAGAGTACTTTGAACCTCATTGGGAAAAGCGAAGGGGAGAAGTGGTAGCCTTTGAAAAGGTTTCTCTTTATGGCTTGAATATTGTTGAGAAACGTAAAGTCTCTTTTAGCAAAATAGATCCGGATGTAAGCCGTCAGCTGTTTATTCGAGAAGCTCTAATCGGCATGCAAATTAATACAAAAGTGGATTTTTTTTCGCATAATATAAAGCTAATAGAAAATGTTAATGAGCTTGAAGAGAAAACCCGCCGCCGAGATATTCGAGTTGATGATGAAGTCCTCTTTGAGTTTTATGATCAAAGACTTCCCGAGTATTGCTGTAACGCTCGGACTTTAGAGTCCTGGTATAAGAAGCTCGATAAAAAGCGTGCCCGAAGGCTTTTCCTAAGCGAAGAAGACCTGATTCGCTCAGATAGTCATGAATTTAATATCCATGAATTTCCAGATCAACTTAAAACGCCTTCCATGGACTTAAAATTGGCATATGAGTTTGCCCCAGGCAAAGCTGATGATGGGATTTCAGTAGATATCCCTTTGTCTGCTCTTAAACAATTAAAAGAGGAAAATTTAGATTGGCTGGTTCCTGGCATGCTAAGAGAAAAATGCATCGCTATGGTCAAGGCTCTACCTAAACAACTACGAAAGCTGTTTGTGCCAGTCCCTGATGTCGTCGATAAGCTGCTGCCGAATATAAAGTCGAGGACAGAAGGGAATCTCAAAGTTTTGCTAGCACAAGGTCTTACCTCAATCGTGGGCACAAGAATAGATCCTGCTAACTGGAATAAATTTGAGCTAGAGACTCATCTTAAAATGAATATAAGAGTGCTTGATGAGTCTGGCAAACTCTTAGACAGTGGCAGAGATCTACAGGTTTTACAAAATAAATATGCGGCTGAAATACAAAGAAATATCCAAAAGATATCCGAGGATACGGTTGAGAAAACTGGTATCAAGGCTTGGGATTTTGGGGAGCTACAAAGTATTTATAAAACTAAACATGCCAATATTGCCATTATAGCTTATCCAGCTTTAGTTGATGTTGGAGACAGCGTGTCGCTTACTCTTTGTGATAATCCTTCATTAGCACAACAAGAAAACATCTGGGGCGTTGTACGCTTACTTATGCTGCTTCCTAACCAGCAGTTTAAGTATTTAAAAAAACAGTTATTGCGTGATATGAAAAAGAATCTATTACTGAAAGACTTTGGTGACAGAAGTGAGATACAAGAGCAGTTAATTAGAGCGGCTTATAGAAATAGTTTTCTTAGTGGTAACTCTATCCCTAAAAATCGGTCTGAGTTTGAGGAGCTGTATGAGAAAGGCAGAAGTAAGCTGATTCTCACGGCTGAAAAGTTAGAGAGCCTTTTATATTCCATACTTGAGAGCTATCACCAGATACAAAAGCAACTGAAAAACTTCTCTTCTTTAGCAGATAAAAGTCTTTATGATGATGTCTGTGCTCAGTTGGACGAGCTGCTACATGCTGACTTTATAGCGGATACTGAAGAAGAGTATTTTTTTGAAATTCCTCGATATTTAAAAGCAATTGTTGAACGCTTATCGAAGTACAGAAGAAATGAAAAAGAAGATAAAGAATCGACTAAAGTTATTCAGCACTATTTTAAGCTTTATTTAGAACACTATGATCAGTTAGTCAGGCAAAATCAGGTTTCTAAAGATTTGGATAAATTTCGTTGGCTTATAGAAGAATACCGGGTATCGGTGTTTGCGCAATCATTAGGCACTAAGGAAGCAATATCGGAAAAAAGACTGAAGCGGTATTGGCAAGAAGTGATTCTAAAAACTAATATTTAACTACAATTTTCGCGCCTAAGAAGAACTGGCTTTCTTCGAGATCAAAAATCCGAGTAATCTCGATTAGCGCTTGAAACTCATTCTTGTTAGTTTGTCCATCATGGATTTTAACCTGGCATTCAGTTCCCATTGGAATGACCTGGTCAGACATTATACCCATGCCAGATTTGCTGATATTCACACACAGCGCTTCGTGAGCCCTGGCTGGTTTACCGTAATATAGACTGATAGCGGTATTTACTTTGACACGCTCGAATTCACGTTGATCATGAAAGTGGGCCATACTGAAATAGCTTCCCCTGATTAGGTCTCTCATTTTAATCATTTTACAGCTCCCATAATAGAGGATGGCCCAACTTTTTCCATCATCAGTATGAATGATTTTTTACAGCAATATTGTGACCTAATTAACGAAGTAATGTTGCAGCAAATACAAGATCAGAGTAAGGTGGAAGCGTTGAATTTAGGTAGGTTCTATTACGCAATTTCATCAGAAAATTGATCTTCAGCCAAGAACTTAAATGAGTAATATTGCTGAGATCATTGAATTAAATGTCTATGAGTTGTAAAGATAAGCCCATGCTTATAAAAAGACTTAATAAAACCACCTATTAAGATTTCTTATTAAGACTGCAAATGGATATAGGGGATAATAGTACTGTTCTAGTGATTGATGACAATATTGTTGTCAGGGATAGTATTGCAGTTTTTTTGTCTGAGTTATCTTATCGTGTAGTCGTGGCTTCAAATACAGCCGAAGGCTTAGATGCTTTTCATTCAGCCTGTCCGGATTTAATTATCTGTGATATGAATCTTGCTGGCGGTTCTGTCCTGGACTTTCTAAAAACTATTTTTTCTGAGATGGCCTCTCTGCCAGTTATTGTATTGTCTGATAAGGAAGTTCTAGACGATGTAGTTGAAGCGATGAAGCTTGGCGCAAGTGATTATTTGATCAAGCCGGTCACGGAATTGGTGTTGCTGCAACTATCGATTAACAGCAGCTTAAAGCGCGCCTTTATAATTCAAGAGAACGAGGCTTACCGAAAAAGGCTTGAAAGTATTAATCATGAACTTGAAAGCAATCTTGAACTGTTTGAGGCTGACCTTCATGCTGGTCGTCACGTGCAAATCAGTATGTTACCTAAACCACCTCAGAATATTGCCGGTTATGCGGTTAACCATCGTGTGGTTCCCTCTCTTTATCTTAGTGGAGATTCGGTTGACTATAAGCCAATCTCTAGAAATCAGCTGCTTTTTTATATTGCGGATGTATCTGGGCATGGATCTTCGTCAGCATTTATTACCATCTTGCTTCGTTTTCGAACAGAGCAAATTCGCAGAGAATACCTTAAAGGTGACTTTGAAGGAGAATTTACACCAGCCAGTCTACTCGATTGTTTGAATCGCGATTTATTAGATACTGGCTTAGACAAACACATCACAATGTTTGTTGGCATGTTGGATCGAAATACCAAAACTCTTACTTATAGTGTGGCGGGTCATCATCCCTTGCCGGTTATCTATAAAGATGGAGCAGCTAATTTTATTGAAATCAGCCGCAGTAGTTTTCCAGTAGGGCTTGTAGCAGAAGCAGATTATTTTGAAGAAACAATTCCTTTTGAAAACAGTTCACTGACACTGTGTTCTGATGGTATTCTCGAATCACTTCCTCAACCTTTAATGGAAGACAAAGAAAAGCGTATTCTAGAATTGGTCACTCAAAGTAAAGGGGAGTTTCAGGCGATCAGGGAAGCGTTTGAACTTAAGAAGTTGAAGAACGTGCCAGATGATATTGCAGTCATGAATATAAGCGATCTCCAAGACTCGAAGTAAATAAAAACGACTGCTTCATATTCTTGATTTAAATTAATCAAAATACTTTAAAGTTCAGCTCAATGCTTTCAATATAACTAAGTAGTATTTTAAAATGGCACAATAAGAATACAGAGCACTAAATATGCTTACGAGCGGAAAATCTAAATCTAAATCAGCAAGCTAATGAACTCAGGTAAAATTTTAATATCGGAAATTAATCAGATCCCTGTCCTAAAATTGGTCGGTGATGTGCGTGTAGTAATGAGCTCCACTATCGATAACTATTTTACTAGTCTCTATGGTAAAGCTTTTTTAGATGCCATGATTGTAGACCTCACAGAAGCTAAAGGTATTGATAGTACAGCTTTAGGTCTTCTGGCTAAAATGGCAATTCAGTTAAGAAACCGCTTCAACGTTAAGCCCAGTATTCTTTCTACCAATCCAGATATCACTAAAATCCTAAAAGGCATGAGCTTTGATGTTATTTTTGATATCGTTGAAGAAGCACTCGATAGTGATCCAGAGTTTGGAGAATTGAAGCAACTGACTGAGTCGGAGGAAGTCGTTAAGCAAAAAGTTATCATTGCGCATCAGGCTTTAATGACTTTAAGTCCAGAGAATAAACTTGAGTTTCAAGACCTGGTAACGGCTCTTAAAAAGAACTAGTCCAATCGTTTCCTGTAAACACCTTAAATTTGAATTTTTTACTTTTTCAAAGAAAGTTTGGTTTTTATAAAGTCACCATGAGAAACATATAGTAGGTCAGATACTTTACGTATGATGTTTTCCTCATATTTGTCTAGATCCCCATCTATAAACGCAACTTCCCACATGTTTTTTATCAGAGAGATCTTCTCTTCGGGGCTATAAGAGTCATTAATCAGAGTGGTGAATTGATACAAAGAAGTCGCATTATCAGCTTCTACTTTTGCCATTTCGAATAGCTCATTCAAGGTTTCTTTAGCTAAAGAAAACTTGCTCTCTAAGATCTCTGAAATTTTCACAAGCTCAACATCATCAATATTATGATCTGCCTTGCTGACTTCAATCATAAGAGCGGCGCTAGCTAGTTGAAGTTGGTCGACATTATGTTCTGAGTCGGTTTCTTGGTCAGAAGATTTTAAGTATTTATCAAAAAAACTATTGATACTGTCTAGCATTTTTCCCTCTCTAAAGATTATTTTACAAGCTCGATAGCTGCCTTTAAGGTGTTAAGATCCGCATCGGCCTTTATCGCATTTTCACTCAAGTAGCGCCGGAAAGACTTACCTCCAGGTTGGCTGTGGAACAAGCCAAGAATATGTCTTGTGATATGTCGCAGTGCTGTGCCTTGAGAGAGTTCGTTTTCAATATATGGATAGAGCTTTTGTATAATTTCAACTCTACTTAAAACTTCTTTAGTGCTGCCATAAAAATCACTGTCTATCCTAGCAAGGCTATAAGGGTGTTGGTAGGCTTCTCGCCCCCACATTACGCCATCTACTTTAAGAAGGTGTTGGTGGCTCTCTTCATAGGTTTTAATGCCACCATTGATAATGATTTCAAGCTCAGGAAAGGCCTTCTTGATTTTATAGACTCTTTCGTAATTTAAGGGTGGGATTTCTCGATTTTCTTTGGGGCTTAAACCTTCCAGTACGGCAATGCGAGCATGTATTATGAAACATCTACACCCAGCTGCCGCTACAATTCTAATAAAATTTTCAAGCTCTTCATAAGAATCCATTTCATCGATACCGGTGCGACATTTGACGGTCGTAGGTATTGTTACGGATTTTTTCATGGCATCAATACAATCTGCAACCAGCTCAGGTTCAGCCATCAAACAAGCTCCGATTTTGTTGTTTTGAACTCTGTCGCTTGGGCAGCCAACATTGAGATTGACCTCAAGATAACCAGCATCTTCGGCGATCTTACTGCATTCGGCTAGCTCTTGCGGGTTGCTGCCCCCTAATTGCATGGCAAGCGGTTGTTCTTCAGCATTGAATTTTAAAAAGCGTTCTCTATCGCCATGGATTAATGCGCCGGTTGTAACCATTTCGGTATAGAGTAGGGCATGCTCTGAGATTAATCTTAAAAAATAACGGCAATGGCGATCAGTCCAATCCATCATCGGGGCAACACAAAAATGATGAGATAGCTCTGACATTGGTTTACTCAGCTTGTTCGAATTCTACCAGTGAGCCTTGATTATAAAGCTTATTAAGTAATGCTAGAGCTGGTTTTGATGAGGCATAGGTCTTAAAGGAAATTATTGATTTCTTTCTATCACAGAGTTCATCCACTAAGTCATTGATGAGCTTATCAGCAGTATTTAATTGGAAAGTCTCGCCGTCAGCAAACAATAAAAATGAGTTGTTATCTTTAGTGAAAGCAAAGCGAGCCGCAGGGTGTTTTTCCAGTTGGTTTTTTTCTTCTAACAGGCTAACAAAAAGGTCTAGACTTAATTCATCGTCAGGCAGATAACTATACTCAGGGTATTTTCTTTGAGTCATACTTTCGCCAAAGTACTGCTCTATTAGACGATCGTTTTGCAGGTGTTTTTGAATTATCTTTTTAATTTTCTGCAAGCTCTTATGGGTTATTTCGCTGCTGTTTTTTTGGCTTGTTAAATCTGGGTCTGTATAGCGATCATCTTCAGTCAAAGCTGCACAAAGTCTTGCGGCATATTGGCTGATCACTTCAGTGTGAGAGGGCGCTCTAAAACCAATTGAATAACTTAAAGAGCTGCCTATAGAGATACCCTGATGTGCGCAGCCAGGCGGTATGTAAATAGCATCGCCGGGCTCAAGAATGAATTCATCTTGGACCTCAAATTCTTCAAGAATTTTCATGTCGACACCAGTTAATAAAGGACTGCTGGAATCACATCTTTGTCCAAGTTGCCATTTTCTTCGACCTTGTCCCTGAATAATAAAAACATCGTAATAATCAAAGTGTGGGCCAACACCTGCGGCCTCGCTTGCATAGCTGACCATAATATCGTCGACGCGCCAATCAGGAATAAAGTCTACTGCTTGTAATAATTTTTTTACCTCAGGAAACCAGTGATCAACTGCTTGCACAAGTAGAGTCCAATTGTTATCGGGCAGAGAAGTAAAGTTATCTTCAGAAAAAGGGCCATTTTGGACTTGCCAAGAGGCATTGTCATTAAAGATTAGACGTGATTCTGTGCCTTCTTCGCAGGCAAGACCGGCTAATTCTTCTGGAGACAGAGGATCTTCAAAATCAGGGAATGCATTCTTAAGGAGGAGTGGCTTTTTTTGCCAGTACTCTTTCAGAAATTGATCGGCACTAAGGTTTGCTGGCAGCATTACACTTTTTTAGCTTGAGCTACTGCATTGCCAATATAGCTTTCTGGACGGAGCTTTTTCAGTTCTGCTTTGACTGCTTCAGGTAAATCCAAAGTTTCAACAAACTCAGCAAGAATGTTGGCGTTAATTTGTTGGCCTCGGGTAAGTGCTTTTAATTTTTCATAAGGCTCTGGGATGTCATAACGACGCATTACGGTTTGGATGGCTTCACCTAGTACTTCCCAGCTGCCATCAAGGTCTTTGTTTAGGGCATCGTTATCGATCAAAAGCTTAGAAACGCCTTTTAAGCAGGCTTGATAAGCAATAGTGCCGTGGGCAAATCCAACGCCAATGTTGCGCAATACAGTCGAGTCGGTAAGGTCTCGTTGCCAGCGTGAAATAGGAAGCTTTTCAGCAAGGTGTTGCATAATCGCGTTTGCTATTCCCAAATTGCCCTCGGAGTTTTCAAAATCAATTGGGTTTACCTTATGCGGCATGGTTGAAGATCCAACTTCACCAGCAATAACTTTTTGCTTGAAATAGCCTTGAGAAATATAGCCCCATATATCCCTGTTAAAATCGATAAGTATGGTATTGAAGCGTGCGGTGGCAGCAAAGAGCTCAGCAATGTAGTCATGCGGCTCTATTTGAGTTGTGTAGGGGTTCCAAGTAAGACCTAAAGCACTAATAAAGCTTGAAGCATTAGCCTCCCAGTCTACTTCTGGGTATGTCACGATGTGAGCATTGTAGTTCCCGACTGCGCCGTTGATTTTTCCCAGTAATTCCACGCTCTCAATTTGCTGATATTGACGCTTTAAACGTGCAACAGTATTAGCAAACTCTTTACCCATGGTTGATGGCGTTGCTGTTTGCCCATGAGTTCTGGAGAGCAGGGGGGATTCTGCATATTCATGTGCTTTTTCAGTTATTGCTTCTATGACTTGGTTCAATTCTGGTAAAAGAGCCTGCTCTCGGTAGTCTTTAAGCATTAGAGCGTAACTTAGGTTGTTAATGTCTTCGGAGGTGCACGCAAAGTGAACAAACTCCATTATTGAAGATAACTCGTTGTTTTCCTTAATCTTTTCTTTTATGAAGTATTCAACAGCTTTAACATCATGATTAGTAACGGCTTCTTTGTCTTTTACATTTTGAGCGTCTTCTTCCGAGAAGTTCTCAATCATTGTTTCAATAAAGCTATTTGCTGAGTCACTAAGTACGGAGACTTCATCTATGCCTGGATTACTCGCCAGTTGCTGTAACCAGCGTAGTTCAACGATTACACGATACTTTATTAAGGCATATTCACTGAAATATTCCTTTAGCTTCGATGTTTTGTTGTTGTAGCGTCCATCAATAGGGGAAATAGCGTTGAGGCTTGTTA
>CBFIHS010000037.1:0-19020 GCA_965662565.1 Pseudohongiellaceae bacterium | reverse complement strand
TTCGCGGAAGTTAGCTGTAATAGGCGTCTCAATAATAGAACCATCTGGCTTAGCCATAAGGCCACGCATACCTGCCAACTGACGAATCTGTGCGGGGGAACCCCTTGCTCCAGAGTCAGCATAAATGTATACAGAGTTAAAGGATTCTTGCTCCTCTTCTTCACCTTTTTTGTTGGTGACAGTTTCTGTAGATAGACCATCCATCATGGATTTTGCTACTTGATCATTCGCGCGTGACCAAATATCAATAACCTTATTATATTTCTCACCCTGCGTTACCAGACCTGAAGAAAACTGCGATTCAATTTCAGCCACTTCTGCTTCAGCTTTTCCAATCAATGTAGCTTTTTCATCAGGGATTTCGAAATCATTCACACCGATCGAAGAACCGGAGTAAGTAGAATATTTGTAACCCATATACATTAATTGGTCAGCAAAAATAACAGTTTCTTTCAAACCAACATTTCGGTAACAAGTATTGATGATATTTGATATTTGTTTCTTCGACATTTTCTGATTTACCAAAGAGAACGGTAAACCGTCAGGCACGATAGCAAATAATAATACTCGACCAACCGTTGTTTCAACGATAGAAGTTGTTTCAGTAGATTCACCATTTTCATCAAACAGGACTTCTTTGACACGCACTTTGATCCGCGCTTGAAGATGAGCATTCTTTGAACTGTAGGCTTTCATCACTTCATTGGTATCAGAAAAAACCATGTCTTCGCCTTGTGCATTGATGCGAGAGCGAGTCATGTAATAAAGACCAAGTACAACGTCCTGAGATGGAACAATAATTGGCTCACCAGAAGCTGGCGACAAAATATTGTTGGTAGACATCATTAAAGAACGAGCTTCTAATTGCGCTTCCAAGGTCAAAGGAATATGCACAGCCATTTGGTCGCCATCAAAGTCTGCGTTATAAGCAGCACAAACCAATGGGTGTAACTGGATTGCTTTACCTTCAATCAACACTGGCTCAAAAGCCTGAATACCAAGACGATGCAAAGTTGGTGCGCGGTTTAACAAGATTGGATGCTCGCGAATAACATCAGCAAGAATATCCCAAACTTCAGCTGTCTCTTTCTCAACCATTTTCTTAGCAGCTTTAATCGTTGTAGCAGCGCCGCGTAGAATAAGCTTTCCTAAAATAAATGGTTTGAATAATTCCAAAGCCATTTTTTTCGGCAAACCAGCTTGATGCAGTTTCAAGGTTGGTCCAACAACGATAACCGAACGACCCGAATAATCGACTCGTTTACCCAAAAGGTTTTGACGGAAACGACCCTGTTTACCCTTGATCATGTCAGCCAAAGATTTAAGAGGTCGTTTGTTTGATCCGGTTATTGCACGACCGCGACGACCATTATCTAGTAAGGCGTCGACAGATTCTTGCAGCATGCGTTTTTCATTACGCACAATAATGTCTGGAGCATTCAAGTCCAACAAACGTTTTAAACGATTATTTCGGTTGATCACACGACGATAAAGATCGTTCAAATCGGAAGTTGCAAAGCGCCCACCATCTAGCGGTACCAATGGACGTAAATCTGGCGGTAAAACTGGCAGAACAGATAAAACCATCCACTCAGGTTTGTTACCAGAATTAATAAAACCATCTAATAATTTTAAACGCTTGGATAATTTTTTCAGCTTGGTTTCACTGTTGGTTGCAGGAATTTCTTCACGAAGAGAGTTAGCTTCCTCGTTAATATCCATATCTGCCATCAAATCTTGAATAGCTTCTGCACCCATCTTCGCTTGGAAGTCGTCACCAAACTCTTCTAGGGATTCGTAATATTGCTCATCGTTTAGTAACTGCCCACGCTCAAGAGTAGTCATACCAGGATCGGTAACTACGAAAGACTCGAAATAAAGAATTCTTTCAATATCACGCAGAGTCATATCTAGTAATAAGCCAATACGAGAAGGTAATGACTTCAAAAACCAAATATGAGCAACAGGAGTTGCCAACTCGATGTGTCCCATACGATCACGACGAACTTTTGAAAGCGCAACTTCAACACCGCATTTCTCACAGATTACACCTCTGTGTTTTAGGCGTTTGTACTTACCACATAAACATTCATAATCTTTTACTGGTCCAAAAATTTTGGCACAAAACAAACCTTCTCTTTCTGGTTTGAAAGTTCGGTAGTTTATGGTTTCAGGTTTTTTCACCTCACCAAATGACCACGAGCGAATTAGTTGCGGTGATGCTAATCCAATTCGAATTGAATCAAAGTCTTTCGCTTGTGATTGTGACTTTAATAAACCTAATAGGTCTCTCATTCTATTCCTCCACCTGCTGTTAACGAAAACAGTCAGGAAAATTGGTTTTAATTGTCGCTTTCAAGTTCCATATCGATGCCTAAAGAACGAACCTCTTTAACGAGTACGTTAAAGGATTCAGGCATTCCAGCTTCCATACGGTGATCACCATCAACAATGTTTTTATACATTTTGGTTCTACCAGCCACATCATCAGATTTGACTGTGAGCATTTCTTGTAGGGTATAAGCCGCGCCATAAGCTTCAAGCGCCCAGACTTCCATCTCACCAAAACGCTGCCCACCAAACTGAGCTTTACCACCCAATGGTTGCTGAGTAACCAGAGAGTACGAACCGGTAGATCGAGCATGCATCTTGTCATCAACCAAGTGATTCAGTTTCAACATATACATGATGCCTACAGTCACTTTACGGTCGAATTTATCGCCAGTTCGACCATCGTAAAGCGCGATTTGACCATCATCGCTCATGTCCGCAAGTTTTAGCATTTCTTTAACTTCAACTTCACTTGCTCCATCAAAAACATTGGTCGCCATTGGCACACCGTCTTTGAGATTATTGGCAAGTTCCATAATTTCAGCATCAGACAGGCTGTTGAGATCCTCATGACGCAAAGCATCACCAATACCATTGTATATTTGATCCAGTAACTTCCTAATCTCAGCTATCTTTTGTTGCTGTTGAACCATTGCATTGATTTTTAAACCAAGCCCTTTTGCAGCCGCTCCAAGGTGGGTTTCTAAAACCTGCCCAACGTTCATTCGAGAAGGAACACCTAATGGATTCAATACGATATCAACAGGGTTACCCGTTTCATCATATGGCATGTCTTCAACAGGCATAATGACTGAGATAACACCTTTGTTACCATGACGACCAGCCATCTTATCGCCAGGCTGAATTCGTCGCTTGATTGCGAGATAAACCTTAACGATCTTCAGTACACCTGGAGCCAGATTGTCACCTTGAGTTAATTTGCGTTTCTTATCTTCGAAACGCTCATCCAACTCTTCACGTCTTTCTTTCAATTGAACGCCAGCGCTTTCTAACTGCTCACTAAGCTGGTCATCAACCAGACGTAATTTAAACCAGTCATCTCCCTCAAGAGCATCAAGATATTCAGCTGTTAGGGCATCACCTTTTTTCAGTTTAGGCCCACCAGATACTTTCTGACCAAGCAAAGCTTTGCGCAAGCGCTGGAAAGTAGCTGCTTCAACAATTCGATACTCATCCGCTATGTCTTTACGAACTTTCGCTAATTGCTCTTCTTCGATTTCCAAAGCACGCTTATCTTTTTCCAAACCATCACGCGTGAAAACTTGAACGTCAATTACCGTTCCTTTAACAGAGCTCGGTACACGCAAAGAAGTATCTTTAACATCAGATGCTTTTTCACCAAAAATTGCTCTTAACAGTTTTTCTTCTGGCGTAAGTTGGGTCTCACCTTTTGGTGTAACCTTACCAACTAGAATATCACCGGCATTGACTTCAGCACCGATATAAACCACACCAGATTCATCCAAACGACTTAAGGCAGTTTCACCTACATTTGGTATATCGGCAGTAACTTCTTCAGAACCTAATTTGGTATCACGCGCAATACAGGTTAACTCTTGAATATGGATAGAAGTAAATCGATCTTCTTTCACCACACGCTCAGAAATTAGAATCGAATCCTCAAAGTTATATCCGTTCCAAGGCATGAAAGCGATACGCATGTTCTGACCTAAAGCCAGCTCACCCATATCAATAGAAGGTCCATCAGCCAGGATATCCCCAGCTGCAACAGTGTCCCCAACTTTGACTAAAGGACGCTGATTGATACAAGTGTTCTGATTTGAACGGGTGTACTTAACAAGGTTGTAGATATCGACACCAGCTTCACCAGCCAATGTTTCAGCATCACTTACCCGCACAATAATTCGAGCTGCATCAACACTATCAATAACGCCACCACGTTTAGAAACTACGCAGACTCCTGAGTCTCGCGCCACATTGCGTTCCATACCAGTTCCAACTAAAGGCTTCTGAGCGATTAGAGTTGGTACCGCTTGACGTTGCATGTTTGAACCCATCAAAGCACGGTTAGCATCATCGTGCTCAAGGAATGGAATCAAAGATGCCGCTACCGAAACAACTTGCTGTGGGCTCACATCCATAAAGTCGACTTGGTCTTTGGCGACTAAGGTAAATTCATTCATGTGACGAACAGAAACGATATCCTCAACAAACTTACCTTTCTTATCTAGGGGCGAACTAGCCTGGGCGATAGCGTATGAGCTTTCTTCAATAGCGGAAAGATAGATAATCTCATCAGTTACTACACCATTTATAACTTTTCGAACTGGGCTCTCAAGGAAACCATACTTATTGGTTTGCGCATAAGTCGCCAAAGAGTTAATCAGACCAATATTAGGTCCCTCTGGAGTTTCAATTGGACAAACTCGACCATAATGTGTTGGATGCACGTCACGAACCTCAAACCCTGCTCGCTCACGAGTCAAACCACCTGGCCCAAGTGCTGAAATACGACGTTTGTGTGTAACTTCAGACAAAGGATTATTTTGATCCATAAACTGAGACAACTGGCTTGAACCAAAGAACTCTTTGATAGCAGCTGCAACAGGCTTGGCATTGATCATGTCTTGCGGCATTAAACCTTCGCTGTCAGCCATCGACAATCTTTCTTTTACAGCTCGCTCTACACGAACCAGACCAACACGGAATTGGTTCTCAGCCATTTCACCAACTGAACGTATGCGACGGTTACCCAAATGATCGATATCATCAACAGTTCCACTACCGTTTCGGATATCTACCAAAGTTTTTATTACATCAACAATGTCTTCTTTACTTAGGACACCAGAACCTTCTGATTCTTGTCGACCCAAGCGGCGATTGAACTTCATACGGCCTACAACAGAAAGATCATAACGCTCTTCAGAGAAGAATAAATTAGCGAACAGATTTTCTGCAGATTCTTTTGTTGGTGGCTCTCCAGGACGCATCATGCGATAAATTTCCACAAGTGCTTCCAATCTAGTTTCAGTAGAATCAGCTTTTAGCGTGTCTGAAATGAATGGACCACAATCAAGATCATTGGTATAAATTGTTTCAAACTCTTTAACACCGGCTTTAACCAATACTTCTAGAACCTCTTCGGTAACCTCAGTATTACAAGGCAGAAGTACTTCACCACTGTCAGTATCGATGATGTCAGTCGCTATTGAATTACCTAGCAAGTATTCCGCAGGAACATCAAGCTTGGTTAACTTAGCTTTTTCCATTTCTCGAATATGACGGGCCGTGATTCTTGAACTCGCTGGAACAATCACTGTTCGCTTGTTTTTAATATCGAAGTTAAGAACAACTCCGCGCAATCTAGAAGGCACCAACTCTAGAGAAACAGAGCCATCCTTATCAATGAAAAACTTATTGTTGTCATAAAACATTTCTAGAATGTCTTGAGTGCTGTAATCCAAAGCCTTCAGCAAGATCGAAGCTGGAAGTTTTCTTCTGCGGTCGATACGAACAAAAACCAAATCTTTAGGATCGAATTCAACATCCAACCATGACCCACGGTAAGGAATAATGCGAGCCGAATAAAGTAGCTTTCCTGAGCTATGAGTCTTACCTTTATCATGATCAAAAAAGACGCCAGGAGAACGGTGCAACTGAGAAACCACAACACGCTCAGTACCATTAATAACAAAGGTTCCACTGTCCGTCATCAAGGGAATCTCACCCATATAAACTTCTTGCTCTTTAATATCTTTAATTACTTTTGCTGTAGATTCTTTCTCGTAAATAACTAAACGAACTTTGACGCGCAAGGAAACTGCATAAGTCGCTCCACGCAGCATACACTCACTAACATCAAACTCGGGTTTACCTAATCGATAGCTAACATACTCCAGTAAAGCTTTACCGGAATACGAAACAATAGGGAATACTGATTTAAAGGCTGCATGCAAGCCTTGATCTAAACGCTCCTCTGGAGGAACATTTGTTTGGGTGAACTGTTTGTATGAATCAATCTGGATAGCCAGAAGATAAGGTATATCCATAACACTTTGTAGTTTGCCAAAGTCTTTACGGATACGTTTTTTCTCTGTATATGAATATGCCATCGATGGTTCCTAATCAGCGTATTTTCTGAATCTTGCTACCTCAAAACTTTATATTGCAAAGCTTCAGGATAACCCCAGCATTTTCTATCGCGCCTTTATGCTGCCTTACTTTAGCGCCTAACATTTTACCTTTCTCTACCCTTAGCCTCTTAGCAATTTACCAATCTGCTTAAGCATAGAAAGGCGAAAGTCATTTGTTACCAAATAACTTTCACCTCAGAGATCAACTGAATACGATGATCTATTTAAGCTCTACAGAAGCGCCAGCTTCTTCAAGCTGCTTCTGGATGTCTTCAGCTTCAGCTTTGCTTGCGCCTTCTTTGATTGGAGAAGGAGCACCATCAACTAAATCTTTAGCTTCTTTCAAGCCAAGACCTGTGATGCCACGTACAGCTTTAATGACGTTAACTTTCTTGTCGCCTGCAGCAGTTAAGATGACATCGAACTCATCTTTTTCAGCAGCAGCACCACCAGCATCGCCACCAGCAGCTGGAGCAGCAACCGCAACAGCAGCGGCAGCTGATACACCAAATTTTTCTTCCATAGCTGAAACAAGTTCAACAACATCCATTACCGACAGTTCAGCAATACCTTCTAAAATTTCTTCTTTTGATAGAGACATTAGGCTCTCCTATTAAATTTTTAACTTATTTGTTTATTTAAAACTGCTGCCTGAAACCATAGTTCCAAACAACAACGCTATAACTACTTACGCTGCTTCCTGCTTCTGATCGCGAACAGCTGCAACACCACGAGTAACCTTCGAAGGTACCTCGATCGCTGTTCTTGCCAGTTTGGTTACCGGTGCCAGCATTACACTCATAAGAGTTGCAATTGCCTGATCGTAGGTAGGCAGTTTCGCCAACACATCAATCTGGTCTGCAGACAATAGGCTTCCACCAACAGCAAGTGCTTTAACATCAAACTTATCATTTTCTTTTGCAAAATCTTTTAGTACACGCGCTGCGGCACCTGGATCTTCTTGAGAAAATGCTAAAATTGTTGGGCCTACTAAAGCCTCATTCAGGCACTCATATTCAGTACCTTCAACAGCTCGCTTCAATAAAGTATTTCTGACAACACGCAGATACACATTATTTTCTCGAGCAGCTTTTCTGAGAGCAGTAAGCTCTTCAACAGCAACTCCACGGTAATCCGCAAGCACTGCTGATAAAGCACTTTGAGCAGCTTCGTTGACTTCGGCAACAATCTGCCGTTTGTCTTCTATACGAATAGCCACTTATAAATACTCCTTAAGTAACAAATGTTTTAAATATTTCTATTTCCAACATTTGCAGTTAAACCAGACATCTCTGTTTGGCTCTTTACCTTTCAGCGAACTATCTGCTGAAAGACTCTAATTAGGTGAATAGTTCAAGCAATTTGCTTGAACCGGGCTCACCATCTGCGCAGGAAATTAAGCTCTTGGACAATATTTCAACATCCATTCGCACCTGCGGTCTTTGACAGCCTTGAGTTATATAACTCAATGCCCCAAAGTCATTTGAGCTTCAGACCAGGCTTTACCCGACCTAAATTACTCTTAATTTTTAATCTCTATAACTAGATTTAGAATTCTAATGAAGACTGATCTATTTGAATGCCAGGCCCCATGGTTGAAGACAGCACAATCTTCCTAACATAAGCTCCTTTGGCAGATGCTGGTTTAGCCTTTTTCAAATCGACCAATAAAGCTTCCAAGTTACCTTTTACAGCAACCGCATCAAAACCTGACTTACCAATACCACCATGGATAATGCCGTTTTTATCTGTTCGATAACGAACCTGTCCAGATTTAGCATTTTTCACAGCGCCTTCAACATCAGGGGTAACCGTACCTACTTTCGGGTTTGGCATTAGGCCTCTAGGCCCAAGAATAGTACCCAACTGACCAACTATTCTCATTGCGTCTGGGCTGGCGATAACAACATCAAAATCCATTGCTCCGCCTTTAATGCTTTCAGCTAAATCTTCAAAACCAACCATATCTGCACCTGCAGCTTTAGCTTTCTCTGCATTTTCACCTTGAGCGAAAACAGCAACACGTACATCTTTACCAGTACCGTGAGGCAAAGTCGTTGCCCCTCTAACAGCTTGGTCAGATTTACGAGGATCAACACCTAGGTTAATGCTTACATCAATAGATTCTTTGAATTTTGGAGTTGCCAATTCAGCCAACAATGCAACAGCTTGATCAATAGGATAAAGTTTTCCCGCTTCAAGTTTCTCAGCAATAAGTTTCGCTTTTTTACTTAGCTTAGCCATTACACGACTCCTTCTGTTTCGATACCTGCACTTCTAGCGCTGCCAGCAAGTGTGCGAACAGCAGCATCCATATCAGCTGCAGTAAGGTCAGGCATTTTTAAGGTAGCAATTTCTTCCAACTGAGCACGAGTCACTTTTCCAACTTTCTCAGTATTAGGACGGCCACTACCACTCTTAATTCCAGCAGCTTTCTTCAACAGAATTGAAGCTGGAGGAGTTTTAGTAATGTAAGTAAAACTTCTGTCTGCATAGACAGTAATTACGACAGGAATCGGCAAACCAGGTTCAACGCTCTGAGTTTCAGCATTGAAAGCTTTACAAAATTCCATGATATTTACACCATGCTGACCGAGAGCCGGACCAACAGGTGGACTTGGGTTAGCCTTACCGGCTGCAACCTGTAACTTAATATAAGCTAGTACTTTCTTAGCCATTGTTTACTCCTTTGGGTATTAACGCCTTTCGGCTCCCCTGGCGCTGCCTCAAAATCATTTGATCAAGAGTGCAACGACTTTTTATTAAAGAAGCTTCAATATTTGAAACTTCCACCAAATTCTTTAATCCCTTTGCTCGGACAATATTGAAACCCACACTTAGCTTAGTGGCTTCAACCTTTCTCTACTTGTGAGAACTCTAGTTCAACCGGTGTAGATCGACCAAAAATCATAACAGCCACTCTTACGCGACTCTTCTCGTAATTCACCTCTTCAACAGTGCCCGTGAAATCGTTGAACGGACCGTCTGTCACGCGAACCATTTCTCCAGGCTCATAAACTGTTTTATGAGTAGGCTTATCAACGGTCTCTTCCAGACGATTAAGAATCTCATTCACTTCGCGTTGAGTAATAGGCGCTGGTTTATCAGCTTTACCACCAATAAAGCCCATGACACGAGGCGTATCTTTCACAAGATGCCAAGTCGCATCATTAAGAACCATATTGATCAGCACGTAACCCGGGAAAAACTTACGCTCACTCTTACGTTTCTGACCACTGCGCATTTCCAGCACCTCTTCAGTAGGCACCAAAATATCACCAAACAGGTCTTGAATGTCAGATAAGGCAATACGCTCTTCAAGAGCCAGCTTTACCTTACGCTCGTAACCTGAATAAGCATGTATTACATACCAACGCTTTTCACTTTCTGAAGCAGACATACTTATTTAAATCCTAACCAATAATAAACGAGATCACCCAACTCAATAAGGAGTCAAGTGCCCATAAAATCAATGCCACAATCAAAACAACAACAACAACGATCAATGTTGTTTGAGTGGTCTCTGCACGAGTCGGCCATACCACTTTGCGAATCTCAGTTCGAGCATCCAAACATAAACGTACAAAGGTATTTCCTTTTGCTGTTCGAGAAGCCGTCCATGCAGCAATAGCCGCAACAACTAACAACCCAATTACTCGATACAGTGCAGACTCTGCAGCAAAATAACTATTGCCATAGACTCCCGCTGCCACAAGCACAACTACTACAATCCAGAGCAATAAGTCAGCACTTTTACCAGCACCGGCCTGATCACTCGAATTTTTTAGCTTTACAGCTTTTCCAACCTTGTCATTCATTTTGCAGACTTTTTATGAGTTCACTTACTATAAATGGCAGGCCAGGAGGGAATCGAACCCCCAACCTACGGTTTTGGAGACCGTCGCTCTGCCAATTGAGCTACTGGCCTAATACTCGCTTAACATTTACACCAAATACCGCTTTATTTCTTAAGACGACTAAGCCGAGACGACTGCAAAGAGTTGTCTCGGCTTAACTGAAAAACAAAAAAGCTATTACTCGATGATTTTAGCGACGACACCAGCTCCAACCGTACGACCGCCTTCACGGATCGCAAAGCGTAGACCTTCATCCATCGCAATAGGTGCAATCAATTCAACTTTCATTTGAACGTTGTCACCAGGCATTACCATCTCTACACCTTCTGGCAATTCAACAGCACCCGTTACGTCAGTAGTACGGAAATAGAACTGTGGACGATATCCTTTAAAGAAAGGAGTATGACGACCACCCTCATCTTTACTTAGGATATAGACTTCAGCTTCAAACTTAGTATGCGGTTTGATTGCACCTGGCTTAGACAATACCTGACCACGCTCAACTTCTTCACGCTTAGTACCACGTAAAAGCACACCAACGTTCTCACCAGCACGACCCTCGTCTAGCAACTTGCGGAACATCTCAACACCAGTACAAGTAGTCGTTGTTGTATCTTTGATACCAACGATTTCGATTTCTTCACCAACTTTAACCTGCCCACTTTCAATACGACCAGTCACAACAGTACCACGGCCAGAGATTGAGAATACGTCTTCGATTGGCATCAAGAATGGTTTCTCGATATCACGAACTGGATCAGGAATATACTCGTCTAGAGTTTCAACCAGTTTTTGAACCGCTGGCATACCAATATCAGAAGTATCACCTTCAAGAGCTTTCAATGCAGAACCGATAACGATTGGAGTATCGTCACCTGGGAATTCGTACTGATCTAACAGCTCACGAATTTCCATTTCAACTAATTCAAGTAGTTCTTCATCATCAACCATATCGGCTTTGTTCATGAATACTACAATATAAGGAACACCTACTTGACGTGATAAAAGGATGTGCTCGCGAGTCTGAGGCATGGGGCCATCAGCAGCTGAACAAACCAAAATCGCACCGTCCATCTGTGCAGCACCAGTGATCATGTTTTTCACATAGTCAGCATGGCCTGGACAGTCAACGTGAGCGTAATGACGATTAGGAGAATCATACTCTACGTGAGAAGTAGAGATGGTAATACCACGCTCTTTCTCTTCAGGAGCATTATCAATACCATCAAACGCTACCGCGTTTCCACCCCAAATTTCAGCGCATACACGCGTAAGAGCTGCGGTTAATGTTGTTTTACCATGGTCAACGTGACCAATCGTGCCCACATTCACATGGGTCTTATTTCTCTCAAACTTTTCCTTTGCCATCGAATATGCCTCCGACTCATTAATAACTATGTATTTAACTTAACTTTTTTTCCTGCAAATCTGCGTAAAAAAGAGATGGTGCTCACACCCAGAGTCGAACTGGGGACCTCATCATTACCAATGATGCGCTCTACCACCTGAGCTATGCGAGCTAAAACAATCTACTCACATCATCCTGTTTAGGCTTTGTTAACACTCAGCCTAAAACTCGACTCTGGAGCGGGTAGCGGGAATCGAACCCGCATGATCAGCTTGGAAGGCTGGAGTTCTACCATTGAACTATACCCGCGTAACCACACTAACTCCCTGCTAACACCTGCAACCAACATTACTGCAAGTTGCAAATTTTTAGGGAATCAACCCTCGTCGCGCCTCACTAAGGCCGCTAACAAAAAACAGAGGACCAGGAACAAGTGACTTTATGTCATCATATTCCTAGTCCACTGTTTTCTGCGTCCTACCCTACGGATCACTCCGCCAGGATTATCCAGAAACCCCAATCTGACTGGTGGAGGGGGGTGGATTTGAACCACCGAAGCTTACGCGTCAGATTTACAGTCTGATCCCTTTGACCACTCGGGAACCCCTCCAAAAAGATCATCAGACAAGATTATTTCTGGCTCTCTTTTACACAGAGGCGGCATTCTATGGTAATAAGCCTTCAGGTGCAACGCTTTCACAGAGTTTTTCTGACTGTTTTATGTTCCTGTTCGACTCAAGCAATCCTGTCCACAAGACCTCTAAATCTGAGCTTGATGCTGGTTGGATGATTATCCAGAACTCTGTATCGCTTTGAACCGTCTCTTGAATGCTCGTTGCATAGCCCTCTGCAGCGAGCTCTTCTTGCAATCTAAAGGCTGATTGTTGCTGCTGAAAGAGCCCTAAAGAAATTGCCCCCCCAAGATCTCCGCTATTAATAATGAAGCTATCAATGCCATTTTCTAGTAGGTTTGCCAAGGTTTGTCTGGCAGCGGCATCGGAACTGAATGGAGGCATATAAACTCGATACTCTGATTCGGTTTGTTTTTGCAGCTCAATATCCGCCAGGAAACCCTTCTCAGTTATCTCAGTCACTAATGTTCTGGCTATCGTTAAATTTGCAAAAGCTCCGATCGCCATACAAGCAGAGGCATTATTATTGGCCACTTCACCTCCAATATCCTCTGGGAATTGCGCTACCGAGGCCTCAAGGGCTTGAATTGAGTCCTCTGTGTTAGCAATGCCCAGCTCAACGAGGCCATCTTCTAGATCATCTCCAAGACTATCTTCAAGTAAGCTTATTTCTTCTAACTCTGACACCAAGACCAAGCTTTTTGGGGCTTGCTGACTAGGGCTCCGAATTACCGCTGTTTCACTTTCAGTTTTACCAGGCAAAAAACCCATATTCCATGCGAAATAGACCAAATTCAGCAGCAATAAACCAATCGCAAAATTTCTCATAAGGGTTAACTGCCTTCTTTATCTTCCATAAAACTGATTTCTAGCCCATCTAAAACCAAATCTACTTTAAGTTCGTGGGGCCAAGTAATAAAAGAAGAAAGAAACTCTGCATCACCACCACACAAAAACCATTCTTTATCTTCACCCCATTCTCTTTTAACACGCTCAAGCATGCCTATGACCATATTCAAAGCACCATGATTAATTGCATCACTGGTTTTTTTAGCAGGCAGAACATTAGATAAATCATCCTGCAGAAAAGGCAAATCAGAAGTATTCTCACTCAAACTTCTCTTGATGGTATGCATGCCTGGAACAATAAAGCCACCCTCATGCCTACCGGCACCATCAATGAAATCGATGGTGATTGCGCTCCCAAAATCAACAATACAAGCTGGCAGTGATCCTAATTTATAAACCGCCAACATTGCCAGCCAACGATCCACCCCCAAAGCCGATGGCTCTTGATAAGAATTTTCTAAGCCTCTATGATTTTTTTTCACTACAGCGTATTCAACTGGTAATGAAAAAAATTCCTCACATAAAACACTCAAACCATCTGCAAACAATTTACCGCGCACATTCGAAACTCTAATTGCTTGGAGCTCGTATTTTGTTAACTCTTGAAGTTCTATTTGGAAACTCGACGGCATTGCCGCTTCATTATTTTTAGTATTATAAGCAAGCACAGTCCCGCGTGTAATTTCTTTCTTTTGCAAACCAGCCCCATCTATAACACGCCATTTTATTCGACTGTTACCAGCATCTACTTCAAGGGTTTTCATCTTTTATATTCCGCATAACTTTTTAGTTAACTTTTCCTCAAACCAATCTTTTACTATTTATTGAACTACTTACTGAAATACTCTTAGGGTTATTCTTTCGGCTATTTTTTTCGGTTACTCAATTAAAGTTTTAAGATCCTTATTAAGAAGTTTTCACTAACATAGGTGATACTTCCCCACCATGGAAGGTCTCTACTCCCTTATCAGTTTCCAAGAGTAAGGCCCCTTGCTCATTAACACCAACAACTCTACCTTTTTTATCCGCTTTATCTGCTTGCTGGTTGGTATTTGTTTTCAACTCAACTATTTGGTCACGCAAAGCATCATTTAAATTCCATTCATCTTTAAATACTGTGAAACTTTTATTCTCAAACTCACCAACAAGACCAAGAACCTCATTGATAATTTCACCAATTAATTTATTTCTATCAGGAACAGTTCCAGTCTGAACTATAGTATTTAAATCAATCCAAGGTTGATCGACTTCACTCATAGTACTGGCGCTAGCTTTAACATTTAAACCCAAGCCTATTAAGACCTGACAGACTCCCGTTGGGTCACCCGAAACCTCCAACAAAATCCCCGCGAGTTTTTTACCTTGCCAGAGTATGTCATTTGGCCATTTGATACCAAGCCCATCAATCTTGTTTTTTCGCAAGGCCCTGACGACAGCCAAACCAACAATCAAACTCAAACCTTCGAGCTCACTCACACCACTTGCAAACTCTCTAGTGATCGTCATATAAATATTATTCCCAAAAGGACTTACCCATTGCCTTCCTCTTCTACCTTTTCCTGAGCTTTGCTGTTCCGCCAAGCAGATAAAACTTTTTTTGTTTCCAAGTTTTAACTCACCTTTTCGTAACAATTCCATAGAATAACTAGAGGTCGAGGAAATTTCTGGGAATACCTCAATCGCTTGAATTTTTTTTGAGTGGGCAGAAGATACACTTCCAAGTATTTTATTTTTATCAAGCAAGTTAATTGCTTCAAATAAACGATACCCTTTTCCTTTAACTGAATGAACCTCCAGACCATAACCTTCAATTTTGGGAATCATCTTCCAGATAGCCGTTCGGCTTACGCCCAATTCACTGGCAAGCTTTTCGCCTGAATGAAATTTCCCATCAGCGAGTAATTTTAATAATTCAAATTGCATGAGCATATATTGGATAAAAAATTGGGAAGCTTTCACTTCCCAATTCTGGTTATTGATATTTACTGCTAGGTTATTACTTAACACTGTGTTGAAAAATTTCACTCTATTGCATAAGCAATGGTTTTTACAAACTTTTCACCCGAAAATAAAAATTTCCAAACACAGTACTAAGTAAGCATCAGTAAATAAATTAATGAAAGCTACAGTTTAAAGATCATAGCCTTTTTCATCATGTAAGGCGATATCAAGACCTGTTGTTTCATCTTCTTCAGTTACACGAAAGCCCATAACGGCGCTAACAACTTTGATAATGATGTAAGTGAGAATAGCCGTATAAATGATAGTAGAAACTATACCAATCAACTGAACTCCAAGTTGAGAGCCCATAGTCATGCCTTCGTTATAACCCTGCCCACTAAAGACGCCAAGACCTGCTGAGGCAAATACACCGGCAAGGAATGTACCTAAGATACCCCCAACCCCATGAACTGGAAACACATCAAGAGAGTCATCTATTTTAAGGACTTGTTTGATGTATTGGGTTGCAAAGAAACAAACCACACCTGCCGAAAGACCTATAACCAGTGCTCCGCCTGGCCCCACGAAACCAGATGCCGGAGTGATAGTCCCCAAGCCAGCCACCATGCCAGTAACAATTCCTAGTACGGAAGGTTTTCCGAATTTTATTTTTTCCATTAACATCCAGGAAATTGACCCTGCAGCAGCAGATAAATGAGTCACCAACATAGCCATACCAGCATCCCCATTAGCCGCTAGAGCGCTGCCACCATTAAAACCAAACCAGCCGACCCAAAGCATACCTGCACCAGTAACTGTCATAGTCATGTTATGAGGAGCCATCTGGGTTTTACCAAAGCCCCTGCGTGTTCCTATAGCAAGCGCACAAACCAATGCCGCAACACCTGCAGTGATATGAACAACCGTGCCCCCAGCAAAATCTAGCAAGCCCATTGCTCCAAGCCAACCGCCACCCCAAACCCAATGAGTTACAGGAACATAAACAATAAGTAGCCAGAGTATGCTGAAGAGCATAACTGATCCGAACTTAACCCTCTCGGCGAAACCGCCAAAAATCAGTGCGGGCGTGATGATTGCGAAGGTCATTTGGAAAAGAGCAAACACAGATTCTGGGATTGAACCCGAGACAGTACCTTCTTGAATTCCAGCAAAGAGCACATTGCTAAAATCCCCGATGAAGGCATTTCCTTCTCCAAAAGCCAGGCTATAACCACAAACAAGCCAGACTATCGAAGCCACACAAGTTATCGCAAAACATTGCATAAGCACCGATAGCACATTGCGAACGCGCACAAGCCCACCGTAAAAAAGAGATAAACCTGGAATAGTCATAAACAGAACCAAAGCTGTTGATGTCATAATCCATGAAGTATCAGCGGCATCGACCTCTTGCGCTAACGCCAACTCTGGTAAAAATAATAAGACCAGAACAAGAATGTCCGGCTTGAAAAACTTTTGCATTGTTATCCCCTTAATGAATTTTATTATTAGTCATCTGGAACTTTTTTTAACCATATACACCATTCTTGAACCTTTTTTATAAGGATTTCCGACCGAATGATCACTTATGATTCTATTTTTGTTCCAAAATAGAGCATAAAGTATAGGCCCAACTAAACACAATAGCTCCCTACACCAAAAACCACTTCTTAATAGATAAGCAGGGGCTTTCATAGCATTCACAAAAGCAAGTTCTTTGGTATACCACAGCATTCCGTAAAATAGATAAATCTTGAATATGCACCAAATAAGTGCGAAACCACGATAATCATACCCACTAACCGACTCTATAATATCTATCTTATTGATTTATATAGGTTTAATGATATTGGCATGTAGATTGCTGATTCTATTCCGCAGCTTCCAGGAGCTATTAATTAAAACCTTTGTTTCATGCAGCCGAATATATAAATAAACCAGCTGTTAAAACTACGAGTAGGAGAATCTAATGAAAATGATTAATGCGATTATCAAGCCGTTCAAGCTTGATGACGTCAGGGAGGCCCTATCGGAGATAGGAGTTCAGGGAATCACAGTCACAGAAGTAAAAGGCTTTGGTCGTCAGAAGGGTCACACTGAGTTATATCGTGGTGCAGAGTATGTTGTGGACTTTCTACCAAAATTAAAAATTGAGGTAGCAGTAACCGACAGCACGCTGGATCAAACTATCGACACCATCACTAAAGCTGCCAACACAGGCAAAATCGGCGATGGAAAAATCTTTATTTCAGATATTTCCCAAGCCATTCGAATTCGTACCGGTGAATCCGGTGATGAAGCCATTTAAGCATTTGAACCAATAGTAATACCAAGCTTTCAGGAGGGCTTAGTATGGAAAGTAATCTAAATTATATATTTGAACTTCAGTATGCCATGGATACGTTTTACTTCCTGGTATGTGGAGCACTTGTTATGTGGATGGCCGCCGGATTCGCGATGTTAGAAGCGGGTTTAGTGCGCACCAAAAACACAACTGAAATCTTAACTAAAAACATAGCGCTATTTGCTATCGCTTGTACTATGTATCTTATTTGCGGTTACGCCATCATGTATGACGGCGGAATCTTCCTAGACGGCATCACTACTGTTGCTGAAATGGACGATGAAGCTGCAGCTGCAATCTTAGCTTCTTCTGCTGAAGCAGGATTTGCTGACATGGGCGAATATGCCGGTGCATCAGACTTCTTCTTCCAAGTGGTATTCGTTGCAACAGCAATGTCTATTGTTTCTGGAGCGGTTGCTGAACGTATGAAGCTTTTTGCTTTCTTAGCATTTGCTGTTGTTATGACTGGTTTCATCTACCCTTATGAAGGTAGCTGGACTTGGAATGGCGATTCTGTATTTGGTTTATATTCATTGGACTACAGTGACTATGCTGGATCAGGTATTGTGCATTTAGCGGGTGCTGCTGCAGCTCTTGCTGGCGTTCTTCTACTTGGGCCTCGTAAAGGTAAATATGCTGCTGACGGCTCTGTGAAGCCAATCCCAGGTGCAAACATGCCTCTAGCTACCTTAGGTACTTTCATCCTATGGATGGGCTGGTTCGGTTTCAACGGCGGTTCAACTCTTAAATTGGGTGGTATCGGTGTAGCTAACGAAGTGGCTAACGTGTTCCTAAACACTAACGCAGCTGCTGCTGGTGGTTTAATCGGAGCCCTTATTGTTGCCCGCATCTTATTCGGTAAAGCTGACCTTACTATGGTTCTTAACGGCGCCTTAGCTGGTCTGGTTGCAATTACTGCTGACCCAGCTTCACCTGGCCCATTGGCATCAACAATTGTTGGTTTCATCGGCGGTGTACTTGTCGTGTTCAGCATCATCTTCTTTGATAAAATCAAAATTGATGATCCAGTTGGAGCGCTTTCTGTTCACGGTGTAGTAGGTATCTTCGGTGTAATGGTTGTTTGTGTAACTGGCGGTGCCAGCGTTAGCGGACAGCTCATCGGCTTACTAACTATCTTCGTGTGGGTATTTGTTACTAGCTTAATCGTTTGGTTCATTATCAAAATGATTATGGGTATCAGAGTCTCTGAAGAAGAAGAAGCTGAAGGTGTTGACTTGTCAGAGTGTGGTGTTGAAGCCTACCCTGAGTTTGTAAACAACTAAGTTCTTTCTTTAAATAGAAAACTAATAACGCCACTCTTTGAGTGGCGTTTTTTTTGCTCTCAAATTATCGATTACTTATTGATTTATCCCTTGCAGTCTTGGGCTTAGTGATGCTTTTAGTGCCAGTTCTTCTCAACAAAACCTCAGACTTACTCTTTATTCTTCATCGCCCAGCAAGATAAGACGCTTGATTTTTCCTGAGTAAAGAAAGCTCATGCATGAAAAACAAGATCAAATACTAAGCCACTAAAACCTCTCAGTAGAAAAACCTGAGCAAAGCTTGAGTATTCTTTATCACCACAAATTAAAAGGCCACTTAA
>CBFIHS010000036.1:0-19068 GCA_965662565.1 Pseudohongiellaceae bacterium | reverse complement strand
TCTTGCTAGGGTTTCAAACATTTTGCTGGCAATACCAGCGTGCGAACGCATACCAACTCCTACTAATGAAACTTTCGCAACTTTGTCATCTACAACAACTTTCTCAGCATTAATCTCTTTCGCTATTGCTTCCAATATCTTTGAAGCTTTAGTTGTATCTTTCCTTTGTACAGTAAAAGTAATGTCGTTGGTCTGGTCTGTGCCAATATTTTGAACGATTACGTCCACTTCAATACCAGCAGAACTGAATGGACCAAAATGAGCCATCCCTGGAATATCTGGAACGCCCAAAATACTTAATTTGGCTTCATCCCGGGTAAAGGCTATACCTGAAATTAAAGGCATCTCCATCATAGTGTCATCCTCTGAACCTATAAAAGTGCCAGGGCCATCTTCAAAACTCGATAGAACTCTTAATGGCACGTTGTACTTACTTGCAAATTCCACAGATCTAATTTGCAAAACTTTTGCCCCAAGGCTTGCCATTTCAAGCATTTCCTCGAAGGTAACGCTATTAAGCCTTTTGGCATTTTCTACGACTCTTGGGTCGGTAGTGTAAACACCGTCCACATCTGTAAAAATCTGACATTCATCAGCTTTTAAAGCGGCAGCTAGTGCAACTGCGGTGGTATCTGACCCCCCTCTTCCAAGAGTTGTAATATCTCCGTTTTCAGTTATTCCCTGAAAGCCTGCCACAACGACTACTTTGCCGTCTTCAAGATCTTGCCTAATTTTTTCTTGTTCAATATCAATAATTCTAGCTTTAGTATATACGTTGTCTGTTAGTAATTGGACTTGCCAACCAGTATAAGAACGCGCAGGGCAACCCAAATCTTCCAGAGCCATTGCAAGTAAAGCTATTGTGGTTTGTTCCCCTGTAGAAAGAAGAACATCCATTTCCCTCCCTGTGGGAGAAGACTGCATTTCATGAGCCATTTCAACAAGTGTGTTTGTGACCCCACTCATAGCAGACAAAACTACTACAAGTTGGTTTCCTTCACTTCTTGAAAGGGCAACTTTCTTGGCAACCGCTTTTAAGCGCTCTACTGTGCCGACTGAGGTGCCGCCATACTTCTGAACAAGTAGTGTCATAATGATATAATCGAAAAATTAATATTAATACAGATTAAACCTTAAATTAAACGCCGTCTAACAGCGCTATTATAAAAGGCTTTCCAGACTAGTTGATACACTAGATAGAGCCGTGGGAAGTTTTTCAACATCGGTCCCGCCCGCCATTGCCATATCAGGCCTGCCGCCTCCTTTGCCTCCAACTTGCTGAGCAATAGAATTGACAAGATCACCTGCTTTAACTTTATTAGTTAAATCTTTTGTGACGCCTACAACCAAAGCCACTTTGCCTTCGGTAACGGAAGCTAAAACGATAACCCCAGAGCCCAGCTTATTTTTTAACTGATCACAAGTTTCACGCAAGGCTTTACTATCAAGCCCTTGCAGCTCTGACACAATGACTTTGACTCCATTTATCTCAGTGGCTTGACTGACCAAGTCAGAACCTGCAGAACTGGCAAGTTTAGCTTTAAGTTGATCAAGCTCTTTATCAAGATCACGACTGTGTTTAATCAACTGTGCGACTTTCTTTTCCAGAGAGTCTTGATCGGATTTGAGCAAACTCGCAATAGACGATAAACGTTGCTCCTGAGCAGACACCAGCTTCAAAGCTTGATACCCAGTTACGGCTTCTATGCGCCTAACTCCAGCTGCAATACCAGATTCTTGCGTAAGCTTGAACAAACCAATATCACCAGTTCTATTAACATGAGTGCCACCACAGAGCTCGATAGAAAATTCGTTTTGCTCGGAACTTCCCATGCTAACAACACGGACTTCATCTCCGTACTTTTCACCAAATAAAGCCATCGCTCCTTTAGCTTTGGCCTCATCTATAGCCATAGTTTGTTTTTGTACTTCACTGTTCATAAGAATTTGTTCGTTTACCAAAGCTTCAATTTGGCCCAACTCATCCACACTTAAAGATTGGCTATGGGAAAAATCAAAACGCAGATACTCAGCACTAACAAGTGAACCTTTTTGACTCACATGCTCACCTAGCACTTTGCGCAAAGCGGCATGCATCAAATGGGTTGCAGAATGATTAAGCATCGTCGCTTGACGTAATTCTGGGTTTACAAAAGCTCTGAGCTCTTCCCCTAAGCTCAAAGTTCCGCTCTTAAGCTCTCCATAATGCAAAAACTGCTCACTCAATTTCTTGGTATCTTCTACAATGAAAGCCCCATCACCACTTTCAAGAACCCCACTGTCACCGATCTGCCCACCTGATTCTGCATAAAACGGTGTTTGACTGAGAACAACCACAGCACTCTGACCCTCTGAAAGTTTTTCTATGCTTTGTCCATCCTGATAGATGCCAATCACCTTACAAAGATCTTCTTGTAGATGATCGTAACCAGTGAAATCTGTAGCTTGGTCGCCGACCAATTTGATTGTCTCTGAAGATCCAAAACTGCTCGCCGCTCGTGCACGAGTTCTTTGCTCTTCCATTGCTTGCTCGAAACCGGCCATATCTAACAGCAAATTCTTCTCCCGGGCTATATCCGCAGTCAGATCTACCGGAAAACCATAAGTATCATAAAGCTTGAAAACGGCATCTCCGGGAATAGTGCTATCTGCCAAGCCCTCGATCACTCCCTCGAGCAATTCCATCCCGTTATCCAAGGTTCGGGAGAACTGTTCTTCTTCGGCTTTAAGCACCGACTCAATGCTTTTCTGGTTCTTTATAAGCTCTGGATAAGCCTCACCCATTACTTTAACTAAAGGTTCTACAAGCTTGAAAAAGAAAGATTTTTTTGATCCTAATTGATGGCCATGACGAATTGCTCTTCGGATAATGCGACGCAAGACATAACCTCTGCCTTCGTTGGAAGGTAAGACACCATCATTGATCAAAAACGCGCAGGAACGAATGTGATCAGCTATCACATTCAAAGCTGCTGAATCCTTTTCTTGAGTCCCTGTGACCTTAACAACCGCTGTTAATAATTCTCTAAAAAGATCAATTTCGTAGTTAGTGTGTACGCCTTGCATAACCGCAGAGATTCTTTCTAGCCCCATACCGGTATCAACAGATGGTTTTGGTAAGGGAGCAAGCTCACCATCAGCACTGCGGTTGTATTGCATGAACACCAAATTCCAGATTTCAATATAACGATCGCCATCTTCATCAGGACTTCCTGGAGGGCCACCAGGGACATCTGAGCCATGATCATAAAAAATCTCACTGCATGGACCACAAGGCCCAGTATCGCCCATCGCCCAAAAATTATCTTTTTCACTCAAGCGAGAGAAACGTTCGGGACTCACTCCAATCTGATTTATCCAGATGTCTTCAGCTTCTTTATCCTCATGAAAAACAGTTACCCATAATTTATCGGGCTCTAAACCAAGTTTGACAGTCAAGAAATCCCAAGCGAAACGGATAGCATCTTGTTTGAAGTAATCACCAAAACTAAAATTACCCAGCATCTCGAAAAAGGTATGATGTCGGGCTGTATAACCGACATTCTCAAGGTCGTTATGTTTTCCACCCGCTCTCACGCATCGTTGCGAACTAGTAGCACGTGTATAAGCACGTTTGTCCTGACCTAAGAAAACGTCTTTGAACTGCACCATACCAGCATTTGTAAACAGGAGGGTTGGGTCATTTGCAGGCACCAAAGAGCTGCTATCAATCACGGCATGACCATTTTTCGCAAAATAATCCAGGAAGGCTTGTCTAATCTCTGCACTTTTCATCGATAACAACACAACTTTATAGTCAAAGGGCGCGAATTATATACTCTATGGAGCATTGGCACCACTTAAGAGTAATTCTATAAAACTTACATTAAGAGTTTGTTAGTGCTACTATTTTTACAAAATCTGAGAGTTATTTAAGGCAAAACCTTAAAATCTTTCATTTGTATAATAAAAAGTAGCTGCTTAACTTAAAGCAAAACAATAGAAAGTATATTTTTAAAACTGTTTCACGGGGGAAATTATGAAACGGAATTACTTTAAATAGACCGCGCTTTGCACCGCAATAGCAACAATCACCAGTATCCAAATTAGCCCAGCGGCTATGGCTCAAAATTCGGGTGTTGTCCTCCCTGAAATAACAGTAACCGCTCAGAAAAGAGAAGAAAATCTTAGTGATGTCCCGGTTTCTGTCAACGTTATTAGCCCTGAAGTAATACAACCAAATAATATAAACAAAATCGCTGACTTAACCGAGTTCGTCCCAAACCTTACTATGACTGAAACAGGGATAAGCACTCAAATGTACGTAAGGGGTATTGGGTCAGGAAACAACCAAGGCTTTGAACAGTCTGTCGGCCAATACATTGATGGGGTCTATTATGGTCGCCAACAACTTATTAGAACGCCTTTCTTTGATATGGAGCGAGCTGAGGTTCTGCGTGGCCCACAAGGCACATTATTCGGTAAGAACGCCATTGCTGGTGCACTAAACCTAACAACTGCTCGTCCTACTGATGAAACAGAAATTCGAGTCAATGGCCTCTATGAGTTTGAAGCGGATCAAACCGAAGTCACCGCCATTTTTTCAGGGGCTCTAACTGATAATTTCAGAGCCCGTGTTGCCCTAAGAACTTTGACCGAGGATGGTTACGTCAACAACACTTTCAATAGTCAAATGGCTCCAGAAAGAGACGAGTTTGCTGGCCGAGTTTCACTAGACTGGGACGTAAGCGACAAACTGAACATCGCACTCAAGGTTGAAAATAGCAGTTTTGATACAACTGGCAGACAAATCGAGGTCGTACAAGATAATGCTGCGCCAGCAGGGCCATTTACAGGTTTAAACTACGCGCAAATTACTGCTGGGGTCTTTTCTCAACCGCCAATGGAGAGTGTGCAAGATTATAATCGTCAAGCCAATATTGCTGAATACAATAATAACAACGTCAACAACATTACACTCCGAATTAACTACGATTTGAATGGTAATGATCTGACACTGACAACCGGCCTACTCGGCTATGACTTTAATGAGAGATGTGATTGCGACTACACTCCATCAAGCATTCTTGAGGTTGGGCTGTTTGAAGATTACAAACAAGTCAGTCAAGAAATTCGTCTGAGCTCTCCTACTGGCGAGCGTATGGAATGGATTGCTGGTGCTTATTACCAAAGCAATGAAATGGACTCAATAGAGACGATTGACGTCCCAAGCACTTCTATCTTAGGAGGGCTTCCTGGCCTATCTCCCACTTTCGCTTTGATGTCTAACATACCCGGAACAGGGGCAAGGCGATTGAACAATCAGGAAAGTGACCTTTGGGCTGTTTTTGCACAAGGAACCTGGAACATAACTGATCAGTTAAGGGCTACTGTGGGTGGACGCTTCACAAGTGAAGACAAAGATGCCAGTCGTCAAATCAGTATCTACGACATTGCCACTGGCACGAATACCTAAAACCCGCTTGCACCAATAGCCTATAACGAATTCTTTGCCCTGCACAGTATTCAAACAGCTGGCTATACTGCTGTTTCAACAGGAATCAACTCTCCTGGCCACAACCTTGTAGGCACACGTTCAGAGACTGTTTTTACACCTTCAATAAATGTTCAATGGGATGTTAGCGATAACACCATGCTTTACGCCAGCTACTCTGAAGGCTTTAAAGCAGGCGGCTTTGATGCTCGCGCCAACAACCCTTTCTCCTTTGAGTTTGAAAATGAAGAAGCCGATTCGTATGAGCTCGGTTCAAAAAGCCGGCTTTTTGGCGGACGCCTTGAAGTAAACGCCGCCCTATTCTTCACTGACTATCAGGACTTACAAGTCAGCCAATTCGATGGCGCCTTGGGTTTCAATGTTGGGAATGCCAGAAAAACAGAAGTCATGGGGCTTGAACTTGATGGCCGTTTTGCAGCAAGCGACAACCTGACAATTGGGTATGCTTACTCCTTTCTTGATTTCGAATTTAAAGATTTTAGAAACGGCAATTGTTACAACTACCAAACGCCAAATGGAGACGACGTTAACGGAATTCCATTGTGTAACTTTAATGGCTTAAGTGGACAGTACACTCCTGAAAACAACCTAAGTGTTTTCTTTGATTACACTCGTATGCTCAACAATGATATTGAATGGTTCACTAACTTGAACTTTAACTATACTGGCTCACAGAATGTCCACGACAATCTTGATCCACAATACAATATCGATAGCCGCACTCGCATCAATCTGCGCGTTGGCGTACAAAGTGATCATTGGATGATGGCTTTTGTTGGCAAGAATTTAACCAATGAAGACGTCTTAACTTATGCCGGCAACGTGCCGATCTCTGCTTCAATATTTGGCACCAATACTTTCTATGCTTTTGTAGATCGTCCTGCAACTTACGCTTTTGAAATTGGTTACAAATACTAAACCTTGGCAATCGACTATTAAAACAGTCAACTTAGGTTTATTTATTACCTATTTATTTATCATCTAAAGTGCTAATCCGGCCATCGCTAGAAAGTAAAACAGCGATGGCTCGGGTTTGTGGCAGATGAGAAAAAACGATCATACTAATCACTAAGAACGGAACACATAAAAACATTCCTGGAATCCCCCAAACCACTCCCCACAAAGATAAATTCAGCAAGATAACCGTAGGACTTAAATTTAGACTGGCACCTGTAAACCTAGGCTCCAAGATATTCCCAATTAAAATTTGAATACCAGTTAGCCCTCCAGCGACGATAAAAAATGGCCCCAAAGTATTGAATTGAACCAAAGTAATAAGGGCTGGAAATATGGTCGCAATAATGGAGCCAATGGTAGGGATAAAATTAAGCAGGAAGATTAATAAAGCCCAAAACGGTGCGAAATCAACTCCGACTACCATAAGAAATATATAGCTTAAAATGCCTGTAGTCAGACTGGATGCCAGCTTAATAGTTAAATACTTTCGAACATCATCACTAATTTTTCGTAGCACTTTTCTGACTCTTTCTTCTTTAGCCTCATCGTCAAATAAAGCCGAGAGTTTTTTATCCATATTTTTTTGTTCAATAAACAAAAAAATTAGATAAATTAAAATCACACCGCTATCAGCAACCACACTAGTTAAAGAGCTAGCAGCTGCAGAAATGAATTGCCCAAGATTAATTAACTCAATCAGCTGCTCTAGTGTAGGGGCTTCAGCAATTCCAAAATAAGCCAAAAGCCCATTCATTTTATCGACTAAATTGGCTTGGTAACTCGGAGCAACTTGCAGCACTCCATCAACATTCATCGAAATAAGCTTCACTGCTCCCCAAAACATCACCACAAAGGTAAGCAAAGAAAGCGTAAAACAGGCCCTCCCCGGTAAGGACAGGTTAGCTAGGTGGATGTGACTGTATGATTTAGCAAGTAGGTTAATGAGGTACCAGAACACCAAAGCAATCACTATCGGTAATATCACTTCTTGACCTACTATTAATAGATAGAAGGTCAATACCACTAGAATCGCTATTAAACTGAAGTTAATAAGTTTTGATGCTTGCATTTCTTAGCCTATACACTCAAAGGACAATGGTTTCGCCAAGCTTTTGGCGGTATTGTTTGGCAAGGTGCCATAGAATAGGTAGAAGAGTAAAGCATTAGCAAACATCAATTAAGCTGTTTTTTTTAGAGCATTTACCTTAGAGCAAGAAACGGATTTCATTTTGCACAGAGGCAAGGTAGATTTTATAAATGCAGAACAAAACCATGCAGAATAAAAATTATCGTCTTATTGAAAGAGCAATAGACTATTTGCTTAAAAACCACCAATCCCAACCCAGTTTAAGTGACGCTGCCAATTCTGTAGGCCTAAGCGAGTATTATTTCCAACGCTTATTTGTCGAATGGGTAGGCATCAGCCCCAAACGCTTTTCTCAATTTCTTAGTCGAGAATACATGAAGACTCTTTTAGATCATGGATATACAACTCTAGATGCTAGTTACCAAGCAGGTTTATCAGGAGGGGGCCGTAGTCATGAGTTATTTATAAATACCAATGCGATCACTCCGGCGGAATACAAAAACTTTGGAAAAGGTTTAGAAATCTATTATTCCTTTTACGACTCCCCTTTTGGCGAGTACATTTTAGCTGTCACTGATCGAGGGATTTGCTATTTGAGTTTTGTGAAGGAATCAAAAGCTGAAGCCGAGAAAGAATTATACGATGAATGGGGTTTGGCCAGTCTAAAACAAGACATCAGCAAGACAATCTCGTTTCACAAACAATTGTTTTCTTCCTCTGGCAACCAACGCATAAGCTTATTGATGCGTGGGACACAATTCCAACTCCAAGTCTGGCAAGCTTTGTTGAAAATTCCTTTTGGAAGCGTCACCAACTACGACAAGGTAGCAAGAGCTATTGGTAATCAAGCAGCAAGCCGAGCCAGCGCTTCAGCCATAGCAAAAAACAAGATCGCTTACCTGATTCCTTGCCATCGTGTTATCAAAAAGATTGGTGACTCTGGTGAATTTCGCTGGGGTAAGACTCGCAAGAAAGTGCTGTTAGCTTATGAAGCCGCGCTTACAAAAAAATAGCTTATTGGGAGAGTTTCTGAGCAAAAGCTAGAAGCGCACTGTACTCATCTTCGTCTAGGAAATAACGAGACATGACATTGGGATAGCCTTTGACAATTTTTCGTTTAGGGTAGCGGATGGACTCTCGGAAATACTCTTCATCGACTTCTACTGTAGAACCATCTTCAAGGGTTTCTATCCGACCAAACATTCCATACCAACTGGGACCAACCCCCAAACTGCCGTCAACTGTGTGACAGGCAATACATCCTTCCAGTGTTGATATTTCCTGCCCTCTCTGGGCTAACTGATCATCAAGCTCAACTTCCATAGCATCAAAATTGAGCTCATAGATCATCATGCCGCCAAACAACAATAACACTACAAGCCCTGCTGAAACGAGCAGGTCTAGCCAAATTCTTTTAGTTTCTTTCACTGATTTTCTGAATTGTTTTAAGATTAATTCCCGAACAAGTTTCCAAGCCCTTCCCTAACACTCTCACCAACTGTTTCATCTAACTTTTCACCGACTTGGTTTCCTAGGTCGCCGAGATTTTCTAGTTGATCACCAAGTAATTCCTGGCTCATATTAAGAAAAGCTGAGCCAGCATTACTGGCTATCTGGCTCATTAAAGGAGTAAGAATTTGTTGACTAATTTCGGCTGGGGTACCAGCTAGATCAGACAAGACTATATCTCCCAAAGCAATTTCCACAGGACTTGGCAAGATTGAATCACTCACTGTCGCCTGTATGCCTTCGATTAAAATATTACCTATCTCTAGTTGCATTTCACTCTCAGATCCAGCTGAGGCAGGCTCTTGAGGCTCTTCAGAAGACAGCCTTGCACTAAGCTCATCAATATTTGAAGTGCCGTTAGCTCGCTCGTAACTCACATGAGGGTTTCGAGTTGTGATATCGCTTATAACAATTAATTCTTGACTGATTCTAGTTAGATCAAGAGAGACACTAAGTTCAGAAAAGCTCAGCAAACTTCTATCGCTGTTGCCTGGAAGATTAGCAATACTAAAGTCATAAAGAGAGGCTGAGCCCTGCTGCAGGTTTATATCAACAGAACCAACAGTAACTTGAGCTCCTATTGCCTCGGAACCATAAGATTCAATGGCCGTTTTCACAAAGCCATTAAGATTACTTAACAAGAAAAATGCTCCGCCAGCGACAATAACTACAACCACGACTAAACCAATTAGAATTTTTTTCATAACTTACTCATTAATAACTTCGATTTTTAATAACTTCATTGTAGCTGATGGCTGTTCTCTACAACAGTATGTAAATAAACAAAATATACGAATACAATTGATAATCATTATCATTTAGATTAGAATGCTGAAAAATTTTTGACTCAAATATCTAATGTTTAGAAAAACAATCTTTTGGGCACACTTGATTAGTGGAATATTGGTGGGCCTAGTGGTGTTTATGATGTCATTGACTGGCACAATCTTAACTTATGAACACCAGATCCTGCACTGGTCAGAACAATCATCCTACCTTCCCGAAACAGAGCAAAGCTCTAATAAGATGCCAATAAGTGCCCTCGTTGAGATCGCAAAAGAGGCTCTACCTGAATTCAAACCTGACACTGTGATTCTAACTAGTGATTCAGGTGCCCCGGTACAAGTAAGAGCTGGACGACAAGCCAGTATTGAATTAAACCCTTATTCAGGTGAAGAAATGCATCTAGGTTCGCCAGGCCTCGAAAGCTTCTTTAGTGCTGTCACCGGATGGCACAGATGGTTTAACCTCAGCGGAGAAAGCAGATCCACTGGCCGAGCTATAACAGGGATCAGCAATCTTGTTTTTCTATTTTTAGTTCTTAGTGGCCTCTATTTATGGCTACCACGAATTTGGAAATGGGTGATGTTTAAGTCTCGTCTACTGCTCGTGCGAAAGCCACCCAACAGTCATGCACGAGACTTTAATTGGCATCATGTTTTTGGACTCTGGTGTGCAATTCCATTAATTTTAATCATCTCAACTGCGACGGTATTTAATTACAATTGGGCAAACAGTCTTGTTTACAATATTTATGGTGAAGAAGTGCCCCAGCGTGGAAGTCCTAGACCAACAGATACCGGTACAACGCTAAATATAAATCCCCAAAACTCTTTGTCGCTTGATAGTTTAGTCGAATCTGGACTTGAGCAAGCTCATAAAAACTTTCCTAATTGGCAGACTATTAGCCTAGGCCTACCCTCTGCTTCGGATGCAACTGTTAGCTTCAGTGTCAACCAAAGCCTCGGCGGACAACCTCAAAAAACAGCCAACATCATCTTAAATAAACAAGATGGCTCCCTATCAAATATCACTTATTTTTCAGACCTAAGCCCCGGCAGACAAACAAGAACAATCATCCGGTTCTTACATACCGGCGAAGTCCTAGGTTGGGCTGGGCAAACTATTGCTGGCATTGTTTCATTCCTTAGCTTGCTGATGGTTTGGACAGGTTTTGCATTAGCTTATCGCCGATTAATTCAACCAATATTAAGGAAATTATAAGTAAAAGCTACGTTCGTATGGGAATTTAGCAGAGGTTTTATGATAAACTTCAGTCTCTAATTAACCCTTAAGACCCTAATTCAAAAGACGTAGATTTATGAAAAAATTACTTACTGTACTTTCACTAAGTTCATTATTTAGCTTAAGTGCCTGCACAATTTCTGATGAAACAACTGGAGAGACAACTGAAGAAGTAACAAGCACTTCAGAACCAGTTTCATCGGCACCAAAACAAATTACATTCACCACCGAGCAGGTCGCAAATGGCCAAGCTATTTATACTAGCAATTGCCAAGTTTGCCATGGTTCAAACCTTGATAATGGCCAGTTTGCAGGGCCAATCAAAGGCTTCTTCTTCCAAAGAGCCTGGGGAGAAAAAACGGTTGGAGAATTCGCTCGTTATGTTTGGGAAGAAATGCCTAAAGGTGCGGGTAAATCTCTGCGCCAAGAAGAGTATATTGATACAGTAGCTTTTATCTTAAGTAATAATGGCTTCGAGGCTAGCGATACCCCCCTTAGCACATCTTTTGAAGACTTAGATAATTTGAGTATTGCACTGTAATAAAAAAGCAGTTGGCTTATTTCAAAAACCAGCAAAAGAAATCTTCGCTGGTTTTTTTATTTAGAGTTTTGTTATTTTAACTTATGCTCTTCAATTTACTCTTGCTCTGGTACTAACTGTACTGCTAAAAAATCAGCTTCTAGCTACGACAGCGTGATCTGAATTCAATTCGAAAACAATATCAGCAATGGATGGCAAGGTTTTTAACGCATGCTTAGTGAGTCTCTCATAATGCGCTATAAATCTAAGCAGCTCTTCTTGAGACATAATTTTAATACCTGAGTCTATTTTTGTTTTTTCTGCTAATTTTTTTTCTTGCAATAAGCGCCATAGGAAAACGCTCTCGAAACTGGGCGCCTTCAACATAACTAACATATCTAACTGAGAAAATAGCTCTTGATACTCCTGCCCTAAGCATTCATTGACGTATTGGCGCCAATCACCATTATCTTCTTTGCGTTCTAAGTCATTGATTGGCTCAAGCAAGCTGTCCTGATGCTCTTGTTTCAAACCTAAGCACCAGCCTTCAACAATAATGACGTCTACTGGCGCTAATACTTTAGGCCATAGGGCTTCATTACAACGATCATCGATAGATTTATCGAATCTAGGAATCGGTACATTGCCATGCTTTTTTAAGGCCTCTAAAGTCTTAATTGCCAACGCAACATCATGCGTTCCAGGCACCCCCCTGGTTTTCAATAGCGGGTGAATTTCTCGGGCAAGGTTTTCACGCTCAACGTGTGTGAAATAGAAATCATCAAGAGATAAATTAATGGCTCTTAGACCTAACATTTCTTTAAGCAGAACAACCAACAAAGATGCCAACGTTGACTTACCACTACCTTGGGAACCGTTTATTCCAACTACGTACGTGCCTGTATGACAAGAAACCCTCCCCAGTATTTCTTCTGCCAAAGGAACGAACCAAGTATTCACCGTTTCCGTATAAGAAAGAGGAAGCTTTTCGAGTTTAATAAATTCAGAAATTTGAAATTGGATATTCGACAAGGGTTTAGTACTCATTGTGAAAATCTGCTAACTTTAACATTCAACTAAAATTAATTCTAAACTTTAGATATGAAAAACCTTTACCTTTTTCTAGTTCTTGTAACTGCATTTATTTCCATTGACTCTAGTGCCCAAACCGAGTTCATTAAGGGTAAGTGGCTCATTAATGAAGACCTCAGTGAAAACACAGATGATAAAGTTGAACTAGCCTTAGAGGCTTCAGGCGTTAAACCCAGTAAAGGTTTTTTTAATCGCGATGAAGAGTATTATCGAGGCGGTCCCGCCGAACAAGAAATGTATGACTATATTTCTTATGAAAAAACTTTAGATATTTCAATTACGGAGTCCGAATATCTTTTCCAATATGGAGCTTTTGAACGTCTTGTCTATTTAGATGACCGCGGTAATCGAGTCAGCTTAACAGGATTAAATGAAGTAACAGATTTTTCCTTTGCGCATTGGGAAAATGAACATTTAATGATAGAAGCCCGTCCTAGAGACGGTGGTTTCACCGATGAAATATACACTTTAAGTCAAGATAAACAGCAATTAACTGCTCAACTCTACATACAGCCTAAAGGCTTCCGCGCTCCCATAGAATTAGTTCGCATCTATGATCGATTAGAATCAGAAATATAGAGATCGAAGCTAGGAAACAGAATTTAACTCAGAAAAGAAAACCAGCTTAATGGCGTTTTGTTAACAGCTATTCCTAAGATATAAGCAAAAACTATTAAGCCCGCAAAAAAAGCTGAAACCCTTATGGATTTAGAATACTTATCACCCAATGCAACAACCCCAAGAATGATATAAACCACTAATAAAGTTATCTTATGAGCAATCCATGCTTGCTTGGCCATGTCGAAACCCAGTATGAATAAAAGACCAAAGGCACTCAACAGCAAAAAAGTATCGACAATATGCGGCAAGACCTTAACAGGCTTTGATTTTAATAGTGGCGATTCTTTAATCATCCAATAACCACGAAGAGCAAAACCAATGAGACTAAGCATAGCGAAGCTAGAGTGGAAAATTTTAAGAGCAAGATAAAGGTTCACAATAGAGAATTCCGAGTAAGGTATATTAAACTAGACTAAACCAGCTAAGAGGGGCTTTATTGATCGCTATTCCTACAATATAGAAAAAAGTGAAAACCCCACAAAAAAATGTCACTGTCCTGATTTTCTTGCTCCTTCCCCTACTCAAAGTTTGCCCTACAAAAAACAAATAAACCATAAGCAGTAGAACTTTCATCGTTAACCATGGCTGGTTAAACAAACCAAAATTAACCATGAATGCCATCCAAAAGCCGCAGGTTAGCAAGAGGCCATCTATTATATGAGGGACCAGCAGCACTGCTTTATGATTCAACAACTTTGAATCGATAAACATTAAGTATGAACGAAACAAAAAACCCGAAAAACTTAAAAGGGCAAATGTCATGTGCAGAGTTTTAAATAGTAGATACATCTAGGATTAAAATAGGCCTTGGGCAAAAATGGACTAAAGATTACTTGAAATGCATGGAAATTAACAGGGGCTACTCTTGTATAAAAGTAAACCTTTAATCCTTATCTTAGAAATAGTGTTACTGAATTGAGCATAACGCTATGCTATATTTCTGAATCATCTTTAAACGCATCACTCTAGAGTAGCTCTATGAAAATCAATAATGTACTGGAAAGCATAGGAAACACCCCCCACATTCGCATAAACAAGCTCTTTAAGCAGAATATTGAAGTCTGGATGAAAGCCGAGAGATCTAATCCTGGGGGCAGCATCAAGGATCGCATAGCTTTAGCCATGATTGAGGCGGCTGAGCAAAGTGGCGAACTTTCTAAGGACAGCATAATTATTGAGCCCACTTCTGGTAATACAGGGATTGGCTTAGCCATCGTTGCTGCCGTGAAAGGCTATAGGCTAATCCTAACTATGCCTGAATCGATGTCTATTGAGCGCCGCCGATACATGGCGGCTTTGGGAGCCGAACTTGTATTGACCCCAAAGGAGCTTGGCATGGGAGGCTGCATTGAGAGAGCAAATGAGTTGATGCAAGAGTATGAAAGTGCCTGGATGCCATCTCAGTTTACAAACCCCGTCAATGTCAGCATACATAAAGAAACAACAGCTCAAGAAATTATAAGTGATTTCCCAGACGGCATTGATTACTTAATTACTGGCGTCGGTACTGGAGGTCATATAAGCGGCTGTGCCGAAACCCTGAAAGAGAAGTTTCCTGACTTACAAGTATTAGCCGTAGAGCCGGTCAAGTCTCAAGTTATTGCAGGTATGGAAAAAGGACTTCACCGCATCCAAGGCATAGGCGCTGGATTTGTTCCAGAAATCCTCAATACAGAAATTTTAGATGGAACCATTGCAGTTAGCGAAGAAGACGCTTTCGATATGGCGCGACGCTGTGCGAAAGAAGAAGGTATTTTTATTGGCATTTCATCCGGAGCCTCTCTTGCTGCGGTAGCTCAAAAACTAGAGGACATTCCTGAGGGTTCAAAGGTTCTGGTGTTCTGTTACGACACAGGCGAACGTTACCTCTCAATTGAAGATTTGTTCCTACCTAGCGCTAATTAACTTTGAGTGAGCTTAACAGCTATACTCACAAAGCTTTTTTTAGCCCTAAAGTAGCCTCTTACCTAAAGGATAAATAATGTCTCAGTCTTATGAGAAATGGGTCCCGCCCCATGGCTTTAAATGGATTTATGCGTCTTTGCTTATCAGCATGCTTATAGCCGCCCTTGATCAAACCATTATATCTACCGCTTTACCTACTATGGTTGGTGAGTTAAATGGTGTTTCCAATATGGGCTGGGTGATCACATCCTATATTCTTGCCTCCACCGTAGCGATGCCTGTCTATGGAAAACTTGGCGATTTAATGGGTAGAAGACCTATGATGCTTACAGCTTTGAGTATTTTCGTGGCCGGATCAGCACTAGGAGGATTTAGCCAGAATATAGAACAACTTATTGCGTTTAGAGGTCTGCAAGGGCTTGGCGGTGGAGGCCTTATGGTGTTAACCCAAGCGACCATGGCCGACATCGTGCCAATTCGTGAGCGCTCAAAATATATGGCTCCGATGGGAATGATGTTCGCCTTAGCCTCAATCCTAGGCCCCCTAATAGGTGGCTTTCTGACGGATTATATAAGTTGGCGTTGGACTTTCTGGATTAACCTTCCGATAGGGCTTACTGTTATAGCGATTTGCTGGAAAAGTCTCAAGCTCCACAAGCCTGATACAAGCTTTACTTTAGACACTTTAGGTATCTTTACAATGGTCATTGGCGTAAGCAGCCTAACGCTTTTTGTCGGTTGGGGCGGAACGACTTATGCTTGGAACTCTCCACTTATCATCATCTTGGGAATACTAACAGTCATCACATCTTGCTTATTTGTTTGGCTTGAAAGCAAAGCAAAAGATCCAATTATTCCAATGACACTTTTCCACAACAGCACCTTCAACATTTCGACTGCTTTAGGGCTCTTAATTGGCATAGGCATGTTCGCTTCTATTTCGTATATGCCCACCTACTTCCAAATGGTTTATGGTTATAGCGCCATTGCTTCAGGTTACTTAATGATCCCAATGGTTGTCGGCATAATCTTAAGCGTCAATCTGACCGGACAACTTGTTTCAAAAAATGGCTATTATAAAAAGTACCCTATAATCGGCGTTTGCCTCTGCACTCTGACGCTGTATTTATTTTCCACCTTGAAAGTTGAGCAGTCAGTAATCTTTGTCTGCTTTTATATTTTTATGATGGGAGCCGGCGTTGGTTGTTTTATTCAAATTTTAATTCTTGCAGTACAGAATTCTGTAGACTTTGATGTGGTCGGAACCGCAACTTCCGCGAATTCGTTCTTTCGGGAAATCGGCGCGACGATGGGCATTGCAATTGTTGGCGGTATGTTTTCTGCAAGGCTCACAGCTTTATTAGCTGAGCGTTTACCTGATGGTGTGAACTTACCAGTTAAAAACGTCGAATCAATTACACCTGCTGTCTTAAGGGCTTTACCTGAGAGCCTACAAGATATTTTTATACATGCTTATGCTGATGCATTAACCCCAATATTCCTTTACCTAGTTCCAGTTTTTATAGCCGGAATAGCACTCGCTTGGTTCTTGCCGAATATGAAACTAGAACAGAAAAAACCCACTGAAGAATTTCTTCAAGATGGGCAAGAGCCAAACGAGACAAAGTTAGAAATAGCAGCAGCGCCAGAATAAGAAGCTTTGATTTAAAATTACAGCAAAACCAAAATTAAGTTTTTAGGCGATAGCCTGTTTTAAAGATCCAATAAATTCCAACCAAACAAATCAATAAAAACAAGCTAGTCATACTGAGGCTGACCCATAGATTTACATCTGAAATTTCGTAAAAACTCCAACGAAAACCACTTATCAAATAAACTACAGGGTTAAATAAAGTCACTTTCTGCCAGAATTCAGGCAACATGCTAATTGAGTAAAAGCTACCGCCTAGAAAAGTTAGAGGAGTAACAATCAATAAGGGGACTATTTGCAGCTTCTCGAAATTATCTGCCCAAATGCCAATAATAAAACCCAACATACTGAAAGTGACTGCCGTCAAAACTAAAAAAGTTAACATCAAAAAAGGATGCATAATTTTTAAATCAACAAAAAACGCAGCTGTGATAAGAATAATGACACCAACAATGATCGACTTACATGCTGCCGCTCCGACATAACCCAAAACGATTTCTAGTGTTGAAACTGGCGCCGATAAAACTTCAAAAATAGTTCCAATAAAACGCGGAAAATAAATACCAAACGAAGCGTTAGAAATACTTTGGGTCAATAAAGATAGCATCATGAGTCCAGGCACTAAGAAGGCCGCATAACTCACCCCTTCTATATCGCTCATACGCGAGCCAATAGCTGTTCCGAAAACCACAAAATACAAGGAAGTAGACAATACAGGTGAAACAATGCTCTGAGTCGCAGTACGCCAGGTTCTGGCCATTTCATACTTAAAGATTGCGCGTATAGCTCTATGATTCATTATTTCTTCACCAGGTTTACAAAGATTTCTTCAAGCGAACTTTGTTTAGTTTCCAAATCACGGTAGTGCAAATCAGCTGTTTCTATGTCATCGAGGAATGCGGTGATACCGGTATCTTCCTGCTGAACATCATAGCTATAAAGAAGCTGCATACCATCATCACTAAGTTTTAAATCATACTTGTTAAGGACGCCAGGAATTGCATTAAGCCTTGTGTGTAGGTGAAGCTTAAGAACTTTCTCTCCAAGCTTTTGCATTAGATTATTTTTATCTTCGACCAGTATGATTTCACCTTGGTTAATAACGCCAATACGGTCTGCCATTTCCTCGGCTTCTTCAATGTAGTGAGTGGTTAAAATCACGGTAACTCCAGCGTCCCGTAGTTCTCTGATTGTCAGCCACATTTCTTTTCTTAGCTCAACATCAACACCCGCAGTTGGCTCATCTAAAAATAACACTAGTGGTTCATGTGCTAGCGCTTTTCCTATTAAGACACGACGTTTCATACCGCCAGACAGAGTTCGAAGTTTATTATCTTTTTTATCAAAAAGAGATAAAGATTTAAGTACTTTTTCGATATGTGCAGGGTCTTTCTTTTTACCAAACAAACCACGACTAAACTCTAAAACATTGGTGACAGATTCAAATGTCTCAATGGTCATTTCCTGAGGGACCAGCCCAATCATTTCACGAGCTTTTCTATAATCCTGTTGGATGTCATAGCCACCAACAGTAATGGAGCCCTCAGAAGGTGTCACAATCCCACAAATCGTACTGATAAGAGTCGTCTTCCCTGCCCCGTTAGGACCAAGCAGGGCAATAATTTCCCCCTGATTAATATCCAAATTGATGTTTTTTAAAGCTTGGAAGCCACCTACATAGGTCTTGCTGAGATTCTTTATTGAAATTATTACTGACATCATTTCCCCAAAAACGCCTGGATAGCCAGGCCCAACGAGCTAGCATTCTATGGAAGATGCTGCTTAAAGTGAAGTGATGCAGGCATAAACGTTTAAATGTGACCATTCGCACCATTTATTGGTATGCTACGGGCGATTTTGTAGGAGAGCTTTAACATGAGTATTGTCAGAACTGAAAATCTACATAAAAAATACCCAGAACCTGGTAAGAAAAATGAGTTCTTCTATGCCGTAAATGGTACCTCTTTAAACATAGAAGCTGGAGAAATATACGGCATTCTTGGCCCAAATGGTGCTGGCAAAACCACCACTTTAGAAATGATTGAAGGCCTTACTGATATTGATGAGGGCGATGCCTGGATTGATGACATTTCGGTCAAAGCTTCCCCCTACAAAACCAAAAAACTTATTGGTGTACAACTTCAAGCCAATGAATACTTTGATCATTTAAACCTATCTGAACTTATTGCCCTATTCAGTCAACTTTA
>CBFIHS010000035.1:2540-20251 GCA_965662565.1 Pseudohongiellaceae bacterium | reverse complement strand
CCCGGCACCGGGCCTCAGTTACTGCCATGTTTATGGCTGCAGTTCCGATTTCAACGGCCCTAGGTTCACCTCTTTCCGGAGCCTTATTGACTCTGGATGGACTGCTGGGAATGCAGGGCTGGCAGTTGTTGTTCATTATTGAAGCCATACCTGCCCTGATACTGAGCGTAGTTGTCTGGAAGTATCTGACAGATCGACCCGAGAAAGCGGAATGGCTGGAAAAGGATGAAAGGGAGTGGTTATCAGGGGAAATGAATGCCGAAAGGTCCTTGGTCGGAGAAAAAGATCTGCATGGATTCGGTGCAGTGCTACATGCCCTGAAAGATCTGCGTGTATTGGCGCTTGCACTGATTTATTTCGGTACCTCTGCAGGCCTTTATACCATGGGGATCTGGGCTCCCCTGATCATTTCTGGTTTCGGTACCAGCACTATTACCACTGGGCTGCTTAATGCCGTTCCTTCCATTGCTGCTGTTATTGTCATGATCCTGTGGGCCAGACATTCTGATCGTACCGGTGAGCGAACCTGGCATATAGCCATTGCCTGTACTGTGGCTGCGACCGGATTACTGCTGGCAGCCTATTCAACAAGCATTGCTGCCGTCATTGCCTCTCTGGTCCTGGTCAATGCCGGTGTCAGTGCTGCCAAACCGCCTTTGTGGAGCATGCCAACTAAATTTTTATCCGGAGCTGCTGCTGCAAGTGGCATTGCTGCAATCAATTCGATCGGTAATCTCGGTGGATTCGCTGGACCTTTCATCATAGGATTTATAAGAGATAAAACTGGCAGTTTTGAAGGCGGTCTAATCGCCGTTGCCATAGCCCTGTTTTTTTCAGCCGCTCTGGTGGTCATTCTTAATATATTTAACCCGTCAAAATCAACGCAAGAAGATGCCTGATTTACCAGTAACAAAGTAAAAGAGGAAAGTTATGCCTGAATACAAAATTGCCGCCATACCAGCTGATGGCATCGGCCCTGAAGTTATCGATGCTTCTATTGAAGTACTGCAATCTTTACAAGAAAAGTTTACTGAACTTAATTTCAAGGTAAAAAACTTCGACTGGGGTTCCGAATATTATAAAAAGCACGGCATCATGATGCCCGATGATGGACTGGAAACCCTGAAAAATTTCAATGCTATCCTGTTTGGCGCCGTTGGCGCCCCAGATGTCCCTGATCACATTACCCTGTGGGGGCTGCGTCTGAAAATCTGCCAGAGTTTTGATCAGTATGCCAATGTAAGACCAACCAGGGTTTTGCCGGGTATCCAGTCACCCCTCCGGGATTGTCCGCCAGGGAAACTGGACTGGGTCATCATCAGGGAGAACAGTGAAGGAGAATATTCCGGTAATGGTGGCCGTACTCACCGGGGTTTTCCGGAAGAAGTCGGAACGGAAGTTTCTATCTTCACCCGTGCTGGCATTACCAGAATCATGCATTATGCCTTTAGAATCGCACAGTCAAGACCACGCAAATTACTGACAGTCGTCACTAAATCCAATGCGCAAAAACATGGCATGGTGCTCTGGGATGAAATAGCCGCTGAGGTGGCGCTGGATTATCCTGATGTCAGCTGGGACAAGATGCTGGTTGATGCCATGACCATGCGTATGACATTGAAGCCTCAAAGCCTAGACACCATTGTCGCCACTAACCTGCATGCAGATATCCTGTCGGATCTGGCGGGCGCACTAGCAGGTAGTCTTGGCGTCGCTCCCACGGCTAACATTGATCCGGAAAACCGCTTTCCATCCATGTTCGAACCCATCCATGGTTCTGCGTTTGATATTACAGGCAAAGGGATTGCTAATCCGATTGCCAGTTTCTGGTCTGTCGTTCAAATGCTGGAGCATTTAGGCGAGCAGCAGGCAGCAGATTGTCTGATGCAAGCCATTGAGGAAAGTAGTAATGCGGGCATCATGACCCCAGATATCGGTGGCAAGGCAAATACGCGGGAAGTGACAGAAGCTGTGATTGCGTCAATTACGCAAAAACTTGCAGTTAACCAATAAAAACAAAGGTATTTAATGATGAAAAAAAAGTTCAGGCCTAGAGTTAAATCGTCGTAACCTGTTGTTGGGAGCATCTGGTCTAACAACGATATGCGGTAAGGCCACTATCCAGACTACCACGGCAACCAGCGATAGAATTCCCGTGCATCACCCGCAAACCGAATTCGTGTTCGAGGCAATCGTTGATGTTGCTCCGGTTTAAATCTTGGTGAAGGTCCTTTGGACCATCGCGGCATGGTGCCAATCACATGTGGCACTTTTGAAGGTCCAAACATTCGTGGGACGGTACTGGCTCAACAAATCAGTTTTTGTTGGTATATTGGACAGTCTGGGGCCAGAGCGGGCTGCCGTAGTGGTCAGGGTTTTTCGTTTGTTCTGATAAGAAATCTACCGAGATCTTCAAAACTGGTTCATACGCTCTTCCTTAAGCGGATTACTCCAGAGACTTGCTGTTGAATCAAAAACAATCGGTTTGAGAAAACCCCGTTTCACGGTTATCCTGAATAGGAAGGTCATTGCGCATACGCTCAAAGTTTCGTTGCATAATTTCACAACTTTCTTCTGTTGCATAGATAACCACACCACATATTCCATTCCTTTGAGCCATTTAAACTACTCAGGCGGAACAAATAAATTTGCTGAATGAGCACTACCAGTCACCTTTCTAAAAGGTGAACAATGGCAATACTTAAAAATCTAAAAAGGGGGCTCGATTTGGTATGCAACGTTCCCGTACAAGCAACTGCTTTTCATTACAGTTACCTAGCTAAGTATTGATTTCTGCTAGCACTAATTTTTAAAGTATTTAGTAAATGATCCGCCGGCAGCAGGCAAAGAGTCAGGCCCTTCAGCAACAAAAACATTACCGTCTTCATCTACTGCAATGCCTTCACCTGTGGTTCCCTGATAAACTCGGCTCTCAATTTGATAGCCTGGAATAAAGCCCACAATCCTATCTTCATTAAGCGGACCAATTCTTACGCCATCAACCCAATTGGGGTGTCTAATAGGGTTAGATTCAGAGTCAATTGCATAGACCATGTTTTCGTCGGTAATAAACAAACCGCTAATACGCCCGTAACTGTAACGAGATTCCAGGTAATTACCTTCTTGGTCAAAAATTTCAATACGATGATTACCACGATCAGCTACCCAAAGGCGACCTTGCTCATCAAACTCTAAGGCGTGAGGAGTTCGGAATTCTCCATGACGGACACCAAGCTGCCCCCATTCCTTAATATAATTTCCCTTAGCATCAAACTTGATGATACGTCCCGTGAAGCCATTAGCCTTGCCTTCTTCTAGAGCCTCCATAGTGGTCATATTCTGTCCACTGTGACCATCTGATACAAAGATACTTCCGTCTGCGGCCACAATAACGTCATTTGGCTGATTAAAATGGGTACTATCATTACCACGCTTCCCTGCCGTGCCCAAACTCATTAATAATTCGCCATCTGGACTAAACTTATGAACCTGTTGACCTTTGGTTTCATCAGCATTATTAGCAAAATCTGTAACCCAGACATTACCTTCATAATCTACGTGAATGCCGTGGGGTGTAATCATAAGCCCACCACCAAAGTTAGCTAAGACTTCACCGGTATTTCTATCTAACTTAAATATTGGATCTACAGGGTTATTTTCACAATTCAGAGGTGATGCGGTGCGAAAATCACCTGACCCGCAGCGCTCATAGGCCCAAACATTTCCATCGATAGGGTCTATATCCATTCCAGCAGTAGAACCCCAGTTTCGCCCTTCAGGAAGCTCACCCCAACTATTAACAAAAGTAGGGTTTGGGTTTGGCAAGCCTTCTCCAGTAATAATGTTTACACTTGTCGAACATCCTGCCAACGCAATAGACGCACCCAGTACTGCATACTTAATTTGACTCTTGAACATATTTACACGCTTCTTATATTTTCTTATATTTTCTTATATTGTTCAGATCCTAAGACCTTCAACTACTAAGGTACTTTTAAAGTTCATTAACAGGCCATGTTGGGGCTCTTTCTCTAGTAGTAACAGGCTTAATGCCTTGATTCACGAATTTCTGGACACGTTTACCTTCATAGGTTTCAGTTGTGTACAGGTTGCCGAATGAGTCAGTGGCTATACTGTGAGGTGCATAAAACAAACCCGGTTGCCGCCCACCATCACCAAAGGTGTACAAAACTTCCATACTTTCTCGATCCAGCACATAAACCTTAAAGTTTTGTCCATCTACGAGGTAGAGATATTTTTGCTCTTCATCTGGTGAGAAGTCGATATCCCAAGTAGACCCTTGGCGAAGGGTATTAGGAGCAAATATCACCTCTTTAAGATAGGTTCCATCCTTACGGAAAATTTGAACACGGTCTGCTCCTCGATCACAAACATAAACCAAACCATCATTTGAAGGTACTGCGCAATGAACGGGGCCACGGAATTGTTGAGGACCAGCCTCACCAGGAGTATAAGTTACATCAGCGCTGTCATCAGGACGATTACCGTAAGCGCCCCAGTAACGTTTAAAATCACCCGTGTCTAAATCCAGTACAGCAACTCGACGATTACGATAACCATCAGCAACATAGACTTCATTAAACTCTTCATCAATTTCAATTTCAGCGACTCTTGCAAAATGCACAGTGCTGTTACTGTCGGTTGCGATATTAGGACTGCCATCTGAAAGATACTCTGTATCCGTTCCATCCTTTCCTACACCCGGGATACCAACTGTTCTAATGTATTCACCATCCTGGCTGAAAACCAACATATGAGTATCACCTTCACCATTTCCGCCAATCCAAATATCACCATTTGGCGCTACTTCTATACCATGATTTGAAGCAGGCCAAACGTATGGGGCACCTTCAACATGGCCTCCCCAAGCGTTGATTAAATTGCCTTCAATGTCAAATTCTAATACTGGTGGGGCAGGAGTACAGCATTCTGATATCCCCTCATATAAACCAATTTCTCGGTAAGAATTAAACAAATCTTCGGTGGCACGATGAACGATAAAAATATGATCTCTTTCGTCAATATCGATACCTATAGTAGGCCCCATTACCCATTGGTTGGGTAAAGGCTTAGGCCAAAAAGGATCAACCATAAAAGAGGGAGCCATCACATCACTGCCAGCAGCAACAGCATCTTTGATTTTTGTCTGGCCTATGCCAAATGCTACGAATGCAACTATTAACACTAATCCTGCCAGTAATTTTACTTTTGACATTACTTCCCCTCCGGCCATTCAGCCTATTATTTATTAACCCATTTTTTTTATAGTAATTATATTAGAGCTGACTCATATCACTTACAAAAGTAAAGCCATCAATTCTGTTGAGAGAATATACTTATAAGCTTAATATACTGCAACTATCGAAGTTGTATTGAGCACTGAAAAAAGCACGGCAAAATCTAATACCAAACTCTGCTCTCCACACAAAAATACCAAGCTAAAACACAACGACAATAAGGCCATTAGCAATAATATGATCTCACCCTTCTTTAGCAAACTAAAACAATTCAAATTAATAAGAGCCCTGCTTGCGATAACCTTATGCGCCTTGGTAACTAGTAGTTATGCGCACGACATTCCTTCAAGGGTTACTGTCTTTGCATTTGTAAAACCTGTAAGTGATCAACTGACTGTTTTAATGCGCGTGCCAATGGAAGCATTTTCGGAAGTTGCTTTTCCACTTACTGGGCCGGGCCACCTAAAAATTTCTGAAGCAGACCCATCACTACGTAATGCCGCAGAAGTTTATATTACTGAGTCAATTCATTTATATGAAAATGGTGAGGAGTTAACTGATAAAAAGCTTGAAGCTGTAAGAGTTTCACTTCCAGCTAACCGCTCTTTTACTTCTTTTGACGAGGCTCAAAGCAACTTATATTCTCCTCCTCTAGATGACGATGTTAATTTAATCTGGCGACAAGGAATGTTAGATCTAGAAGTGAGCTATTTAATTAGCTCTGATCAATCTGAGTTTTCCATCGACCCTAAACTTGGCAGGTTGTCAGATACAACAACTTCAGTGCTTAGATACGTTCTTCCAGATGGAACTGAACGCGTCTTTAATTATCGTGGCGACCCAGGTTTGGTTGATCTCGATCCTAGTTGGTATCAGGCTTCTGCCCGCTTCATTATTATGGGCTTTGATCATATTCTTGAGGGAATTGACCATCTACTTTTTTTATTCTGCCTTATTATTCCAATCACGGGTATAAGACGACTGATACCTATCATTACCTCTTTTACAATAGGCCACTCTATAACTTTACTTTGCTCAGCTTTTGGTTTCACTCCAGTTGCCTTATGGTTCCCTTCCTTAATTGAAAGCTTAATAGCACTTTCAATTGTCTACATGGCTATTGAAAACATCCTTGCTACAAAGCTCGATCATCGATGGGTAGCTGCCTTTGGATTTGGTCTTGTACACGGTTTTGGCTTCTCATTTATTTTTTCGGAGACACTGCAATTTGCAGGCGGACATCTCTTCACTTCTCTACTGGCGTTTAATGTTGGTGTGGAATTAGGTCAACTACTAATCTTGGTTATTATGATTCCTTTGTTAGCACTAGTTTTCAAACTAATCTCAAACAAACGTCTGGGGATAATTATTCTTTCCGTTTTAATTGCACACACAGCCTGGCATTGGATGCTAGATAGAGGATCTTTATTAGGTGCCTATAATTATCAATTGCCAGTAATGGATATTCAATTCTTGGCATCCTCAATGCGCTTGGGCATGATGTTAATAATTATAGCTTTCGCTTGGTGGGGTTTATTCGAATTATTTAAACGCTTCAATACAAATGAATAAAATGACTTCATCAATTAAACCATTTTACTCAAGAACAGAGCCTTTCATATTACTAAACATTTCCTTCGGTAGTGATATGTAGAATTTCACCACAATGTCGACAATGAATAGCATCCGTATCATGTCGGTTTAGACCACAATTAGAACATTCATAACGAACCCGACTGGGACGAAAAATAGTTTGAATTAGTCTTAGGAATAATGATATTCCGAAAATCATAATCAGTACTGCCAAAATGCGACCAAAAGTCCCGACTAAAGTCACATCTCCAAAACCAGTTGTCGTCAATGTTGCAATCGTAAAATACAAAGCATCAACATAACTTTCAATTCCTGGATTAACTCCAAACTGACTTACGTAAACAACAGCAGTTATAACAAAAATAAATATCAACAAATTAACGACACTAAAAATGATATCTTCATGTAAGCGTACAAACTTCGACTGCAGTCGAAGACTTCTAAGCATGTGGTAGGAACGCAGCAACCTCAATGCTCGTATCACTCGTAAAAAACTGAAATTCTCTGCTAAACTCGGAGCAAGCAATGAAGCAATGACGATTAAGTCTGCCAACCCGGCCGGATGAAGAATATCGTGCCATTTTGTCTTACTGATGAATAGTCGAGCACAGTATTCAAAAAGATAAACGATACCTATGAAGGCTTCTATAGCGTGCAAATCATCGACATGATGAAAAAAAGATGCAATCAGAAAATAACTTATTGAAAGACTATCAAAAGCCAATAAACCCCAGCGAAAATTACGAGATGTGCTACTTGCACCGTTGTAAAGGTGATCAATTGTACGGCGCAGTTCTAACCAAAAACTTTTATCTTTTGCTTTTTTTTGCGCCATAAGTTTAGTTTCAACCTGATATTAAGTGCTTTATATTTTATGAATTCTTAGAATTAATTTTTCCCATTATCCATACAAGCTTTAGATACCAAATAATAATTTTAATTGGATTTAAGCAACGATCGATTTTGCAGCTTTTGTAACTTTTGTAGCTTTTGTAACTTTAAGAATCGAGATCAAATCAACAACTTCTTTTTAAATGGTTCATTAGTATTTCACAGAGATTTCTCTAAGTATATCCAGATAGTTTTGCTGTGACAGAGTTGCCTGCCAATCCTTTCTCACTGTATACCCTATTGGGCGTCGACTTTCAGGTAGTGACAAAGACAAAGTAGTCAACAGGCCGGCTTCTATTTCTGGCAATAATTGTCGCTTTGACAACAAAGAAACTCGATCACTTTTCACTAAGAGTCCTCGAGTTGCAACGGTAGAGCTGCATTCAATGATATGTGTGGGTTCCAATAAATTATGGTTCTTGAATATCTGCTGGAAGCGATAGCGCGATGGCGTTCCGACTCTAGGCGCAATCCAATTAAACTTTGATAAATCGGCTAATTTGAGATCTTTTTGTTTTAACAAAGGGTGTCCTATTCTGACTACTACAGATAGTTCGTCTTCAAACAAAGCATGTTGTTCAATTTCTCTTACCGGATTGGGCTGCCGAAGCGCCCCAATTATCATATCCACACGACTGTGCAGTATAGCATGCAGCAACTCATCATAAGGCCCATCGATAATACTTATTTGCAGTTCTGGAAAGCGTTTGATTAATTCATCAACTGAGGCCGGCACCAGTTCAGTTCTGGCCAAAGGCAAAGCCCCAATAAAGAGCTTACTCGTCATCTTACCTTGTTCTTCATTTACGACATTCAAGCCTGCTTGTATCTCAGCCAAACCTAAACTTGCAAACCGCGCCAAACGACGTGCTAATGGAGTTGGCTCCACTCCGGTGGCTGATCTATCAAATAGTTTCACCTTGAGATTGGCCTCAAGGTCTCTAACAGACCTTTGAACACTGGGTTGAGACAGGCCTAACGAGCTTGCCGCCAAACTAATATTACTGTGCTCCACTACCGCAATTACTGCTCTTAGCTGAGCGCTGCTGGCGATCAAGTGCAATTTGCGATTTCTGACCAAAGCCTCAGTGCCTTGTTGAGACCTTAAATCCTTATCAAAAACCTGAAAATACTGACTTGCCCGCCTGATACGCGCAATAAACTTTTTACCTATCTTATTTGCATACATTCCATTGGCTGAGCGATCAAACAAGATGGCTCCCAATTCGCGCTCCATTTTGATCAAGCCCTGAGTCAAAGCAGACTGACTGAGGAAAATTAGCTCTGAGGCTTTGTTAATACTGCCTAGTGAATCAATATATATTAAGGCCTCTAAATGCCTAAGGTTAGGATTGTAGGACATAAAAAACCTCTTTGGTGAAAATCAAGAATATAGCAAAAACTTATAACCACAGCCAGCAATCTCAGCTGTGTATTGGCCCCACTTATGATTTACTTACAACAATAAAAATAACCAAGGAATCACTATGCCTGTTGTCGTTACCAAAATAGATCGCGTTAAGGCTGATCTCTGCGCAAAATTTAAAACTTTAGGTGTTGCCACGGTTCATGAAGCCTACTCACGTAAGGGGCTTATGAATTCATCTATGAAGCCCATTTATCGGCCCGCACATATTGCTGGGCCAGCAGTAACTTGCGAAGTGGCGCCTGGCGACAATTGGATGATCCATGCAGCAGTAGAACAATGCCAAGCTGGAGACGTTCTTGTGGTAACGCCCACCAGTCCTTGTGAAGATGGATATTTTGGTGATTTATTGGCGACTTCTTTAAAAGCTCGCGGGGTTTTGGGTTTAGTTATAAATGCCGGCGTTCGTGACATAGCCACTTTAACTGAGATGCAATTTCCGGTTTGGTCTAAAGCGGTTTATGCACAAGGCACCGTCAAAGAGACTATAGCGAATGTTAATGTGCCAATCGTCTGCGCCAACGCCCTTGTTAATCCGGGCGACTTAATCGTAGCGGATGATGACGGCGTCGTTGTTGTGGCTAAAGAAAAAGCTGAAGAAACCTTAGCAAAAGCAATTGCTCGCGAAGAAAACGAAGAAGGTAAACGCCAACGCTTTGAAGCTGGAGAGCTAGGTTTGGATGTCTACAACATGCGTCAAAGACTGGCTGACAAAGGTTTGCGCTATATCGACTCTTTGGATGATTTATAAAGGCTAGATCAATGCAGCAAGCTATTAATTGCACAATCATGCGCGGAGGCACTTCAAAAGGCCTGTACTTCTTGGCTAGCGACCTCCCCAGAGATGCTGAAGAGCGTGCCCAGGTTCTGCTTAGCGCAATGGGATCTCCCGATATTCGCCAAATCGACGGCATGGGCGGTGCTCACCCGCTTACCAGTAAAGTCGCCATAGTTTCAAAGTCTGAACATCCTGATGCCGATGTTGATTATCTATTTATTCAAGTAGCAATTGATCAAGCTCAAGTGAGCGACTCACAAAACTGCGGTAATTTACTAGCTGGCGTAGGACCTTTTGCAATTGAACAAGGTTTAGTCGAAGCAGAGCTGGAAACGACAGATATTCGTATTCATATGGTGAACACCAAAAGCATAGCGGTAGCGCGAATACAGACACCAAATGCAGTGGTTGAGTACCAAGGCGAGGCGCGAATTGATGGTGTCCCCGGGACCGCTGCACCAGTCTTATTAGATTTTTTAGATGTTGCAGGGTCCAGTTGTGGAGAGCTACTCCCAACGGGCAACCCAACAGATGTAATTAACGGATTTGAAGTTAGCTGTATCGATAATGGCATGCCTGTTGTTATATTAAATGCGAACGATTTTGGTTTGAGCGGTGATGAAAGCCCTGAAGCCTTAGAATCAAACACGGAGCTCAAAGAAAAAATTGAAAGCATCCGTTTACAAGCGGGCAATGCCATGAACCTGGGTGATGTCAGTAATAAAACAGTCCCCAAAATGTCCTTGGTCTCACCAGCGAAAGCCGGTGGAGTTATCTCAACACGAACCTTCATTCCGCACCGCGTTCATGAAGCCATCGGAGTATTAGGTGCGGTTAGCGTCGCAACCGCTTGTGTGATTAAAGATTCTGTTGCTTACAAAGTAAGCTCTGAGAGTTTCGCCGCAGGCGCTCACAAATTAATGGTAGAACACCCTACAGGCTCTTTTGTCGTTGAAATAGAGTTTGAGAGTAATAATGATGAAATTAAAGTCTCTCGCTCAGCATTATTGAGAACGGCGAGAAAATTGATGCAAGGCCAAGTCTTTATTGCTGCCAATGAATGAGAAAAATAACTATTAGCAATCACGAGACACATAAAAGATTACAAATAACTAAAATTTACTAAAAGAGTATTCGAATGATTATAGATTGCCACGGTCACTACACTACAGCACCCGAACCTCATCAAAAGTTTCGTGAGCAGCAACTCGCACATTTTAAAGACCCGTCTCTAGCAGCACCCACGCCTGCTGTAATTTCAGATGACGAGATTCGGGAATCTATTGAAGAGAATCAAATGAAATTACTGCAAGCTCGTGGTATTGATATGACAATCTTTTCACCTCGTGCTTCCGCTATGGCTCACCACCTTGGCGATGCTAAAGTTTCGATGCAATGGACTCAGGCTTGTAATGATTTAATCAAGCGAGTAGTGGATTTATACCCCGAAACTTTTATTGGTGTTTGCCAACTGCCTCAATCTCAAGGGGTCTCAATTGAAGAATCCATCGTTGAGCTTGAACGTTGCGTTAATGACCTAGGTTTTGTTGGTTGCAACTTAAACCCTGACCCTTCTGGCGGTCACTGGACCTCTGACCCGCTAACCGCGAAAAGCTGGTACCCTTTTTATGAAAAGATGGTGGAACTCGATGTCCCAGCCATGATTCATGTTTCTGGCTCATGTAATCATAATTTTCATGCCACAGGTGCTCACTATATTAATGCTGACACAACAGCTTTTATGCAATTCATCCAAGGCAACCTGTTTAAAGATTTTCCTGACTTACGCTTTATTATTCCCCATGGTGGCGGTGCCGTGCCTTATCATTGGGGGCGTTATAGAGGGCTTGCTGATATGCTGAAACAGCCCTCTCTTGATACCCATGTTATGAAAAATGTTTTTTTTGATACCTGTGTTTACCATCAACCGGGCATCGATTTATTATTCAATGTAATCGACATTGATAATATTTTATTCGGCTCAGAAATGGTCGGAGCAGTGCGGGGCATTGATCCTCAAACTGGAAATTATTTCGACGATACAAAACGTTATGTTGAAGCCTTGAACTTAAATGAGACCGACCGATATAAAATCTATGAGGGCAATGCCCGTCGTGTTTATCCTCGCTTAGATAAAACTTTACAGGCTTTGCAATCATGAGTACTCAATTCACCATGGATGCCGATTGGCTAATTTGGCATCAGAATCCTGTCAAACCATCCTTTGTACTTCCCGAAGGTGCGGTTGATGCACATTGTCATGTTTTCGGCCCGGGAGATGAATTTCCATTCGCGCCACAAAGAAAGTACACACCCTGTGATGCGTCTAAAAATCAATTGTTTGCTCTAAGAGATCATCTTGGTTTTTCTCGTAATGTCGTGGTTCAAGCGACTTGCCATGGCGCCGATAATCGAGCCATGGTTGATGCACTGCTTCATTCTGAAGGTAAAGCTCGAGGAGTTGCGACTGTTAAACGTGATATAGAAATGTCAGAACTGCAAGCACTGCATGATGCTGGAGTAAGAGGTGTCCGCTTTAACTTTGTTAAGCGTCTAGTCGATTCATTACCTAAAGATGACCTCATAGAAATTGCTGAGAAAATTAAACCTTTGGGTTGGCATATTGTTATTTATTTTGAAGCAGCTGAGCTAGCTGAGCTTTATGATTTTTTCACTAGTCTTCCGACTACAGTAGTCGTTGACCATATGGGGAGACCTGATGTTAGCAAAGCTGTTGATGGCGAAGAATTTAACTTATTCATTAAATTACTCGAAGAGAATGAGAACTTTTGGTCAAAGGTGAGTTGCCCTGAGCGACTTTCTTTAAGTGGAGAACCCGCTTACGAAGATGTCATTCCCTTTGCTCGTCGCGTAGTTGAAACTTTTCCTGATCGAGTTTTATGGGGCACAGACTGGCCACATCCAAACATGAAAACTCATATGCCTGATGACGGAAACCTTGTTAATTTTATTCCACACATTGCACCCACAAAAGAATTACAACAAAAACTATTGGTCGAAAATCCAATGCGCTTATATTGGCCGGAGGAAAAGTAATGGCTCTAGACAAACCTTACCTAGATGTACCAGGCACCACAATTTTTGATGCTGAGATGTCCCGCAAAGGCTTTCATTTAAATCAATTCTGCATGTCATTAATGAAGGCCGAGAACAGAGAAAAATTCAAAGCAGATGAAAAAGCTTATCTTGATCAATGGCCAATGACTGAAGAACAAAAGCAAGGGGTTCTTGATCGTGACTACAACAAAATGATTTCTCTTGGCGGCAATATCTATTTCTTAGCAAAGATCTTTTCCAGTGATGGCATTAGCTTTCAAGACGCGGCTTCCACCATGACCGGAATGACTGTTGATGAGTACAAAAACATGATGGTGAGCGGCGGCCGCTCAATTGAAGGCAATCGTTACACAAACGAAGGGAGCAATACATAATGGCCAGAATAAGCGCAGGTGTTAGCACCTCTCATGTCCCAGCAATTGGCGCAGCAATTGATAATGGTGTAACCAAAGACGACTATTGGAAGCCTGTTTTTGAAGGCTATGATTTTTCAAAACAATGGATTGCCAATGAAAAACCTGATGTTGTTTTCCTAATTTATAATGACCATGCCAGTGCTTTTAGTCTGGATATGATTCCAACCTTTGCCATCGGCGTTGGTGACAGTTATAACCCAGCGGATGAAGGATGGGGTCCAAGACCGGTACCTAAAGTTGAAGGTCATCCTGATCTTGCTTGGCATATGGCTCAATCAATTATTCAGGATGATTTTGATTTAACCATGATTAACACCATGGATGTTGACCATGGTTTAACAGTACCGCTTTCTTTAATGTTTGGTCAGCCTGAAAAGTGGCCATGCAAAGTTATCCCCTTCGCAGTTAATGTGGTGCAATACCCACCACCAAGTGGACATCGATGCTACATGTTAGGAAAAGCTATCCGTAAAGCGATAGACTTATTTGATGAGGACTTGAATGTCCAAATATGGGGAACTGGTGGTATGAGCCATCAGCTACAAGGGCCACGTGCGGGCTTAATAAACAAAGATTTTGATAACAATTTTTTAGATCAACTGATTGACGATCCAGAGACATTGTCAAAGATGCCTCATATTAATTATGTCCGTGAGTCTGGCTCAGAAGGAATCGAATTGGTCATGTGGCTAATTATGCGAGGAGCAATGAATGATAAAGTTAATTGCTTACACCGTTTCTATCATGTGCCCGCATCCAATACTGCGGTCGGTCATCTTATACTAGAAAACAAATAAAGGAGTTTCCATGAAAGTAATACTTGCAGGCGCTGGCGCTTTTGGAATAAAGCATCTTGATGGCATAGCTAAAATTGATGGCGTTGAAGTTGTTTCCATAGTTGGTCGTCGCTTAGAACAAACACAAGAAGTCGCAGACAAATACAATATCGGTCATGTCACGACCGACCTAGCCGAAGCTCTAAAACAGCCAGGTGTTGATGCGGCAATTCTTTGTACACCAACCCAAATGCATGCTGAGCAAGCCATCCAGTGCATGGAAGCCGGCGTGAATGTGCAAGTTGAGATACCGCTAGCTGATAGTTGGGAAGAAGCTGATGCTGTGAACAAAAAGCAAGTTGAGACTGGCTTAATTTGCATGGTCGGACATACGCGCCGCTTTAATCCTTCACATCAATGGGTGCATAACAAAATTGTAGCTGGTGACATCAAAATTCAACAAATGGATGTGCAAACCTACTTTTTCCGACGCAGCAACATGAATGCTCTAGGGCAACCGCGTTCATGGACTGACCACCTACTCTGGCACCATGCTGCACACACAGTTGATTTGTTTCAATACCAAACTGGAGAAAAAGTGATTGCAGCCAATGCTGTCGAAGGCCCCAAACACCCTGACTTGGGAATTGCTATGGATATGTCAATCCAACTAAAGACTGAATCAGGTGCAATTTGTACCTTGTCCTTATCTTTTAATAACGATGGTCCACTAGGAACGTTCTTCCGCTATATTTGTGACAATGGAACTTATATCGCTCGCTATGATGACCTGGTAAATGGCAAAGAAGAACCAATCGATGTCAGCCAAGTCGATGTCTCTATGAACGGCATTGAATTACAAGACAGAGAATTTTTTGCGGCTATTAAAGAAGGTAGAGAACCTAATTCTAGCGTTGGAAAAGTTTTAGCCTGTTATGATGTTCTGGATCAGCTCGAAAGAGGCATGAGCTAGTTTATGGATATGCACAAACGCCTACTCGGAGATACTGAAGTCACCACAGTAAGCCTTGGCTGTATGAATTTGAGCCATGCTTATGGCACACCTCCGAGCCCTGAGTACAGTGAAAAGCTCATCCAAACGGCTTATGACCTCGGTATAAATCATTTTGACACAGCCATTCTTTATGGCTTCGGAAAAAATGAAAGTCTAGTTGGTCAGGCGATCAAACCTTTTCGCCAAAACATTTATTTAGCCAGCAAATGCGGATTGACTTCTCCCGAACTAAAACGGGAAATCAACGGCAGGCCAGAAGTAATTAAGCAGTCTTGTGAACAATCTTTACAACGCTTACAAACTGATGTGATTGATTTGTATTACCTGCATCGATTGGACAAATCCGTGCCTATCGAAGAAAGCGTTGGCGCATTAAAAGATCTCATAACAGAAGGAAAAATTCGCAGCATCGGCTTGTCTGAGGTTTCAGCAGACACCATTCGTCGAGCCCATAAGGAATGTCCTGTAACTGCAGTGCAATCTGAATATTCCTTATGGAGTCGCAATCCTGAAATTGCTGTCTTGGATGCCTGCAAGGATCTGGGCGCAACTTTTGTTTCGTTCTCCCCTCTTGCTCGTGGCTACCTCACAGGCAAACTGGAAAATCCGCCTGAGTTTGTGGAAAAAGATTTACGCAATAATATGCCTCGCTTTCAAGAACCTAACTACGCCTACAATTTAAGTTTATTAGAGCCTTTATATGCAGTCGCCAAAGATATTGGAATCACACCTACTCAGCTTGCCCTTGCCTGGGTCTTAAACAAAGACAAAAGCAGCATTGTGATTCCCGGCACTACAAAAATTGAGCACTTAAAAGAAAACGTCAGCGCTAGTAATTTGGTTCTATCTGATGAACACATGCAAGCTATTGAAGCCGCATTTAAACAAGAAGATGTGTATGGACCTCGTTACAACGAGAAGACTCAATTAGAAATTGATACAGAAGAATATGCCTAAGGCTTTTAAGTCTGCTTAGCGAAACTTAAAAGCTTTGGTTATTTTGATATTTCTGACCAAGCATGAGGAATTGCTTGCGAATCAAGTTCCTTAACCAGACTGCACTGGTCAGTTTTTACAAAACCGGAAACTGCTTGCAAACGATGTCTGAGCTTTTCAATTGTCGGTATATTTCTCACCACTCGATTCGCTTTTATTTTCTGTTTTAGTAGCTCAGCCTGAAGAGCTGCCAGTGCTTGGATATCTTCAGACTCTGTGCTCGCCGCATAAGTCACTGCCAGCATAGAAACTAATTGCTCTATGCGTTTACCAAAAATCTGTAAAGGGATTTGAGTGTTCGTCAACCGTAGCTGGTAATACAAATTTAAACCAAGATAAGTCCATTTTTGATGACGCAATTTGGCTTCAGCATATCTTGCATAAGCTTTAAGAGAGCCTGGAAGCTTTGCATAACGGGGCCGCCAAGCGATTGGTACCAGCCCTTTAAGTGCCGCAAAAATATCCAGTACCGCATGCTTCAGTATCCAAGCGAGTAAGCACCAGGTGTCTTTTGTGAGTATTAGCTTTATAAGAGCCTTGATACTGCGATAGGGATGCTTAAGAAAGCTAAATGGACTAAGGCATAAAATACGCTTTTCAGCGGAGACGGCTTGCCCTTTCCCATCAAGATTCACGGCATCTAATACACTCAGTATTCCTGCCATATAACGACCAACAAAACCCGATGTAATTTCTCTTACCATACCCAAAATAATCAAGTCATTTTCACCTTCAACAATACTGAAGGCATGGGCTGTAGCGCGAGTTTCACTTATTTTGGATTCCTTATTTAAACTCCGACCTCCGACAACGCGTTCAGCGCAAATCAAAGACTCTAATAATGAGCCCGCTGCCGCTGACTTAGTGATATCTCGTAAGCCTGCCAAATTTACTTGATGCTCGTTTTGTTGCAAAGACAAATGGCAAAGGGAATGTGATTGCAAAGCACCACCAAGGATTCTGCCAATGGCTAGCTGCGGCAATTCATGATTAATAACCGACCCACCAACTCCATCTCGAACCTTGGCATAATTTATGGCCTCATTAGCGTATAAGCGTTGAAAACCTGCCGACATTGCTGACAACATGCAACGTCCCATCGCTAGACTATAAAACAAAACTTCTAAACCATCGGCATCTATGCGCTGATCTTTTGCGATAGGAAAATTATCAAAGCTGACTCTAGAATTGATGTTTGTCTGAAATGCTTCAGTACCAGAAGGCCCACAACTAAAACCGTAATCAGAATCAAGGCCTTTATCACATTCTTCTTTTGGTAATTCAACGATAAAAATACCCAGTTCACGAGACCCTTTGCCCACTCGGGCAACAACGGCCATTAGGCCTCCAGGAGTCGCGCTGGTTATGTATAGCTTATTGCTATCTCCCATAGCAAAGAGGCGCCAGCAATCATTTGCTTCATCAAACTCTACATAGGCTCCAACCTTCTTAGCATTCACTCCAACTTTAACTTCAGTCAGCGC
>CBFIHS010000035.1:0-2531 GCA_965662565.1 Pseudohongiellaceae bacterium | reverse complement strand
ACAATCATTTGCTTCATCAAACTCTACATAGGCTCCAACCTTCTTAGCATTCACTCCAACTTTAACTTCAGTCAGCGCAAATGACATTAAACGCCCTTCTAACAACATGGGTAAGAAAATAGACTTCTGTTCCTCACTACCGTAAGCAATTAAGCCTCCAGCCCCAATAGTCAACTGACCAGATAATTCAACAGCTAAGCCACCTAAACCATTGGCGGCAATATCTTCTTCTAATTCAGCCAACTCTCGATAACTTGCACCGGCGCCGCCAAACTTTTCAGGAATTGTGTAGCCATACACTTGATACTCATTTACTGCTTGCCTTAATTCGCTTGATAATTTGCCATCAGCGCTGAAAGCTTGCCCATTCGTTAAACAAGATAAGGCGGCTTCCATTACTTTCTCTTTTCGAGGCGAATTCTGGCTTGAAACTTTTTCTGCAAGCATCTCACTAGCGTCTGGCAAAGGACCATATATCAAGCGCTCAACCAAACTGGGAGTACGCTTTCCACCACGCTGCTCAGCCGCTTTTTCAGAGCTTTCAATCGCAGCTAGCTCCTTGGCATACTCCAAGTTACCAGCCGAGCGAAGTGCCCTAACACTAATAGATTCGCTAGAGTTTTGGTTTTTATCCTGTTTCATAAAAATTGCCTGATTTGTATTTAAGCTAAAATTTATTTCCAGCAGCTACTATAAAATTGTAATAAGAATAAAGCTGATTCTACCGTATAATTGCTATATAATATAGCAATTATGGATTTAGTAATATTATTTTTAAACTAAAAAGTGATTAGAGATGACGAAGAAAATCAAGGATGTAAACAAATCTTTAGTAGTAAACCCTCTGGAAGGCTATTTAGGGTATCAGCTAAGAAGGTTATCTGCGGCATCTATGGCAAGTCTCACAAACTCATTAGAGGAGTTTGAAATACGGCCCAGTGAGGCCACGGTGATCCTCTTTATAGATGAAAATCCAGGGGTTAGACAAAGTCTAATTGGTAAACACCTCGGTATCCGTCGCGCCAATATGGCACCTTTAATTGCTAAACTTGAGACAAAAGGCTTTTGCCAAAGAAACCCGATTGATGGGCGATCATCAGGAATCAAGTTAACGCAGTTGGGTAAAAAGCACTCCCAACAAATAAAACAAAAGATTTTAGATAACGAGGAACTTTACTTTGGTAAATTAGATTCGAAGCTGCTTGAAGAGTTTTTGATAATATTAAGAGCAATAAATATGGATAAGAATTCACTCTAAGCCAACGAATTGTAATAATATAGCTACAAATTGAATACTCAGTAGCTACATGACAGTTAAAACACAAGAGATCGAAATAAACCTTAAGCCTTTGGATGAAAATTTTGGTTATCATTTGCGACGAGTCGCTGTAATGTGCCAGACCGCCTTAAGTGAAACTCTAAAAGAACTCAATTTAATACCTGCCACCTCATCCATAATGCTAGCGCTTAACCAGAATAAAAATATTATTCAGCTGGAGCTAGCCCGTATACTTGGCCTACAGAGAACAAATATTTCGCCTTTAATTATTAGTTTGGAAAAACAAGGCTTTATAAGCCGCATCGAACATGACGGTAGATCACAAAACCTTAAGTTGACAGAGCATGGCAAACAGCAGATTGAACCGATTACTGCTCTTCTTAAGTTACATGCCGATGAGTGTTTTTCAAAAGTTCCTAAACCGCAACTGAAAAACCTCGAGTTTATTTTAAATGTATCGCAACGAAAACTAGATAAAAAATTTTCTACTGATGATGCTAAGTCGATTAATCAGCAACTCAGTCAAAAAATTCAGCGCACCTCCTCTTTATCAATGAGCAAATTGATTAAAGCTCTAGCGCTTATAGAGTTAACCCCAACCAGCTCTTCAATACTAATATTAATCCATCAGAATCCTGGAATTATTCAAAGCAAGATAGCCAGCATTTTAGGTATTAAAACTGCGAATATCTCTAAATTAATCAGAGAGCATAAAGACAAAGGCAGGGTCACAAGTACCCCGAAAGGAAGAGCGCAAACTTTGCTGCTGAGTGATATCGGGAAAGCTTTAGTAAAACCTATTGAAGAGACTATGTTTCATCACGAAAAGAAATTCTTTGGCGACAATTCCTCCAATGAAATAATTGAGGGTATAGCAGCCTTAAAAAATATTCATCAGCAATTATCAGAAAGCTCTAAAATTTAGTTTCTTCGAATTAACGATGCCACTAATGAACAGGTGCTAAGTTCTGTTTTTTACGAGCTAAAATAATCAAAGCAATCGCTGCAATTAATGATCCGCAAGCCATAAAGATAGCGACATTCTGCAAACCTAAATTAGCCTGAAACATATACCCTGCGATAATTGGTGACAAAAAGGCACCACCTCTACCTACCCCAATCACAAAGCCAGTAGCAGTAGCTCTTACATGAGTAGGGAAAGACGTCGCTATAATAGAGTAAAGGCCAACCACACCAGCATTAGTAAAGAAACCCGCTCCAGCTGCAGCTAGAGACAAAGTGCTAATTTCAG
>CBFIHS010000034.1:0-20875 GCA_965662565.1 Pseudohongiellaceae bacterium | reverse complement strand
ACAATAAAGCCTAGGACACTTAGTATTAAGGTCTTATTCCATTTATCAGTATGTTTTGGATGGGTGCAAACCAAGAAAAAAGCAAACAGCCAGAATAAGACACTGACGCAAAGTAAAAACAGTAGGTGATTATTAATAATAAAATAAGCTAAAACACTGACAGCAAGGAAGAATACGCAGTAAAAAAAACGCATGCTTTGTTTTTGAAAACCAGCCAATAATGACCACTCCCAAGCAGCAATAACAACTGTTACTGTTACAAAACCAAGGAAAAAGAGAGAATTAAAGTGCAATTGCTGTAATGACTCTTTCTAATAACATTATTGAGACTCAACCTGCTCACTCACCATGCCGAAGCGACGCTGCCTTTTAGCGAAATCCATTAAAGCTAAATCGAGTTGATCTAGGGTAAAGTCTGGCCAAAAGACTTCTGTGAAATAAAATTCAGTATAGGCAAATTGCCAAAGCAAAAAGTTTGATATCCTTTTTTCACCCCCGGTCCTTATGCAAAGATCAGGTTCAGGAATAGATCCCATCGAAATATAGCTTTGCAAAAGTTTTTCATCGATAAGATCAGGTTCTAGTAGACCATTTTTAACTTCACTGGCTATAAGTTTGGTCGCATTCGCAATATCCCATCGCCCGCCATAATTAGCAGCAATATTAACCGTCAACCCAGTATTATTTTTAGTTAAGGCTTCAGCAGAGTCCATAAGGCCTCTAAGTTTTTTAGTAAAACGACTCACATCACCGATAAAATTTATTTTGATATTGTTTTCATGTAAACGATTAATTTCTTTCTTTTGCAGGACACTAACAAACAAAGCCATCAAACCATTAACTTCTTTTTTAGGCCTTAACCAATTTTCGCTACTAAAAACAAACAGGGTTAAATATTCAACACCTAGGCTCGCGCAGTGATTAGTTATACTCCGAGCTTGTATAGCACCAGTACGATGCCCTGAAAGTTGAGAGTTTTGCTTTAACTTAGACCAGCGATTATTACCATCCATAATAATCGCGATATGACGAGGTAATTTATTATTGTCAGTAGGCACTAAAAATTACCTCAAACTAATTTAAATAGACAACAAGTCAGCTTCTTTAGCGCTATATTTCTCTTCAATTTTAGCAATATGGCTATCTGTAATTTTTTGAATATTTTGTTCCGCACGACGTTCTTCGTCTTCGCTTATTTCTTTTTCCTTGAGTAAATCTTTCAGATGCTGGTTTGCGTCTCTACGAATATTCCTAAGAGCAACACGAGCATTTTCAGCTTCACTTTTTGCTTGCTTGGTATACTCCTTACGAGTTTCTTCAGTCAAAGCAGGCATAGGAACTCGAATAACATCACCATTATTAGAAGGATTTAAACCAAGATCTGACATCATAATGGCTTTCTCAATAGCGCCCATCATGTTTTTCTCCCAGGGAGAGATCATAAGGCTTCGAGCATCTTCTACAGTGATATTGGCGACCTGATTGATAGCTGTTTCAGAGCCGTAATAATCAACCATAATGCTATCTAGAATACTTGGGTGCGCTCTACCCGTTCGAATTTTATTAAAGGCGGCATCAAGACTAACAAGACTTTTGTCCATTCGGTCTTGGGCATCTTTTACTATTTCATCAATCATCTGATTTCTCCTTTAAACTGGGCTCTATACTCTTAGGCAGACTCGATGAGAGTACCCTCATCTTCTCCAACCATAATATTAAAAAGAGCTTTTTTCTTATTCATGTCAAAGACTCTCACTGGAAGGTTATGATCACGACTCAAACAAATTGCCGTCAAGTCCATAACGCCGAGCTTCTTATCTAGAATTTCATCAAAACTTAGACGATCAAATTTGATTGCATCCGGGTCTTCCATTGGATCAGCAGAGTATACCCCATCAACTTTTGTTGCTTTTAATACCAAATCAGCATCAATTTCAATTCCGCGTAAACAAGCTGCAGAATCTGTAGTAAAAAAAGGATTGCCGGTACCAGCAGAAAAAATGACCACATCACCATCTTTAAGGTGGCGAATTGCCGTTCGTCGATCATAATGCTCAACCACTCCGCTCATGGGAATCGCCGACATTACACGAGTTGAAATATGAGCTCTTTCTAGGGCATCGCGCATTGCGAGCGCATTCATAACTGTCGCTAGCATACCCATGTGATCGCCGGTAACTCGTTCCATTCCAGCTTCATGCAAAGCTGCACCTCGAAACAAATTACCGCCACCTATTACCATTCCAACCTGAACACCAATTTCAACTAACTGACCAATCTCAAGAGCCATTCGATCAAGCACTTTAGGGTCAATACCAAAATCGGCACTGCCTGTAAGCGCTTCACCACTGAGCTTTAATAAGATTCGATCATATTTTCTGATTTTTTTGCTCATAGCATTCCTAGCTTTGTCTATTTGGAAGCATTCAGTTGCTCTGCAACTTCCGCTGCAAAATCTACCTCTGCGACTTCGATTCCCTCACCGACTTCAAAACGAGTAAAGTTTACAATTTCTGCGTTGGCATCTTTAACCAGTTTACCAATTTTAACATCAGGATCTTTCACAAAAGATTGTTCCATGAGGCTGATTTCCTCAATGTATTTTCTCAAACGACCACTTACCATTTTTTCTACGATATCAGCAGGCTTACCACTTTCTGAAGCCTGTGCGGTATATATTTCACTCTCTTTAGCAAGCACATCCGCAGGTACATCTTCAGCTTTAATAACCATTGGATTAACTGCGGCTACATGCATAGCCACGTCTTTTGCTAAACTTTCGTCACCACCGCGCACACTGACTAAAACAGCAATTTTATTATTAGAGTGGACATAACTTCCGACGGTCAAACCTTCTTCTACTGCTACAGCAGATCGTCTAACGGTGATGTTTTCACCAATCTTTTGAACCAAGGCTAATCTAGCCACCTCAAGCTCTGAATCCATCAGCTTTTGGATATCCGCTTCTTTGCTTTCAAAAAGCACATCAACCACTTTATTCGCAAAAGCCTCAAAATTGGCTTCTCTAGCTGCGAAATCTGTCTCACTGTTTACTTCGACCATAACTGCTGCGCTGTTATCGCTGGCCACTTTAACCAGAACGACGCCTTCCGCAGCAGTTCTACCAGCCTTTTTCGCTGCCTTCATTCCACTTGCTTTTCTTAGGTCTTCAATAGCTTTATCAATATCGCCATCAGATTCATTCAGGGCTTTCTTACAGTCCATCATGCCCAGACCCGTTCTATCTCTTAACTCTTTTACTAATGCTGCTGTAATTTGCGCCATGATTATCGGCTCCTTCTCTACAAATATTTTTGATTAACTTACCCTTAGACTAAGGTTTAACGCAAAAGTTTAAACTTGTTCAAAAGGGCCATAGGCCCTTCCGAACAACAACTTTCACAAACTTACAATGACTTTAGCTTATTCAGCCTTTTCTGGAGCATCACCTTCTTTTTTTGCTTTAGCTTTTGGAGCTGCTTTAGCTTTTGGGGCTGCTTTTGCCTTGGCTTTAGGTGCTGCTTTGGCCTTAGCTTTTGGTGCTGCTTTGGCTTTAGCTTTAGCTTTGGCCTTTGGCGCTGGCTTTTCTTCAGCAGCTTCAGCAGGCACTTCAGTAGGTTCTGCTTCCTGAGTCACTACAGGCTCTTGAGCAGGTTCTTCTGCTTGTGCTTCTGTTTCTGGTTTAGCTTTAGCTTTAACGGTTACTTTAGGCGCACCCCCTAGCTCTTGCTGATCCGAACTAGGCTGCTCTTTAAACTCATCTTTATTAGGCACTGCAAGATCAGCTTGACCTTTACCACTAATGCACGCTTCAGCTATTGAAGAGACATAAAGATGGATAGCGCGAATAGCATCATCATTTCCTGGAACTACTACATCAATGCCGTCTGGGTTACTGTTGGTATCAACAATACCTATAACAGGGATACCAATTTTATTAGCCTCAGTAACTGCAATACGCTCATGGTCGACATCAATTACAAAAAGGGCATCCGGTAAACCGCCCATGTTTTTAATACCACCGATACTCTTCTCAAGCTTTTCTAGATCACGAGCACGCATCAAGGCTTCTTTTTTAGTTAAACGTTCGAAGGTTCCGTCAGTAGACTGAAGTTCTAAGTCTTTCAAACGTTTAATAGAAGCACGAATAGTCTTGTAGTTGGTTAACATACCGCCCAACCAACGCTGGTCTACATAAGGCATTCCAGCTCGACTTGCTTCTTCTTTGATGATTTTGCTGGCAGCACGTTTGGTGCCAACAAAAAGAATTTTTTGACGCTTTTCAGCGAGTTGTTTAACTTGATTGAGCGCTTGATTAAAAGCGGGAACAGTATGCTCTAGATTGATAATATGGATTTTATTGCGGGCTCCGAAAATATAGGGTTCCATTTTCGGGTTCCAGTAGCGACATTGATGACCGAAGTGCACACCAGCCTTCAGCATGTCTTTCATGCTTGCAGTACTCATAGTTTTTCCTTTGGGTTAAGCCTCTATACACCCCATGACTCCAACCTTCATTTGTGTTCTTGAAGGCACCCAGAGACCTGTGTCGATGTATATGTGACGTTAGTTTTCTAGTTAATTAAGCTAACAACAAGTAATTTGTCGCTGCTATCTCTTCGTTTTAGAGCTTCAGCCCTTTAAACGTGCGGCTTTATACCATATAGAAAGGCGAACATAAAGTCTTAATCTACCAAAAGTCTCACCTGTACTTTACACCCTTACATAAACTAAAATTACGCCCCTTTGCAAATTCCTTATTTTCCTAAGAGCCTATGCCCGTAACCATAAAAACACCTGAAGAAATCGCCTTGATGCGCGAAGCTGGTCGCTTGGCGGCCGAAGTTCTCGAAATGATTACTCCACACGTACAAGTGGGCATCAGCACTGGTGAGCTTGATCGAATTTGCCATGAGTACATAGTCAATGAGCAAAATGCCATCCCTGCTCCTTTGAACTACAATGGCTTCCCTAAATCTATTTGCACCTCAATCAACCACGTTATCTGCCACGGCATTCCAAGTGACACCAAGATTTTAAAAGATGGTGACATCATTAATATTGATATCACGGTAATCAAGGATGGTTTCCATGGGGATACCAGCAAAATGTTTCTAGTGGGCAATGCGCCGCAACACGCACAACGATTAGTTCAAACCACGCAAGAGGCCCTCTATCTGGCTATCGACATGGTAAAGCCAGGTGTGCGCCTGGGAGATATTGGTCACGCCATTCAGCAATATGCTGAAACTCGGCACTATTCGGTGGTTAGAGAATATTGTGGCCATGGTATAGGTAGAATTTTTCATGAAGAGCCTCAGGTACTGCACTATGGCAGACCTAATACCGGTCTAGAGCTGCAAGCAGGAATGACTTTCACGATTGAGCCCATGATAAACGCCGGCTCCCGCTACACTCGCCTGTCAAAAAATGATGGTTGGACTGTCACAACTAAAGACCGCCGCCTATCTGCCCAATGGGAACATACCCTTGCCGTGCTTGATGATGGCTGTGAGGTTTTAACTAAACGTAAAGAAGAGAGTTTTTAAACTTCATGAAAACTCTTTCTAAAGACTTGCATGATACTAAAAAATTTAAAGCCGACTTGAGCAAAGCCGATTCTCCAATCAGTGTATTTCGCTCGGCTTTGAAAGATGCTAGAGCAAAACTCGATGCCCGTTTCCGCAACAAAGAAAATATAGCAAACATTATTTCAGATTTAACAGCTTTCATCGACCAGCTCCTGAGTCAGGCTTGGCAGCAATATGATTGGAAAGACAGCGATGAGATTAGCTTGTTAGCCGTTGGAGGTTATGGTCGTGGAGAACTCCACCCCTATTCTGATATTGATATCCAGATATTATTAGCAAAAAACCTACAAAAGAAATACAAAGCTAATATTGAGCAATTCCTAACCTTTCTTTGGGATATCAACTTAGAAGTTGGCCAAAGCGTTCGTACCATCACTGAAAATAAGCAGGAAGCATCTAAAGACATCACCATAGCCACTGCCTTGATGGAATCTAGAACTGTTTATGGGAACACTGAACTCCATAAAAAACTCATTATGGAAGTCAGTAAGAAAAAAATCTGGGAACCTAAGAAGTTTTTTACCGCCAAACGAAATGAACAAAACTTAAGACATGAAAAATACGACGGTGTTGAATACGCACTTGAGCCTAACCTCAAAGTAGCACCTGGTGGCCTTCGTGATATTCAAACTATTGGCTGGATAACTAAAAGATATTTTGGTGCTTCTGATTTCTTAGAACTAGTTGAGCGCGGTTTCTTACAGAAAAACGAATACAACGACTTGATCAAAGGTCGTAATTTTTTATGGTCATTACGTTATGGTCTGCACATGATAAACGGTCGTCGTGAAGATCGCCTCCTGTTTGAGAACCAACGCAAGCTGGCTGAAATTTTCGGATTTAAAGATGACAAAGCCAGCCTCGGTATTGAAAAATTAATGAAGCAGTATTACCGCAATGTGCAAACTTTACGAGAGCTGAACGATGTTTTGTTACAACTCTTTAATGAAGAAATTGTGCGCTCGAAGGAAAGAGCAAGAATTGTAACCATTAATGCTCGCTTCCAAATTAGAAATAACTATATTGAGGCGATTCATTCAAGAGTTTTTAGGCAAAACCCTTTTGCTTTAATAGAAATTTTTATGCTGTATGCGCAAAACAGAAAAATCGAAGGCATCAGAGCTTCTACCATCAGGCTTATAAGAAATGGTCGCCAGTTAATTGATGACGATTTCAGAAAAGACATTCGTAATACTAGCTTATTTATGGAGCTAATGAGATCGCCGCATAAAATGGTTTCAAGACTTCGTCAGATGAAGCGCTATGGCATCCTCGGAGCTTATTTGCCTGAATTTGGAAATATAATTGGCCAAATGCAACATGACCTTTTTCATATTTACACAGTTGATGACCATACTCTTCAAGTCGTTGAGAATATGCGTCGCCTTCATCACCCTGAAGCCGAAGAAAAATATCCTCTAGCGGCAGGAATTATAAAAGCTTTACCTAAGATCGAACTACTGTATATAGCAGGGCTTTATCACGATATTGCGAAAGGCCGTGGTGGTGACCATTCGGAACTTGGAGTGCAAGATGCAGAAGATTTTTGTGCTCGGCACCATCTTGGCAAATGGGACACATCTTTGGTTGGCTGGTTAGTAAAAAATCATTTGCTGATGTCTAGTATTGCCCAGCGTAAGGATTTACAAGATCCTGCTGTAATTAAAAGTTTTGCCTTGAATGTAGGCGACCAAACCAGACTTGATTATCTGTATGTTTTGACAGTTGCTGACATAAACGCCACCAACCCAAAACTCTGGAATGCTTGGCGTGCTTCCCTACTTAGAGAGCTTTACCAAAGCACCAAACGCGTTTTGAGTCTCGGGCTAGAAAAAGTAGTCGGTAAAAGCTCTCGTATAAAAGGCAATCAGAATGACGCGATTGCTCTGCTTGAAGCTAAAGGTATAGATAAAAAACAAATCATGGAAATTTGGGACAATCCTACTGAGGATTACTTCTTGTTAGAAAGCCCTGCAGACATCGCTTGGCAAACGCTAGCGATCGCAAAGCATAAAACTCCTGAAAAGCCATTAATATTAGTTAAAAATAGTGCTGAACATTCCTATGAAGGTGCAACGCAAGTTTTTATCTACACAGAAAACTCAAACTACCTTTTTGCCAATATCGCTAACGCTTTTGACCGCTTAAACTTAAATATTCAAAACGCCCGATTAGCAAGCACGTGCTCTAACAAATCCTTACTAACATTTATGGTTTTGGATACTAACGGCACGGCCATAAAAAAGAATTCTCCAAGAATGAGCGAAATCAAAGAGCTTTTAGAGGAATATGCTTTACCACAAGAACGCCCCAGTAAAAATAAGTCACATACTACCAGGCAACTGCGACATTTTACTCGCGCAACTGAAACATCATTCAACAATCCAGAGGAAATACCCTATTCTATCCTTCAGGTTTTATGTTCGGATAGACCAGGTTTGCTAGCAAAAATTGCTAACCTATTTGTAGAAAAAAATATTATTTTACATAACGCTAAAATAACCACATTAGGAGAAAACGTGGAAGATGTTTTCTTCCTAACAGATATAAAAAACAAACCTATCACCAACAAAAAAGCCATCAAAGATCTTCAGCTTTCCATCCAAGAAAAGCTAGATGCAACTTTAAATGTAACTTAAAGAAAAAAGATTATGATCATGTACGGCATTCCCAATTGCGACACGATAAAAAAAGCTCGAAATTTTCTCGAAACGAATAGCATTGAATATGACTTTCACGACTATAAAAAACAAGGTATAAGTGCAGAAAAGCTTAAGCACTGGTGTGACTCGTTTGGTTTCGAAAAAATTCTCAACCGTCGTGGCACAACCTGGCGTAAGCTTGATAAAGAAACTCAAGAAAATATTAACCAGGCAAACGCGATTATTCTGATGCAAGAATTACCCTCTATGATCAAACGTCCAATACTAGAAACAAGCAAAAATGTTTTAGTAGGATTTGATCAAAGCGAATACGAAAGCCTGATATAATACCTCCAATTTTTTAGTCAACTGGAATTATTATGAATTTATACAGCCTTGCTTTGGGTGTCGGAACCAAAGATTCTAGCGGAAACTGGTTAGAAGTTTTCTACCCCGCCCCACTATTAAACCCAAGCGCAGACATCCAAAAAGCCATCTTAGCCACAGTCGAATATCAAGCTGGTAATCAAACATTCGAAGTCGAATCGAATCAATTGAATGAAATGTTGGATAGTTTTGGTGGTGGTAATAACCAAGAACAAATCGATCTGCTTTCCATGCTCTTACTAAGCAAAAAACCAATCGTACTTTGCATATTGGAAAAAGATGATAAACCCGCTTCTGTAGCTGAGGTCTACCTTAAGCTACAACTACTTTCACTTCGCTTAAAGAAACCGCATGAACAAAACCTTGATGGGATGTTTGGTTTACTTCCGAATGTTGCTTGGACGAGTGAAGGCGCTATTGCCATAAATGAGTTACCACAAAGACAATTAGAAGCTCGCTTGAGTAACAAACACCTGAGTGTCGATTCAGTTGATAAATTCCCTAAGATGACCGACTACGTGGTTCCTAGCGGTGTCCGTATTGCCGATACTGCCCGAGTCAGACTTGGCGCCTACATTGGTGAAGGCACAACGATAATGCACGAAGGCTTTGTTAATTTTAATGCCGGTACAGAAGGTCAAGCAATGATAGAGGGCCGCATCAGTGCTGGTGTTTTCGTTGGTAACGGCAGTGACCTTGGTGGTGGCTGTAGCACTCAGGGCACATTGTCCGGTGGTGGCACAGAAGTAATCAGCGTAGGCAAAAATTGTTTAATTGGCGCTAACGCCGGCACAGGGATTTCTCTTGGAGACAATTGCACAATTGAAGCTGGCTTATACCTCACTGCAGGAAGTAAAGTTAACTTGCTTAATAATGATAAGGAAGTAGTTGAAGTCATAAAAGCAAGAGAGCTTTCTGGTAAAAGTAATCTCCTATTCTGGCGAAACTCTTCAAACGGCGCTTTAGAGTGTCTAACAAACTTAAGTACGATTGAACTTAACTCAGACTTACACTCTCACAACTAACGAGGAACACGAAACCCATGTCAAAAACTCTGGAGCTTTCTAAAGAACTGATTTCAAGACCATCCGTCAGCCCAAAAGATGAAGGCTGCCAGGACATACTTATCGCTCGACTCGAGAAAATTGGTTTTCAAATTGACCCTTTGCCCTTTGGTAATGTAAAAAATTTCTGGGCGCGCCGAGGCCAAAGTTCTCCGGTTTTTTGTTTTGCTGGGCACACCGATGTAGTGCCCGCAGGTAATACTGAAGAATGGGATTCAGACCCTTTTAAACCTGAAGTTCGCGATGGTATATTGTTCGGCCGAGGCTCTGTCGATATGAAAGGCAGCCTTGCGGCTATGGTCACGGCCTGTGAAGCGTTTATTGCTGAAAATCCTGAGCACAAAGGGTCTATCGCCTTCTTAATTACCAGCGATGAAGAAAGTATTGCTATCGATGGCACAGTTAAGGTTATGGAAACTTTGAATGCACGGGATGAAAAAATCGACTACTGTGTTGTAGGAGAACCTTCTAGCAGTAAAGTACTTGGCGATGTAGTCAGAAACGGCAGACGTGGCTCTTTAAATGGCACTCTTAAGGTCGTCGGCAAAGAAGGTCATGTTGCCTATCCTGACCTTGCTAGCAACCCAATTCACGCTTTCTTACCGGCTCTAACTGAACTGACACAAGTCGAATGGGATCAGGGCAATGAATACTTTCCAGCAACCTCACTACAAATCTCCAATATCCATGCCGGTAGTGGAACCAATAATGTGATTCCTGGGATCATGACTCTGCTATTTAACTTCCGCTTCTCAACCGAAGTAACAGCTGAAGGACTTATGCAGCAGACTGAAGCGATTTTTGATCATTACTACGAAAGCTATGAGCTTGACTGGCAACTCTCTGGTAATCCTTTTATTACTGAAGAAGGCGTACTGACTGAAGCCGTAAAAAACAGTATAAACAAAGTGAATGGAGTATCTTGCGAGCTATCAACCGGTGGTGGCACCAGCGATGGCCGCTTTATTGCGCCTTATGGCACTCAAGTAGTTGAACTTGGCCCCTGCAATGCAACAATTCATAAAAATAATGAACAAGTTGCTGTTGAAGATCTAGACAAGCTTGCGGAAATGTATCAAAACATTTTGCAGGAAATTTTGGCCTAAACATAGATCTCAAAATGTGCAGACTTCCCAGGCACGATAAAACTTGGTTTAAGTTTCGTCGAGCTCAAGCCAGAAGCTGCTTTGCCTCCTGGTCTTTTGACCACAACGCGGTGCTTAGCGCACTCTAAGGCCGCTGTGATAAGCTCATCAATTTCCACATCATAAGCAAGCACTTCTTGTAATAAAGCCATATCCTTTTTCACATTCGCACTCTTATTACGTGGTGGGAACATTGGGTCTAGATAAATAACATGAGGCCGTTCTTGCTGCGATTTTTGTATTTCAGAAAACCATTCTAAAGCATTAATTTGATGTAGCGTCATACGTGAAACAATCTCAGCTAAATCCTTGCCACCAAAATTCTCAGCACGTTTTAAACCATCCTGAAGCAGGCAATAGATAAGTGGAGACTTCTCAAGCATCGTCAAGCTACAGCCCAAGCTTGCTAGGATAAAAGAATCTTTACCGAGGCCCGCAGTAGCATCAACCACATGCATTGGTGCGTGTTTATTTAAACCAACGGCCTTGGCAAGTCCCTGATTTTTACCAAAGGTCGAGCGACGATAATTCAAAGATGGATCAAGAAAGTCTACTCTTGTAGGCTGACGCTGACTTGCCCCCGCAGTAGTTTCTAGAGACCTCAAAGACAAACCCTCAACATTTAAAGCAAGTATATGGGTATAGTCGTCTATATCTGCTTCCTCTGCTTCAGCCGCTTTATTTACCATAGGTAAATTCAGAAACTTTGCCAGCATCTCAAGCTCTTCTCGATCGTCCTCTTGATAAGATATTACTATTTTCATGCGCTTATTTTATTGAGCTATCCACGATCAATCTGTATCATACCAATGATACAGATCTCTGTACCACAAACATAGGCTTGAGCTATGAAAATCGACTTAGACAACACCCTTGCCACACCTGTATTTCAACAAATTGTTGATCAAATTCACTTTAAGATTAACACCGAAGAATTGAAAGCTGGAGAAAAACTACCCAGCATCAGAAGCTTAGCCGAAGAATACGGCTTAGCCGCGAATACCGTGATGAAAGCTTTTCGTCAGCTCGAATTTCGCGGTCTCATTCAAGCTCAAGATCGTAGTGGCTATATTGTTGCTAGCCCCGATGAAAGCATTGGGCGTTATCAAGCGCGGGGAGTCTCTTCCGACAAAACTGAAGTCCATGATGTGGTCGACAAGCTTGATCATGGGCTATTTGCAAATGCCTTTTGCAAAATCACTGAAGATTACCTAACCGGAAATCCTGAACACTGTAATGTGATTCATGCCGATGGTAGCGGCACCAAATCCATCATCGCTTACCTAGCTTACAAAGAAACTGGAAACACTGAGGTCTTTCATGGCATATCTCAAGACTCCATCGTCATGAATCTCGACGATTTGCTTTGCATTGGCGTCAATGGACGCATTGTGATTTCAAATACCGTGAATCGTAATGCCTTAAACTGCCCTGGTGAAGTCGTTGGAGCATTGATTCAAGGCAGCGAAAACTTCCTTGAAACGCTCAGAGAGTTTGGTGTCAAAATCTACAGTGGAGGGGGTGAAACAGCCGACGTTGGAGATTTAACTGGCACTATTGTGGTTGATAGTTGCGCAGTCTCAGTAATGAAGAAAAAAGACGTCATCACTGGCGAGCTGATTAAACCCGGCTTGGTAATTGTAGGACTCTCGTCCACTGGCCAAAGCACTTATGAAACAAAAGCTACCAGCGGGATTGGCAGCAATGGCTTAACCAGCGCCAGACACGACATGCTCAGCCATTATTACGCAGAAAAGTATCCGGAATCTTTTGACTCAAATGTTTCTAGTGATCTAGTCTATTGTGGCCCTTATAAATTAGAGGACGCACTACCCGATTCAGAGTTCACTGTCGGTGAAGCCATTTTAAGCCCGACCAGAACCTATGCTCCGGTAATTTACAAAATTCTTGAGGAGTACCCTGGCCTAATTCAAGGCTTGATACATTGTTCTGGTGGTGCCCAAACCAAGTGCTTAAAATTTGCCGACGGAATTCACTTCATCAAAGACAACTTATTTCCAACACCTCCCGTTTTTAAAGCCATCCAAGCCGCTTCGAATACACCCTGGAAAGAAATGTATAAGGTATTCAATATGGGGCATCGTATGGAAATATACTGTCAGCCAGACCAGGCACAAACCGTTATTGATTTAGCCGCAGGCTTTGAGATTGATGCAAAAATCATTGGACGTACTGAAGCTTGTGATGACGGCAAAAAACTCAGCTTGAGTCATGGCGATCAGGTATTCGAATATAGACCTTAATTCGCTAAAGGAATTCTTAGCACGACAATCACGCCCTCTTCTTCAAGGAGATTGTCTGCATAAATATAGCCTTCATGGTAATCCGTGATCATACGAGCAATGTGCAAGCCCATACCTAAATGAGGTTGTTTCTTTTTACTTTCAGGACGAACTGAAACCATGGAGTCAAAAATTCTGTCTTTCATTTCATCGGCTAAATAAGGCCCTGAATTAGCAACGGAAATAACCGCCTCGTTTTCTGAACTGACGCATTTCACTTGAATCGCTTTATCCAGAAAAGAAAACTCAACAGCATTTGCTACGAGTTTATCCATTAATTGCACAATGTAATCTGCGTTTCCCATCACCAGAACAGGGGATTGAGAAATAGCAGTTGTGAATTTTATGTTGGGATAAATTTGGCTATATCCTTGCGTACACGCAGTGATCACTTTCGCTAAATCTAACTTTTCTTTATCAGAACTTTTTAGTATCTGCTCCATACGTGAAGCTTCACTCATATTCGTTAGAATTAGACTCACCCTAGCCAATCCTTCTTCAGCTCTCTTTACGTAAGTTTCTTCTTCTTGTTTATTATCCGCTAGGCGTAAATTTTCTAGAGATGAACGCACCACAGTTACAGGAGTTCGCAACTCATGCGAAAGACGTGAAGACATGTTTTCTAAATAATGAGTGTATTGGGTTAAACGATCTAGAATATTCGAAAAGCTTCGACTTAAATCACCAATCTCATCATTACTTCGGGAAGGGTGAATAGTATTATGGATGCGACCGCTGTCATCAATTATTTTTTCAGCTTGATTCCTGAGGGCTAGAATTCTCGATGACAAACCGGAAGCGAATAAAAATAAAACCGTTATTATTAAGAGCATGATTCCGAGCATGGTATCGAATAAGGTTTCTAAAGCTTGATTACGAAAAGTTCGAATCCCATTCATATTCTGATCAACCAAAACGGCCCCCAAAACTTTTCCGTTCGCCATTATTGGAAAGGCCGCTTCTAAAATTCGAGTATTACCATCCGCCAAGACTCTGTAGTTTGTATTTGGTACCCCGCTTAAAGCCGAAATAATATGGTCGCCTTCAACCACTCCTTCTTGATAGAGCTCATCAACAAAATTAGTAATTGGTTTAGTGAGTACTTGGTAATAAAGAGGTCGTAGAATAGTATTTTTCAAGCTCGACCAAACACTGCCTTGCGCATACTCTGATCCATCATCCAGCATCAAGCCATTTGCATTCCGAATATCGCCATCACTCAATAAAATTCGCTGACTTCGATCAGCAACTTGTACTCGTGAATTACTCAAGCCCATACCCGCAACAATACGATCAATTTCGGGTATTGGACGCCTTAAGGTGCCAAGGACTTCAGCACTTTCAACACCAGAGGTAGAAACGATTGCAGCTAGTTGCCTTAGTTCTGGATCGTCCACATCATATATAGATAAGCCTAACTTTTCTCCTAACATTTCTAAAGGCAAACGCAATTCGACCTCATAACCTTCGGCTGTTCTACTCCAACGTCCTGTTATCCTTGGCTCATACTGTAAGGAAGAGATGTCGCTAATATCATCAGGAACACGATAAGGATAAATGTATTCATCGTTATATGGGGCAATAACATAACGCTCAAATACACCTTCATTATTAATGATCGCGAGCCTTAAGCTATCACTTCTGTCTAGACGTAAACTTTCCTGATCTCGAAGCACGACATTTTCATCAATCACACGAACATAAGCATAAAGAGAACGATTGTACTCGCCGAGCATTAAGCGAAAACTTAAGGGATCACCAAACAAGCCGCTATCGCGGAAAATGGTCTGGACATTTGCAGGGTTAGGAGTCTCGCTGCCCTCTTGATAGTGTTGCTCATATTGTTGATAGTCACGCCAATCGAGTATGTTTCCATCATCAATGGCTAAAGGATAAAAGACAGGATAAACATACAAATCTAGACCATCGAGCGCTCGACTGTAACTACTGTCATTAAACAGCTCAGGACGCTCGCTTAGGGCAGCTGAAAGTGCTCTAGCTGTTCCAAGTACAGTCTGCTCTTGTGCCTGACTTAAGTACTCCTCCATTTCCAAAATATAGAGATATCCTAACCAAGGAATCACGAGTAAAAAGCTGGACACAAATACCAGTTTGCTTCTTATGCTAAAGATTTTTTTTGCGAAGCTAGACATCAATAATTAAGACTCAAGAGTCCAGCGATAGCCCATACCATAAACGGTATCGATACAGTCAAAATCAGGGTCAACTTGAATAAACTTTCTCCTAATCCGTTTAACATGAGAAGTGATCGTGCTGTTATCAACAAAAATTTTAGATTCTTGCATCAAAGCGTCTCTACTTTTTACATGCCCAGGAAATTTAACCAAAGCATGCAACATCCAAAACTCTGTGATTGTTAATATAATTGTTTGCTCATTCCAAGTAACCGTAAGGCGACTTAAGTCCATTATTAAGTCACCTCTCTCAAGTAAGTTATCCGGTTCTGTTGGATTATCTTGCACATCGAGGCGCCTGAACAAAGCTGCAATACGCGCACTTAAATGCGGCAAACTAATGTCTTTACTTAAATAATCATCGGCGCCCATTCTCAAACCACTGACAGTGTCAAAATCATTATCGCGGGCAGTTAAAAAAATAATAGGTAAAGTTTCAGACATTGAGCGTAAGGTTTGACATAGTTTAAAACCACCATCAATTTCATCCTCTAAGCCAATATCAATAACAGCCAAATCCGGCAAACGAAGCTGAAAAGCCTCCATGGCTTTAGCACGATTTGGATACGCAAAGACTTCATAACCCTGTTTACGCAGGATGTCTGTATAGTTTTCTCGTAGTGCCGCTTCATCTTCGACAATAGCAATTCTTCGAGTCATAAAAATTCCACTTAAATTTTGATCTTTCTAAACTATACCGCAATCCTTTTAGTAAAGGCAGCAAGCAGAAAGACATAAGTTCGATTGCCATAATCTCGCCATATTTGATCAGTGCATAGCCCTATTTCTCTCATTAAAAAGTACTAGACTTCACATTAAATACAAAGCTAGGAAGAGACAGCCATAAGGCAAACTTTTCATTCACTAAATTAAGGAGACCTAACATGACAGATAAAAAGATCTTATTTCCATTAATCCTGGCTTCACTTTTATTTACAGCAGTAAATTCTGCTTTTGCAAGTGAATACCAGGAACTTTCCCAAATCGAAGACCAATCAACTCGCAAAGAAGCCTTCGGATTTTTTGGTGGCGCAGTCCTGGGCGGACTAGTCGCAGGCCCTCCTGGGGCTTTTATCGCTGCTAGCTTAGGCATTCTTACGGCAAGTGTCGAAAACGAGCATGATAAAAAAGAATTATTAGCCGCTCAGCTCGAACAAAACCAACAGGAATTATTAGCTTTGCAGGAACAGCAAGCTGAACTTCAAAATCGATATCAGTTAGCCTTACAAGAAATTGAGAGCAACAGACTGCAAAATGTTCGTTTCACCAGTCAATCCACTACTCAGCAAGGCTATACTATCTGCTGTGAAGACACTGCCCTCGCCCTTCACTTTACTACTAACTCATACGCTCTGGAGCAACATTACAGAGAAGATATAGAGCAGCTTGCTGATTTAGCCAATCAAGACGATCAAACAATTGTTCTGATTAATGGTTATGCAGACAAACGCGGCAATAGTTTCGACAACCAAAAACTCTCTGAACAGCGAGTGGAATCAGTAAGACAAGCCCTGCTAGAACTTGGAGTAAACCCAAACAATATCCAAACTAGAGCTTTTGGGGACACTCGCCCTTTGGAACAAAACGCAAATCTTGAAAGTTTATTTTTCGATAGAAGAGTAAATGTTGAACTTCGTTCAAAAAATGGCGAGCTATTTACCCTTAGAAAATAAAACTCTATCAAAAGATGAACTGGAGGTGTTAAGTGAGCAAACCAATATTAATTAGCGGTGATCGTAATTATTCTTCCAGTTCATTGAGAGTATGGTTACTCCTAAATAAATTTGAAGTAGACCATCAGGAAAAAAGCATCAAGCTTTATCAAAACGACAGTATAGAAAAAATTGCGATGTATTCACCAAGCTTGAAACTTCCTGTATTAATCCATGACAAGATCAAAGTTTGGGATTCATTAGCAATATGCGAATACGTCAACGATAGTTTCCTCGAAGGTCTGGCTTGGCCCAAGAATCTTCAGAAAAAAGCATCTGCTCGTTCAATCAGCAATGAGTTTTCTTGAATCAGCGCATTCAATAAATAATCGGAGTCTACAAATGCATAAAAGCCAAGTTGCACTGAGGCCCCTAAAATAGAAAGGATCAACCAAGGAAGTAACCAACTTGGATTTTCTTTTAAGTAAGGAAAAACTGAATTGGGTTTGATCGTGATAGTAAGTAAATTTTTAAACATTCCCATACCTTGATGTCCATACTGTGATGCTGCAAAAGCTTTAAGCTTGTTGCAGCAGTTTACAATAAGTCCTTTTTAAATAAGCCCTATTCAGCTCGTCTTAGCTTACAACTGTTGCGCAGCGAAGCGATTCCTAGTGAGAATGTAATGTCTTATTGCCTCAGCATCATCAGCATTCAACTCTGAACCAAAACCAACCATTCCACGATCGGCAAAGGCACCCTCAAGGACTACTGAAGCCCAAGCTTCCGAATTGCCAGGGAAAGCGCTGTAGCGTAAATCAGCAATTACTCCACTACCAACTGCACCAGCCCCATGACAAGCCCCACAATAACGGTCATAAACCAAAAACCCAGCTTCAGCTAAGTCTTCATCTATTACCATACTGGAATAATCTGGTAGCTCTCTTGTCAGCATTTGAGGCTCAGGTAAAACAGCTTCGCCGCCTAACTTATAAGTTAACACTCGGCTTGAATTAGATAGCGGCCCCGAACTCAATGCTATAGGACCCGTGATCATGGGAAAGATGCCACCCCAGCCAGCCATGATAGTTATATATTGCTCGCCATCGACTTCATAAGTCACCGGAGGGGCAACCACGCCTGTTTGAGTAGGGCTTTGCCAGAGTTCCTGCCCAGTACTTGCATCGAAAGCTTTGAAAAACCCTGATGCTGTACCCTGGAAAACCACCCCGCCAGCTGTGGATAAGACACCTCCATTCCAGGGTCCAGGGTATTGAACCCTCCACACCTCCTCCTGAGTCACAGGGTTCCAGGCGCTTAAATGGCCTTTAGTCGCTTCTTGTACTGCAGCGATAACTTCTGGATCATCCGGTAGTCGAGCAATCCCTGTATCGACGCCTAAATTAGCGGCTAAAGATTTGACATCTAACTCATCCACACCAAGATAAGGAAAACTCATTTCTTGAGCTGGGAAATACACTAAGCCAGTTTCAGGGCTGTATGACATAGGATGCCAATTATGTCCGCCTAAAAATGCTGGAGATTGCAAAGCCACCTCTCCTGTCTCCCAGTATTTGGCAGACTGATTAATGTTTGGCCTTCCTGTCTCCTGATCTATTCCATCTGCCCAAGTCACAGGAACAAAGTTTTCGCCCGAAATGAATTCACCGGTTTGACGATCAAGCACGTAGAAAAAACCGTTCTTTGGCGCCTGCATAATCACCTTACGTAAAGCTCCCTCAATTTCTAGATCAGCCAAAATCATGTGTTGTGTAGCCGTATAATCCCAACCTTCGCCTGGCGTGGTTTGATAATGCCAAACGTATTCGCCGGTATCGGCATCTAACGCGACAATCGAGGAAAGAAACAAATTATCCCCAACCCCATTACTTCGAAGCTGAGGATTCCAAGGAGAGCCATTTCCGACCCCAATATACAAAAGACCCAATTCAGGGTCATAAGCCATAGAATCCCATGCCGTGCCACCTCCCCCTAACTGCCACCATTCACCACTCCAGGTTTCTGCTGCTATTGCCATAGTCTCAGATTCAAAACCGTCTGCAGGATTTCCCGGAACTGTATAAAAGCGCCAAACCTCTTCACCGCTTTCAATGTCGTAGGCAGTAACATAACCACGCACTCCAAACTCAGCGCCACCATTGCCTATAAAGACCAAGCCTTCGGCAACACGGGGCGCACCAGTGATGGTATATGCTTGTTCAAGATCAATAGTTAAAACGGACCATTTTAAGGAACCTGTATCAGCATCAAGCGCAATCAGTCGGCCATCCAGAGTGCCCACCAGGATGGTGTCTTCCCATAAAGCCACGCCACGATTCACTGCATCACAACAACCGTCAACCGCATGTGAACGATCGACTTCAGGATCATAAGTCCAAAGCTCCTCACCAGTAACAGCGTTTAAAGCATAAACCACACTCCAGGCTGAGGTTGTGTACATCCGACCATTAATAACTATAGGACTGGCTTCCTGTCCGCGTACACCTGGCAAATCAAGGTACCAGCTTAAGGACAAGTCTTGAACAGTATCAGAGTTGATCAAATCAAGAGGGCTAAAACGTTGCTCTGACCAAGTTCGGCCATGTGCTAACCAATCTCCTGGACGACTTTCAGCATCGGCAATAGATGGAAAGTCTTGCTCCAGTGAAGAAAGCTCTACAACTTCCATTTCGGGCTCCGAGACTTGCTGCTCATTTGTTTCTGCCCCACAAGCGACCAACAAAGTTAAAGTCAAACTAAGACCAAACTTAAAAATGCTCTTAGGTCTTAGCATTGGTATCATTCGCGAATTTCCAATTGTTTTTATTGTTGAGGGCAACTGAGTTAGCTCATTTTTCATAATTTTCTGCTCTTTTAATTATTCTTTTATTTTCTCTTTCACTTTTTATTAGCTTTGGTTTAATTTTTTCTGCTTAAAGATTTATAGGTCTAGATTTAGCCCTTACCCCTTATCCTTTAGCCATTGCCAGCTAGTACCAGCACTAGTACTAGACCTCTTATTAAGATCATCCAGACTAACACTTCGCAATGCAAAAAATAAGAACCTGATTGATAATTTTTTAATACCTATTTACAGTAGCTAAAAAAACAAAACGGCTGCTAGTGTTTTCTCGACTTCCAGTCATAACTTTAACCACGAAATGATAATATAATTATGCAAACTTATTCATGTACCATTGATGGTAAAGCCACTCCAACAACAGAATCTTTTCCTGTAATCAATCCCGCAACTGGCGAAGTAATCGCTCAGGCACCTATCTCTACAGAAGCTGAAGTAGAGTCCGCAATTGCCTCGGCTCGAAAAGCCCAAAAAGGCTGGGCGGCTAAATCCGACAGCGAGAGAAAAGAAATCTTAATGTCTGCTGCTGAGGTTCTAAGCACTAACTCAGAATATCTCGCCAAATGGGTAACCATGGAGCAAGGTAAACCCTTAGGCGGACCAGGCTCTATGTTCGAATTAGAAGCATGCGTCGCTTGGACCCAAGTCCCCGCTTCCTTGGATTTGCCCGTTGAACTGATTTTTGAAGATGACTCTAGAAAAGATGAATTACATCGCAAAGCTCTTGGTGTGGTGGGCGCAATTGCCCCATGGAACTGGCCCTTGATGATTGCTATCTGGCAAATTATGCCAGCGCTGCGTACAGGCAACACCGTGGTCATTAAACCTTCCGAATACACCCCAATTGGCACACTTGAAATGGTACGTTTACTCAATACTGTTCTTCCAGCCGGAGTCTTAAATGTTATATCAGGCCCTGGGAATGTTGGTTCGATGCTAGTAAGCCACCCAGATATAGACAAAATTATGTTCACTGGTAGCACCGCAACTGGCAGAAGAATTATCGAAGCCTCTGGCGGCAACATGGCACGTTTAA
>CBFIHS010000033.1:0-22749 GCA_965662565.1 Pseudohongiellaceae bacterium | reverse complement strand
ACAATCAACCTTTAATAAATTAATGAGAAAATAGACCTACCTAATATTGCCTTATCAATATCAGGTAAAAAATACTTGGCTAAGAGGGATGCTGATTGTAACCAAGATTTTTAAAAAAAGCGCTAATGTCCGCTTTGGATAGATAGCAGACGTTCATATATTTATCAAAATAATTGGTAATTTACAGAATTTATACTACTTTGAACATTACTAGGTGTTCACATTGCTTAACTCCTCCTCCGCCAACTTTTCCCTTTCGATTCTTTTCTCAACTTCCTTGTGCTTATCTAAGACTGATTTGTAAAAATAGTTTTAACGATTCTAAGTCTTCGATTTTCATACTCCCAGACTGAAACTATTTCAGCAGCTTTCTTAAGCTTCTTCGTCATTCAGTTGTAGAGCCATACTTAGAATTTGGCCAGCTTCAAACTGAATAAAATCGACAAGGATATTTCCACTTTCTTCAAGATAAGGATCTAGCTCTTCATCTTCTTCGGAATTAGTATCATCCTCTAGACCAGGTGAGTTCAATGCGACTTCTTCCTCTTCCTCTTCTTCAGCATCTTTCATATCTTCAACTGAAGAATAGGGCTCTTCACCTTTGGCACTTCTGAGAGTATTTTCAATCTGCAAACGCCAAGCATCATTTTCTACTCTTTCGGCTAAAAGCGTATCCATATTCAAACTCAAAGTATTATTCTCACTCTTCTCGATAGCACGCTGTATTTGAGAATTTATATAGTTGAAATCGGGATCAGTAAGTAAACGCTCTTCATGCCGAGTTATCAGGGTTGAGAAAGCAGGGCGCAAATCCATAAATGGCCTATAGAAACTGGTGGTATCAATCGTGTCCCAAGGCAGGGCAGTCTCTAAAGCCGCTTCCCCTATATCCTCAGAAACATCATATAAATCAGGGAAATCTATATCAGGCAACACGCCTCTATGTTGTGTGCTTTCACCTGAAATTCTATAAAACTTCGCTCGAGTAATCTTCAATTGACCAGAACGCATAGGAATTAATTCTTGAACCGTACCCTTACCAAAAGTTTGGCTACCTAGGATTAAACCGCGTTGGTAATCTTGAATAGCACCAGCAAAAATCTCGGAAGCAGAAGCACTTAGGCGATTCACTAAAACCGCCATTGGGCCATCGTAAACCAATCCTGCATCAGAGTCGCCTTGAACAATATTATTGCCTTCAGCGTCCATTACTTGGACAGTCGGCCCTCGATCAATAAACAAGCCAACTAAAGAATTAGCTTCACTCAAAGAGCCTCCACCGTTGTTTCTTAGGTCAACCACAAGCGCATCGACTTCTTCTTCTTTTAACTCTTCGAGAAGCCTTCTAACATCACGGGTGCTGCTGCGATAATTAGGGTCTCTATTCTGTAGTGCCGCAAAATCAACATAAAAAGTTGGCAGCTCAATTATTCCAATTTTATAGGTTTCACCGTCTCTTTGGATTTCAACGATCTCTTTTTTGGCTGACTCATCTTCAAGCTGTACGGTGTCTCGAGTAATGCTGATAATTTTTCTTTCAAAATCATTTTCAGCATTTCTTGGAATCACGTTTAAACGAACAACTGTATCTTTTTCACCTCGGATTAGTTGAACTACATCATCTACGCGCCAACCGATCACATCAACGAACTCACCATCGTCTTGCGCAATACCGGTAATTCGATCTTTAGGCTGTAGATCACCAGCTAAATCTGCAGGGCCTCCTGCAACTATTTGAACTACCTCCGTGTATTCATCCTCAGTAGTTAAGACAGCGCCAATACCTTGAAGCTGCAAACTCATATTCATATTAAAATTTTCAGCCGCTTGAGGAAGATAATACTGAGTATGCGGATCTATACTCATCGTCAAAGTATCCATATAAAATTGGAAGACTTCACGCTGATCGTTTTTCAAAATTTGGCTGAGCTGTGATCTATACCGTTTACTTAAATCTTCACGAGTTTCGGCATAAGTTTTTTCTGACAACAACGAGCTTAAAACATTACTTTTAACTCGTTTACGCCATAAATCCGATAAATCATCTACTGAATCGGCCCAAGGCTCTTCGGAGCGATCAATAATAATGTCTTCATCAATTGTGAAATCAAACTCAGACTCATCTTCTTCAATACGTTTAATAGAGTAGACTAGCCTCTCAATGACTCTCTCTTGATAGAGGTTGTAGATCTCAAAACCGGCTTCAACATCGCCTGAGCGAAGTAAGTCATCGAGCTCATAGCGATATTTTTCAAACTCTTCAATGTCAGATTTTGTAAAATAAACACGCGAAGGGTCAAGACCATCCAGGTAACGATCGAATACCTTACTGGAGAATTCATCGTTAACACGAACTTCTGAATAATGATTCCGAGTTAACTGACTTAACACAGAACGAGCGACTGGGGTGTATTCTTGAATTGGCTCAATCTCCTGGTAGATAGCCGCTACATCAAGTGGAATTTCATCTGCTAAATACTGTGGTGATTGTTGAGCAAATAAGGGGAGGGCAGCCCAAGCGCCAACTACCCCTATAAGAGAAGCGGCAAGAATATTTTTCGGAGATACCAAATTACTACTTAAAATTTTGGAAGACTTACTCATAAAGATTTGATCCATTGAGATCTTATGACATAGACAAAGAAAACTAACTTACCTTATTTATTGGGATGTTTCATCGTTTTTCTAGACAAAACATTGCAACTATTGTGGTTTTATTGTCTTTTTCTTGGCCGAAGCATGACGAGCCCCAAGTTCCACATCAATATAGCGATCGGTTATGGCGCTTGAACCATGCCCAGCATCATCTCTAACGTGTTCTCTAGGTCTATGTTTTACGTCTTCAGATATTCCCGTATGTCTTAACCAATGTACTGTAGCAGCAGAAAGTTGGGCCGCTTCTTCAACAAAGCCTTCTTCATGCATTTTAGACTGGGCCTGATCAAAACAAAACTGAACAATGCTTCTGATTTGACGAGTACTGGTAATGCCGCCAAGCCCACGAGTTTTATGAATAAGTGGTGCAGATTCACCAGGAATAGGCAGGGGAGTCATGTTCCTGGATTCACGATAACGTTTAAGGGCAGTTAACATGGCATCACTGACCGAAATTTGACGTTCTTTATTGCCTTTCCCTACTGTTCTAAACCACCAATTACCCTCTAAATCACGTTCGAAATCGCCCATTTTAGGACTCCAACGGTTAGTTTCAACCAGCTCAGAAATACGTAAATACATAGCAAATAAAGCTTGCATGACGAATAAAGTGCGTTCATGTTGATCAGGGTCGGTATTGGCTAGATTCTCGGCACTTTCAATAATATAGGTCCATTGCAGCTCTGATAAGCGCCTAATTAGCTTTTGACCCTGGGATTTGCGCAGAAACTTACTTTTTTGGCGTATCTGAGCCACAGGATTCATATCGGTGTATTCTTCTTGAATCAAATAGTTATAAAAGCTGCTTAACACCGCAAAAATCGACTGTACGGCACTTTGTGACAAAGAATAGGCAGTATTGGGCTTGGTTATTACGTAGGGTCGCCAATCTGGATTTAACAGACGAGCGCCCTGTTTATCTAAATATCTGGCAACGTTTTTATCTCCAATCCAGTTTTTTGGTGGTTTTTGAGCAAATTCCACGTATGACTCAATATCTTCACGCTTTATCTCTTTTAGTGACTTATGAGCAATAATCCAGCTCCAATGTAAAAAATGCTCAATTTCACGTCTGTAAGTTGAAAAAGTATCTGGAGATCCACGATAGGAATACAAGAACTCACTGGCGTGTTGATAATCATCCAAGGCATTAGCTGGTTCATCATCAAGCAAATGTTTAATTGACCTAACAGGGTGCCGGTAGGGATTTAACATCTCTGAAAGCGTATCAAAGAATGGTACAGGAGACTTATTAATTGACATTAAGAATATTCTTTAAGTATCTGTAATTTATATAGATAAGAAGAATATAGCTATATTGTTGTGCTATATCTTACTACCCACTATTTCCGGTAATAAAGATTACCGGAAATAGTATATCAAGTAAAGTGCTCTACTTTAGAATGTTTTGAATTAATTATGCTAACAAACTTAAAAAAATACTGATATTGATGATGAAGAATTCTTAGGCATAAAAAAAAGAGCCTTTCGGCTCTTTTTTTAGAACGGTAGTTAGGCTTAAGCTAAATGCGCAGGCGCTACTATCCAGGAGACAAGATTGTCTTCAGGTCTGGCATCAGTTAAAGGACTTTGGTGTCCAGTATTCTCAGCACAAACTGAATCTGCAATAGCTGTTGTGCCTGCTTGGCAATTAAGAAGCAAGTCAGCAACTGTTTGCCCTGCTATTTGCTCATTAGCAAAGTTAAGCACATTGCCTGCATCTAAAACCATGTTTTCAGGGCCGCTTAGTTTATGCGTTATTTTGCCTTGCTGTTCATAGTGATGATCACCACGATAAACTTTACGAGCACCGTAGGTTCGTCCTAATTGCTCTAAACAGAACAAGGGTCCGAATTCGGTTAAGCCTGCAATAGCAACGGGTTCTTTTTCCCAAATCTGGTTTAATTCGTTATACCAAAACTGAGTAAGGTCGCCTTTCTTCATCAAATGAATATCGTAGCCTTGCTTTTCCATCGCTTTGCCAAACGCAATGCTTTCTGGATAACGCTCATCAACTATCACTTTATAAAAAGGAATAGTGTTTTTTCCAGAAAAAGCACTAAAGGTGGCCGATTTGGCTGCACTTGCTGCAAGTGGCACAGTTGAAGTAGCCAATCCGATTTTCAGAAATTGTCTTCTATTTGTCATAATAAATTCCTAGTTCAATTACCTAAGTGAATTAATTGCCATTATTTCTGGTTAGATAAGCATTAAGGTCAGCTAACTGCGCATCATCAATCTCAGTTTTACGGAAAAAAGGCATAATACTTATCCCATTTCTTACCCATAAGCTAATTATCTCAGGGCTCAAATCAGTCCGTTCTTCCAATAAAGCCGGAAGTGCGCCTTGATACTTTGCTCTTAAAGCATTGGTACCAGGTGTTCTTTGAGATTCGTCATGGCAGGCAGCACACCATTTATCGAAAACCTGATGCCCTCTTTCTACTGCATCTTGAGCATTCGCGTTAATGCTGAAAACTGTTGCCAGCGAAAACAATCCAATTTTGATTATGTTTTTCATGCTTTCCCCTCTTTTTCACGTATATTTTTTGGCCAAATACCACCACGACCTGGTGCAATAATGCCGTTAGGATCAGTCGCATCTTTTAATATTTCGGTATAACGACGTTGAATATTGTTATTAAAAGAGTAAGCATTCTGAATCGCATCAGCAAATGCCGGCGGTGCACGGTATTCGCCCATGCCATTAACAGCACATTCTTCTACAGCGCGGTTATAGGCACGCATTGACCGCTCATTGATTGAATTATCGGTACGGCTTATTGGTAAACCAGTAATCATGATGTAGCAGCGAGGAGTCCATGTGGCGGGAGTTGCGAAGGGGTTATACGGTAGTCCTTCTTCTTTCCAGATTCGTCCGATGACCTCTTGTGCTTTAAAGACGCCTTCCCCACTACGAGGAATGATCGCAGAAAACCATAAATGCCCATCTTGAGGTGAAGGGTTGCGTTCAGAACGAGCGCCAATGGCAAAAATTTCCATATTGGGGACACCTATGGCAACTCTATGAGAATGCTCTCCTTTCTCTTCATCGCTCAAGGGGAAGGTATAAAGATGTCCCTCTTCAAAAGTAGTTCCTTCAATACTTGCTGATATACGCTGCTGAGCATATTCCCAGTTGGCCTTAACAGTTGGCTCAGGCCCATAAAATTGTAGCTCAACAGACCAGAATCCGTTGCCCTTGCTAGCTGCATAAGCATCAAATTCGGCATCACTGGCGTTATTTTCGACCAGGGCTGCTAATTCTGGTTCCATAGGACCGAAACCACTTATTCTATTGCCGTATAAAGGCATGCCAATGAGACCCGTATCATCAAGATAGTTCACATGATCTATTAAAGCGACCAGGTCTTTTTTGCGCGGAACAATGACCGTTCCTATGTAGTGAGCTTCTTGTTCAGGCATGAGTCGGAAAGCCATTTTTGTGACAATGCCGAAGTTGGCCTGTGCGAACAGACCATCAACACTTGGGCCGAAGCCGTATTTATATTCACCCCACTCACCACCTGGGAGAGCTCCCATACCTGTTCGCAAAACTTCACCGTCAGGTAAAACTACTTCCATACCTGCATTTGAAGCAAAATGGTCTCTGTACATTCCGTATGTGTAGCCAACACCATGATCTAGAGCGTTACCAATTGGGCTGCCCCAACCGGGATCAGGACAATCAATCCAAACTTTTAAACCGCGTTCTTGTATATAACGATAGAGGTCGAAATAAGAAACCCCTGGCTCAACAATCGCGAAATTCCTTCGATCATTGACCTCTATAACCTTGTTCATGCGCTTTAGGTCAACAACCATGCTGCCTGAATAGTTCGGCGCAGAACCACCATAGCCTAAGTTTTTACCTGTGGAGATAGGATAAAGCGGAATGCCGTAACGATTAGCAATTCGAACAATTTCTTGAACTTCTTCAGTAGTAGCTGGAGCTACGGCTGCTGAAGCCCTTATTTCAGTGTCCTCATTCCACATAGGAGAGTAAGCATCACGATATAAGTCTACGTCTTCATCTGAACTAAAAACCCATTCGGCGCCAATTGCATCACTAAACTCAGCCAATGCAGAATTGAAAGTACTGGTATCTAGACCTGGAGGTAAAGTTGCCATTTTCTGTCCCTTATTGTTAATAAAAATTGTCTTAAATTCTTGCACCAAACTAATTGAACCAGGTGCTTAGGTCAAGTAATACGTAACTAGTGGGGGAGCAGATTCATTTTGCCTGCACATTGTGTTCAGTTGTTTTGACTTTTAACAGACCAGCACAAGATATAGAGAAAATTACTTCCTTTTTGTTCGCATAGTGACGAACTCTTCAGCAGCAGTTGGATGTATTCCAATAGTTTGATCAAGCTGAGTTTTAGTGACTCCACATTTCATAGCCGCAGCAAAGCCTTGAATGATTTCCCCTGCTTCAGCGCCCATCATATGCATGCCGAGAACTGTGTCCGATTCTCGATCGACTACAATTTTCATATACGTACGCTCTTCTCGCCCACTTACAGTATGTTTTAAATGTTTAAAGTCGCTTTCGTAAACGTCAATTTGTTTGCCTTGTTTGATTGCTTCCTCTTCAGTTAAACCGACGGTGGCAAGGTTAGGATGGCTGAATACTGCTGTCGCAATATTGTTATAGTCTAACTCTTCGCTTAGTCCACCAAATAAATTTCTTGCTAGATTCATTCCTTCTGCTAGAGCAACAGGAGTTAAAGCCATTCGGCCAATGACATCACCCAAAGCATAAATTGAAGGCTCTGCAGTTTGAAACCCTGCACCAACTTCAACAAAGCCTCTTGAGTTAATTTGTACTTGAGTGTTTTCAAGCCCTAGACCCTCAATTCGAGGCTTACGTCCAGTTGCATAAAGCACGCAGTCATAATTCTCTTGAATGCCATCTTCGTATCTTACTTTTCGGCTGCCATCTTTATTTTCAGTAATAGATTGAACTTGCGAATTCAGCTTTAAACTGACATGACGAGACAACTCTTCATTAAACTTTTCTCTTAAATCCTCATCAAAACCATTAAGACAACGCGCGCCTCGATAAGATAAAGTCGTTTCAGCGCCTAGACCAGCAAAAATCCCAGCAAACTCAACCGCGATGTAGCCCCCGCCAACTATCAAAATAGACTTTGGGAAATGTTCTAAGTCAAAAACATCATTTGAAGTAATGGCGTACTCACTGCCAGAAAAGTCTGGAACGAATGGCCAGCCTCCCGTAGCGATTAAAATTTTGTTCGCATTATAAGTTTCGCCGCCAACTTCAACCGAGTTGGGACCCGTAATTTTTCCATGTCCATTTATAACAACGACACCAGCATTTTCTAAAATAGAATTATAAATCCCATTCAAACGCGAGATTTCGGAGGTTTTATTATCTCTGAGAGTATCCCAGTTAAATTCTGGTTCTAAAACAGACCAACCAAAGGCCTCACTGTCTTTAAAATCAGAGCTGAAATGACTAGCGTAGCTATAAAGCTTTTTGGGAACGCAGCCTACATTGACACAAGTGCCTCCTAAATATAGGTCCTCTATAATTCCGACCTTTGCACCTAAACCTGAAGCTATACGCGCTGCTCTAACACCTCCTGAGCCTGCACCAATAACTAAAAAATCATATTCCAGCATTAAATTCCCCTACAACATTTGATAAATCTACTGCACTTTTTCATAAACGAGCTATTTGAACCACTATTTCTTAAGAATCATACCCTCTTTCAGACAAAAACATTATTATCATTGGAAGTTTTTTGGTAAAGTATTGAGCAATCTAAAGTTTTATAAATAACTAAGATTCAAATTTTAGTTAGCTAGAAGAATTTTAGTGAGCGACTCAAGCAGCAACACTCCGAATCTTGTTGAAAAGTTCGTTATTCGACTGCCTGGTGGTTTAAGAGAGCAAATCAAAACACTCTCTGAGTATAATCGCAGAAGCATGAATAGCGAAATAATTATGGTTCTTGAGAAACATATTCAACAGAATCGTGATATTGATATGCGAGACTTTGAGACTGAAAACCTGCTTACTGAAGTGAAAAATGAATTAAATGACGCTCAACCCACTGATCAAGTATTGCTCGAAAGGCTAGAAGCTCTTCCTCCTGAAAAGAAGGAAGCTTTGCTCGAATTGTTAGGCTAAAAGCTCAATTCATTCAATTACTTTAAAAGAGACTTTCTACTCTTTTAGCAATCTTAGCAAGTGTTTTCCATTACCCTTTTATATCAACCCTAAACTTTTGGCGGGCCTTCTGTGAAAAAAGTTATTTTTCTGTTAATTCTAGTATTCCCCTCCTCTCAATTACTTGCTGAATTTCAACGCAGCGATAAGGCAATGGTCAGCTCCAGATCTGACATTGCTTCTGAAATAGGCATGCAAATTATCCAAGATGGCGGCAATGCAATAGATGCAGCAGTTGCCGTAGGGTTTGCACTTGCAGTTGCGTACCCATCTGCGGGTAACATAGGTGGCGGTGGCTTTATGGTTTTTCGAGATAGTGAAGGCCAAGTTTATACTCAAGACTCAAGAGAAAAGGCTCCTCTTGCTGCTAGTCGAGATATGTTTATTGACAGTGAAGGAAATCTGGATCGCGGACTTTCTAGAAACAGTCTGATGGCCACTGGTGTTCCAGGATCAGTCGCAGGCTTACTTGATGCCTTGGAACGTTTCGGCACATTAAGCCGTGAGGAAGTAATGGCTCCAGCAATTCAACTGGCTGAAGAGGGTTTTATTCTTAATGAAGACCTCGCTTCTCAGTTCGAATCGAATACACGCTTTTTCGAGCAATACCCCTCCTCTTTATCTAAGTTCACTGACAATGGCGCTGCTTATATGGCTGGAGATCGTTGGTTACAACCAGACTTAGCAGAAACTTTAAAGGCGATATCTGAGCAAGGTAGAGACGGCTTCTATAAGGGTACTGTTGCCGAGCTACTGGTTTCTAGCATGTCCGAAAATAATGGGATTATTACTCTTGAAGACCTAGAAAATTATGAGCCCGTCTGGAGAACCCCTGTTCATGGAGAATATAGAGGTTTTGATATTTGGTCTATGCCGGCACCCTCTTCAGGCGGGGTTTTATTAGTAGAAATGTTAAATATGTTAGAGCCTTACAAGCTATCTGAGTCGGGTTGGGGTTCTGCCGTGACTGTCCACCTTATGATCGAAGCTCAACGAAGAGCCTATTCTGATAGAGCAGAATATTTAGGCGACCCTGATTTCTATGATGTTCCTGCTCAGACTTTGACCTCGAAAGAATATGCTAGAGAACGTTTTGCCGACTTCAATGAACTTAGCGCAACTGACAGCACAGACGTTGATGCGCAAGCCTGGCCTAAAGAAAGTATGCAAACTACACACTACTCAATCATTGATGGAATGGGAAATGCTGTCTCAGTGACAACAACTTTAAATGCTTCTTATGGGAATAAGTTTGTGGTTCCTGGAGCTGGCTTTTTACTCAACAATGAGATGGATGACTTTTCTAGCCAACCCAATACAGCCAACGGCTTTGGCTTAATTGGAAGAGAAGCCAATGCAATTGAACCTTCTAAAAGAATGTTAAGTTCAATGTCCCCTACAATCGTTACAAAAGACGATGAAGTCTTTTTAATCACAGGTTCACCAGGTGGCTCTACAATCATAAATACAGTTCTTCAGGTCATCATTAATGTTGTTGATCATGGCATGACTATTGAAGAAGCTGTAAGCAGTCCTCGCTTTCATCATCAATGGCTGCCAAATATTGTTCGTTATGAAGAAGGTTCGATCTCTCAAGAAGCACTTTCGAAATTAAAAGAAATGGGACACAAAGGTTTGGGCTTGTCTCGATTCCCTTTAGGAGATGCCAACTCAATCAAGGTTGTTAGCGATGGAATTGACGGTATTTCTGACCCAAGAAATGATGGCGGAGTAGCAGGTTTTTAAAGCTAATCACTCGATTTTATTTCGTGAAAATAGTTTAAATTATTATTATTTTTATTAAATTGTATAGATAGGCTTCTCAGAGCCTACAATTTCTGAAAGGAAACTTTCTATTTTAGTTTTGGCTTCGCTCTCTTTTTCTAAAAACTGTATCCCTACCACTTCTTCTCTATTCCCTTGTGCTTGGGGTGGAGTGATCTAAGCCACCTTACCAACGACAGCCAACTTCTTATCCTCTTGTAACAAATCTAACAACAAGAGAACTTCATCATAGATTTGATGATGACTCTTTGTGGGTATAAACAAGCCTCCATTCTTTAAAAAAGGCATATAGCATGAATACAAAACAGACTGGTCTTTTATTGTGACAGACAATACCTTGAAATCAGTGTCTTGTGCTGGAGCTGAAGGAATCATTCTAAGCCGCTGACTTTACATTACTCGTTTTAATATTCTCAAGCCAACGCTTGAGCAGAGACTCTAACAAAAGTTGCTTATTCGGATTGGCAGTACTGCGTAATAGTTTGCGTGTATTAATTAATTCAGAATGAAAACTGTGCAAACCTTTAATCAATTGGACGGATAAATGAATCTCTAGAGTCTCAGCTAACTCTTGCAATTCTACTGAAGCAAGAATTTCTTTTTTCTTCTCAGCTTGATGATTTGAAATTTGTAAATACATCGACAACTCTTGCAGACTTAACAGTAAAAAATCTATGACCTGTTCAAGATCAGAAATTCCTATATTTGTACTGGCTTCAACTACAGAGCTTTGGTTCTTATATAATCTTAAAAGTTCTACGAAGAGAGTTTTGATTTCAGTTTGTTTTTCTGGGTCAGATAACAAAACAGCTTTTAAAGGAGCGCCACGAGCAAGTTTTAAAGCAAACTCAGCCTGATCTTTTGGCATGCTTTCTTCTAACCAAGATAAAGCAAGCTTTTCATTTGGAACTGAAAATTTTATCTGCTGACAACGACTACGAATTGTTGGCAATAACTCTCCAGGACGATGACTTATAAGAAAAATTAAAGTTCCATCTGATGGCTCTTCAAGATTTTTTAGTAAGGCATTCGCCGCATTAATGTTCAATGCTTCCGCTGGGGAAATAACAAGAATTTTATACCTTCCCATTGACGCTGTATTGGCTAAGAAAGCTTGGCTGTCCCTTATCTGTTCAATCTTTATTTGCGAACTTTCTTCTTGAAGTCCAAGGAATTTATAATCTGGATGACTTCCTGCTAAAAATAAATGACAGGCCTGGCACTTGCCACAAGCTTTAATTTGATCCGATGTTGAATCAGGCGTTTGACAGAAAAGGCTGGCAGAAAAATCTAAAGCACAGCTTTCTTTGCCTAAGCCTTTCACCCCCTGCAATAGATAGGCATGCCCTAACTGCTCGGCTCGCTCCATCTTATTAAGCTTATCTAGAACGTGGTGGTTCCAAGGCAAAAAATTCAAAGTATCAGTCATAATTTCAAATTAAGTCTTTCACTAACTGTAGCTTTAATTTTTTCTTTTACAAGTTCTATAGATTTACTGCCGTCGATAAGCACATGTGTCTCAGGTGAAGTTTCGACTAAATGTAAGAAACCCTCGCGAACTTTTTGTTGATAGGCCAAACCCTTTTGCTCAAAACGATCTTCAGCCCCTCCCCTTTGCACTGTCCTTTCAAGTGAAATCTCTGGATCAATATCTAAAACTATCGTTAATAGAGGCTTGAAGTCTCCCACAACGATTTTATGGATTTGCTCAATCACATCAAGACCAAGACCTCCTGCAACCCCCTGAAAGGCTCTAGAAGAATCAGCAAAACGATCAGAAATCACCCAGTTATTGTTAGCCAAGGTGGGTAAGATTGTTTCCTGAAGGTGAGAACGTCTAGCTGCATAAATCAACAACAGTTCGCTTATGGAATCCCAACGATCCGTTGCCCCTTCTACGATCAAACTTCTGATTGCTTCTGCAGACTCTGAACCGCCCGGCTCTCTAGTTAAAATAACCTCTAAGCCAGCATTTAACATTGCCTCTTTAAGGGCTCTGCTCTGAACGCCTTTGCCAGCGCCATCAACACCTTCAAAAACAATAAGACCTGGGTTTTGACTCAATAATTCAGACATTAATTTTGATTTCCCAACTGAAATTCACGCACAGCAGAATTATGTTCTTCTAGTGTACTAGAAAAGTAATGACTGCCATCACCCTTAGCAACAAAATATAAGTAAGCACTCATATCAGGGTTTAATGCGGCCTCTATCGCCTCTCTTCCAGGAAGAGCGATTGGAGTAGGAGGCAGACCGTTATTCCGATAAGTGTTATAGGGAGTGGACTCTTGTAAATTAGCCCGAGTTAAATCCCCATCAAAACGATCACCCAAACCATATATTACAGTTGGATCTGTTTGTAAGCGCATGTTTTGGCGCAGGCGATTTACAAAAACAGCTGCTATCAAAGCTCGCTCATCCGGCTGACCGGTTTCTTTTTCTATTATAGAAGCCATAATCAGAGCTTGATATGACGTATCATAAGGCAAACCAACAGAGCGTTTTGCCCACTCTTGATCCAAGACTTCCTGCATATATCTTCTAGCTCTATCTAAAATTTGCAAGTCAGTTGTGCCAGAAGTGAAGTTGTAAGTATCAGGGAACAACAAACCTTCTGGGTAATAATCAGTTAAGAAAGCTGCTTGTAATGCATCTGGTTTATTTAAATTAAGCTCGAGCACTATTTCAGGATGATTTTGTATAGCCTGAACAGCCTCTTTTAGGGTCCAACCTTCTAGAATCCTCACTTTATGATAATAAACATCACCCGCGACTAATTTGTTTAACAAATCCAAAGCAGTCATGCTTTCTTCCAGAATATACTGACCTTTTTTTATTTGACTTGCTTTTCCGCTAAGCCGAGCAAAAACTTGAATATCGAAACTGGACTCAAGAATACCAAGCGCAACTAATTCATTACTTATTTTGGAAAAAGAGTCGCCCGAATCTACTAAAAACAAGTAGGGATTTTCAGATTGTTCAGGAAGCTGAAGGCTGATCTGGAGATTCTGATAAAAAAAAGCAGCTCTTAATAAAATGCAAACCAAGGCAATATAGCACCATAATATAAGTTGCTTACGCCATTGAATTTGCTTGAGACTCAACATCTTTTTCCAGAATTTCTTTAAAAATATTCTTTGCTAAAAAGGTATATTCACCAACTTCATACTGCTGTTTGTTTTCATCATAACAAAGAGAACTAACTGGCCAAATGCCTGTAACACTATTACATAAAAAAATCTCGTCTGCTTGAAGGAGATCTTGAAGTGATATGTTATTTCGTAGCTCAACTTGAATCGGTAAATTCTTGATAAGCTGTTGGCGCATAATTCCATCTACCCCACATTCCAGCAATGAAGGTGTTATTAGCTTAGCTTTTTTTACATAAAATAAATTACATCGAGTGCCTTCAATAACATTATCATTTGTATCGAGCATAATACCTTCAAACATATTATCATCAGGCCATTCTCGTGAGGCTAATACTTGCTCCAAACGATTTAAATGTTTTAATCCTGCAAGTTGAGCTTGGCGACTTAAGCGTTGCTCACATACAAATACTTCCACACCATTATCATTATCAAAACCACTATTATCAGGCAATTGATGAAGAGTGATTATTCGATTGGCTTTTATCGATCTATGAAATCTATAACCTCGCCCCCCTTCTCCGCGGCTAAGAATAATTTTAAGAACACCATAGTCTTCAAAAATTTCCTGCAAGCTTTGAATTTCAGATTTTAACTGCTCGAAATCACAACTTATGCTTAGCTTATTGCAAGCTTGCTGTAAACGCTGCAAATGTTCTTCTAGGAGGATGGTTTTGCCTTTGTGTAAAAGGATTGTTTCAAAAGCTCCATCACCATAGGCTAAGGCACGGTCATTGAGTTTGATAGATTCTTGCGGCTTACCGTTAACCAGCATAAATACCAGGCGGGAAAAGTAGTTATTTAGATTTTAGAAAAAATCAAAGTACCATTGGTACCACCAAAACCAAAAGAGTTCGTCATGGTGGTGTTGATTTTCATATCTCTGGCCGTATTCGGAACATAATCTAAGTCACAGCCTTCTCCTGGACTATCCAGATTAATTGTTGGAGGCGCCACTTGGTCACGTAAACACAAAATACTGAAAACTGCTTCGACCGCTCCGGCTGCACCCAACAAGTGCCCAACCATAGACTTAGTTGAACTAACCGCAACCTGATTGGCAGCTGCACCAAAAACAGAATGAATAGCTCTAGTTTCCGCCAGATCTCCAGCAGCTGTAGAAGTCCCATGAGCATTAATGTAATCGACTTGCTCGGCATTTAGACCAGCATCTTTGAGAGCATTACGCATACAGTTTGCAGCCCCTGAACCGTCTTGAGTAGGCGAAGTTATGTGGTAAGCATCGCCACTTAAACCAAAACCAGTTAGCTCAGCATAAATTTTGGCGCCGCGTTTTTTCGCAGCTTCATACTCTTCAAGCACAAGAACACCACTGCCATCTCCTAATGCGAAGCCATCTCTATCGGCATCCCAAGGCCGACTTGCTTTTTCAGGCTCATCATTTCGGGTAGAGAGTGCTCTGGCCGCACCAAAACCACCGATTCCAACAGGTGAGGATGCCATTTCTGCACCTCCAGCAAGCATAGCGTCAGCATCGCCATAGGCAATCAAGCGTGCAGCTAAGCCTATACAATGTGTGCCCGTACTGCATGCTGTGGAAACGGCAAGATTAGGCCCTTGCATGTTAAACATGATTGAAAGGTTGCCAGAAATCATATTAATTACTGAGCCTGGCACAAAAAAAGGTGAAATTCTTCGAGGACCACTTTCATCAATGGTATGAACTACATCTTCAATATTAGTTATGCCACCAATTCCAGAACCGACAAAAGTTCCAATTCGAGCGGGATCGTAACCAGCCTCCATTATTCCAGAGTCCTGAACGGCCTGAATACCCGCAGCCATCCCGTATTGCAAGAATACATCCATGCGCCTAGCTTCTTTAATAGGCATGTATTCACTAACATCAAAGTTTTTGACACAACCCGCAAAACGGGTTGCATAGGCTCTGACATCAAAATGCTCAATAGGAGCTATGCCAGAATTCCCAGCCTTCAAATTCGACCAGGTATCTTCAACATTATTACCAACTGAGCTCAATACACCCAGCCCTGTTATAACGACTCTTCTTCGGCTCAAACTCTAGCCCTCAAAAGCAAGCAAAGGGAAATTTATAAATTAATGACTAAAAACAAAAAAAGCCACTCTTAGCAAAACCAAGGGTAGCTTTTTGGGGACTAATGCCTTCTCTTAAAGATTGGCGTTAATGTAGTCAATAGCAAGTTGTACGGTAGTGATTTTTTCAGCTTCCTCATCAGGAATTTCTGTTTCAAACTCCTCCTCCAAAGCCATTACTAACTCGACAGTATCAAGAGAGTCTGCACCTAGGTCCTCCACAAATGAAGCGGCATTATTCACTTCTTCTTCTTTAGCACCGAGCTGCTCAGAAACTATCTTTCTTACTCGTTCTTCAACACTACTCATATTTTTTTGCTCCTGGTAATTTGAATATGATAATAAACGCCAATCTATTACTTTAAATAAATCTTTGCCAATTTTTATACTATTCAGTATATCTTTTCTACTTAATTCTTACTGGTTTTAAACTATTAACCAACACTTATAACCAACACTCAAAGAAATAATAAGCCTGTATAAAAAAGCCAATATTCAGGGCTTTTTTCTGCTTTATTTTTAATAATGATATTTTTAACACCATTAAAAACAGTATAAGCTTAATTTGTGGGTGCAAGTTTACCTTTTTTTTGCGACTTTGTAAGCTTAATCAAGCCAATTTTTTACTTTAACTCATGTACATACCGCCATTTACATGAAGTGTTTCCCCTGTAATGTACGCAGCTTGTTCGGAAGCTAGAAAACCGACAGTAGCCGCAATCTCTTCCGGTTGACCATAGCGCCCTAAAGGCACCCTGCTTAGTAAGACTTTACTGTGCTCTTCGCTAATTTCTTTAGTCATATCCGTATCAATAAATCCAGGTGCAACAGAATTTACCGTTATGCCACGAGAACCGAGTTCAAGTGCAAGAGCCCTTGAAAAACCCTCAACCCCAGCCTTTGATGCCGCATAATTAGACTGCCCCATATTGCCACTTGAACCAACCACAGAGCTGATATTAATGATTCTTCCCCAGCGAGCTTTAGTCATACCGCGTACTAGAGCTTTGGAAACTCTATAAATAGAACTTAAGTTAGTTTCAATAACATCACTCCATTCTTCAGGCTTCATTCGCATGAGGATATTATCTTTTGTAACACCAGCATTATTAACAAGGATTACCGGAGCACCAAAGTCATCCTGAATAGCTTTAACGAATGCTTCTATTGAAGACTCTTCAGTTACATTCAAGCAATAACCTTTGCCGTTCACGCCAGCCTCTGATAAGTAAGAGGAAATATTATTAGCGCCATTCTCAGACGTCGCAGTACCCAAAACTATACAGCCATGAACTTTTCCTAATTCCAAAGCTATAGATTTGCCTATGCCACGACTGGCGCCAGTCACTACTGCAATCTTTGATTCACTGCTCATGATTTCCCCTATTTTTAATCCTGTATTTGAAAGCTTTTTGGCAAAATATTCTTAAGCACCTAAGACAGATTCTAAGCTTGCCAAATCATTAATTGAAAACGCTTCCATATCTGAGGCAATACGTTTATTTAACCCGCTTAAAACCTTACCAGGCCCTGCCTCAACAACTTTAGTAATACCTTGCTGGCTAAATTTATTGATAGTTTCCACCCAAGGAACTGGGCTATAGATTTGCTTAATAAGGTTATCTTTAATCAATTCCAAATTATCAGTCGTTTTCTCGAGTCCATAATTTTGAAGAACTGGAGTATCTGAAACCTGCAATTCAATGCCTTTAAGGAGTTCGGCAAATCGCTCGGCTGCTGGCAACATAAGCGACGAATGAAAAGGGGCGCTTACTGGTAAGGGCAAAGCTCGCTTAGCGCCTTTTTCCTTACAAGCCAGCATTGCTCTTTCAACTGCCTCAGAATGCCCGGCAATCACTACTTGGCCTGGTGAGTTAAAGTTTACAGCATCGACAACCTGCCCCTCTTCAGAGTCTTTGCAAGCTTCAATAACAGCTTCATCATTGAGCCCAACTATGGCTGCCATTGCGCCCAAACCGACTGGAACAGCGCTTTGCATGAATTCACCCCGTTTTTGTACTAAGCCTACAGCATCTTCAAAACCAAGAATGCCAGCACATACAAGCGCCGAATACTCTCCTAAACTATGCCCAGCCATTAAAGAAGGTGTTACTCCATTCTGAGACAACCAAAGCCTCCATAAGGCAACTGAAGCAGTCAAAATTGCCGGCTGGGTAATATGCGTTAGAGACAATTTATTATCTGGATCATTTTGGCAGAGCGCCCACAGGTCATATCCTAAGACCTCTGATGCCTGCGCAAAAGTGTCAACAACGACGCTTTGATCTTGAAGGTCCGACAACATCCCTTGCTTTTGAGAGCCTTGGCCCGGAAAAATAAAAGCTAAATCTGTTTGCATTTAACTAGACACCTGTTTTTAAACTGAAATCACTTTCGTAAAACTCAAACAATAAAAAGCAGCCTATTAAGCTGCTTTTCAATGATATGACTCTTAACAAAGACTGGTCTTTTATAGATCAATCTTAAGAGCTTTAATCGTCGTTAGTTTGAATAACTTGACGTCCTTTATAGAAACCATCAGGACTCATATGATGACGACGATGACGCTCACCAGTAGTTGCGTCAGTAGAAACTGTTGCAGTACCCAGTGAATCATGCGATCTACGCATATTACGTCTTGAACGTGTAACTTTACTTTTTTGAACCGCCATTGGGTTACTCCTTTGCTATTCTATTAGTTAATACTAATGTGCTAATTCTACTAAATTCTATGACTTGCTACGAGTATTTATTTAAAAACCTCAATCCTCGCTTGTGTTTTTTGTTTCACTCATCTGCCTTTTGAGGACTTCCAATTCGGCAAATGGGCTTTCTCTATTCTGTTCGGCATCAGCTTCTGCTTTTAATTGCCTAAATGCTTTGTTGCAATCTTGCTCTTCGTGATAAACCACTATCGGCAAACTCACTATAAGCTCATCTTCAACTACAGCGAGTAAATCTAAATCACCACCTTGGGAAAAAACGACATCTAACTCGTTCTCGTCAAGCTCCCTATCCCCAGTTTCTTCCTTAAGTTTAGCTTCGTCCAATACTTGGACAGTTAATTTTGAAGCCAGCTCATGACGTACACCTTTAAGACAACGCTGACAAGTAAGCTCAATACTTACTTCCGCTGAGCCCGATATTATATTGCGCCCAATCGGATCTTTAATAAACTGAAGATCTACAGCAACATCCTGACTCTGTTCAGCTTCACTTTTGTGTAAATATTCCCTAAAGCGTTGAAACAAAGACAAAGGCAAAAGCGTTTTCAAAACAGCTTCTTTAGAGATGAATTTTCGTATCTCTATTGTTTCAGGAAAAGACTGTTTCAACATAGGCGCGCATGATAGGGACAGTGCAGCCCTCTGTCAAAGGAATTTATTAGTTTTTTTACTAGAAGCTACTGATTATTCAACCTTTTTTACCTGAAAGGCGACTGCATACAGACAGTGCAGATGTAAACTTTTCATCATAAGGTGCATTTACAGTTAATGGCTTACCAGTTTCTGGATGCAATAACTCTAAAGATGCAGCATGTAAGCATAGACGTTGAATACCTAATTTTGCCGCCGACCCTAATTGCTTCTTAGAACTGTATTTGTCGTCTCCACATACAGGATGACCAACAAACGCCGCATGAACTCGAATCTGATGAGTTCTACCTGTATGTGGCGCAGCCAAAAGCAAACTATGCTCTTTGTAGGACTTCAAAACGCTAAAGTAAGTGAGTGATTTTTTTCCATCATTATCAATACGCACCTTCCTTTCACCATTTGATTCAGGCAGCCTTTGTATACTCGCATTCACTTCTTTCAGTGATTTCGGCCAAGAACCATGTACCAAGGCATGATATGTTTTTTTTACCTGACGAGATTTAAAGTCGGCCTGTAACTGACGAAGAGCTGCGCCTGTTTTTGCTATCAAGATACACCCAGATGTGCCCTTATCTATTCGATGAACCAGCTCAATGTATTGATTCTCATAAATAGCTTTTAGAACATCAATTAAACTGATTTTCACACCTGTACCCGCATGCACCGAGAGACCTGAGGGTTTGTTAATTACAAGTATACTTTCGTCTTCGTAGAGAATAGCTTCTTGCACCAAGTCTATTAAAGCTTGGGAAGGAGTGGCAACTGAGGCTTCAGCGATTCTTATTGGGGGTATTCTTACAATATCTGCTAACTGCAACTTGTAATCTGGTTTAACTCTCTTTCCATTAACACGCACCTCACCTTTTCTAATGATTCTGTATACACGTGTTTTGGGAACTCCTTTGAGTCGAGACAATAAATAATTATCGACTCTTTGCCCTACACTATTGTCATCTACTTTGATATTTTGAACTGCGGCAAAGGAGTCATTAGCTTGCATGTGGTTTCCGAAGAAGTTTCGAGCAAAGCAAAATTATAACAAAGCCTAAGCCCTAATCGGTAAATACTTACAACAGAAGGTATTCATATGACTTTTAGTAAACTTCTATAAACAATTGAAGTAACAAGGAATTACTGCTATATTCCCGCACGATTTAGCTTACAGTAAACTCTAAGTCCAATTAATTAAAGAAATTAGTTGAAGCAGTTAATTAAATAAATTAGTTGAAGCAAGTAAGTATAGCGATAAAGATGATCTAGGGTATCTCTTAAAAAACCTAGCACAGCATCAAGGGAGCAGCAGTAAGGGACTAGAATCGTGAGATTCCTATTCTTGCAATCTGTTAAAAGCTATTAATGTAAGATTTACCTTACTTGATTTCTTCTCTAAACAAGTGCTTGCCTTAATAAACAAGGCTTTATTTTTAAAATAGCTCTAAAGAATACCGAATTTAAGATAATTAAGATAAGTGAAGCCAGCAGAACTGGCAGATGAATACAGAGCAATATACGAATGCTCACAAACAAACAAGATAAATGAGCCTGCAAGTAGCGGGAAAATTAACTCGGCAAGCCGGGTAACAGAATTAGTATTTATTATAGGTAGCAAGAAAAACGGTCAGAGTATTAACAGTATTTAGAATATTAATTGACCCTTAGAAGCAAGTTTATTGATACTTCAGTTGGTAACAACTTAAGTAGAGCCAGACCCTATCAAGAAGAGTTTAGATAGGAAAAGCTATGCGTATAGCTGAGCTATACCACAACTAAAACTTGAATTAATATATAAAAAACAATAAGTTATTGTATTAATTTAACCTATTTTATACATAAGAGTCTGAACACTTCAGACCTTACCCTTCCGTTGCCCGCTTCCCTGAAACTAGAGAAGTAGTGGTAAATTATGAAAAGAATGCTTATTAACGCAACCCAAAAAGAAGAGTTGCGTGTCGCCCTCGTAGACGGTCAAAGACTATACGATTTAGATATAGAAAATAGAACCCGAATCCAGAAAAAAGCCAACATATACAAGGCTAAAATTACCCGTGTAGAACCAAGCCTAGAAGCTGCCTTCGTGAACTTTGGCGCTGACAGACATGGATTCCTCCCCTTAAAAGAGATAGCAAAAGAATATTTCAGCAAAAACCCTTCTGATATTAGTGGCCGCATTAACATCAAAGATGTTGTTAAAGAAGGCACTGATATCATTATTCAGGTCGACAAAGAAGAAAGAGGCAATAAAGGTGCAGCCTTGACTAGCATGATCAGCCTAGCAGGCCGTTATCTTGTGCTAATGCCAAACAACCCAAAAGCTGGTGGGATATCCAGACGTATTGAAGGCGATGATCGAAACGAACTAAGAGAATCCCTAAGTGATCTAAACCTTCCTGATGGCATGGGCGTAATCGTTCGAACTGCTGGGGTTGGCCGAGCCACTGAAGAACTTCAGTGGGATTTAGATTACCTATTAAACCTTTGGGGTTCTATTCAAAAAGCAAGCTCTGAAAAAGCCGCCCCCTTCCTAATTTACCAAGAAAGCAACGTTATTATCCGAGCAATTCGTGATTATCTCCGCCAAGATATTGGCGAAGTTATCTTGGATACACAAAAAAGCTTCGATGAAGCAAAAAGTTTTGTACAACAGGTTATGCCGCAGTATGAAGATCGCATTATCTTACACGAAGGTGAGGTTCCTTTATTTACTCACTTCCAGATCGAAAGTCAGATAGAAAGCGCCTTTCAAAGAGAAGTCAAACTTCCTTCCGGTGGCTCAATTGTAATTGACCCAACTGAAGCTCTTATTTCTATAGACATCAACTCTGCAAGAGCCACGCGCGGTTCTGACATTGAGGAAACTGCATATCTAACCAATCTTGAGGCGGCCGACGAAATTGGGCGTCAATTAAGGCTTCGCGATATGGGAGGGCTTGTTGTCATCGACTTCATTGATATGCTTTCTCAGAAAAACCAACGTGAAGTTGAGAACCGCATGAGGAACTCTCTCGAAATTGATCGAGCTAGAGTACAGGTAGGACGAATTTCTCGTTTTGGTTTACTTGAAATGTCTCGACAAAGACTACGCCCTTCTTTGGGAGAAACCAGCGCAATAGTTTGTCCTCGTTGTGATGGACAAGGCAGCATACGCGACATTGAATCACTTGCCCTCTCAATCTTAAGAGTTCTTCAAGAGGAAATTAACAAAAACAACTCAACAGAAATACGAGCTATTGTTCCAATTAGCGTAGCTTCTTACCTGCTCAATGAAAAGCGAAACGCGCTTTCAGTAATAGAAGCACAAGGCACAAGCAAGATACTCATCATTCCTAGTACTGCACTAGAAACTCCACACTATGAAATACAATCAATCAATAACGAGGAAGAACCGGTTGCTAGCTATAAGATAGAAGCTGAAAACACCCCAGAAGTAGACGAATTCTTACCACGCCAACCATTGGAAACCATAGAAGCGGCAGTGCAAGCACCTCACACTCGTCATCCTGGTCCAATA
>CBFIHS010000032.1:0-22783 GCA_965662565.1 Pseudohongiellaceae bacterium | reverse complement strand
TGAGTGCAATTTCACTATGACTCGATACACTGGCTCAGTGATACCAATACCTCTTGGCGCATCATCTACAACTAAAACATTATTAGCGACAGAGAAAACTGTACCCGCTAAAGTTCCAAATTTCTGATAAGGATAAGCATCTACTTAAATCGCTACGTCCTGGCCGGGCTTTAGAAATCCAACTGCACTAGTTGAAACAAACAGTTCTACTTGAAGTTCTGCTCCTTCCGGGATTACCAGCATAGCAGCTTGCTGAGCTGAAGCGTAGTCACCTAGTTTAGTATTAATACTGCCAATCTGGCCTGCAACTGGAGCTAAAGTCTTGTTGTTGGCTCTAGCCTGAGTAGTGATGATTTCCTCAGAGAGAATTGATAATTCAGTCTCCAAGTTTAAGGTGCTGCGCTTTATCTCAACTTCGTAGTAAGTGAGCTCTTGTATTAAATTAATTTTGTCTGACAAGTTCTCATTCTTTCTGAGAACCAAGTTTTCCAAAGAGTTTTGCTGTTGCAGATACTCTGAATGACTGATTTCAAGGCCTCTTAAAGCAACGAGCCCCTTATCGAATAGTGAGTCTAACCTTTTATATTCATGGAGCTTAAGCTCTAAAAGTTCTCTTTCATTCTCGACTAAAGAATCAAGTTGTTTATCCCTTTCTTCAATGACACCCAGTCTTTGATCAATGTCTGCTTTTCTTAAGCTTAGCTGCTGATCTTCTAAATCCATCTTTTTGATTAAAGAATTCTTGCGTTCAAAAAGAGAAGTTAATATGTCACTAGTTAAAAGGTTTGATTCTTGAACCGTTTCATCTTATTGGGTTTCGAGTAATACATCATGAACATCAACAAAGTCATCTACTTGAACATTAATGGCGGTAATACGCCCATTGTTAGCTGGGCCAACGGACAATAAGCCTTTATCGTAGCTAAGGCGGCCACGAACTGCTTGTTTACGATAATATTCGTGACTAAAAAGAAAGAAGATAATTACAAGGATGATAAAAACTAAAATCGACGTGATTAGTGTATATCGAAGTGGCTCCACAGCAATAAGATGCCCAACATTTTTTGCCTTTGCTAGACGAGCGCTTCTGATCTGAATAGTTTGTTTTCCATAAGCTTCCCTGCTTATAAAAATTGTATTTAGAGAACTAAAAATAGTCTAAAGTTGAGTTTTCTCAAAAATTATAGAGAGACAATTAAAACGGAATAACTCAAGCAAAAGAATAATAAGGAATACACCATTACTCTTAATAAATTGATTTTGGGTTTATGCTGATATTCGTAATCATCGTAGATTATCAGATGTTTTGGAATTTTCTTTTCTTTGAATGTCATAGCTCACCTCATTGTTTATTTGACTAAACAATTGAAACAAAAAACCATGAAAAAGGTGGGGCACAAATGTGGCGAAATTCTAGCTTATAGTCAGCCGGCTTTTCAGTCTTCTGATGCAGCTGTACCGAGTGAAATATCCGCAAGCCCGCTGCGGATCATGTACCAAAATAAAATAACACCTGGAAAGGCAAGCACCGTAGTCAGTAAATAAAAGTTTATGTAGCCCATTATTTCTATCAGGCCTCCAGCTGTTGTGCCACTCAAAAATCTACCAGCAATACTGGCAAGGGCTGAGAGTAAGGCATATTGGGTTGCTGTGAAGCGGAGATTACATAGGGCTGAAAGGTATGCCACTACTGTTACACCGCCAATACCACTAGCAAAATTTTCAAAACAAACAGCCGAAGCCATGCTGATATTGCTATGGCCTATAAATGCTAAAGCAGCAAAACTTAAGTTTGAGACTGCCATTAATATTAAGCTAACAAGCACTGAATTCTTTAAGCCCATTCTAGTGAACATAATCCCACCTAGAAAAATGCCAGCTAGAAAAGCAAAAAAACCAAACCCAATATCATAAAAAGCGATTTCATCGTTGCTGAAGCCTAAGTCATTAAATAGCAAACGTAGTGTCAGATTCGCTAGGGTATCGCCGATTTTATGGATTAAAACAAAAATAAGTACAATCCATGCGCCTTTGCGTTTTATAAACTCTGTTAAGGGACTGAAATACTCAACCAAAGCATTTAATAAACCCTTTTTAATAACAGGCTCCCGGTGTCGGGACGGTTCACCCAGAATTACACCAACAAGAATTGCCGGCAAAGCAAAAACAGAACAAGAAATATAGGCGACGGTCCAGCCAAAGCGTGTAGCGACGATTAGAGCTAATGCGCCAGCCGCTGCAGCACCAATACGCCATCCATACTGAGACATACCTGAGCCCGTTCCTAGCTGGTGCGGCTCTAATAACTCAATACGATACGCATCGATGATGATATCCAGCGTTGCACCGGCCACTCCAAGCGTTATTGCAGCCACAGCTACTGTAAACAATGCTTGGTTAGGATCGGCCACTCCTAGAAAGGTAATCGCAGAAATAAGCAGTAAACTGATTAGCCACAACCACGATCGGCGTTGTCCGAAACGACCTATTAATGGCAGCGTCACATTATCTACAATAGGCGCCCATAAAAACTTAAAATTGTAGGCCAAAAAGGTGAGAGCGAATGCTGTAACAGCACTTTTACTAATGCCATCCTGAGCTAAGCGTGTAGTTAAGGTCGCACCGATTAAAGCAAATGGAAAGCCTGAAGAAATACCAAGGAAAAATGCCGCGAGAGGGCCTGCTTCGACATAAGGTCTTAGGCTTTTGGGGAACCAATTACGCCAGTTAGTTTCTGGTTTTTCTTCCCTTTCACGCGCCTGCGACATAAATCAACCTAATCAAATTTACAACTACAATGACAACATTTGTAATTTCGTACTTATCATAGCATTCAAATTCTAGCTTCTGAACAAGATAAGAAATCCATGAAACTCATATCTCTGAATAAAAGTAGGACAGACTTACTAAAGGCTAGACAAAAAACACAAACAAAGTGACTCCTAAAACCAGACGATAAATTACGAAAGACATAAACCCCAAGGAGCTTATAAGCTTTAAGAAATAATGAATACAGAGATAGGCAATAAAAGCAGATAAAATCAAAGCATAAATAAGCTCTAACCAGTTAACCACCTCTTCATTTAGAAGATCAATAAATAAGAGCAAAGCCGCTCCTGCAATCGTCGGGATTGAGAGTAAAAATGAGAATCGAGCGGTTTCTGATCTATTCAGGCCTGTAAGCAAACCAGCTGTCATCGTAATCCCAGAACGAGACGTTCCTGGGACTAAAGCGAAAGCCTGCGCCAGACCAATAATAAGAAAAGACTGCCAACCTAGACTATTTAAAGTTTTGGATACTTGTGATCTTTTATCGGAAAACCACAATAATAATCCAAAGAAGATTGTTGTCGTGGCAATAATGCTTGTACTTCTGAGATAGTTATCTACAAGGTCTTGCAAAAATAAGCCTGCAATTACCACAGGTAGTGTAGCTAAAATAATCATCCAGCCGAGACGAGCTTCTGCACTATTCTGTTTTTTGAGAATATGAAGCCCCCATCCTTGAAGTATCTGCAAAATATCTTTTCTAAAATAGATAATGACTGCTAACAAAGTACCTAGATGTACTGCTACATCAAAGGCTAAGCCTTGGTCTTCCCAACCCAGTATGCTTGAAGGAAATATTAGATGCGCAGAACTTGAGATTGGTAAAAACTCAGTTAAACCTTGTATTAAGGCCAAAATTGAAACTCTTACAAAATCAAAATCCATAATCGTATTTAATCTTGAGTGACTTTGTTACGAAGATAGGTAGGGGAAAAGTCTTCAGCCGCGATGGTACGCCCTTCTTCATAATATTGTGCTGCAAGCTCCACAATGGCTTGTGCTCGAGGATAGATCTCAGGATCCGTAGAAATAAGTAAACTTTGAGTTTGAACTGGCATCTGATTAATAAAATTCAAACCGCTTCCTAAACCGCAACTAGTTTCAAATATCTCAAGATCTTGAGGCCGACAAAGTTGCTCATTACCCAGCAAAGAAACTTTCCCATTGCCAATAGCATAGAGACCCCAATAAACCTCATTTATTTTAGCATCAAGACAGGCTAAAACATGAGTGTAATCAGTTTTAATAGCTTGTTGCGCCAAAGATGCCAAGGTGGATACAGGAATTAATGGAATATTGGCTCCGAAAGCGAGACCTTGTGCGACTCCAGCTGCTATTCTCAAGCCCGTAAAAGAACCTGGCCCGGAGCCGACAGCAATGGCATTAAGATCTGAAAAGCCTAGACCTTGCTCAAGCATTAAGCTTTTAATCATCGGCAAAACATGACGCGTGTGCTCACGAGGAATAATCTCAAACTTCTCGTAAAGTTCGCCATTCAAATTCAGCGCACAAGAACAGGCTTCAGTGGAGGTATCTATGGCAAGTAATATGGACATGTAATTTCAAACAAAAATCCCCCTTAGCATAACTAAGAGGGATTTTTTGGAGGTTAAGAAAACAGCATTCCAACTTTAGAGAATGCTACATCTTTATTTTTTAGCCGCTTTTTTGGCTACTTTTTTTTAGCAACTGCTTTCTTAGCTGGAGCTTTTTTAGCTGCTTTTTTGACTACTTTCTTTTTAGCTACTGCTTTCTTAGCTGGAGCCTTTTTAGCTGCTTTTTTTACTGCTTTCTTAGCTGGGGCCTTTTTAGCTGGAGCTTTTTTGGCTACTTTTTTGACTGCTTTCTTAGCTGGAGCTTTTTTGGCTACTTTTTTGGATACTTTCTTTTTAGCAACAGCTTTTTTAGCTGGTGCTTTTTTTACTGCTTTCTTTTTAGTTGCTTTCTTAGCCTTAGCAGCGGCCTTTTTAGCAGCTAATTTCTGCTTAGCTGCGGCTTTTTTGGCTGCTAGTTTTTGCTTTGCAGCAACTTTTTTCTCAGCTGCTTTAGCTTTTGCCGCTAATTTTCTAGCAGCTACTTTGGCTCTTGCCATCAGTTTCTTTTCGGCTGCTTTAGTTTTCGCTGCTTCTTTCTTCAATTTGGCAGCAACTTTCTTGGCAATGGCTTTGGCTTGAGCTTTTTTGATAGATGCTTCAGCTTTCTTCAAAGCTTTCTTCATATCAGAAGCCGCTTTTTTATCTAGTGCAGCTTTATAAGAAGCGATTGCTTTGGCTTGTGCTGCAGCTTTGGCTTTAGAAGAATCTACAGCTTTAGCAGCTGCAAGAGCTTGCTTAGCTTTCAATTCTTTTGCTTTAGCTGAGGCAAGTTTAGAAGTGAGCTGTCTGACTTTAGTCCGAGCAGAAGCTGTTGCTTTCTTTGTTTTGGCAGCAGAAACTTTTTGTTTTGCACTACCAATAGCTTTAGACTGTTTTGATACTTCGCCTTGTGCTTTTTTTAATACTCCTTCAGCTTTTTTAGTTGCTGAAACCGCTTTTCGTTTTGCAGGTTTTTTTGCAACTGGTGCTTCTTTTTTTGCTTGGGCCGCTGCCATATTTGTTCTCCTAAAAGTAAAAATTTGACTACTTTATTTTTGAAATAAATGCAATTACTTCACATTGGGCGCAACATATCATAGTTCTTTGTTTTTTTACAACATTTTATAAAAACCAAGTTTTATTTTTTTTTGTAAAATTAAATATTTTAGAAAATTATTTTTTTAAAGGGAAAAGCGATCCACAAAAGAGAAAGGTATTTTTTTCAAAGAAAAACTAAAGAAAAATATGCAATTATTTAGAGCTTTCATAAAAACCATAAATAAATTATTACATTTGGGTAGAAAGGGAATACTTTTAAAAGCTTATTAGTAACAAGAGTAACAGTCTGAGCTCATTCCCTTAAGCGCATACCATTAGATGAAGTCTTTAGCTTAATGCCGACAACAAGTTATTTTTAATTTCACTAATATCACCCACGCCATTAACCTGACTATATGTGACATTATGGCCTTCATTTTGTAATTTCTTGTAAAAATCGACTAGAGGGAAAGTTTGTTGGTGATAAACATCAAGTCGTTTCCTAACTGTTGGTTCAGTATCATCGTCACGCTGAATCAAATCTTCACCAGTTTCATTATCAAGGCCTGGTGTCTTAGGAGGGTTGTAGTCCAGGTGATAGACTCTACCTGAAGCAGGATGAACTCTCCTACCACTTAATCGTCTGACTATTTCTTCGTCAGGGACATAGATTTCCAGCACATGATCGATTTCAACGCCCGCTTCTAACAAAGCTTCTGCTTGCGGTATAGTCCTTGGAAAACCATCAAACAGGAAGCCCTTTGCGCAATCTTCTTGAGCTATTCGCTCTTTTACAAGAGCAATAATTATCTCGTCAGTAACTAGACCACCACTATCCATTACAGATTTCACTTTTAGGCCTAATTCTGAACCAGCTTTAACCGCTGCGCGCAGCATATCGCCAGTTGATATCTGTGGTATCGAAAAAGTATCAATTAAAAATTGAGCCTGCGTGCCTTTGCCCGCACCGGGAGCCCCTAAAAGGATAATCTTCATTTCTTCTCCTTAATAAAGATTGCAACATTACACAACTGTAAGCTGATCTACAAGTTGCCTAATTACTGGATAACTCTTTCTTAACCTCTTGCCAATATTCTTCAAGTTGATCCAAAGACAAGTCTTTCATTTCTTCATTTTGTTGGCTCAACTTAGCTTCAACGGCTTGAAAACGTTTTGTAAACTTGATGTTCGCTGCACGTAGACTGCTCTCCGGATTAATTTTTAAAAATCGCGCAAGATTCACCATACTAAAAAGTACATCGCCAAACTCTTCTTCAACCGCTTGTTTATCTGCCAAGTTATTGGACAATTCAATAGCTTCTTCCAGCTCTTCTACTTCTTCTTTTAATTTATCAATTACGCCTGTTATCTCATCCCATTCAAAACCACCAATAGCAGCACGTGCTTGGAGCTTTCTTGCTCTCAGTAAAGCTGGCAAAGCCTGCGGCACGTCATCCAACAAGCTAACACTTGTTTGCGCACCTTGTTCTCTTTCGCCTTTTTTAATGCTTTCCCAATTCACTTCTACTTGTTGAGGTGAAATCTTGCTCTCTTGGCCGAAGCTACTAATTGTTGCATCTGGAAACACATGCGGGTGGCGGGTCAAAAGCTTTGAAATAATGGCCTCACATACATCATCAAAGCTAAACAGCTCATCTTCCTTAGCCATTTGCGCATAAAAAACCACCTGGAAAAGTAAGTCTCCTAATTCTTCCGATAAGTGCTCAATATCGCCCTGCTCTACACAGTCTATTACTTCATAGACTTCTTCAAGCGTGTGAGGGGCGATAGAAGCAAAGTTTTGCTTAAGATCCCAGGGACAACCAAATTGCTTGTCACGTAACATAGACATGATTTCCAACAATTCTTCTATTTTGGTTTTTTTATTAGACATAGAACTTCTCTGTAGTGTTAGTCGCTATTCTGGTAGAAATAATGCAATCGATTCAACGTGCGTAGTTTGTGGAAACATGTCCATAACACCTGCAGATTCAAGCTTATAACCTAACTCTTTTAGCCTTGCAGCGTCTCTCGCCAAAGTTGATGGATTACATGAGACATAAACTACTCTTTCTGGCTTAAGGCGAGTAATTTCAGGCAGTATCTCAAAAGCTCCTGATCTGGGAGGGTCAACTAGCACTTTATTAAAACCATGGTGCATCCATTCTTTAGCAACTTCATTTTGAGTTAAGTCCGCACTAGCAAAGTCGATATTGGTTTTATTCATTCGTCGCGCATTTTCTTTGCCACGTTCTACCATTGCTTCACCCCCTTCAACTCCTAATACATAAGAGGCTTTTGTCGCCATGGGTAGACTGAAATTTCCTAAGCCACAGAATAAATCGAGAACTTTGTCTTCACTGCTTAAATCAAGTAACTCGATTGCTTTAGCAATCATCTTACGATTGATTTCAGCATTAACTTGCGTGAAATCCATAGGGTGGAAGGCTAATTGCAGACCATAATCCGGTAAGTCATAGTACAAGCGCTCATCATTTTCTCTAGGATAATGCTTTATTACTGTATCCGGCCCACCCCCCTGCAAGTAAAGATCAAAGCTATGGTCTTTTGCAAAAGTTGTCATTAATTCTAGATCTGAGGTTTCTAGAGGCGTTAAATGTCTGAAAATCAGAGCAAGTGAGTTGGCGCTTTCGGTTTGATCTCCGACTGCGACTTCAATCTGAGGAATTTGCCTAAAAGCCTCAAGAGAGCCAATTAGTTTTTTTAATCCGGGAATAAGTATACTCACACGAGAATCCAAAACCTGACAACTATCCATGTTTGTAATGAAGCCACTGCTTTTCTCTCGGAAACCTACGAGTACTTCTTCTTTCTTGTGGACATATCTAACGCCTAAGCGCGCTTTACGCCTATAGGCTAACTGAGGGCCTCTTAAAGGCGGCATTTTGGAGTATTTCACTCCACCTAAAGAATGTTCTAGAAGCTCATGCAAAACACTTGATTTGAACTCCAATTGAGCTTCTGCTTCAAAATGTTGAAGACTGCAGCCTCCACAAATTGATGCATACTCGCAGGCAGGAGAAACCCTATCATTTGAAGCAGAAATCACTTCAGAAGTCTTGGCTTGATCGAGAGCTTTTTTTCTTTCAGTGTAGAGTGCATTAACGCGCTCACCTGGCAAAGCGTCTTCAACAAAAACAACTTTGCCTTCTAGATGAGCAATCCCTCTTCCTTCATGACTTAATTTTTCGATGTCCAATAAAATTGGATCTTTGGGCAGTGATTGCCGCCTTTTTCTACGCATCAGAATTGGTTTCCGTTTAGCCTTGAGACTTATTGTGATTATGCAAGTGGTGTGAATACACCGCTTGATAAGTAACGATCTCCGCGATCGCAAATGATAGCTGTAATAACAGCATTCTCCAGTTTTTTGGATAATTCTAAGGCCGCAAAAACAGCACCACCTGAGGAAACACCAGAAAGTATTCCTTCTTCTCGGGCTAAAGCCCTCATGGTATTCTCAGCATCAACTTGATCAATATCGATGATTTGGTCAACACGATCTCGTTCGAAAATTTTGGGCAAATAAGCTTCTGGCCAACGTCGAATACCTGGAATCCTAGAGTCTTCTTTAGGTTGTAAACCAATTATTTGTATGGCTTCATTTTTTTCTTTTAAATAACGTGAAACGCCCATAATAGTTCCAGTTGTTCCCATAGAACTAATAAAATGCGTCACCTTTCCTTCCGTATCACGCCAAATTTCTGGACCTGTGCCTTCATAATGAGCGGCATAATTGTCTTCGTTAGCAAACTGATCGAGTACTTTGCCCTTACCTTCTGCTTGCATTTTCAAAGCAAGGTCACGAGCACCTTCCATTCCCTCTTCTTGGGTAACTTCAATTAAGGTAGCCCCGTAGGCTGTCATTGCATCTTTGCGTTCTTGAGTAGAATTGCTTGGCATAATTAAAATGAATTTATAGCCCCTTATCGCAGCTACCATCGCTAGGGCTATACCGGTATTACCACTAGTAGCTTCAATAAGAGTATCGCCTGGACTGATTTCTCCACGGGCTTCAGCTTTAGAAATCATGCTAAATGCCGGGCGATCTTTAACGGAACCTGCTGGGTTATTACCTTCAAGCTTTACCAGAATAGTATTCGTGGTATTACCAGGTAAACGCTGCAGGCGCACAAGCGGGGTATTGCCTATGGTGCTTTCAAGAGTGGGCAGTGTCATTATTAACTTATTTTTGTAAAAGGAAAATTTTACCCCGAAGCTGTGTCAGGTTAAAGCATCCAAAAAATTTAACTACTCGATATTTTTTCTAAACAAATTCCTGCTAGCAAGAGCCTTCTCTCCTAAATGACTAGAAAGAGCTGCACGTAGCAATCTTTTAGCGTACTTTAATGTACTTAGCTCGCTGAAATCATTTTCAGATATCTTTACCAAAACCTCACCAGGATAATATTTATTAGTCCCAAGAAATGTTGAGTTTTCCGCAATACTAACAGCTTCAAAACTGCCTTCAGCCATATACCGAAAATGACTATTAATAATTGCTTCAGCATTTAGGCTGGATACAACACTGAAATCAATACCATATCCAAGTAGCTCCAATAGGCTTAGTTCAAATGTTCGCAATATAGGCTCAATATCAGTTTGTTCAGACAAATACTGTAGAGTACGCTCATATAAAGTAAAAATATCAGCGTCAGCATCCTGCTTATGCAACAAACGAACTAAGATCTCGTTGAGATACATAGCCGCAAATAGGGATTTATGTTTAAGCGGTATACCAGTGCGCAAACATTCAACCTGAGCGAGTGTTTTCAACTCACTTTTACCTGACAGGTTTATTTGTAGTGGTATGAATGCTTGTAAAACTGCACGATTCTTAGATTTAGGGCTGCGCACACCTTTAGCAATTGCCCGAATGCGTCCATAATCTTTTGTGAGAAAGTCCACCAGAAGACTGGTATCGCGAAAAGGCCGACTGTGTAATAGGTACGCAGGCTCTGACTGAATTACGTTAGACATGATGGCATTCTATTAACTATCTTGCTGGTCGATATAGCCTAAGCTCCGCAGTGCTCTTTCGTCATCTGACCAACCACTTTTGACTTTGACCCATAGATTCAGCATCACTTTAGCATCAAAAAGCTGCTCCATTTCTTTGCGAGCTTCTGAGCCAATCAATTTTAAACCGCTGCCATTCTTACCGATAAGAATTTTTTTCTGCCCATCACGCTCAACTAATATAAGAGCACTGATGTGAAGAATCTCCTTATCAACTTTGAATTCTTCGATTTCAACATTTGCCTCATAAGGCAGCTCATCACCCATCTGTCGGGTAATTTTCTCTCGAACGAATTCCGCCGCGAGAAAGCGGGCATTTTTATCTGTTAACTGATCCTCTGGAAACAAGTAGGCGCTTTTAGGAAGCCGTTTAACTATTGCTTCCTCCAAACTGGCGATACCTTCCATTTTTAAGGCTGAAATTGGAATAATTTCAGTAAAGGAATGCTTACTTGCAAGCTTCTCAATGAAGGGAAGCAGTTTAGTTTTATCATTAATTCGATCTATCTTATTGATTAGAAGAATAGTCGGAACATCCACTGCTGAAAGATTAGTCAACACCAAATCATCTTCTGGATTCCATTTAAGACCATCAATCATAAATAAAATCACGTCAACATCTTTGATAACTGTATTAACAGTTTTGTTCATGTAACGATTCAAAGCTTTATCTACATCACTGTGCAAACCCGGCGTATCAACAAAGATAATTTGAGAATTGTCGTCAGTTTTTATGCCTAACAAGCGATGTCTGGTCGTCTGTGGCTTGCGCGAAGTTATACTGATTTTCTGACCAAGAATATGATTAAGAAGTGTCGACTTACCTACATTAGGTCGGCCCACTATTCCAACGAATCCACAATGCTTATCTGTTGTCTGATTATCCAAAAACTTCACTTTTATTAGAGTTGTATTGACCAATCCAAGTAAACTTTTCGAGTGCTTAGACTGGTGAGTAGATATTAAGCTATAAGCCGATTTTTTGTAGGGTCAAAGCCGCAGCCTGCTGCTCGGCTTCTCGACGACTTGTACCGTAACCTTTTATCGCCTGTTTAAATAGATCGACTTTACAACTTACTGTAAATTGTTGCTCATGATCTTTACCTTCAAGAACAGCCAGAGTATAAACCGGTAAGGATAATTTTTTCGATTGAAGGTGTTCTTGCAAGCGAGTTTTGGCATCCTTGTATGGCGTGTCTATTCCAACTTTCAAATCATCCAACCTGGAACCAAGCCAGCTTAATACTTCGACTCTACATGCCTCGATTCCGCTGTCTAAGTAAATCGCACTAACCAATGCTTCTAGAGCATCTGCCAAAATTGATTCACGCTTAGATCCACCGCTCTTTAATTCTCCACTACCCAGGATTAAAACGCCTCCAAGGTTAATTTCTCGTGCCATTTCAGCTAAAGTATTTTTTTTTACTAATTCGGCTCGCATACGACTTAAGTCGCCTTCGCTTGCCTCAGGGAAACGCTGATAAAGCACCTCAGAAACGATGAAATCGAGAATTGAGTCTCCAAGAAACTCTAAGCGTTCATTATTACTTTTACCGCTACTACGATGACTTAAAGCAAGCCTGAGTAGAGCCTCATCTTTGAATTTATAAGCTATATTCAGTAAAGCAATATCCACTAGTTTTTATCAAACCTGTTTTCGAAGACAACAACAATTTCTATATTAGAAAACAGAGGCGATCTTTTTTCATAGTTGATGTCGATGTATTGCCTCGAACCTTCACGAGTTAGAACGATGCTCCCAGTATCAAACTCTCTAATACCATTTGTAAGCAAAGTCTGTTGTACTGCTGTTCGAATTTCTCCAATACTTATAGTTTCCATATCATTATTATTTTCTATGGCTTCCATAGCATTAACTACAACATTGTTATCTAGATAGAAGGGCATTACTTTTATAGCCGATAACAAGAAAACACCCACCAAAACCAGTAAACAAACGATACCTAAAAATGATGCACCAATTTGTTTTTGCTTGGAAAAATTGAACTGTTTTTTTTGCGCTATCATTTACTACCTCAACTATTTTAAGGATTAATTAAACGATTCTGGCCAAAGGTTGGTAATTGAAAACCTGGCTCTTTATGCATCCAAACAGCCACAGCCTTACCAATAATATTCTCTTCAGGCACTACACCCCAAGTACGACTATCAGAACTGTTATCTCGATTATCTCCCATCATAAAATAATAACCTTCCGGAATAACCTTTCCGCCGGGTGTCATCCAGTCATAAGCTCTTTCACCATAAGGCGACGGAGGAGATACATAGATATCATGCGCTACTTCTCCTAATTGTTCCATGAAATGTTTCACAGATCGCGCTCCATCACGTGTCCTTTCAAGAAAATCCTGAGTCTGCTCAACCTCATTTATATAAAGCGTCTTATTTTCATAACGAACATGATCCCCAGGCAAGCCAATCACTCTTTTGACATAATAAACTGGATCATGGGGAGGAACGAAAACCATCACATCACCACGTTTAGGTTCTCCAATATCAATAACTTTTGTGCCTGTTACTGGCAATCTAATCCCATACGAAAACTTATTTACCACAATGTAATCGCCTACATTAAGACTAGGGATCATTGAGCCTGTAGGTATTTGAAAAGGTTCAAACAAAAAAGCCCGGAAGAACAAAACGGCAAATAGAATCGGGAAGAATGACTTACTGTATTCCACTAAACCTGGATCACGGTTTATTTTAAGAGCCGTTTCAAACTGATTAATAACTTTTTCTTTGAGTTCAGCTTTTTTACCCGCTTCTATATTTTCACGAAATACGGCTATATCCTCTTCACTCAGTTTGTTTTCTTTTAAATAAACTGTAAATTTTTGCTTTCTGTTTTTTGCAAAAAAAAGAGCATCAATTAGCCAGATGACTCCACTAATGAAAACTAAAATTAGTAGTATTAGAGAATAATCGAAGTTCATTATGAGTCCACCTTTAACACCGCTAAGAAAGCTTCTTGAGGTACTTCAACACTACCCACTTTTTTCATACGTTTCTTCCCAGCTTTCTGCTTCTCGAGTAGTTTTTTCTTACGAGTTATATCACCACCGTAACATTTAGCAGTCACGTTTTTTCGTAAAGCCTTAACCGTAGTTCTGGCTACAATTTGGCCCCCAATTGCTGCCTGAATAGCAACATCATACATCTGTCTCGGAATCAATTCCTTCATCTTGTCCGTTAATTGCCTACCTTTGGACTGAGCATGATCTCTGTGCACGATTAAAGCTAAGGCATCGACCACATCGCCATTAATTAAAACATCCAGGCGAACAAGTTTTGCCAGCTGAAAACGCGTAAAGCTATAATCTAACGACGCATAACCACGGCTTACTGATTTAAGGCGATCAAAGAAATCCAAAACAACCTCACTCATTGGCAAGTCATAAGTTAGAGAAACCTGCTTACCGACAAATTGCATATCTTTCTGCACCCCCCTCTTCTCAACACAAAGGGTAATTACATTTCCCACATAATCTTGCGGCACAAGGATATTAGCTTCAACTATAGGCTCTCGCATTTCTTCAATATTTCCCATTGGAGGCAAACGAGAAGGGCTGTCTACTTTCATGACTTCACCTTGCTTCGTCATAACCTCATAAATCACAGTTGGCGCTGAAGTAATCAGATCAAGGTCGTATTCACGTTCGAGGCGTTCTTGTACGATTTCCATATGTAACATACCAAGAAATCCACAACGGAAACCTATACCTAAAGCATCAGAGTTCTCTGGCTCATAAATTAGGGCCGCATCGTTTAAAGTAAGTTTCTCTAGAGCATCACGGAAACTATCGTAATCATCGGCAGAAACTGGAAATAACCCCGCATAGACCTGTGCTTGAACTCGTTTGAAACCCGAAAGGCTCTCGACCTCTGGCGTATTAGAATGAGTAATAGTGTCACCAACGGGAGCACCTTTAATTTCTTTAATTCCGGCCTCGATAAAACCCACTTCGCCGGCCTTAAGCTCTTTCGTAACAGTTCTCTTTGGGGTGAAAATACCAACGTTATCGACAACATGTACCTTGCCCGTTGATATAGAGATAATTTTATCTCCTTTGCGCAAAGTTCCTTGCCTTACTCTAACCAAAGAAACCACACCAAGATAATTATCAAACCAAGAATCCACAATTAGAGCCTGAAGCTTGTCATCGATTTCCCCAGTTGGAGCTGGGACCAGCTTAATAAGATTTTCTAGAATATCTTCTATACCAACGCCACTTTTTGCACTAGCCAGCACAGCCTCACTGGCATCCAAACCAATAATATCTTCAATTTCTTGTTTTACCCTATCCGGTTCTGCTTGCGGCAAGTCAATTTTATTCAATACAGGAATAACTTCGAGGCCTTGTTCTATAGCGGTATAGCAATTTGCTACAGATTGGGCCTCTACCCCTTGAGCAGCATCTACAACGAGCAAAGCCCCTTCACAAGCGGCTAAAGACCTAGAGACTTCATAGCTGAAATCGACATGACCTGGTGTATCGATAAAATTTAGTTGGTAGATTTTAGAATCAGCGGCCTTGTAATTTAAGGTTACGCTTTGAGCTTTAATGGTTATCCCACGTTCTTTTTCAATATCCATTGAATCAAGAACTTGTTCTGACATTTCACGCGCAGTAAGTCCTCCGCAAACCTGGATAAAACGATCAGCGATAGTGGATTTACCATGATCAATATGGGCAATGATGGAAAAATTTCGGATGTGGCTTAGATCACTCACAAAGGAGATTCGCTCTTGTTAAAAAAGCCGCAAGTCTACATGAACTCAGGCATAACATGAAGAACTAGACTGCTTGGGATGAATCTAAAAGTAAGTTTAATTCAATCCTCCAAACGTAATGTCAAAAATGACTGCTCACCATTACGCTCTACCAGCAATGGAATAGGGCTTGCCTTGGGCAGTCTTGATGAAACGTTAGCAAACTCTTCGGTCGAGTAAACTTTTTGACCATTAAGACTTAAGATAATGTCACCTACTTGTAAGCCAGCTGCTTGGGCATCTGCACTATTAATCCCGTCAACTCGCAGACCATAATCGAGCTCTAATGTATCCGCCTCCTCTTCACTTAACTCCGATAAAGAGAGCCCTAGGGAATTCTCAATTGGCCTAAAGGCACCAAGCTGAATTTGTCGCTGTGAAGCTGCGGCATCCAAATCTCCAACAACCATACTAATGGTTTCATATTCCCCGTTACGGATCAGACCGACCTCTACCTCAGAACCGGGTAAAGAAAGCCCCACATGATAAGGTAAATCAGCACTATTTCTGACCTCATCACCATCGTAAGTAATAATAATGTCTTCAGCTTGAAAGCCTGCCATTTCAGCTGGACCACCCGGTAACACATCATTTACAAACGCGCCTTGAGGCGTAGCCAGGCTGTAGTTATCTGCTTGTTCTTGTGTAAGATCAGCAATAGCCACTCCCATCCAACCCCTGGAAACCTTGCCAGCATTCATCAGTTGATCAACAACATTGATCGCAATATCTACAGGGATGGCAAAGGACAGACCAATTGAGCCCCCTGAATTAGAGTAAATCTGAGAATTAACACCAATGACCTCACCAGCAAGATTAAATAAAGGGCCACCAGAATGTCCCGGATTAATTGCTACATCCGTCTGAATGAAGGAAACGTAATTACCCTGAGCTCTGTTTTCAGGCAAACTTCTACCAACATAGCTGACAATGCCGGCAGCTACTGAATGACTCAAATTAAAGGGAGAACCTATGGCTAAGACCCACTGCCCTACTTTTATTTCTGGCGCATTGCCAAATGAAACCGTTGGCAAACCCTCTGTATTGATTTTAAGAAGAGCCAAATCTGAACGTTGATCTGAACCTATGAGTTCAGCTTGAAACTGACGCTGATCATTTAAAGTAACCGTTATTTCATCTGCATCTTCAATAACATGATGATTCGTAACAATAAAACCATCCTCGGCAATAATGAAACCAGACCCAGAGCCCATTACCTCTCTATCCGAGCCACCAAAACCATCGGGCAAACGATCCCCAAACAAACGTAAAAACTCTTCAAACTGCTCTCTCTCAGCGCCGAATTCATCAAGAAAATCATCTTCTTTTTGAGTACTTCGAACTGCAATATTTACAATTGCAGGTGCGCTGTTCTCAACTAAGCCAGTAAAATCTGGCAGAGACTGTGCTAATAATTCAGATGAGAAAAACAAAGAAAACAGCAAAACTGTCTTATAAACTGCTGATCTGGGAAAAGCCGCAACAGTTCTTAACTTTATAATACTCAACATAATCCTCATCATCCTCCTCACCTTCATCATGGGCCAGTTTGCTCGCTCATCATCAAAAGGTCGACAGGCTTATTTTTCATACTATATTTGTTTAAAAAATAAAAACTCAAGAAGAGGCTGAAAAATACCAATACTACAGAGTAGATTTCATTCAGCTTGAAAAGAGATGCAAGAAGCGCGAAGAGCAGCATTGCGATTAAAGGAACACTGTAAAGTAGCAATGATAGTTGTACTAAATTTCGAGAAGGAATCTCTACTTGAACCTGACTTCCGATTTTTAACTCTGGCAGATTATTTTTATCACTAAGGCTGCTAAACAAACTTCTTGGAAACAAGATTTCCCGATCTCTATGTAATGAATTGAGTATATACTGACCGCAGGATGGCTTTAGATTACAAGATTTACAACTTGTTCCATTAATTGACTGCAAGCCAAACGAAGTTTGACTGCTCGACCTGACAATCATTGTTTCTGTAAGCATGATCCCGATAAACTCAGTAAGATACACAATATACGAAAATATAGACAAATATAGATTAAATTGCGACTTAAGATAATAACAGCTCTTAGAGATTCTTGAACAACTTGAATTAAGGAGAAACTGAAATTTAACTGTTTTGAAGGGCTGAAAGAAAAAATAAGGCTATCAAGAGGGTCTTCAAATAGAAATACTTCAACTCCTATCAACCCCAGTCAACCCCATCCAACCCGAGACAACTCAAGCACTTAAGCTAAGCCATAAAGTTGTAAATTCGTCTATCGATCTGAGGTCACACTAAAGTTAACAGGAAGTTCTATAGAGTCTAATGGCTGACCTTCAAACTCTTGGTAAACTGCTCGACGAAGTCTATCTCTAGCTGCTTCATCCATCTCTTTTGTAGTGCTTACACTCACCATCACATTTGTGTTTAACTGAGGAATACGGTTGAATTCAGTAGGTGAATAATTGCCATTGAAATTAGGAACTGCCGTTTCGATTTGAGCGGCAATCTCAAGTTGGCTCTGATTTGTATTGAAATTATTACCGGTATACAAAACAACTGCCGCTACTGAGGCGGCAATGATACCCTGACCTAAACGCTTAAAAGACGAAACTATCAATTTAGAACTTGTGGCTTCCTGTGTTTGTTTTGAATCAGCTGAATCCGCAGCAGCAACAAACTCGGGAATTCCTTCTTCTGCTAGTCCTTGATTAATACGAGCTAATAAATTGGTTCTAGGCAGGGCTGAGGAAGAGCTTGATTCGACATCACCAGTTTTACGAGTTTCTCCGCGAATTGAGGAACTTACAAAGTGATAACGCTCCCATTTTTCCTTCAATTCATCGTCTGTAGCACACTCTTTGAGAATTCGGCGAAATTCGAATTCGGTAGCTTCGTTATCCATCATCGCGGATAAGGATTCTCCAAATTTACTTTTCTTTTCTTTTCCTTCAACCACGTTTTTGTTGACCTTTTTACTCATATTTCTATTTCCACTTTACTGATACTGCTATATCTGACTGTATCTAAATACTTTAAAACTAAGATCAAATAATTCGGCACTATACTTCTAGACCACAATACTATGGAAAAATTCCCAGCTTCAGTCATTTTTTTTATGAATCTCGCTTTTCGAACCAGTTGAATCAGAAGTTTCCAGGCTCTCTCCAATCACATTGGAATCCAAAAAAGGCCTGATAACACTATCTATAGCTTCCCTCGCTCGGAAGATTCTGGAGCGCACAGTGCCAACAGGACAATCCATTACTTCTGTAATGTCTTCATAACTCATTCCTCCAAACTCCCTCAGTGTAAAAGCTGTTTTAAGGTCTTCAGGTAAAGCTTCTATCGCCTTATCAATAAGGTCATGAAGCTCAACAGTCGATAAGTTGGATTCCGGATCAGCATTGTCAATTAACTCGGGTGGCAAATCGACAAGCTCAGCATCACCCAAGTCATAATCTGTCCCCGGAGGCCTTCTGCTTTTGGTAACGAGATGATTCTTAGCCGTATTTATGGCTATTCGATAGAGCCAAGTATAAAAAGCACTGTCTCCTCTAAATCTAGGGATTGCTTTATAGGCTTTTATGAATGCTTCCTGACAAACATCTTCAGTCTCACTTTGGTCTCGGACAAAGCGAGAAACCAAAGCTAAAATTCTGTGCTGATAGCGCAAAACTAACAAGTCAAAGGCATGCTTGTTGCCTTTGGCGACCTGTTTCACTAACTGTTCGTCAGTTTGCTTACTATCAGCAGCTAATACCACGATTGTTATCCTTAAAATAATAATCTTGTTATTACTAATCTTGCTTACAGATCAAGCATTAACAAGGTAAAATAATGCAACTCCAAGCCCATCATGCCCTTCAATACAATGAAAAAACACAATTCAACAGAAGCATACAGCAATCACGACGTACTTGTCATAGGCGGTGGTGCTGCTGGTTTGAGCCTAGCTTTAAAAATTGCTGACACTTGTAAGGTAACTATTTTATCAAAAAGTTCCCTGCAGCAAGGAAGTACTTATTATGCTCAAGGTGGAATTGCTGCAGTTTTAGATGAGAAGGATAGCGAAACTTCACACATTGAAGACACACTCATAGCTGGTGCTGGATTGTGCCATAAAGATATCGTCGAACAAGTTGTATCCAAAGGTCCAGAGGCTATCGAATGGCTAATGCAACAAGGAGTGAATTTCAGTCGATTGCAAAAAAATGATGAAAGCCCTACTCCATCGAGCAATTTCTCAACGTTTTCTGACTTTCACTTAACACAAGAAGGCGGCCATAGTCACCGAAGAGTTATTCACGCAGCCGATGCAACCGGCAAAGCCATCTTTAAAAGCCTTTCTGAAAAAGTCTTAAACAACCCTAACATTACTGTAAAAACCAACACAGTTGCAATTGACCTTATTACAACTCAAAAGTTGGGCGAAAAAACTAATCGTTGCGTGGGAGCCTATATCTTAGACCTAGACTCTGGCGCCATTCACACCTACAGAGCTCGTTTTGTTGTTCTAGCCACTGGAGGCGCCAGTAAAACTTATCTCTATACTTCCAACCCTGATGGAGCCAGCGGTGATGGTATCGCCATGGCCTGGAGAGCTGGATGCAGAACCGCCAATATGGAGTTCAATCAATTTCATCCTACCTGCTTGCATAACCCTCAGGCTAAAACTTTTTTAATCAGCGAAGCTGTTAGAGGTGAAGGCGGAATACTTCGTCTCCCTAGTGGGGAACGTTTCATGCCTTCTTATGATGAACGCGCAGAGTTGGCACCCAGAGATATTGTTGCGAGGGCAATTGATTCTGAAATGAAGCGCTTAGGTTGCGATTGTGTTTATTTAGACATAACCCATAAATCCGAAGAGTTTATTCTTGATCATTTTCCGAGTATTCATAAGAAATGCCTCAAACTAGGTATCGATATTTGCACTGAGCAAATTCCTGTAGTGCCTGCCGCGCATTACAGTTGTGGCGGAGTAATGGTAGACAAAGACGGCCAAACAGACGTCACCAACCTATATGCTATAGGAGAGACTAGTTTTACTGGACTGCATGGCGCAAATCGAATGGCGAGCAACTCGCTACTTGAGTGTTTTGTCTTTGCTTTTTCTTCTGCTGAAAATATTAAGAGTAAACTTAAGCAAACTTCTATTTTCGAAAACATCCCACAATGGGACGAAAGTCAGGTGACCGACTCAGACGAGGATGTCGTCATTTCCCATAACTGGGACGAAATTAGGCGCTTGATGTGGGATTACGTTGGAATTGTGAGAACAGATAAACGCTTGCAGCGTGCAGCAAACCGGATTCAGCTCCTAAGAAAAGAAATTTTCGAATACTACAGCAACTACAGAATCAGCAAAAACCTGCTTGAACTTCGAAATTTGGCGCTAGTTTCTGAACTTATCATCAACTCGGCGATATCAAGAAAAGAAAGCAGAGGCTTGCACTATACCTTAGACTACCCCGAACTTTTAGAACAGCTACAAGATACTGTGTTAATCCCCAACAATTTCTACCAACAGGATTATTTAGTTTCTGAGCTTTAGCTCAAACGTCATCTGTCTAAAATGATTTCAACTATTTCTCGCAACTCTGCTTTAGGTGCGACTTCTTTTTCTATCAACCAAGTGAATAAATCTTGATCCTCTTCTTTTAATAAGAGCTCATATAAAAGCTGCTTACTCTCATCAATAACTTTTAGTTTACCTTCAGCAAAAGGGACTAGTAGTAAATCCAATTCGAGCATACCTCGGCGGCTATGCCACCACATTCTTTTTAATTCTACTTCAGTGACCATATTTTCCTTGTTAGCTTGTTGAGTGACCTTATAATAAGGTCATGAAAAATTATTACGTAAGTTTAGATAATCGCGATCTTGTTCTGGTTTCTGGCAAGGATAGCGTAAAATTCCTTCAAGGTCAGCTCACCTGTGATCTAAGTAGCCTGAATTCTCCAGATAGCTGCCTCGGCTGTGTTTGTAATAACAAGGGTAGAGTTATCGCCAGCTTTACAGTTTGGCATTTAAATGACGATTATTTTTTCGAAATGGAAAAGGGTTTAGGGGACATTCTTATAAACCACTTAGAAAAATACAGCGTCTTCTATAAGGTCGAAATCACCAAAGCCTCAGATAGGTATTTAAGGAAAGGTTTTTATGGCCCCGAAATCCAGCACTCTCTAACGAAGATTATCAACGGGTGGCCTTCGGAAGACAGGCAAGTCATCCAGCTTAATGAACACTATATAAGGCTTGTTGATAAAACTCAGCAACGTTTTGAACTCTGGTTAGACAACAGGAATCAGAATAAAGATTTTCACCTGTTATTAGATGAAATGACTGAGACAAATACACAAGACTGGACCCTGCTTGATCAGCAACTTGGTTTGTACTACATGAAACCTGAAGATAGCAGCCTGTATACACCCGAAGAACTGAATTATGATCTTCTAGGACACATAAGCTTTACTAAGGGCTGTTACACAGGGCAAGAAATTGTCGCCAGAATGCACTACAGAGGAAAGTCTAAGAAGAGACTTAAGCGCATACAGATTCACAGCAACGAAGCACCTGATAAGCTAATGACTTTGTGTTCAGAAAATAAAAAAGCTGTAGGACAGATCCTTCAGGTAATTCAGTTAGCGCCTAATGAATTCGAGGCTCTAGCTATCACTATTGGAAATGAAAGCAATGGTGAATTAAGCTTGCTGGAAATAAACGCACTGAAAATTAATCACTTATAATCAGTGGCTTATTTAAATTATCTAATGTAAATTATAGAAATAATAAGCCCTAACAATAAAAGTTAAGGCTAAGCACTTGAAATAAATGTAAATTCATGAAGAATGCTAATTTTGAACCAGTTGGCAATTTATCCTTAAGTTATGCGGCATCATCGTCCTAAATTCTATATAAAGACAGACAGCTAACAAGTATACGGCTTACAATTTTTCAGGAAGCAGCTCAATGCCAAAGTCAATATCCCTCAGCTTTATATCCAACAGCGCTCTTTTCGCACTCTTATTATTTTCTTTGATTACTAGTTCTTTAGTAAACACTGCTTACGCCCAAGAAAACCTTGTAATTGGACGAGTCCTTTCAACAACATGATCTGTAACTGCTCGGAATGACAGTGGCGACGTCAGAACCTTAAGAAGGCGTTCCGATATTTTTGTGGGCGATACTGTGATAACTGGGCCCAATGGCTTTGCTCAACTGAGAATGGTTGATTCTGCACAAATATCTTTCAAAGCTGATACAGAGTTTTTATTCGCTGAATACAACTCAGACGGGCCTGGCGGCTCTGCAGACAGTGCCATAATGGAAATGGTACGCGGAGGCTTTCGCACTATTTCTGGAACTATTGGTGAGGGCGACGACGATCAATATGAAGTATCCACGCAGTATGCCAGCATTGGTATCCGTGGAACCACTCACGAAGCAGTTATTGACGCAGGCTCCTTGCTAACAGGTGTTTATGACGGCGGGACAACAATCGCAAATGCCCAAGG
>CBFIHS010000031.1:13738-22873 GCA_965662565.1 Pseudohongiellaceae bacterium | reverse complement strand
TTTTACAGGTTCAAGTGAGACAAAGCTTAAAGAGAACAGGACTAGCCTGCTAAGTCTTTTTATAGTTCTGTATTTCCAACATCCTTTTTAGTTCCAGTTAAAGTCTACAAACTAAGCACTCTTAACTGGCCCTATTAGAGATAATCAAAAATTCTTTTGGTTAAAAAAGGCACTTAAAGCTGCTAGAATCGGCAGCTTCACACGTTTCTCGCCATTTTTTTGAGGCCCCCATGACACAAGCATCAGATATTCAGATCGCTCAAGCTGCAAGCACTCAGCCTATTAGCGATATTGGTGCAAAACTTAATATTCCCAGCTCTTCTATTTATCAATATGGGCCTACCAAAGCAAAAGTTGATTACAACTTTATCAAGTCTCTAAAAGAGAACCAAAATGGTAAGTTAATTTTGGTAACCGCCATATCCCCAACGCCCGCAGGCGAAGGCAAAACCACCACTTCGGTTGGGCTTGGTGATGCCCTAAGCCGGATTGGCAAGAAAACCGCCATATGCTTGCGTGAACCAAGCCTAGGACCCTGTTTTGGGATGAAAGGTGGAGCCGCTGGCGGGGGCTACTCTCAAGTCGTTCCAATGGAAGATATTAATCTGCATTTTACCGGAGACTTTCATGCTATTGGTGCCGCCCATAACTTGTTAGCCGCTTTGATAGATAATCACATTCATTGGTCAAATGAACTGGGTCTTGATAGCCGAAGGATTACTTGGCGTCGAGTAGTGGATATTAATGATCGAGCCCTACGTGATATCGCTATTGGTCTTGGCGGCACTGGCAATGGCTTTAGCCGGCAAAGTGGTTTCGATATTACTGTGGCTTCTGAGATCATGGCTATCTTTTGCCTTGCAACTGACCTCGAAGATTTACAAGCTCGCTTAGCGAATATAGTGGTTGGCACGACTCGCGATCTAAAGCCTATCACCGCAAAAGATATAAAGGCTGATGGTGCAATGGTCGCATTATTAAAAGATGCCCTGCAGCCTAATTTGGTTCAAACTTTGGAAGCCACTCCTGCCTTTATTCATGGCGGCCCTTTTGCCAATATTGCACACGGGTGTAATTCAGTTATTGCAACTAATACAGCATTGAAATTAGCCGATTACGTGGTCACCGAAGCTGGTTTTGGTGCTGATTTAGGCGCTGAAAAATTCTTCGATATTAAATGCCGTAAAGCCGATTTAAAGCCAGATGCCACCGTAGTAGTAGCAACTATTCGTGCTCTCAAAATGCACGGTGGAGTTAGCAAAGACAAACTAAAAGAAGAAAACCTCGAAGCCCTGGCTGCTGGCTTGGCGAATCTTCGACGTCACCTTGTAAACATTACTAAATTTGGCGTTCCAAAGATTGTTGCAATTAACCATTTCGATGATGATACCGAAGCAGAGCTTAAGCTTGTTGAGGCCGCCTGTGAAGAGCTTAAGGTCAAAGTTTGTGTTTGTAAGCATTGGTCTGAAGGTGGAGCTGGCGCAGAAGAACTCGCTACCAAAGTTGTTGAGCTTATAGAAAAATATCCAAGCCAATTTAACTATCTTTACCCTGATCACATTTCACTCTGGGAAAAGGCAGAAACTATTGCTCGGGAAATTTATGGCGCAGCCGAAATCACAGCCGATGCTAAAGTCATGCAACAATTTGAAAGCTATCAGGAGCAATACCCTAAGTTCCCAATTTGTATGGCAAAGACACAGTACAGTTTTTCTACCGACCCTAAATTAATGGGAGCGCCTACGTATCACATTGTACCAATTCGTGAACTAAGATTATCAGCCGGAGCCGAGTTTATTGTTGCTGTCTGCGGCGACATTATGACCATGCCAGGCCTGCCTAAAATTCCTGCTGCCGAGAAGATTACCGTTAATTCTAATGCTCAGATCGAGGGATTGTTTTAAAATGATCGGCACAAAGACTCGGTAAAGAAAAATTTAAAACTAAAAATTAATAAATCATAAATTTAACTAAAGCAGAAATTGAGAGCAACTTGAAAAAAAGAAATATTCTAGTCACAAATGCCCTGCCCTATGCTAATGGTCCGATTCATTTAGGACATCTACTGGGTTATATACAAGCTGATATTTGGGTACGCTTCCAACGTCTGCAAGGCAATCAATGCACTTATGTTTGTGCTGATGATGCTCATGGCACTGGTATTATGCTCAGCGCTGAAAAAGCGGGCATAAGCCCTGAAGAATTCATCGACAGCGTGAACCAAGAGCATCAGCGCGACTTTGCTGACTTTATGGTTGATTTTGATATCTATCACAGCACGCACTCCGAAGAAAACAGAGAGTTGTCTTCTTTAATTTATGAACGCTGTAAAGCCAAAGGTCATATCAGTGAGCGCTCGATCACTCAATTATATGACCCAGAAAAAGGCCTGTTCTTATCGGATCGCTTTATTAAAGGGCAATGCCCAAAATGTAAGGCGGAAGATCAATACGGCGACAACTGTGAAGTCTGCAGCTCAACATACAACGCAACCGACTTAATTAATCCCCGCTCAACGATCTCGGGCGCAACTCCCGTTAAAAAAGATTCCACGCATTTCTTTTTCGCTTTGCCTGACTTTAGCGATTTCTTAAAAGGCTGGACCCGCAGCGGCACTTTGCCGACTCAAGTTGCCAACAAATTAGCTGAATGGTTAAACAGCGGTTTGCAGGAGTGGGATATCAGTCGAGATGCCCCCTATTTTGGTTTTGAGATTCCGGGTGAACCCGGTAAGTATTTTTATGTTTGGTTAGATGCGCCGATTGGTTACATGGCAAGCTTCAAAAAACTTTGTGAAAGTCGTGAAGATCTCAATTTTGATAACTATTGGAGTGCTGCATCGAACTATGAGCTTTGGCATTTTATTGGCAAAGACATTATTAATTTTCACGCTTTATTCTGGCCAGCCATGTTAAAGACTGCTGAATTCAGAACACCAACAGGCATTTCTGTAAATGGTTTTCTCACAGTCAATGCGCAAAAAATGTCTAAGTCGCGCGGTACTTTCATTATGGCCGAAACCTATAAACAGTTTCTTAACCCTGAGTATTTGCGCTATTACTTTGCTGCCAAGCTCAGTAGCAACCCAGACGACCTAGACCTTAATCTGGATGATTTTGTGCAGCGAGTAAATTCTGATGTGGTCGGAAAAGTGGTCAATATTGCCAGCAGATGCGCTGGCTTCATTAACAAAAACTTTGCTGGCAGACTGGCTAAGCAAAACTCTGAGCCTGAACTAATTAAAGAGTGTCAGGAGGCCGCCACTGCAATAGCCGAATTTTATGAAAACCGTGAATTTAGCAAAGCCATTCGCTTAATCATGACTTTAGCTGATAAAGCGAATCAATACATTGCGGATAAAACTCCTTGGGTCTTAGCAAAAGAAAATCCGCAATCCCAAGATGTACAAAATATTTGCTCAACTGGCATTAATTTATTTCGCCTTCTTATTATTTATCTAAAACCTGTACTGCCAGCCCTGGCAAAACAAGTCGAAGAATTCCTAAACGTCCCTGCTCTGCAGTGGGAAGACTCACAACAACTCTTACTCGATCATGAAATCACTAAGTTCAAACCCCTCATGACTCGAGTAGAAGCTGATAAGGTAGAAGCCATGATTGAAGCCAGCAAAGCCAGTTTAGGTGAAGAAACCAAGCCAGAAACTGAAGCACTTGAAGCCACAGTGGATAGTCCTCTAGCGAAAGACCCAATCTCAGATGAAATTGAGTTCCCTGATTTTGCCAAAGTCGACCTCAGGATTGCGAAAATTATTCTAGCTGAACACGTAGAAGGAGCTGACAAGCTACTAAAAATCACTCTCGACTTAGGCTTGAACTCAGAAGGTGAAGCTGAGACTCGTACTGTCTTTTCAGGGATTAAATCGGCTTACAAACCGGAAGACCTGAACGGCATGTACACTGTTTTAGTAGCTAATCTTAAAGCGCTAAAAATGAAGTTTGGTGTTTCTGAAGGAATGATTTTAGCAGCTGGCGATGGCAAAGAGATTTATCTACTAGAGCCACATGCCGGCGCCAAAGCAGGTTCAAGAATCACGTAATTTTTATTGATTAACTTTTTAATGTCTTATCCTGTCTTCTCATAGTATTCTCTAAAAGAAACACTGGGGAAACCTAAGGAGAAGCAGGAAATGCCCAAGCAGCTATTTCTACTTAGACACGCAAAATCAGATTGGTCGACTCACGTAGTTGATTTTGACCGACCACTTAACGAGCGCGGAAAAAAAGACAGCTTTCTAGTTGGAAAATACTTAAATATATATAATTTAAGCCCCGACTTTATTAGCAGCTCACCTTCCGAACGCACCCGTGAAACCATTGTCAATATTTGTTCAGAGTTAGAATTAGCCCCCAGCTCTATCTCATGGAATGATGAGCTATATCATGCTGATTCTCACACCCTTCTGGCAGAAGCTACAAAACTATTAAAACAACACGACACACTCATGCTGGTTAGCCATAATCCAGGCTTAGATGATCTGCTAAAATATTTGTGCCCTGAGACCGAATCCATGCGTAGCCCCCACGGTAAATTAATGACAACGGCCACTATTGCTCAGATAGAGTTTCCGGATAGCTTTGAAGAACTAAAACTTTATTCTGGAAAGTTAGTCAAACTCATTCGACCTGAAGACATAGGAAATTAAGACAGCAAAAATGCGTAAGTAAGAATTGTAGAACAGGAGTCGCCTTATGGCATTAATTCCAGGCATCGGTGGCTCTGCGGGAGCTGAAACCAAAAACAAAGTTGATAAAACTGCACGCGAGCTGGCTGCCGTGAACATTCGCTTGGATCAGCTTGAAAATCGTTTCAAAGAATTACGCTTTACAAATCAAGCCTTGTGGGAACTCTTAAAAGAAAGAAGCGATTTAAATGACGAAGCCTTAGAAGAAAAAGTCACCTCACTCAAACAAGAAATCGAGCAACGCGCTAATGAAACCACAACGTGCTCTTCTTGCAATAGAGTGGTTCCCGCTCACAAGGAAAACTGTTATTACTGTGGAACAAAGCTTTCTTAAGCTACTTTTATTTTGCTTTTTGAATCCAAAAACTGACTACTAAATCACTATGCGCTTAAGCTACAAGCATGAAAACCGAGGCTTGGTCTATTCAGTAAAAAATATCTTAAGCATGCACGGTATTGAATGCCACATAAAAAATGATTTTGGCAATACCATGGGCGCAGAATTTGGTATCGGCAATACTTTATTAGAGCTATGGGTAGTCAATGATGAAGACTATGAGCGCGCGCTACATATTATTGAGAACGAAATTCAGCACCCTCAAGCCCAAGCCCCATGGAAGTGTAAAAGTTGTGACGAAGAAAACGACGGCCAATTCGCTTTGTGTTGGAATTGTCAAAGTGAAGTTCAGAACTAGAGCAGTTTTTAACTTAATTTTTAATTAAACGTTTAAAATTTATTCTTTAAGGTAATGTTTTTCTTTTACCGGCTTCATTAAGTAATTACTCAGCATACCAATTACCAACATCAAAGCCATAAGATACATGGTCGAGTTGTAGAGACTGGGTGTCGGATCAAGCGTGCCTTCTGGTGCAATTTCCATTAAACGAGCAAGCGTGACGGTTTGAGCCGCAACCAGTTGATCAAGCTGGTCTATATTAGCCCCAAACTGAGCTTGAAAAGCCGCTGGGCTGATCTGACTGCTAATATCGGTAATCGCTCGTGAGATTGCTGATTCACGTAAAGAGGTGATCGCAAGCGGCCCCAAAACCCCAGCGATACTCCAAGCGGTAAGTAAGCGTCCATGAATCCCTCCAACAAATTTAGTGCCAAACACATCTGCTAGATAAGCTGGGATCGTAGCAAAGCCACCTCCATACATCGTAAAAATAATCATGGTCGAGCCGTAAAATAAAATCAGCCAGGTGACAGCAGGGTTGGCACTTACTTGTTGAGCAGCAAAAGGAACCGAGCAGTACAAAACAATGCCTAATGCAAAGAAAATCCAATAGGTATTTTTTCGTCCAATGTAGTCTGAAGAACTGGCCCAGATGAATCGACCCAGCATATTAAAAACACTAATCATACTGACATAAGTTGCCGCAAAAGCGCCATCAACAATGGTCGGCAATGTGGTGCCAAAAATTTCTCGCATCATGGTGCTGGCAACACCAAGCACTCCAATTCCTGCAGACACATTCATGCACAACACAATCCAGAGCTGATAAAACTGAGGCGTTTTCATGGCCTCATCGATATCCACATTATGGATCGTCACCATACTGCGTTTTTCAGATTCTGCCGTTGGCGCCACGTAAGCTTTTGGCTGCCAACCTTCCGCAGGAACGCGATAAGAGAATGCTGCTAATAACATAACTACGAAATACAGTAGCCCCAAGACTAAAAAGGTTTGCCCAACTCCGATAGAACCTGTTCCAAGTAGATAAACCCCTTCTGGTCCAGACACCATCATACTGGCGACATCATTCGCACCAATAACAACTACTTCAACTTGCTCACCTGCGCGCTCGACAAAACGGCGACCTGCTTCGGTTATCAAATTTAACTGATCTGCAGTACCCAAATATTCGGGTGCTTCATAAAAAAAACTGAATAAAAAATCGTTTCAGCGGAGAAGCAATCATGGCGCCACCGCCAAAGCCCATAATAGCTAGACCTGTAGCCATTCCTCTTCGGTCAGGAAACCAACGTATTAAAGTACTAACAGGAGAGATATAGCCCAAACCCAGACCACAGCCGCCAATTACGCCATAACCTAAATACAGCAGCCAAAGCTGGTGCAGGCACACTCCTAAAGCCCCAATCAGATAACCACCACCCCAGCAAAGTGCTGCCACCACGCCAACCATGCGCGGACCAACTCTTTCTAGCCAGCGCCCTGCAAAAGCTGCAGCGAGCCCTAAAAAAACAATTGCTACGGAAAATATCCAAGTGACATCTTGCAGACTCCAGTCATTGGCAGAAGGCGCCACAACACCTAGCGCTCTGGTTAAAGGTAAATTATAAATACTCCACGCATAGACCGATCCAATGCACAGATGAATGGCAATTGAGGCAGGCGGAACTTTCCAACGGTTAAAATCTGACGAGGCAACGATATGATCTTTAGAGAGCCAGCTCAACATAGTTACTGTCCTAGGAGGGTCACTAAGCAGGCCCTAGTAAGAGCTCCAACAGAGACCTGCGACTTATACTTTTAACAAGGCTTATTCAGGCGCTTCTACTAACTTTTTCATATTGGCTATACCACCGCCAATTAATGCCCGTCTTCTGGAGATATCAGCTTCAGCTTCTTCAGCATTTAGGTTAGAAGCATCGTAGACCAAGGTATAAAGTATTTTCGAGCTTGAATCAGAGACCGGTTTTACTTCCATAAAACCATGATAGTGATTGTAGAATTCCCCCTCTACCGCTGGCTGTCCGTAACCATAAGACAAATCAGTTAAGGCAACCATTATCTCAGTGACTCTGCCCCCAACCAGTTTTCGAACTGTCCCTATACCACCATCACCTGATGTGATGACACAATCAATTTCCAACCACTCAGCGATATCGCAATAGCCTCCAATTTTAGCCCAGACTTCTTCAGCAGGTTTGGAAAAATCCATCTCAAATTTGATGCTTGTGTATTCGGGATCTGCAGAAAAACTTGGGACGGCAAAAGAAACTAAAAAAAACAAAAGAGAAAAACGGATAAATTTTGGCATTATTATTTTCCTAGCTAATTATTATAATTTTCAAAACAGTATAAAAGTTATAAGCAACAAGAGCTAACTTTTCTTATCTATTTTAAATCTCGAACAAAGATCATAAATCAGGGTTTGAACTTGAGATTTATTCTGAACAATAAATATCTTTTGCTTCATAAAATTCGTAGCCTGCAAGGGGCACACCACTTCGAATGAGAAGCTTTGTATTGTGAGCTGAATTTTGCTTTTCATCCTTGGACGCTAAAGCTATCTGGAAACCATCTTTGTAAATAAACTGCCATAAGCTCCAAAATTCAGGGCTATCGTCTCGTTCCTCAGAAAAACTGATTGCAATATTCTTGTTGTTAAAATGAAAACTAAAATCCTTTAAAGGAATTGCCAAACCCATGCCGCAGGCTTTTATGTAAGCCTCTTTTAAAGTCCATAAGCAAAAGAAACGCTCATTAAGTAGGCTAGCTTCCAGGCTTTCAATATCTGAAGTTTCACTTTCTGAGAAATACCGTTGGGCTAATTTCAAAATATCGACCTGGCGAGTCAGAAATTCAGTATCTACACCAATCTCGCTTTCTTTGGACACAGCCAAAACACTAAAATGATCCGTATGCGATAAATTGAAGTTAATTTTCAGGTCTTTATTAGCAGTACCAACTCTAGGTTTACCATAGGCATTTTTAGTAAAAACCAAGTCCTCTGGTGCTTCATCCAAATATTGCGCTAATGAAGTCCTCACCAAGGCTCGACTGATCAGAAACTGCTTTTTGTGCTTTGGGAAAAGTAAACGCTCGTAACGTTGCTGCTCTTCTTTATTGAGCAAAGTGAGATATTTGGCTAGTAAAACCTCATCGATAGCAGTGGCTTCAACTTGAGAGTCTTCTACAAGCCAGAGGTCTATTTGATTACTTGGAATATCTAGCATAGAGAAAGTTTCTCATTATTGGCATAATTCCGCTAGGCGCTCTTTCAACAGATTACTCAATCAAGTGAACACCATAAGAACAATACGAGGCTTATATGAGACTTCTTCACACCATGCTCAGGGTGACCGACTTAGAAAAATCGGTTCAATTTTACACAGAAATATTCAAAATGGATTTACTTCGAAAAACAGATTTTCCTGAAGGTAAGTTCACACTTGCCTTTTTAGGCTATGGCGATGAAAGTGAAAACACCGTACTGGAGTTAACGCATAACTGGGAAACCAACTCTTATGAGCTTGGCAACGCGTATGGCCATATCGCTATTGCTGTTGATGATGCCTATACAACCTGCGATGAGATTTCAGCCAAAGGTGGCGATGTGGTTAGACCAGCAGGCCCAATGAAGCATGGCACCACTGTTATCGCCTTCGTTAAAGACCCCGATGGCTATATGATTGAACTCATTGAGCGTCAGTAAATGAGAACGCTGTTATGAACGAACTTATC
>CBFIHS010000031.1:0-13728 GCA_965662565.1 Pseudohongiellaceae bacterium | reverse complement strand
TATCATTCTTCTGATCAGCGCAATTTTGGTAAACAATTTTGTTCTGGTTCAGTTCCTTGGGCTTTGCCCCTTTATGGGCTCATCCAACAAGGTTGAAACCGCCATAGGCATGTCTGCAGCAACGACTTTTGTACTTACATTAGCTTCGATGATTTCCTATCTGGTTTACCAATACATCTTGCTGCCACTGGATATAACCTGGCTAAGAACTATCGCTTTTATTGTGGTAATTGCCGCTTTGGTAAATTTCACTGAAATGCTCATGCTCAAAACCTCACCTTTGCTGCACAAGGTTTTGGGGATTTTTCTGCCTCTTATCACCACTAACTGTGCTGTGCTTGGTGTTGCATTACTTAATGTGAATGCGGGCAACACTTTTATTGAATCTATCTTTTACGGCTTTGGTGCTGCTTTTGGTTTTTCCTTGGTGCTCGTATTGTTCGCGGCCATGCGGGAAAAATTAGAATCCGCTGATGTCCCTATGCCTTTTAAGGGTTCTGCAATTGCCATGCTAACAGCCGGCTTAATGTCTTTAGCTTTTATGGGCTTCACTGGCCTGATTTGATAATGATAAGCCTACTAGCTCCACTATTTACCCTTCTTGTATTAGCTATTTTCTTTGGCGCTCTGCTTGGCTATGCCGCCCAGAAATTTAAAGTAAGTACGAATCCCGTTATCGAACAAATCAATGCCTTATTACCACAGACTCAATGCGCACAGTGTGGCTATCCTGGTTGTAAACCTTATGCCGAAGCCATCGCTGAAAAATCAGAAGCAATCAACCTTTGCCCGCCAGGCGGCCAGACTACCATTGTCGATTTAGCAAATTTACTAAACCTAGAAGCGATACCTCTGGACTCGGACAAAAAAGAAGACAAGCCTAAGCTAGCTGTGATTCGTGAAGAGGAATGCATCGGCTGTACTTTTTGTATCCAAGCCTGTCCGGTAGACGCAATTGTAGGCGCATCTCAAAAAATGCACACAGTAATTGCCGAAGAATGTACAGGCTGTGAACTTTGCATCCCACCTTGCCCAGTAGATTGCATCGACTTAGTAGACCTTGAGCAGCACGAGTTAAAATCACCACCCGAAAAGAGTTTAAGTGAACAAGCTTGTATTCGTTGTGGTCTTTGTGTCGATGTATGCCCTCCCGCCTTATTACCACAACAATTACTTTGGTACTCCCAAGGTAAAGACTACGATAAAGCAATAGATCATCGTTTAATGGACTGCATTGAATGCGGACTGTGTAATGCTGTTTGTCCCAGCCACATTCCACTTGTGCAGTATTACCAGCAAGCCAAATCTGAAATTGCCGAACTCGAAACCAAGCAAGAGAAAGCAGACTATTTTCGCCAACGTTTCGATTATCGAGAACAACGCTTAGAACAAGAAAAAGCCGAGGCAGAATTACGCCGCCAAAAAAGAGCCGAGTTAGCCAAGGCTAAGACCAAATCAAGCGATCTGATTCAAGCCGCACTGGCACGTGCCCAATCGAAAAAGCCAAAACAAACCAAGCAGCCAAATCAAAAGGATCTTCATTAATGGCAACGAGAAAAATTAAACTGCGCAAGGGCCATCAGGTACTCTCAACATCCCAAATCATGTTGTGGTTATTGCTAGCTTGTGTTCCTGGCTTACTTACGATGACTGTATTTTTTGGCTGGGGCACGCTGCTGAATATAATCTGGTTGAGTGCATGGGCACTTGGCTTTGAAGCTCTGATTCTAACTTTGCGACAACGTCAGATTATGTTTCACCTGAAAGACTATAGTGCCGTAGTAACTGCTGTATTGCTCGGGCTATGCATTCCACCCACCACTCCTTGGTGGATTGGAGTAACTGGCATCTTCTTTGCGATCGTTATTGCTAAACATTTATACGGAGGATTAGGTCAAAACCTCTTCAATCCTGCGATGGTTGGATATGTTGTTTTACTTATTGCATTCCCAATTGAAATGACCAACTGGATCAGGCCTGATGCGCTTGCAGGTACTCCAAGCTTTATGGATTCCTTAGCCGCTATTTTCACTAATGCCCCTGCCAGAGTAGACGCCTATACGGGAGCAAGTGCCATGGATTTATTCCGTAATGAGCGCGGCGGCATGCTGGTAAGTGAGTTTTGGCAGAGCAATTCCAGCTTTGGTAAGCTCGCTGGTATAGGCTGGGAGTGGGTAAATGCAGCATTTCTCTTGGGTGGTTTTTTACTGCTTTATAAGCGCATTATCGGCTGGCAAATTCCGCTCTCCATGTTAGCCACATTAGCCCTACTTTCGGCCCTCTTTTATGACAACGGAAGCTCAGTCAGTGGCGGTTCACCCTTAATGCATTTATTTGGTGCTGGCACCATGCTTGGCGCTTTTTTTATTGCCACCGATCCGGTATCAGCATCCACCACTCCAAAAGGAAGAATTATTTATGGCGTCTTAATCGGCGTCGTTACTTATGTGATTAGAGTCTGGGGAGCATACCCTGACGGCATCGCCTTTGGTGTTTTATTAGGAAATTTTGCAGCGCCATTTATCGATTACTACACGCAGCCGAAAGCGCTCGACCAATCGGACGAAGCTAAAGAACGATGAAAAGCGAGCTGACTCATTCTATAGTCAAAAACAGCTTAATACTGGCAAGCTTTGCGGTAGTGGTTGGTTTAACTTTAGCGCTCATATACAACAGCAGTGAAGAACAAATTGAAGCACAAAAACTTGCCGCGCAACGCCAAACTCTGGCTACTTTGATGCCCACTAGCAAGCACGACAATGACTTAATTACCGACAGCATATCTTTAGACCCAGAGGCGAATAACTTCGACAAAATTGAATTACTAGGCCTTAGAGAAAACAGTAACTTTTATATCGCGCGGCAGAACCATTTAATTAGCGGATTCATTTTCCCAGTGATAGCTAGAGACGGTTATAACGGCGATATTGAATTATTGTTAGGCATTAATATTGACGGCAGCATAAGTGGGGTTCGAGTTGTGCAACATCGAGAGACTCCCGGTTTGGGTGATAAAATTGACCTGAGATTATCTGATTGGATTCTCGCTTTTAACGAGAAGTCTCTAAGCAATACCAAAACACCAACTTGGCAGGTAAAAAAATCCGGTGGTGAATTTGATCAATTTGTTGGAGCAACCATTACACCGAGAGCGGTAGTCATTGCCGTAAATTTAGCTTTGCAGTTTTATGAACTGAATAAAGGAAAACTATTGAGCTTATGACTTCTGAATTATTAGTACTAAGCAAAAACGGACTTTGGAATAATAATCCAGCACTGGTTCAGCTACTGGGACTTTGCCCCCTTTTAGCTGTGAGTACCAATATTGTAAATGCATTGGGGCTTGGGCTGGTGACGATGCTTATTATGTTAAGTTCTAATTTGGTCGTCTCATTAATACGCCATCAGGTTACCCCAGCAATTCGCTTGCCTGCCTTTGTTATGTTGATTGCAGGCTTTGTAACTTGTGCTGAAATACTGATGCAAGCCTATGCGTATTCCTTATACCTTAGCATTGGAATTTTTATTCCGCTAATTGTCACAAATTGCGCCATACTTGGAAGAGCAGTCAGCTTTGCGGCAAAGAATCGACCTTTACTCTCTGCATTTGATGGCCTAGTTATGGGCCTTGGCTTCGCCTTAGTTTTAGTAATTCTAGGCGCCTTACGAGAATTATTTGGCACCGGAAGCTTGTTCGCCAATATGGAGCTCTTGTTACCATTCGCAAACAACTGGGAGCTCGAAATATTTCCAGACTATCCTGGTTTCCTATTGGCTCTGCTGCCTCCGGGAGCATTTTTGTTTATGGGCTTTTTACTCGCTATGAAAAACTGGATCGACAGCAAATTTAAACAAAGAAAACTTTTAGTATCGATTGATGCGCACACTAATAATCCCACTGATAGCATTACTGATGGTGCTGTAAAAATTTAACCCATACTAAAAAAACTTTCTTCCGCCTGATATCTAAAATGAATTACTAAAAAATGAATAAAGAAAAACGTACAGAAATATTCACTCGACTAAGAGCTGAAAACCCTAATCCAACCACCGAATTAAAATTCTCTTCGCCCTTTGAATTATTGGTTGCCGTAACTTTATCTGCACAATCAACGGATGTTGGGGTTAATAAAGCCACTGATAAATTGTTCCCAGTCGCAAACACTCCTGAGGCCATTTATGCGCTTGGTGTGGAAGGACTAAAAAAATATATTAAGACTATTGGTCTTTTTAACAATAAGGCTAAAAATATAATTGCTGCTTGTAAATTACTGATTGAACAACATAACTCGATAGTTCCGAAAGACAGAGAAGCGCTTGAAGCTTTACCAGGGGTTGGACGAAAAACCGCGAATGTTATTTTGAATACTGCTTTTCGTCAGCCCACCATAGCAGTAGACACGCATATATTTCGAGTTTCTAATCGAACTGGAATCGCGCCCGGGAAAAACGTTCTTGAGGTCGAAAAAAAATTAGTTAAGTTTATACCTGAAGAATTTTTGCTTGATGCGCATCACTGGCTGATTTTACAGGGCCGTTATACTTGTATTGCTCGAAAACCACGTTGTGGCTCTTGTGTAATTGAAGATTTGTGTGAATTTAAGAAAAAAATCTATGAGTAAAACAACTGAAGTTATTTGTAAGAGATTTTTACTTACAACTATATTCTAAGCATAAATATAAAGAAGCGGGTGTCGGCTATTATCAAGCTGGCTATATTTATTTGATTCTTATGACTCCAGTTACTCAAAAAATTTGAGCTCAAATTAATTGTTCCAATCCCAGATAAAGCCTTCCTTGTTAGGCATTTCGACATTGACTAGGTTTTCAGCGTTTATCTCAGCTTCATCATCGATAATTCCGTTTAAAGCCAGCAAGTAAGCCGTTAACGCGTAGACCTCATCATTGCTTAAAGATCCAGGTTGTTGAAAAGGCATTGCTCTTCGAATGTAGTCAAATACTGTTGTGGCATAAGGCCAGTAACTCCCTACAGTTTTAAGCGGATTGTCAGTCACTAAAGAACCATGACCACCAACCAATTGATCATTAGTTGCACCCTCCCCATTCACGCCATGACAAGCTGCGCATTTGACGGAGAAGATACCTTTACCTTCAAGCACAGAGCCAGAACCTGCAGGCAGATTAGCGCCACTGGGATCAATACTGATATCCCATCCGGCCAATTGCTCCGGTGTAGCTTCCACACCCAATCCTGGACCTTCTTGAGCAAAACTAAGGCTGGTAAAGCACAACAAAGACAATGCAATAATTCTAGGCATACACATTATGAACCTCCCCATTCTCATTAACCTGCCAAGATTGGATAGCGTGATTGTGGTAACCATAGTTAGAACCATGCTCGGAAAGGATAACGGCTCGAGTCGGCTGTATTGCCCCTGCTTCATCAATTGCTCGACTCTGCAAAATAGCCTCTCTTCCATTCCAACGCCAAGGCATTCTGAAACGAACCAGCGCTTTTGATAATACGGGTTCGGAGAGTTCGGCTTCACCCCATGTTTTGCCACCATCTGCTGAGACCTCGACACGACTTATTTTTCCCGCACCAGTCCATGCCAAACCTGAAATCTGATAGAGCCCAGGACCACGCATTCGTTGTTGACCCGAAGGCGAAGTGATTACCGATTTTACTCCCATCTGAAAGCTAAACATTTTGGCTACGCCATCTGACTGCAAATCCGTGTACTTTGATGTCTCATCGCGAGTCATAGTTGGCTCAGCTGTCACTTTTATTCGGCGTAACCATTTCACACTCATGTTGCCTTCCCAACCAGGAAGAAATAAACGCATGGGATAACCATTACCAGGCCGTAACCTTTCTCCATTTTGATAAAGCGCAACAATCGCATCATCCATTACTTTTTGCATGGGCACACTTCGAGTCATTAAAGCGGCGTCGGAGCCTTCAGCGAGTACCCATTTACCTTCTGGTTTCACACCAGCTTCTTCGAGTAAGACAGATAACGGAACCCCCGTCCATTCACTGCAAGAAAGTAAACCATGTAAGCTTTGAGCTGTGCCACGAACTGGCTCAGCACTATCAAGCGCCCTGCTGTTTCCTGAACATTCTAAAAACTGTATACGCGAAACCAGCGGATACTGGCTTAAGCTTTCTAAATCAAAAATGAGCGGTTTATCAACAAGCCCATGAATTAATAGTCGATGTTGTGCTGGATCAATAGCAGGTATGCCATTGTGATGCCTCTCAAAATGAAGAGCGCTGGGGGTGATTATTCCTTCTAACTTATCAAGTGGCGTCCGTGATGCACCAGCGCCCAAGGCTGGGGGTCTACTCCCCACTAAGCGAAGCACATCAGATTCAAAGTTTGAACGATTGCCATAGAGCTCCGGCGGCCTGCCCACTTCCATGCTCCATGCATCAACTTCTGGAGGTGCTGCTTGGGCACTTAGAAGAGGTGTTCCACTTGCAAGTAGAGCACCCGTTTTTAAAAATGTGCGCCGATGCAGCAAGCCATTCCCAGCAGCTTTTTCTAATATCAGATTTTTAACATCGCTCATGTTTTTCCTCTTTTGTTATGCTTCGGAGGGAAACAATATTGTGGCTGTTAAATAGGCAAAAGAAAAGCCGCAGTTTCTTAGAGGCTGCGGCTTTAGATATGGAAAGCTATATAAAGTATTAAACGGCTCTTAAGTACTATTTTGATTTTCTTCTAGAAGCGGCTGTTCGTAAACGCAAGGCGTTAAGTTTAATAAAACCTGCAGCATCTGCCTGGTCATAAGCCCCAGCATCGTCTTCGAAGGTGGCGATATCCTCATCAAACAAAGAATCTTCTGACTCACGTCCAACCACAACCACATTACCTTTATAAAGCTTCACTCGCACCTTACCGTTAACAAATGTTTGCGTGTGATCAATTAATGCCTGCAGAGCTTCTCTCTCAGGAGACCACCAATAGCCGTTATATATCAAGGAGGCATAACGCGGCATTAATTCGTCTTTCAAATGCCCAGCCTCTCGATCAAGAGTAATCGATTCTATTGCACGATGCGCTTTCAACAAAATAGTACCACCAGGAGTCTCATAACAACCGCGAGCCTTCATTCCAACATAGCGATTCTCAACAATATCAACCCGACCGATGCCATTTTCACCACCAAGCTTATTCAAAGTTTCCAACACAGTCGCAGGTGACATTTTTTCTCCATCAAGAGCGACAACATCACCTTTCAAGAATTCCAATTCAACATAAGTCGCTTCATCAGGAGCATTTTCTGGTGAAACCGACCACAACCACATATCTTCTTCAGGTTCTGAAGCAGGATCTTCCAATATTCCGCCTTCATAAGAGATATGCAGTAAATTGGCATCCATCGAATAAGGAGACTTCTTACCTTTATCATGATCCACTGCAATATTATGCTCTGCACAATAAGCCATAAGCTTCTCACGAGAGTTCAGATCCCACTCTCTCCAGGGGGCGATAATTTGAATACCAGGTGCTAAAGCATAAGCGCCCATTTCAAAACGTACTTGATCATTACCTTTACCAGTGGCACCATGAGAGATAGCATCAGCACCAGTTTCAGCCGCAACTTCTATCAAGCGTTTGGCAATCAATGGACGCGCAATGGAAGTGCCTAGTAAATATTCACCCTCATATATAGTGTTGGCACGAAACATAGGAAAAACATAATCGCGTACAAACTCTTCACGGATATCTTCAATGAAAATTTCTTTTACACCAAGCGCTTCGGCTTTAGCTCGGGCTGGCTCAACCTCTTTGCCCTGACCAAGATCAGCAGTATAGGTCACAACTTCGAACTGATAAGTATCTTGTAACCACTTCACAATTACCGAGGTATCAAGACCACCTGAATAGGCCAGTACCACTTTGTTAATGTCCGCCATCGAAAACTCCTGCAACGCTTGTTTTGAAAGGCAGCTATTGTACAGCTCTGTAACCCCAAAATGAAATCATTCAACACTTACCAGACTAGTGAATACTACTGGAATGCTTCTAAACTGATATACTGGCTGCGTTTTTAAGTGACCGATAAAAGAATTATGCAGAAACTAACAATCACTCGCCCTGATGACTGGCATGTACATTTAAGAGATGGCGATGTTCTAGCAGATACTGTCCAACACACAGCGCGTTATTTTGGTCGGGCAATTGTTATGCCTAACTTAGTCCCTGCTGTCACCACTACGGATTCCGCTTTGGCCTATCGCCAGCGCATTTTGGAAGCACTTCCAGCTCAATCCACCTTTCAACCTCTGATGACTCTCTACCTGACTGATAACACCCAAGCTGAGGAAATAGTTCGCGCCAAAGAGTCTGGCCAAATTTTCGGATGTAAATTATATCCTGCAGGAGCAACGACTAACTCCGATTCTGGCGTGACTAATATCGAAAATATTTACGATGCTTTGGAAACCATGAGTGAAGTTGGCCTTCCCCTACTTTTACATGGCGAAGAAACGGCTGCCTCAATCGATATTTTTGATAGAGAAAAAATATTTATCGATAAAATATTAACCAAAGTAGTCAAGCGCTTCGATCAACTTAAGATGGTTCTTGAACACATTACAACTAAAGAAGCAGTCGATTTTGTTAGCACATCCTCGGCTAAGATTGGAGCCACTATTACACCGCAACATTTGCTCTACAACAGGAATCATATGCTCGTTGGAGGTATTCGCCCCCACTACTACTGTTTGCCAATTTTAAAACGCAATGAGCACCAACAAGCATTGCTTGATATTGTCTCAAGCGGCAACAAAAAGTTTTTCTTGGGGACAGATTCTGCACCACATGCAACACACACCAAAGAGAATGCTTGCGGCTGTGCGGGCTGCTTCAGTGCACACGCTGCCTTGGAGCTTTATGCCGAAGTATTTGAGAATATGGGTGTGCTTGATAAATTTGAAGCTTTTGCATCTTTCAATGGCCCGGATTTTTATGGCTTACCCAGGAATTCCGACACAATTAGCTTAGAGAAAAAAGCTTGGTCAGTGCCCAATTCTTATAGCTTAGGTACGCAGCAAGTCACGCCACTTAGAAATAATGAAGAGATAAAGTGGACCGTGTTAAGTGACTGAAAAAAACCAAGCTAAAAAATCCACACCTTTGTCTAAGCGCTTTCGGGGCTACCTGCCTGTCGTCTTAGATCTCGAAACGGCAGGTTTTAATTCAGACACTGACGCGATACTAGAAGTGGCAGCTGTGATCATCGGCATGAATGAAAATGAAGAACTCGTGCCCGAAGAAACCCATTCTTATCATGTAAAACCCTTCGAGGGCGCCAATCTCGATGAAGCGTCACTCAAGTTCACTGGTATCAACCCGCATCATCCTCTGCGTATTGCCCACCCTGAGGAAGATGTCTTTGCGGATATGTTTAAGCATATTCGAAAAAAAATGAAAGCCGAAGCTTGTACGCGTGCAATTCTGGTGGCTCATAATGCGCATTTTGATCATGGCTTCATCCGAGCTGCAGCCGAACGCCACAAACTTAATCGCAACCCCTTCCACCCTTTTTCAAGTCTCGATACCGTAGCATTATCCGCTCTTAGCTACGGCCAAACAGTATTGTCCAGAGCTTGTGAAGCTGCAGGCCTGGACTTTAGTTCTGAAGAAGCACATTCAGCAAGATATGATGCAGAAAAGACAGCGGAACTATTTTGCCTTATCATCAATCGCTGGAAGACATTAGGGGGTTGGCCTTGACTCAAGGCTCGGTAAATAAAAAAATAAAAACTATTGGCGAACGTTGGATAGACGCCGCTAAATCTTCTGGTTTTTCTGATGAGAATCTCATCATTGATACGCTTGGTACTGAACTTACCAATATACGAGCTCTAACTGGCAGCATCATTCTTGCAAGCCATATTCAAAAAATCAGTCCTGAACAAAATATAGCCACACTATTGCCTACCAGTGCTCACACAATGCTTTGCAATATGGCTGTCATGCTACTCGGCAAAACTTTACTGAACCTCAATTACACAGCCTCAACGGATTCAATCAAATCTTCGATTCAACAGGCAGACGTAAAAACGATTTATACTTCTTCGCGTTTTTTACAAAAATTAGAAGCTCGCGGCATAGATACGAGTTGGCTAGATGCCTGCGCTAATATTGTTGTGCTTGAAAAACTGGGCAAACAGACTTCTTTTTTACAGAAATTTTCTACCTTAATGCGTTGCAAACTTTCTTCTGCAGAGAGTTTAAAGAAACGCTACCTTACCAAGACTGATCCTGAATCCCCGGCTGTGATTTTATTCTCCAGTGGCAGTGAAAATGCCCCCAAAGGAGTTGTCTTAAGTCATCGGAATATCCTAACTAATGTCGACCAACTTATTGAAATACTTAAAGTTCAAGAGCAAGACGTTATACTGGCAAACCTGCCACTTTTCCATGCTTTTGGACTTACCGCTACAGTGTTTATGCCCTTAATTGAGGGTATTAAGGTTGTCTGTCATCCGGACCCAACCGATGCCGTAGCCACAGCAAATGCCATTGCTAAGCATCAAGCAACAATAATGCTTGGCACCTCTACATTTTTCCGGCTTTATATTAAAAACACACGTATTAAAGCTGAGACACTTGCTTCCCTGCGGCTCGTTGTGGCGGGTGCAGAAAAACTTCAAGAGGAAGTGCGCGAAGAGTTTCTTAAAAAATTCAATCATTCTATCTTAGAGGGTTATGGTGCGACTGAGCTATCCCCTGTAGCCTGCGTGAACAGACCTGATGAAGTCGATGAAAATGGCCAAACTCTCATCTACACAAAAATTGGTTCGGTTGGTCTGCCAATCCCACATACAGAAATACTGATTGTTGACCCTGAAAGCCAAAGTCCTTTGCCTACTGGAGAGTCAGGCATGATCCTCATCAGCGGTGAGCAAGTAATGTTGGGTTATTTAAACGACCCGGAGAAGTCAGCCAAAGTCCTTCCAAAAATCAACGGGAAAACATGGTATGTCAGTGGCGACAAAGGTTATTTAGATTCAGATGGCTTCCTCTTCATTCAAGATCGCTATTCCCGTTTCGCTAAAATTGGCGGTGAAATGGTCGGCTTAGGGAAGGTAGAAGCGGCGATCCACAAAGTCATAGATGATATTGAATTAGAACTCGTTGCCGTTAATATGCCGGACAAAAAGAAAGGCGAAACCATAATAGTCTTAGCCAATCGCAGCCTTGATCCAAAAGAGTTAAGGAATAAGCTCTTAGGTCATGGACTTCAAAGCCTGTCCTTACCAAGTGCTTATTTTTTAGTTGATGAGATCCCCACCTTAGGTTCTGGGAAAACCGATTTTGGTACAGCAAAAAAACTCGCGCTTCGTGTCCGCGACGTCGCCCAAAAATACGAAAAAAAATAGCTCTTTTGCAAAATTCTATTTGACAATGATTCTCATTAACTTTAGTATTCTCATCAATTGAGTGCCGAGTTATTCCATTAGTAAACAATACAGCTTATTTAATTATGTACGTATGCCTCTGCAAAGCAGTCACTGACAGACAAATTAAAGATTCTATCAATGGCGGAGCCAGCACTTTTGCTGAAGTTAGACGCAGTTTGGGTGTCTCAACTCAATGCGGAAAATGCATGAAGCAAGCAAAGATGATTGTTGAAACAAGCGTTAAAAAAGCCTCTTTCCATCCCGCTTAACCCTGCCATATCCATTTAGCAAAAACATATCATTTAGCCCCCCTCTTAAGCTTGTTGCTAAACGTAACAATAAGCATTCTTATTCAAAAAAAATCCTTATAAATTAATGGCTTGCCTGTAGACATTTGTCGTTTGCTTAGACAAAATAGCAGCCATAAATATTTCTTAAAAATGAAGTCTCCGGAGAAAATAATGCAAGGTGATACACAAGTAATAGCCCATCTTAATACGGTATTAGGTAATGAATTGGTCGCAATTAACCAATACTTCCTACATGCCAAAATGTTAAAAGACTGGGGGCTAAATGAATTGGCCGACTACACTCATCATGAATCAATTGATGAAATGAAACATGCTGACCAGCTGATCGAAAGAATTCTTTTTTTAGAAGGTCTTCCGAATTTACAGGACTTAGGCAAGCTTCACATTGGTGAAGACACTGAAGAAATGTTCAACTGCGATTTAGCTCTTGAACTCCGAGCCATTCCAGATTTGAAAGAAGCAATTGCACACTGTGAAACAGTAAAAGACTACGTTTCTCGAGATCTATTTCAAGAGATTCTGGACGCTGAAGAAGAGCATGTTGATTGGCTCGAAACTCAACTTGGTCTTATAGAGAAACTTGGTATTCAGAATTATCTTGCAGAGAAAATGAGCAATGAAGAGTAAAAGCTAAAAAATTCTCAGCTAATAAAATTCTCTGCGAATAGTGTAAATGCACTTTCCGCAGAGAATTATTTGATCAATCAAAATTGATAAATCGACTTTACGGCTTATTCCATATCCGTAGCAATATCAATTATCACTTGCGCGAGTTCACCATTATTCGTGTCAGCCATCATGAAATGACCATTTCCTTCAAAACCAAGATCCGGAAAGTAAACAAACTCAGCGTCTACTCCAGCTTGTTGCAGTGCTTTAGTGGCACAACCCAAACCAAGAATCTCAGTCAGTCCGAGTGGAGCACCAACCAGCGCTATTGGGGACTGCGATAAGTTCGGCAAAGTACTTACTGAACCTTGAGGCTGCATCATACAACCATCAGCATCGCTTACCAGATTCTCTGAAACTGGAGAGCTGAAAGTTAAACCAGAACGAACATCGTCACCAAAGATATTACTTCCTGCCGCTTCGATAGCAATTAAACCAGCAACATTTTCTGGATTTTGATCCATTGCCCACCATCCTGTGGGTCCACCAGCTGAATGTGTAATAACAATTGCAGGTCCTATACGATCAAGCAGCAAAGATAAGTCAGCAGCGGCAATTTCATTACCACCATAAGGTCCAGGAGGAGAACTGTTTACCCAGTTAAGAAGACTTTCATCTTCAGGGTTACTTAAATCGCCAGGCCAATGATCCGACCTTGCTAGAAAGCTGATAAGCCCAGTTGTTGCATTAGTACCCAACTCGCCATAAGCAGCGTTAGTAGGAGAGCGTCCATAACCCGGGCGGTCTACCCAATAAACATCAAAACCTGCAGCTAGAAAATAATCTCTCCAACCATCACGACCGTCTGGTGTACTAAACCAGTCTGAAGACTGACCTCCACCACCATGAACCAATATCAATGGATAAGGATGTTTTGGCTCAGCAACTAGCTGATAGCCAACATACATTTGATTTTTGACAGCTAAACCGGGAGCTCCAAAAGGTCCTGCAGCTGGATTTCCTGGTTGATCATAAGTTTCTCCACCAACAAAGAAATCTCCCTGACCTCGAAGTGAAATAATACCAGCTTCCCCTTCAGCGCTGGCTGAAAGGCTGAATAAACTGCCTGTAACAACCGTGGTTACAGTAAGCATCGTCGCCCCTAAACTCTTTAACGATAACATTCTTCTCTCCCGAAAAATTAAACAAGTGAGGCAGAATAACGCTAAATATGGTTAGGGTCTACGGCTAATTATGAACTAAATATGACTTTTCAGAGTAAGGTTTGAAGGAAAGCTAGCTACTTGATTTGGAATGTTGAGTGAATTTTTCAGCCCTTAAGCTTTGACGCCAACTGATATAACCAAAAATTACAATAACAACATAAACCAAAAACAAAAGTGCGGTTAAATAAAGTTCTCTATC
>CBFIHS010000030.1:0-23996 GCA_965662565.1 Pseudohongiellaceae bacterium | reverse complement strand
TAAACTACTTGGGCGGAAATACCTACTAACACGATTCATTTCCATAAACAAAAACTTTTCCAGTAAAACGCGTTTAGCCAGCCCTGACTGCTTATCGATAATTGTATTTTTTTGTAACTGTTTTTTGCTTTCCAAAAAATCTTTCTCAGCTTTATCTTTGAAATATGAAAAAGCATAAGACAACATCGATACTAAGACGAATACCAGCAAAACTCGGTTAATAAAAGAATCTGAATAAAGGCTATTATCAAAACCAAAAAGGTTGAAAGCATAAATAAAGCTAGAAATAATCAAGAGACTTATAACAGAGTATGCTCCGATGAAATTTCCTTGAAGAAATAAAGCGACTGAAGGGAAGACTAAAAAAATAATAGGCCCTGTGCCATTGGTTCCTCCAGTGTAGAACAGATAGATGCAAAGGATAGCCATAATCGCTGTTGTAAAATGTTTTGCTAACCAATCTTCACCACTAATCCAAATTGTGCCGATGCCTCCTAGGGTGATCAGAGCAAACCCAAACAAGGTGAAGGCGAAACTAATATCTCCCCGAACTAGGGCATTAATGGAGAAAATTATAAGAGCGACTATAGCGATTGCACAGAAGATACCGCACATGATGAAATTGATATCATCGGCTTCTAACTTTTCGGCATGGAAGGTTTTATTCTTGCCGTTATCTGGTTTACCAAACCAGAAATTTTTAATTTTTTTAGTTCCAGGTGCCATTGATAAAAACTTGCCCTTTTGACTTACATTAGTTGAAGCTCTTTTACCTAAGGTATCTTACTATTTAATAAGGCTTAAATCCTCTTGTATTTATCACTCTAGGACTTCGCTTTAGCGTTTGACTCCTCGCTCAGGATTATTAGCCGCTGGGATTCCGTAAACAGGAGTGGGTATGCCTTCCATGCGTGCTTTGATTTGTAGCGCAGTAATTTTTGAATAATAGCGTGCCATAAACAAATTACCTGCTTGTATCCATAAATTAGGCTGATTCGTTGGTTTCCATAAATTACGAGATTCACCTTCCCAGGGACCAGGGTCATATGTTGTATCTGAACCCAGCCCGCCAATAATACCGACCTTATCAGCAACGTCCTGATCAATAAGCATTTCAATCCAACCCTTCATATTGCCATAGCCTGTTGCATAGACAATCAGGTCACATTCCAATTCAGACTCGTCATCAAAGATAACTGAATTTTCGGTAATTTCTTTGATTCCGCTGGTGCTTTTTAGTTTGATTGAACCATCAGCGACCAAGCCACTAGCCCCAACATCAATATAGTAACCAGAGCCACGACGCAGTGCCTTTAGAAAGGCACCCGTGCCGTCTTCACCAAAGTCTAAGTCAAAACCTACTTTTCTAAGGCTGTTATAAAAGTCAGCATCAATTCCCTGAATTTTTTCATAGGTAGCTTTTTCAGAGGCCGCCAGCAAATTAGCCGACAAAGTGCTAAAGATCATATCGGCTTTTTCTGTGGTGATGCCATTAGCCAAAGCCTCTTCAGAATAAAGCGGTTTAAGCGCAATATCCATGAGTGGTTCCGAACGAACAATAAGTGTACTTGAGCGTTGCATCATGGTGACATCAACATCATTTTCCCAAAGTGCAGCCGCAATATCATGAGCTGAATTGTTAGAGCCTACCACCAAAGCCTTTTTGCCTTTGAAGGCATCTGGGCCAGGGTGCTCCGAGGAATGATGTTGCTCGCCTTTAAATTTCTCCATCCCTTTGAAGCTTGGAATTGTCTTTTTGCCAGATAATCCAGTCGCAATAACAAGTTGAGTTGGCCTTAAAGTGACTTCTTCGCCAGCCCGATCAACAGTGATAGTCCACTTAGCTGCTGCCTCATCGTATTTCGCCTTTAAACAAACCGTATTGCTCCAATAATTAAGCTCCATCATGTCACAGTAAAATTCCAACCAGTCCCCTAATTTGTCTTTAGGTGTAAAGATCGGCCAGTTTTCTGGAAAGGGTATGTACGGCAGGTGGTCATACCAAACCGGGTCATGCAAACAAAGAGACTTATATCGATTTCGCCAGTTATCTCCAGCTTTGGGGTTTTTCTCAATAATTATGGTTGGGACACCAAGCACTTTAAGTCTTGCGCCCAAAGCTAAACCGGATTGCCCCCCGCCGATTATCACGGTGTAAGGTTGAGTCTTATAGCCGAGCTCTAGACGCTCTTGCTCTAAACCATCCTTCCAATTAATTCGATCCTTTTGGGCTCCATGGACAGTTCCGAATGGTCGCCTTTCCCCTAAGGCTTCTTCATGACCTTTTAAATCTGATACACAAGTGAAAAAAGAGAATATCTTGTCTCCAGCGACTCTGATATGGCCATGGCAAAGCGCTTCATCAGTTTCAAATGTTAACCAGGCTGTAGCTAGACCGTTTTCTTCGGAGGCGGGCTCATTCTGCATAACAGTAAAAGCTGAGGCATTGATATGTTGTAGCTGTGATTCCAGCATGTCTTTAATGTCTGCCTGACTTTCAAGAGTTTTTATATTCCAGGTAAAAGCCAATAAATCACGCCAATAACCTTCACTTAGGAAGCAAGAGGCGAAGGCCTCTGTATCTTTACTCAATAGAGCCTTATTGAGAGTCTTGAGAACATCATTTACTTGCTGGCTTATTGCATCAGTCAATTTTCTATTCCTTATTATTATTGTTAGCCGATCACGATTTTAATTATTTTAAATGAAGTTTAGGCTCAGAAAATCGGAAGTAACTTAGTAGTTAATTTTAGTAATTAAAGTCTGGATTCCTTGGCTAAGGCACTTCTTTGAGATCCAGTTATTAAACACTATATTTGGAAATTTTAAAATTAGCGCGCCTATAGAGGTTCGCACTTCCGAACTATCTAGCTCAAAGCTGGCTATTCTTTAAACAAGCAAATCTTTGTAATGGGTTACTTTTTAATGCAAAGCTATTAAACTCTAACTGATATGAGAGCGCACAAATTCCAAAAACTGATTTTGTTAATGCTAAGCCTATATTGCGGGCAAACTTTTGCGTTACCACTTTTATCATGTTGTGACTTCATGAGCCAAATGCCCGAAAATGAAATGGCGGAACATCATGATCATTCAACAATGGCAAAAATGGCCGAAGCTCCTGATGAGCTAAAAATAATTTCAGAAAATCATGAATCTGCTTGTATTTCGCATTGTGAATACTGTGCTGCAAGCTCAATAGTATTAATAAATACAATTAATCTGAATCAACCCGCCTTCACCAAGCACGATTCTTCTTACCTCTTTTTACTCCATTCAACTCCGAGCAACTCTCCGTTTAGACCACCCATTTCTAGCTGATACGGGATTAGTGCGCCTGCAGGATTCGCTAGAGTAGATTTCTATATTTACCTTTCTTTTTTAGCTGTACTAATCCATCCCCTGGGAAATTTCAATTTGCTAGGTTTTTAGTAGTTGTTAAAAAAGGAAAGTGGTAATGAGTAAAAATAAAGTTGAGAAGTTTAATGTCAGTAAGCCGGTAATTACGAGACGCAGGTTTGTCACTAATGCACTTGCTGGTGGTGCCATAATTGGCTTAAACCCTTCTTCTTTACTAGCACAAAACCAAACTCAGTCAGAGCCCGACATGCTCAGAGGGAGACATTTCGAGTTAAATATTGATTACAAGCCGGTTAAATTTACGGGCGCGAATAGCCTAGCTACGTCCATTAATGGTGGTGTTCCAGCACCAATATTACGTTGGCGTGAAGGTGATGAAATAAGCTTGATAGTCACCAATAGTCTCGCCGTAGATAGCTCTCTCCACTGGCATGGCATCATCTTGCCGAGCAATATGGATGGTGTACCCGGCATGAGTTTTAATGGCATCCGTCCAGGTGAAAGCTATGAATACAAATTTACGGTAAAGCAAAGCGGCACTTATTGGTATCACAGCCATTCAGGCTTCCAAGAACAAACTGGGGCCTATGGTGCAATAATTATTGATCCGCTTGAGCCAGAACCTTTTACTTACGATCGTGACTATGTGGTTTTACTTTCAGACTGGACTGATACTTCTCCAAATAAAATTTATTCGAATCTGAAAAAAAGAAGTCATTACTATAATTTTAATCAACGGACCGTTGGCGACCTGTTTAGCGAGATCCGTGACAAAGGCGTTTCTCAAGTCTGGAACGATCGATCAATGTGGAATCAGATGCGTATGATGGACCGGGATATTTCTGATGTCACCGGTTATACCTATACCTATTTGATGAATGGTGCCTCTCCTGATCCTGGTTGGCTTGGATTATTTAGCCGCAATGAGAAAGTCAGATTACGCTTTATCAATGGTTCAGCAATGACCATTTTTGATGTGAGAATACCTGGATTGAGAATGACTGTAGTGGCGGCAGATGGCCAGAACATTGAGCCAATCTCGGTAGATGAATTTCGGATAGGCACTGCCGAAACTTATGACGTCATTGTTGAACCCGATAGTGACAGTGCGTACAGCATTTTCGCACAAACTATCGATAGAAGTGGTTATGCACTAGGAACACTAAGCCCTGATGCATCACTTAAAGCCGAAATCCCACAAATGGATCCAAGACCTGTGTTAAGCATGAGAGATATGGGCATGTCCATGGACAGCATGGATATGGGAGATACAGCTATGCAGGACATGGATATGCCTGAGATGGCTATGCAGCATAAACATGTTGAAGGAATGGATATGTCTGGAATGCAAATGGATAACTCAAATATGTCCTCTATGCAGATGGACAGCCCTGAGCAAGCCATTGTCCATGCCAGTTCAGAATATGGCCCAGAAGTCGACATGAGGAGTCAAAACCCGCAAAGCGGTTTAACTGATCCCGGTATTGGCCTACGTGACCACCAACGCTTATATAACCGTAGAGTATTGACCTATGCCGATATCAAAAACCTGTATCCGACTATCGACACTAGGGAGCCAAGTAGAGAAATTCAACTGCATTTAACTGGAAATATGCGGCGCTACATGTGGTCAATAAATGGCATTCCCTTTGCTGATGCTGAGCCTCTACGATTGAACTTTGGAGAAAGAGTTCGCTTCACATTAGTCAATGACACCATGATGACACATCCGATGCACCTTCATGGAATGTGGAGTGAACTAGAAACTGGCTCTCCTCAGAACCTCCCGCGTAAACATACTGTTTTAGTGCAACCAGGTAGCACGATCAGTTATTTAGTCACTGCTGATGCAATGGGAAGCTGGGCTTATCATTGCCATTTGCTCTATCACATGATGGGCATGTTTCGAGAAGTGCGTGTCAGTTAATGGAGCTAATAATGAGAATATTTTATAAAACTGGAACTACGATTTCTTTTCTACTGCTTTTATCACAAGTAGGAAATGCAGCTATGGAAGAAGACCCATTGCTCTACAATATTATGCTTGGAGAATTTGAAACAAATGACTCAAACAGTATTTTATTATCATGGGATGCACAGGGCTGGGTTGGGAAAAATATCAATAAATTATGGCTTAAAACAGAAGGTGAACGAAGCCATGGAAAAACTGAAGAACTAGAATTCCAAGCACTTTATAGCAAAGCAATTAGCCCTTTTTGGGATTTCCAAGCCGGCTTTCGTCACGATGCCAAGCCAACACCAGATCAGAATTGGGGCGTATTTGGTTTTCAGGGGATTGCGCGTTATTACTTCGAAATAGACACAGCAATATTTATTGGCGAATCAGGCGACACGGCTTTTCGTTTTAACGCTGAATACGAATTACTCTTTACCCAGCGTCTCATTCTAACTCCTGAAATAGAAATGAATTTTTATGGTCAAGATATTCCTGAAATAGGTGTCAGCTCAGGTTTATCAGATCTCAACCTAGGCTTACGTTTGCGCTATGAAATTAGAAGAGAATTTGCACCCTATGTCGGAATTAGCTGGTTAGAAGAATATGGAAGAACAGATAATTTATCCCCAAACCCCAGGAAGGATTTTTCTGACACCGAAGTGATAGTTGGAATCCGCTTATGGTTTTAAAGGCAAAGAATCTTATTGCTTGGCTTCAATATAAGAGCATCGAAAAAATCATTTCGTCTAATGTTATTCCGCTTGAAGATTTAAACTCGATCCAGTTCTTAGAAAGCGAAGTACCTGGTCAGGGAAATCCGTGAATACTCCATCAACGTCTGCCTGATCAAAAAAAATACTCAATAAGTCGTCAAAATCTGATGCGTATTCAGGAATCTGTTCCTGCCTAAAAGTGAAAGGATGAACCACTAAGCCCTCAGAATGTGCCTGATCAACTAATGGAGTGATGATAAGATTATCTACTGTAGAATCAGGATGGACTATCATAGATAGATTCGGGCCTATCCCATCCGCAAACTTTCTCAACTCTCCTAAACCTTGCAGAGTTAGCATCCAATTTGAGTCATAGGGCACTAGCTCACCTGCCGCATCGAGTTCAAAAGTTTCCATCCATTCGTTGGGAGCAATTAATTGCACAAGCCTTAATTCCATTTGTAATGCAGGGAATAACTCCTGATGCAGCCTTTTTAATTCATTAAAATCAAATGTCTGCAGATAAATTTTGTCGGCCTTAGTCTGATAAGAATATTGCTTGAGAAGCTTTAGAGCTTCACTTGCCAAATCTTTACCTTCTGAGTGAAAAAACCAAGGCGATTTCAATTCCACATAAATTCCAGCTTCTCGACCCATCGCTTTATTAAGCCCTTGAATTAATTCAATTTCTTCCTCTAGTGTATGAATCGAAAATCTGGATTTAAAAGGAGGAAAACGTTGCTCAAAAATCGCCACAGGTTCGGTAACTGAATTGGTAAAAGCCTCACTAACGCGCAACTGCCTTATTTCATCTAATGTGAAATCCACTGTGTAGTAGTGACCGTCTAGACGGTGCCTATCAGGGAATCGTGCAGCAACGTCCGTTGTTCTGTCTAGAGTTAGGTCATGAAACACAATTAGCTTGTCATCCTTGGTCATGACCACGTCCTGCTCAATATAGTCGGCCCCCATTGCATACGATAATACTTTGGCTTCCAAAGTATGCTCGGGTAAATAGGCGCTGGCACCTCGATGCGCTATAACGATTTTGCCAATTTCACTTCCCACTTCTGCTCCTTGAACCGAAAGCTGGATGAAAAACATAAGGATAGCAGCAAATTTCAAAGAATTTTTCATAACTTATGAACTCTATAGTTGAACTGCTTTCAGCTTACTGAGTCTTTATGAAGGATTCATTAAAGTACTTGAGCGCTCGTGAATGACAAAGAATTGATATGAATGCTTGTTTTACTGTTCACCTTGAAACGAATTGAAAATAGCTTTAAGAGGAAAGTGTAAGTTAAGCCTTCATAGAACTTTAACAAAGGCTAGATAGACTCTCTAAATCTGGACTTTAGCGAAGGTAGTTTTATTCTACCTATCAATCTAGGGAGCAAAACGGGTGATTTCTGAATTATTGTTAATCCTAAAATCAACTTTCCTGTTATTTTTTCGCTTAATACAAGCTATCCCTGCTGAAGGTTGGAATCATGCTTTGAAGCGACTGTTTCTCTTTACTTTAATTTGGCTCTTGTTTGCTCTACTTAATACTCTACATATCATCGGGCATATTCTTGATGAAATCTTTTTTTATAAATATCGCTCAATAAAAATTAAGCGACCCGTCTTTATTATTGGAGTTCCCAGAAGTGGAACAACCTTGCTGCAACGAATCATGGCGGAAGACAATAACTTGACCACTTTGCAGACATGGGAGGCTGTTTTTGCTCCTTCCATAAGTGAACGTTACTTCTTCAGTTTTATGGGAAAACTATTAAGCCCATTTAGTGTCTTTGTTAAAAAAATAAGGCAAGTCGTGTTCAAAAAAATGGATCAAATCCATGAAATAAGGTTAAAGGCTGCTGAAGAGGATTTTTTACTCTTACTGCCTTTAGAGGCTTGTTTTTTAGTGGTTTTGTTGTGTCCAAATTCAACACACTATTTAAAGTTGGCAGCTTTTGATGTGCAATTTGATGAAAAATATCGCCAACAGATATTGAGCTATTACCAACGATGCTTGCAAAAACATCTTTTTTATCACGGTGCGCAATTACGAGTATTGAGCAAAAACCCCTCTTTCACACCTTTTCATAGCAGTCTTAGCCGTCAGTTTCCTGATGCGAGCTTTATTGCCTGTATAAGGCCACCAGAAGAAGTTGTTCCATCACAGTTGAGTTCTTTGCAACCTGCAATGCAAATTCTGGCCTCAGGGCGATGCAATCCGGTTTTTGAAGCTCACTTAATTGAAATCTTAAAAAATTATTACTCAATTGTTCAGGAAAATTTTGCTAGGCCTAACTTCAAAGTAGTTCCTTTGATTGAGCTGAAGCAATCTTTGACAGAGACTGTCCTCGATGTCTTTGATTTTTTGCATATGCCAATTTCAACAGTTTTTCTGGAGCACCTTCACAAACATGACGTACAAGCTAAGCAATACCAAAGCGCTTATCGGTCACACACCAAAGCTCTTGCTTTAAATGTTAAAAACATTCAACACGATTTTAGATTGGTCTGGCCTCCGAGTTCGGGGACAAAGGTGGAAATCACATGAATCAATCACGATATCAAATTATAAAAAAACTAAAAATCCTAGCAATTTCAGATGCAGCACCATCTCGTAATGGCGCTGGATCCTATTATCATGACCTGGCTGAACTTCTTGCCGACCATGTCGAGCATATTGAACTGTATTCACCAACCATCGATGCCAACGGAAAATGGCATGCCGGCTTGCTTTTGCCTCTTCCAGGAGATAAAACTCAAAAGCTCTGTTTACCTAATATATTTGGCTTAAATCGCTTAGTTAATCAAATCCAGCCTGATGTAATATTGATTGCAACTCCCGGAGTTTATGGCCTTTGCGGGGCCTTTCTGGCAACAAAGAAACAGATACCCTTTCTCTTAGGTATGCATACTTCTTTCGAACAGCTCACTGAGCTTTATTGGCCTGATTCCTATCGAGGGAAAATAGTTCAAAAGTTTTTTAAGCTCTCAAATGCTTATTTTCTCAATAGAACAAAATCAGTTTTGGTTAATGCTCAGCCCATACTTGAAGAAGCGATAAAAATGGGCGCTCCTGATGTAAAGTTAGTTGGCACCCCTATTTCATCAGAGTTTATTAAAAAAGAGCCTCTGTCATATAAGGGTAAGCTAGAGAAGGTTTTATTTGCTGGGCGTTTTGCTAAAGAAAAAAACATAGATGAATTAATTAACACCGCTCGCAAGATGCCTGAATTAATATTCAATTTTGCTGGCGATGGCCCCTTACGAAAAGATATAGAAGAAGCTTCTAGGCTATTGCCTAATGTAAATTATTTGGGTTGGTTAAGTCGAAATAAGTTACAGGAGGCTATTGATAGTAATGATGCCCTTGTCTTAGCTTCACACTTTGAAACCTTCGGCACCATCGCATTGGAAGCGATGGTAAGAGAAAGAATAGTGGTAGTTTCAAAAGGTTGTGGCATCACCAAATGGCCAATATTACGACCAGGCTTAAAGTTAATCGATGAAACCCGAGGTATAGAAGGTGCTTTTAAAGATTTGTTTCTACTAGCCGAAGAAGACCGAATTGTATTGGCCAAAATGGCTAGAAAAGTTGCCTTACAACTCAATGAACAAGTCTTAGAAAACTGGTCTCAAATTCTGGCAGAAACAATAAAAACAGTGCCAAACAGCTACGCCAAAACTGCAAAGGTTTAGACCTTGCACGCAATAATTTCCATTCATGATGTTATGCCGCATACCTTTAACAGGGTCCAAGAGATAATTGAACGCCTAAATACACAAGCTCAAGAAAATCTGACTTTATTGGTAGTTCCGGGATGCGACTGGGAAGAACATCAGATAGTCGAACTGAGACGACTGCAACAATCTGGAATCATTCTTGCGGGGCATGGCTGGCAGCACCAAGCAAAAAACATTTCAACTATCTATCATATTTTACATTCAGCATTAATATCTCGCGATGCGGCTGAACACTTATCGCTAAACTCATCTGAAATCTTTGAGCTTATTGAAAACTGTTACCAGTGGTTTATCGACAACAATTTAGCTAGACCAAACTTATACGTTCCACCCGCTTGGGTTCTTGGCCGAATTAGCAAGAAAACCTTAAAGCAATCCTCTTTTCGTTACTTCGAAAACACAACAGGTTTTATAGATTCCAAAACTGGCAAAACAATTATTCTACCTTTAGTAGGCTTCGAAGCCGATACAAGAATTAGAAAAATTAGTCTTTTAGTTTCGAATGAATTAAACAGGATGCTGGCAAGGTCTAAACGGCCTTTGCGAATCTCTATACATCCAAATGATTATGAACTGAAACTTGCCAAGAATATTAGCTCATTACTAGCGCGTGTAACTTTAACAAGAAATTATGAAAACATATTCTAGCTCACATTTCTAACTGCTGCTTAGATGCTCACCTTCTAAAAAGCATGACTTTACCCAAGCGAAAATCTGGACATAAATACTTAATAAAACATTCATTATTCTGAAATAATTGAAACATAAAGTGTGCACATGAATTCATTATTGAGTATCTCACTATATGAATATAAAAGAATGCCGCGCAATTTGGATCTCCGATGTTCACCTAGGCACTAGGGACTGTAAAGCTACACTCCTCTGCTCTTTCCTCAAAACTTACCGTTCAGATTATTTATTTCTTGTTGGCGATATCATTGATGGCTGGAGAATCTCTAGCTCAAAATGGTATTGGCCCTCTGACCATAACAAAGTTGTCAGGTTAATCTTGAGAAAAGCTGAAAAAGAAAACACTAAGGTATTTTATATCACTGGCAACCATGATGAGTTTCTAAGAGACTATATTGCTGAACATAAATTTGTGATGGGCAATATTGAAATAGTCGATGAAGTTATCTATGAAACCTCCAAAGGTAAAAAAATATGGGTCGTACATGGCGATGATTATGATGGTGTTACAAGACATCATCGCTGGGTAGCTCTAGCAGGCGATATAGGCTACAACTTTTTGTTACATTCAAACAGATGGTTCAATCGAATCTCTCGCCTCTTCGGCATGCCGTACTGGTCACTATCCAAAGCGATAAAGCAAAAGGTAAAAGGCGCTGTGAATTTCATTTTCAGTTTTGAAGTAACCGTTGCTAAGGAAGCTAAAAAGAGAAATGCTGATGGAGTAGTTTGCGGGCATATTCACCATGCAGAGAAAAAGGATATCGATGGCGTAGATTACTTCAACTGCGGCGATTGGGTAGAAAGTTGTACTGCCCTGGTTGAAGATGATCAAGGTGAAATTGAAATCGTACATTGGCTGGATGAAACAGACCATCAAAGCAATGTAGTCGAACTTGTTACTAGTACCGAAAAATCTAAAGTTAGTGCAGTTGTAAATCTAAAATAATACTTTTGAGTTAACTTTTATGAAGATACTGTACGGTGTGCAAGGTACTGGCAATGGCCACATAAGTCGCGCATGTGCAATGGCCAAGGCCTTTCAAGACTACCCAGAAATTGAAGTCACGTGGTTAATGAGCGGACGCGACAAAGCCTTAGGTTGTGGAAATATTGAAGAATTTTTGTGGCGAGAGGGTCTAACTTTTGTTGTAGATTCTGGAAAAATCAACATCTTCAAAACCTTAAAAAAACTTAACTACAAACAATTTAAAACAGACATTAAAAATCTTGATCTTAGCCCTTATGATCTGATCGTATCTGATTATGAGCCTGTAATAAGCCATGCTGCAAAGAAGCAAGGCACACCAGTTATAGGTATAGGTCACCAATATGCTTTTAATTACAAGATCCCACAACGGGGCGAGAACTTTGTCAGCAAATTAATAATGCAAAAATTTGCTCCTGTGACTCAAGGTGTAGGCTTACATTGGCACCATTTTGATGCTCCAATACTTCCCCCTATTCTTGATATTGAAATCCCAGAAACCTTACCTCAAATTAAAGATAATAAGGTTATTGTTTATTTGCCCTTTGAAAGCACTAAAGCAATCCTGAAAGTTTTTTCAGAAATTCCTGAATTTGAGTTTTATATTTATCATCCTGAATTCACTGACTTAGATAACAAGAATATACACACCAGAAAAATATCCAGAGAGTTCAAGAGTGATTTGTTGGACGCAAGAAATGTGATCACCAATGCAGGATTTGAACTGATCAGCGAGTGTTTGCAGCTAGGCAAGAGTATTCTGGTTAAACCTTTACATGGTCAAATGGAGCAGCTCTCAAATGCACATGCCTTAGAAATACTAGGTTATGCTCAAGCAATAAACTCGCTCGATGCAGCAAAAATAAAGTCCTGGTTAAGAGCTCAGAATAAGCTCGTAAAAGTTATTTATCCTGATGTTGCGGTAGCTCTTACTGCATGGATAGCAAATGGCACAAAGACCTCCATCGAAGAATTATCTGAAGCCTTATGGTTAGAGCCTCTGCCTGAAATCCAAAATGATCTTAGTGCATTACCCGATGCCTTATAGCGCTGTTCATTACCGTATCTTTTTTCTACTACTTCGAAAAACCTGTGACCCCCTCTTTTGAAAAAAGGAGCACTAGATGCGACTCTTGATATGCGGTGGAGCTGGCTATATTGGATCACATGTTGTGAAGATGGCTGTTGATAAAGGACATGATGTCATCGTTGTCGATAACCTTAGTACTGGTCATGCCGAATCCATTCAAAATGTTGAACTTAAAATCGGCGATATCGGGGACCCAATCTGGATTGAAAATTTATTAAAAGAGCACTCATTTGATTTAGTTATGCATCTTTGTGCGCACTCTCTAGTAGGTGTCTCTGTGAGTGATCCGGCTCAATATTATATTAACAATGTGACTAACACATTGACGCTTTTGAAAGCTCTCTATAACAGCGGGCATAAAAAATTAGTATTTTCATCTTCAGCCGCTGTGTATGGCGAGCCAAAACAAGAATTCATAAAAGAAGATCATTCGATAAACCCAACCAACCCTTATGGCAGAACAAAATGGATGGTAGAGCAAATCCTACAGGATTATGCCATCGCTTATGGTTTTGACTCTGTGAGCCTGCGATATTTTAATGCTGCTGGTGCTGACCCTTCCGGCCAGATTGGAGAAAAGCACAGCCCAGAAACTCATCTAATACCCATCATTTTAAAATCTGCTGCTTCTAATCAACCGAAAATTTTGAAAGTGTTTGGAGCAGATTATCCGACCAAAGATGGCTCATGTATAAGGGATTATATTCATGTTAATGATATTGCTGAGGCACATCTATTAGCGGCCAACTATTTGGATAACGCAAAAGGCGCTCATGTTTTTAATTTAGGCAATGGTTATGGCCATAGCGTATTCAATATCATCGATGCGGTTTCAAATGTTCTTGGCCAAGCAATGAAATATGAAGTATGCAACAGACGGCTTGGCGACCCTTCTGTATTGGTAGCAGATGCAAGTGCAGCAAGTTCACAACTCGGGTGGTCTCCCCGTTATACAGATATCGAAGAGACAATTTCTACGGCATGGAATTGGCATAAACATGGCGAAAATTTTCTTAAGCTTACTTAGTTATTGTTAATTTAATAAATCAAATAAAGAAATAAACTCTTGGTACTCCATATATGAAAATTGCAGTTGTAGGAACAGGTTATGTCGGCTTATCAATGACAATGTTGTTATCTCAACATCATGAGGTTGTTGCTTTGGATGTTGTTCAGGAAAGAGTCGACAGTATAAATAACAGAGAATCTCCGATCGACGACCCTGAAATATCTGAGTTTCTTAGTAAAAAGGAACTTACATTTAAAGCGACATTAAATAAAAAAGAGGCTTATGAATCTGCAGATTTCGTAATAATCGCTACTCCTACTAACTATGATGAAGCGACAAACTACTTTAATACTTCTTCGGTGGAGTATTCTATTCAAGATATTACGGCTGTTAACCCTAATGCAATTATAGTAATTAAATCAACTGTTCCAGTCGGCTTTACTGCAAACATAAAACGTAAGTTTACTAACAATAATATTATGTTTTCTCCGGAGTTCCTCCGAGAAGGGAAAGCCTTATTTGATAACTTATATCCATCTCGAATAATTGTCGGCGAAAGAACAGATCGTGCAAAAAAATTCGCAGATTTACTTATTGAAGGCGCTGTAAAAGAAGATATTTCTGTACTGCTGACCGACTCTTCTGAAGCTGAGGCTATTAAATTATTTTCAAATACTTATTTAGCAATGCGTATAGCTTATTTTAATGAGCTTGACTCATATGCTGAGGCTCATGCTTTGGATACCCGTCAAATTATAGAAGGAGTCGGACTTGACCCTAGAATAGGTGCGCACTATAACAATCCTTCTTTTGGCTATGGTGGTTACTGCTTGCCCAAAGACACTAAGCAATTACTAGCTAATTATCAGCACGTTCCAAGCAACTTAATCAGCGCAATTGTTGAAGCTAATGCAACAAGAAAAGATTTTGTCTCATTTTCAATCATTGAGAAAAATCCAAAAGTTGTAGGAATTTATAGATTAGTTATGAAAAGTGGTTCTGATAATTTTCGAGCTTCAGCAGTTCAAGGGATCATGAAGAGAGTAAAGTCCAGGGGTATTAAAGTCGTAATCTATGAACCCGTAATGCAAGAAGAAGAGTTTTATAATTCTCCAGTTATTCAGGACCTTTCTGAGTTTAAAGAGATATCCGATGTGATTGTTGCAAATCGTATTACGAATGAATTGAATGACGTCAAAGAAAAAATATATAGCAGAGATTTGTTTGGGGAAGATCAATAATTCACTAGTTTTAGATTAGGGCCAGAGAACTAAAGCCCATACCACAATGACGTTAACGATACTCAACATAACCGCAGCAGAGCCTAGATCTTTTGCCAAACCCGAAAGCTCATGATGCTCTGAGCTAACGCGATCAACAACCGCTTCAATTCCTGAGTTTAGTATTTCCACGATCAGCACGAATAAACAAACGCTGATCAATATACCTTTTTCAACACCTCCATCCCCTAGATACAGAGCCAATGGTATTAAAAAAATACAGGAAATGATTTCTTGACGAAAAGCAGCTTCCATTTTCCAGCATGCTATTAAGCCTTGTTTGGAGTAAAAAAAAGCAGAGATTATTCGTTTAATTCCGGTTTCGCCTGGCTTGCTCATAATACAAATATCCCAAGTACGATATAGTTAACTAAATGAAATCACTTTACTCAGCAAGATCCTTAATTTCATTTTTATGTAGATAAAGAATCTAGTTAATTGTTTTAGCTCATATTTTAATACTCGAACTATTACATTTATAAGAAATATCTGGACCCATAATAACGAAAAAGCAGCTAAACCATAACTGACCTAACTGCTTAATTTATTTTAGACTTGTTTGGCGCGCCTGGAGAGATTCGAACTCCCGACCAACTGGTTCGAAGCCAGTTACTCTATCCAGCTGAGCTACAGGCGCTGAATTTTATTTCTTAATTACTTCTTTTAACTAAGGCCAGGTTACAGACCTTGAGTAGCCAGTTTCTTATGCGCGATTGAGCGCCAAAAAAGCAGGCCGCCATCATACCGAAAAAAATCAAACCTCACTAGCAACATTCGTATATTAGCTTAGTGCAAACATTGATTGCTCTAAGCAACTATCTTTTTACTTTCTGGTTGCTAAGCAGGCGGGATCAGCATGGAAAAAATTGTAAAAAAGAGTATAATGGCCGGCTCTCTGAAAAGAACGTATTTGTTTTAAATGTAAGGATAAGGATTAGTATGGCTAACACGAAGAAAAAAACTACAATAAAAAAAGTTGACTCCAAAACCACACAAGAATCCAACGAAGTAAGTCTAGAAGAACAAACTGCTGCTTTTTTAGCTTCTGGTGGTGAAATTCAGCAAATTCCAAACGGTGTCAGTGGACAAGTTCAAACTTCAGGCCCACGTCACATCACTCTTGGAAAACGTCATCAAACTAGCTAGCCAAATACTAGCAAGAAAGAATACAAGCCAGTAACATACCTAACAACAAGTTCATTTAAGTTTTAAAACTCGGCAATGTGCACGCATTGTCGATGTTTAATCTCTTCTAGGTAAATCTTCTTGAACTCTCCCAGACCTCTAAAATACCAATCCATAAAACACAAACTCTTTAAGCGTAGTGAGCGCTCACATAAGGGCGATAACGGCCATGTATTGATCATTGGTGGTGACCATGGTTTTGGCGGTGCGGTATTAATGTCTGCAGAGGCAGCTGCCAGAAGTGGTGCAGGCTTAATTTCTGCAGCGACACGCTCAGAACACTTAAGTGCTTTGCTCGCTAGACGACCTGAAATAATGGCTCACAGCCTAGAGCATGCAGGGGACTTGGCCATACTCGTGAAAAAAGCGTCTGTTATCGTTATTGGGCCTGGATTAGGACAGTCTGCTTGGTCAGTTGAGTGCCTTAATACAGCTCTATCAGCTCAAACCCCTATGCTTGTCGACGCTGATGCTCTAAACCTCATTAGCCAAGACTTGGTTAATGCCAGTTTAAATGAGCAATGCATTATTACTCCTCATCCAGGTGAAGCTGCTCGTTTATTAGCCTGCAGCACGGAAGATATTGAGAATGACCGACAGCAAGCTTGTCTGGATTTGCAGGAGAAATATGGCTGTACCGCTATTTTAAAAGGTGCCGGAACTCTCGTAGCCTTCCAACATAATGGTCGCAAACAGCTTGATATCTGTGTTCATGGGAACCCTGGAATGGGCACTGGCGGCATGGGTGATGTCTTAAGTGGTTTAATCGGAGGCCTTATGGCACAAGGCTTTTCGATAGCCGACAGCGCAAGACTGGGGGTCTGCATACACAGTTATAGCGCTGATCTCGCTGCCAATGATTCCGGTATGCGTGGGCTTTTAGCCAGCGATCTAATGCCTTATATCCATAAGCTAGTAAACGAAAAGTGACTTCCATTTATCTAGAAAATGAGGCCGCAACTGAAGCTTTTGGCGCTGCTTTAGCCACTTTAATGCCTAATGGCTTGGTTACATTAAGCGGCAACCTTGGCGCAGGAAAAACTACCTTAACAAGGGGCTTGATTCATTCTCTTGGCCATACCGGTGCTGTTAAAAGCCCAACTTATACTTTAGTGGAGCCTTACGAGCTTGATGGTAGACGCGTCATGCACTTCGACCTTTATCGTATGGAAGACCCAGAAGAACTTGAGTACATAGGATTTCGTGACTATTTGGACGCCTCGACTCTGTGTTTGGTGGAATGGCCTCAAAAAGCACTGAACTATCTGCCAGAACCTGACCTAGCGATTGATATGCAATTAAAAAAAAAGGGACGGGAAATTAGCTGGCAGGCCTTCTCAACAAAAGGTGAAGCCGCATCTGAAGAGCTGCAAACTGTTTTTAAATAAAGCTAGAAATTTGCTAGATTATCCCTGTAAATATCTGTAATCTATAAACTTATTGTAATTTAATGCGGAATCTTGAGCCTAAACACATGCTTGTTCGAACGCATTTATTCTTCGCTCTATTCTTTTGCTGCTTTAGCGGCTTGGCCCAAGCTACCACTGTCGAAAGCGTTCGCTCTTACCGAGCCCCCGAATACACTCGTTTTGTATTTGATTTAAGTGAACAAGTTGAACACCAAGTGTTCAGTTTGGAAAATCCTCGCCGTGTAGTCATAGACCTTACTGATGCCTCCATAACAACCGATTTCGCTGGACTCGACCTCAGCGGAACGCCTGTAACCAACATTCGCTTTGCTACTCGGAACAGTGATGACACACGTGTTGTACTCGATCTAAGCGCAGCCGTTCAAGCTCGTTCTTTTCATCTTGCCGAAAATGAACAGTATGGTGATCGCTTAGTTGTAGACCTTTACGATACCCAGTCAAACATTACTGCCGAACCTGTTGTGCGAGCTTCCGCAGACGACATTGCTAATGGGAAACGCGACATCGTGGTGGCGATATCGGCGGGTCATGGCGGTGAAGACCCTGGTGCTATCGGGGTCGATCGGATTCAAGAAAAACGCGTTGTGCTCGCAATCGCTCGTGAAATTGAAAAGATTTTAAGTCAAACACCTGGCTATAAGCCGGTAATGATTAGAGATGGAGACTACTACGTCGATCTTCGTGGCAGAACCAAAATAGCTCATGATAACAATGCAGACTTTTTTATAGCCATCCATGCTGATGCTTTTTCCAGCTCGAACGCCAGAGGCGCAACTGTGTACGCTTTATCACAACGTGGTGCTACCAGTGAGCAAGCCAGACGCATGGCTGAAAAGGAAAACGGTGCTGACCTCATTGGAGGTGTGGGTTCAGTTAGCCTCTCCGATAAAGATGCAGTTTTGGCTTCTGTTTTATTAGATCTCTCCATGACGGCAAGTATCGCTTCTAGCCTGGAAGCCGGTGACAAAATTATTTCTTCCTTAGGCACGGTAACTCGCATGCGACGGACTAATGTAGAGCAAGCCGCTTTCGTAGTCTTAAAACAAGCTGATATACCATCACTACTAATAGAAGCCGGCTATATCACCAATCCAACAGATGCGCGTAATTTGAACTCCAAATCATTTCAGTCAAGCTTTGCTACAGCTGTCGTCCAAGGCATAACTTCTTATTTTTATGATAATCCGCCGCGTGGAAGCTTCGTCTCTTGGCATAAAAATAATGGTGGCAGCCAGCTTGGTTCTGGTTCTTATATCGTCGCTCGAGGAGATAATCTTTCAGAAATTGCAGATCGGTTTAATATCTCCTTATCCAGCTTGAAGTCAGCCAATAGCATCAGCGGATCAACCATTCATGTCGGACAAGAGTTAACCATTCCGAGCGCACTATCTTCTTCACTTGCGCAAATTAATTTTCGAGAGCATGTTGTCAGTCGCGGTGAATCGCTCTCAATAATTGCAGAAAGTTATCGCATTTCACTGCAAAGGATTCGCGAAACAAACCAGTTAAATAGTGATACTATTCAGGTTGGTCAAATTTTAAGAATACCTTCCAGATAGGGATCAAGAAATCTACTATCATGGCTGGTTATAGATAGTAGATAGAATCAAAGATTCCTAAGCCCTATGGCAAGAATACAACTCCTGAGTCAACGTCTGACGAATCAGATTGCAGCCGGCGAAGTCGTCGAGCGGCCTGCTTCTGTGGTCAAAGAACTGTTGGAAAACAGCCTGGATTCTGGCGCAAAACGAATTGAGATTGAGTTAGAGCAAGGCGGCGTAAAACTCATACGCATACGAGATGATGGACAAGGCATAGACAAAGAAGATTTGCCGCTGGCCTTAAGTCGGCACGCCACCAGCAAAATTACCGAGCTTGAAGATTTGGAACACGTTGCCAGCCTCGGCTTTCGCGGCGAAGCTCTAGCCAGCATCGCTTCTGTTTCTCGTTTAGCTTTAATCTCAAGAACACCTGATGCCAACGAAGCCTGGAAAGTCGAAACTGAAGGCGTCGATATGCAAAGCAAACTGTCTCCTGCTGCTCATCCCATTGGTACAAACGTTGAAGTACGCGACTTATTTTTTAACACGCCTGCCCGCCGTAAATTTCTTCGAACCGAACAAACAGAATTCAAACGCATTGATGATATTGTTAAGCATCTTGCACTAAGTCGTTTCGATGTAAGCTTTAGCTTGCAGCATAACCAGCGTCAAATTCACAAGTACGAAAGAGCCAATACTGAGCAAGAACAACAACGTCGCGTTGCCCAGATCTGTGGTCCTGCTTTTATTGATAATTCTGTTTACATCGATATGGAAACCAATGGCATGAGACTCTGGGGCTGGGTATCTTTACCAACCTTCTCTCGCTCTCAAGCCGACATGCAATTTTTTTACGTCAATGGCCGAACCATCCGCGACAAAGTTGTTACTCACGCTATTAAACAGGCTTATCGAGACGTCCTGTTTCATGGCCGTCATCCAGCCTTTACTCTGTTTCTAGAAATTGATCCTGCTGTCGTTGATGTCAATGTTCACCCAACTAAACACGAAGTGCGGTTTCGTGAAAGCCGATCTGTCCATGGCTTCTTATATTCGACCCTGCATAACGCTTTGGCTTCCGTTCGACCAGAAGATCACTTACAAGAAAACTCTGTCTCTAGCGAAGGATTGAAAGTTGACTCCTCTGATCTCACAAATTCCCAATCGGCAATCAACTTTGCATCCTATGATTCCGAAGCTAGAACCAGCTACCAATCTTCTTATCAAAACCAAAGCGGTGATCGCAGTAATCAAATACAAAATCAATTAGCGAGCTATGATTTTTTTCGTTCATCAGTCGAACCTCAACCCATGCCGGAAGGCGATCAAAACATTCCACCTTTAGGTTTTGCGATTGCACAGCTGCATGGCATTTATATTCTTGCGCAAAATGCACAGGGCCTGGTTGTGGTGGATATGCATGCCGCCCATGAACGCATTACTTATGAGCACATGAAAACAGCCAGCAGCAATGAAGGCATTAAAGTGCAACCTCTTCTGGTTCCAGTCGCGATAGCCGTTAGTGAGCGCGAAGCAGATTTAGCTGAAGAACATAATAACTATTTGGCAAGCCTGGGAATGGAAGTAGAGCGTCTTGGCCCAGAAACTCTCAGTTTAAAACAGGTGCCAACTATTTTAGCAAATGCCAAGGTTGAACAATTATTACGCGATGTCTTATCTGACTTTCTTGAGCATGGCACCAGCGACAGACTGGAAGCGCAGCGTGACGAAATTCTATCAACCATGGCTTGTCATGGCTCTGTAAGAGCAAATCGCCAACTGACTATTACAGAAATGAATGCACTGCTAAGGGATATGGAACATACTGAGCGAAGCGGTCAATGTAACCATGGTCGACCCACTTGGGTGCAAAGAAGTTTGGCTGAACTGGATAAGTTATTTTTACGTGGCCAGTAAAAAATTTAAATAGTGCAGAACCTCAACCTGTTCGCCCCAATATCTTGATATTAAGACTTGTTGGTCCTCAATAACGCCGCTGGTAAAAAAACTTAGCCGGCCTTTTTGCAAGGAATCTGACATAGTATCGTTCTCAAACAAACGCCTTCTAAGTTCTTTTGCTACTGCCATACCAGTATCGACTAAAACCACTTCAGGGCCGACTATATCTTTGATGATATCTGTGATCAGTGCGTAATGCGTACAACCCAGGACCATGGTATCGGCCCTTCTATGAAGAATGTCTTCAGTGTATTCCGTAACCAATTTAATGATTTCGCCAGTATCTGGCTCAAGCTTTTCAATTTCATCCACCAAGCCGGGACAGGCTTTGGTTAAGATTTCAACTTTCTCGTCATAAAGAGATTGCAGGCTCAAATATTTATCACTTCCCAAAGTGCCTGTTGTAGCAAGCACGCCGACAACCCCAGTGCGGGTTAATTCTGAGGCGGGTTTAACCGCAGGCTCCATTCCAACAATCGGAACATCAAACTCGGCTCGTAATTCTTTTACTGCGGCTGCGGTTGCGGTGTTGCAGGCAAGTACAACTGCTTTTACATGCTGAAGCTCAAAGAAACCCATGTTATCGAAGCAACGCCGCCTGATTTCATCTTCGCTTTTTTCCCCATAAGGGGCATACCAGGAATCTGCCACATAGATAAGTTCTTCGTTCGGCATGAGCTGATGTATTTTTTTCAACACAGACAGCCCGCCAACTCCGGAATCAATTACACCTATAGGTAAATCTGAAGCCATATAAGAACGCGACACAAAAGAAAATGATTGTAGCGTATTTCTTGCTATAGTTAGCTTTGATTTTTTTCATAACCCAGTCTTAATAAGAAAAAATATTGAATACACGTCTTCCTCCAGTTTTTTGTCTGATGGGCCCAACTGCTTCTGGCAAAACCAGCTTGGCGATTGATCTCGTACAGCATGGTCCTTTTGAAATAATCAGCGTTGATTCAACACAGGTTTATCGTGACCTGAATATTGGCTCGGGAAAACCTGATAACGAGACTTTAAAAACAGCGCCGCACCGTTTAATTGATATGCTTGATCCATCGGAATCTTATTCCGCTGCAAATTTTCGTCAGGATGCTTTTAGAGAAATAAAGCTAATTCAAGAGAATGGCAACATCCCTTTATTGGTTGGGGGCACCATGCTTTATTTCAAAGCTTTACGCGACGGGCTTGCTCCCATGCCCGCTGCAGACAAAGCCGTACGAAATAAAATCCTAGAACTTGCCGACAATGATGGTTGGCAGGCTGTTCATGATCGCCTTAGTCAGGTCGATCCTTTGTCTGCCGCGCGCATACACCCTAATGACCCTCAACGCTTACAACGAGCATTAGAAGTTTATGAACTCACTGGCCAGTCAATGACCGAGCTTCATGAACAACAAAATGAACAAGCTGATTTACCCTTCCAACTCCACTTTTTGGCAATCTACCCTGAGCAACGTGCCACATTACACCAAAGGATTGAACAGCGATTTGTACAAATGCTTAAAGATGGCTTTGTTGACGAAGTTGAAACTTTATACAAAAGAGGTGATCTAAGTACCAGCTTACCTTCCATTCGAGCTGTCGGTTATCGTCAGATATGGGATTACCTCGAAGGTCGCTATGATTTCGAAATCATGAAAGAAAAAGCATTGGCGGCAACCCGTCAACTAGCGAAAAGGCAGCATACTTGGTTAAGAAGCTGGGATGATTTAAAGGTCATTCACACAGAAACTGACGATATTCTAAAAAAATGTGAGGAAATTATGGAAGTAACTGCAACTAAAAGTGGTAGCCGTCTTCACTAAAGCACTATAATAGGCAATCCCATGCCAGTCATTGTAAATTTATAGCGAAAAATTTACTTACTAAAATAGAGACTAAATAAACACTAAGGAGTAAATCATGTCCAAAGGGCAATCTCTTCAAGACCCTTTTCTTAATACACTTCGCAAGGAGAAAATTCCTGTTGCCATATACCTTGTTAGTGGCATTAAATTACAAGGACAAATTGAATCATTTGATCAGTTCGTAATCGTATTGAAAAACACAGTAAGCCAGATGGTTTATAAACATGCCATTTCAACTGTTGTTCCTAATCGCGCAATCCGTATGTCACCTCAGGATACTGAAGCTGGTCCATTCGAACCTGGTAACATTATTTAGTGTTCTTTGAACGCCCAGAAAGCGGCGAATTAGCCATATTAGTACACCTGGATATTCATTCTGAAGTGGAAGGCGACCCTAGAGAATTTGAAGAACTCGCTATCTCCGCTGGAGCCTGCCCCGCTGAATTCATTACCGGATCCCGCCAACAAATAGCAGCACGTTTTTTTGTTGGCACAGGTAAGATGGAAGAAATTAAGCAAGCTGTTCAAGCCCACGAAGCAGAAATAGTCTTATTTAACCATTCGCTCTCCCCCAGCCAAGAACGCAACCTTGAAAAAGCTCTCGAGTGCAGAGTCTTAGACCGAACTGGTCTGATACTAGATATCTTTGCTCAACGCGCCCGTTCCTACGAAGGGAAATTACAGGTCGAACTCGCACAACTTAAACATACACGAACTCGCTTAGTTAGAGGCTGGACCCATCTTGATAGACAAAAAGGTGGTATCGGTTTACGTGGAGCAGGCGAAACGCAGCTCGAAATCGATCAACGCTTGATTGGAGTGCGTCTTAAGTCCATCAATAAAAGTCTCGAGAAAGTACGAAGCCAACGTAACCAGGGCCGCAAAGCGAGAAAAAAAGCAGAAATCCCGACTGTCTCTTTCGTCGGATATACCAATGCAGGTAAGTCTTCTCTTTTTAATTACCTCACTAAAGCTGAAATTTATGCCGCTGATCAATTATTTGCCACTTTGGACTCTACTCTGCGAAAAATTCAATTACCTGATGTTGGCTCCATTATTCTGGCAGACACAGTAGGCTTTATTCGAGACCTGCCACACCAATTAGTTGATGCATTCCGTGCTACTCTAGAAGAAACTATTGAGGCTTCCTTGCTATTGCATGTGGTTGACTGTCATAGTGAGCAACGTTTCGTATTA
>CBFIHS010000029.1:0-24986 GCA_965662565.1 Pseudohongiellaceae bacterium | reverse complement strand
AGACTGAAGTAAATAGCGTGCTTAAGGAAATCGGGGCAAGCCAAATTCCAACCTTGCTCGTATACAACAAGGCCGACCTCTTAGACTCAGAACTCCCTGCCATAGAGCGCAATGACGAAGGTAAGCCATGGCGAGTCTGGGTATCCGCTCTAACTGGAGCTGGAATTGAAGACCTGCTTCAAGCGATTAGTGAATTATTAGGGAAAGACTTCATAGAACCTGAGCTGCATCTTAGTGCAGAGCAGGGTCGCTTAAGAGCTAAGCTTTATCAGCAAGGTGCAGTGAAAAACGAAACTTTAGATGAGCAAGGACAAATACTTTTATCTTTACGACTGCCAAAATCTGATTATCTACGTTTACTAAAAGAAGAAGGCCTCAGTGAAGACCTCAATAAAGAACCGTCAAGAGACGAAAAAGAAATTGACACTGACTATCTACACTAGAAACTGTGTAAAAAGCCCTTATTATTCGATAGAATCCTCATTCTCATGGCATAAGGCCGAGAAAAAAAATACGGAGCAGCCAAATGGCTTGGAACGAACCCGAAAATAACGACGGGAACAAATCAAACAACGACGACCCTTGGGGTAGCAAACGCCCTGGCGGTAACGATCAAGGGCCTCCTGATCTTGATGAGGTGCTTGCTTCTTTAATGAAAAAGTTTTCTCGCATGCTCGGTGGCAAAGGCGGCAATAAAGGAAGCGGCGGCAACAATAATTCTGGCGGGGAAAAACTTTCTGGCGGCTTAATCATGGGTGCTGTTTTAGTTTTGGCAGTAATCTGGGCTGGCACAGGCTTCTATACTGTTGATGAGCAAGAGCGCGGGGTTGTGCTTCGCTTTGGTGAAGCAATGGAAGGCGTCGTTTTACCTGGATTGCACTGGAACCCACCATTAATTGATGAAGTCACTAAAATTAATGTCACTCGTGTTTATGACGAGTCTTTCAGTGACTCTATGCTGACTGAAGACGATAATATCGTTGATGTATCGATGACCGTTCAATATCAAGTTACAGATGCACGATCTTATTATCTTAATGTAAGGGATCCTGAACTTAGTTTACGTCTTGCTGCTGAATCTGCTATCCGTCATGAAATTGGTGGTTCTGAAATGGAAGCAGCAACAACCTCAGCACGTGTGCAAATTGCTGAAGATGTCAAAAATCGCTTACAGACTTATATGGATCTTTATCAAACCGGCATCATTATCAGTGAGCTCAACTTGGATCAAGCGCAACAGCCTGTTCCTGTCAGAGCGGCTTATGATGACGTTATTAAAGCTGGCGTTGATAGAGTGGCTTTTCAAAATGAAGCCAACGCTTATGCAAATCAGGTTATCCCGCAAGCTCGTGGTCTAGCTCGTCGTGTAATTGAGGAAGCAAATGCTTATCGAGATCAAGTCGTGGCAAGAGCTGAAGGTGAAGCTCAACGTTTCACTCAATTACTGACTGCCTACAACGAAGCACCAGAAGTTACTCGCGAAAGGCTTTATCTGGAGACTATGCAGGAAATCATGGCCAACAGTTCCAAAGTACTAGTTGATGTGGAAGGCGGTAATAACATGATGTATCTGCCTCTAGACCAGCTTCTGCAGCGTTCCAGTTCAAGGGGCAACGTGAGCATTGAAGCCCTGAGTAATCAGGACATTCGAAATCTTAGTAACCAGGTCATTCAAGATATGAATCGCCAAGCAACTACAAGGACGAGCAGATAATGAAACAATCACATGCTTTAACTGTCGCCCTACTCGCCGTTGTTCTGATCATAGCCTACAACTGTCTTTATGTTGTTCGCCAAATAGACAGAGCCGTTCTTCTAACTTTTGGTGAGGTGACCGATGCTGATGTTAGCCCTGGGCTGCATTTTAAAATCCCTGGCGTTCATACGGTTCGCATCTTTGATGGCCGCATTCAGGCTCTTGATGCACCTACTCAAAGTTACCTAACTTCTGAGCGTGAATTTTTAGAAGTGGATTCTTATGCCAAGTGGCAAATAGCCGATGTGTCTACCTATTACACCCGTACTAGTGGTGATGCCAATGTCGCGAACAACCTTCTATCACAGCGTATTAATACAGGCCTACGAAACCAGTTTGCCAGTAGAACTGTCTACGAAGTTGTGTCAGGAGAACGTGATGTTCTCATGACTGATTTAACCCGCAGCCTTAACGAAATTACACTTACCGAACTCGGTATTGAAGTTGTGGACATCCGCGTCAAACGAATCGACCTCCCTGAGCAAGTTCAGGAATCTGTATACAACCGCATGAACACTGAACGCCAACAAGAAGCATCAGAGGCCCGTTCAACTGGTCGTGAGTTGTCTGAAATCATACGAGCTGAAGCAGATAGATCTGCCACTGTTATCGAAGCTGAAGCTTATCGTGATGCGGAAATTACTCGTGGTGATGGTGATGCGCAAGCCGCTGAGATTTATGCACGAGCCTTTAATGCGGACCCGGAATTTTATGAATTTACCCGTAGCTTAAATGCCTATCGCCAAACTTTTAGCAATAACGGCGATTTACTTCTTTTAAGTCCAGACAGTGAATTTTTCAAATACCTAAACAGCAGTACGATAGAGTAAGTAGCACTCATGACCAATGTCAATCGCTGGTTATTGCCGGATGGCGTGGATGAAATTCTTCCACCAAAGGCACATAAGCTAGAGTCTCTTCGTCGTGATATCTTAGATTTATACCGTAGCTGGGGTTATGAGCTAGTCATCACTCCGCTAATTGAGTTTGTAGATTCCCTCAATGTTGTACCCAGTGAAGAATTGCAACTTGAAACTTTCAATGTTGTTGACCAAATCAGCGGACGCACAATGGGCATCCGTGCTGATATCACTTCTCAAGTCGCTCGCATTGACGCTCACGTGCTTCAACAAGAAGGCCCAAACCGTCTTTGTTATGCTGGCAGTGTCTTACGAACTCGCCCTTCTATTATGCTGGGTTCACGCAGCCCTTATAGAATTGGTGCAGAACTTTATGGACACAGCGGCATTGAAAGCGATCTGGAAGTCATTAGCTTGATGCTTGAAACGCTTAAGCTTGCAGGAGTCGATTCGGTTCAGCTCGCCTTCGGTCACATCGGTATTTACCGTTCTTTAATCGAAAATGCTAATTTAGGTCCTGAGCTTGAGAAAAAACTTTTTACTGCACTTCAAAACAAAGCCACTAAAGACATTGAAGACCTCTTGAATGAGCTGGATGAAAGCGAGGAACTCATAGCGATGCTAAAAGTTTTGCCTAGCTTGAGTGGCGATGAATCAATTTTAGATGAAGCTGGAACTGTTTTGGCAAATGCGCCAGGCTCAGTAAAGCAAGACCTTTCTGAACTCAAAGAGTTATGTTCAGAGCTCAAAGCTCGCTACCCTGATCAATCATTTTATTTCGATCTTAGTGAACTGCGTGGTTATCAGTATCATACCGGAATAGTTTTTGCCGCCTATATTCATGACTTTGGAACTTCTATCGCCAAAGGCGGACGCTATGATGATATCGGCGAAGGTTTTGGTCGAGCTCGTGCTGCAACAGGCTTCGACAGCGATTTAAAAAATTTATTAAGCTTGGGTTCAAGAGAGTTTACTCCAACTCAAAAAGTGATTGCTCCTGCTCTTAATGAGACCGAACTGCAAAGCTATATTAAAGAGTTACGTGAACAAGGTTATCAAGTTTTAACTTTCCTTCCCGGCCAAGAAGTTTCAGCAAAAGCTCTTGGTTGTTCTCAGGAAATCGTTCAGCTTAATGGGCAATGGCAGCTGCAAGTACTTTAAAGCGCAGCATTTAATTTACATTTATTTATTTTTTTATTTCAGCAAAAGAAAGGCAGGGTGATGGGTAAGAGTGTTGTAGTTCTAGGTACACAATGGGGTGATGAAGGTAAGGGTAAGATTGTTGACCTTCTCACAGAAAAAGCCTCAAGTGTTGTTCGCTTTCAGGGCGGTCATAATGCAGGACACACCCTCGTAATCAATGGTGAAAAAACCGTTTTGCACCTACTCCCTTCAGGCATCTTGCGTGAGAACGTTCAATGCATCATCGGTAATGGAGTTGTACTTTCACCAGAAGCCTTATTGAAAGAAATTGATGAGATTGAAGGCAAGGGCTTAGCTGTTATAGATAAATTAAAAATCAGTTCTGCCTGTCCATTAATTCTGCCTTACCATATCGCCCTTGACCAAGCTCGAGAATTAAAAAAAGGGAATGCCGCTATCGGCACAACCGGCCGAGGTATTGGACCAGCCTACGAAGACAAAGTTGCGCGACGTGGGATTCGTTTAGGCGAACTCATGAATGCTGAGCATTTTGCCAAACGCTTAGAAGAAGTTCTTGAATACCATAACTTCGCACTAGAACATTATTATGGTGTCGCGAAAATAGATTATCAGGAAACCCTGGACTCAAGCTTAACCATGGGCGAACGCATAAGACCTATGGTTGCTGATACGATCGACATTCTTCATAACGCCCGCAAAGCTGGTGAAAATATTTTATTTGAAGGTGCTCAAGGCTCTTTACTGGACATTGACCACGGCACTTACCCTTTTGTAACTTCCTCAAATACTACCGCTGGCGGAACTGCTACTGGTAGCGGATTCGGCCCACTTTATCTCGATTATGTTCTCGGCATTACCAAAGCCTACACAACTCGAGTTGGTTCTGGCCCTTTCCCAACCGAGTTATTCGATGAAGTTGGAGAGCAGTTATTCACTATAGGTAAAGAACGAGGTGCTACAACAGGTCGTAACCGACGTTGTGGCTGGTTCGATGCGGCGGCTTTAAAAATGGCTATTCGTATTAATTCTGTTTCAGGTATCTGCCTGACTAAACTGGATGTTCTGGACGGCCTTGAAACGATAAAAGTCTGTGTGGGTTACAAAGGCATTGATGGTTCTTCCATGTCTTGTTTAACGAGCTTTGATCAGTACGATAGTCTTGAGCCTATATACGAAGAACTTCCCGGCTGGTCTGAATCCACCTTTGGAGTGAAGTCTTTGGAGGAATTACCGGAAAATGCCTTAGCGTATATCCGCTACATCGAAGAGAAAATTGAAGCTCCGGTCGATGTTATTTCAACTGGTCCAGACCGTGAAGAAACAATCATCCGAACGAACCCGTTTGGCTAGTTACTTTTTTTAGTTACTTTCCATAGTTAGATTGTAAAATTTTTCAGTGCTAGCTTTGCTGGCACTAAAAACCAGCTCTTACGCCTGCCCCAATGCTTATAAACGACGATAAGCCTGTATGGCTTCGCCAAATTCAGGATTGTTCGGAAAGACTCTTTGTGCCCCCTCCAAAACGTCGATCGCGCCTGCTAAATCGCCAGTTTCAGCAAGAGCAACGCCATAGATATACAGGTATTGAGGATTATTAGGATTTAACGCGCTCGCCCTTCTAAAGTGTGTCACTGCTTGGGCAGTTCTACTTGTGCGGACATAGAGAATTCCTAGCGCGTAATTCGCATCTCCGGACTCGGGATACTGTGTCACTGCATCATTTAGAACAACTTCACCGAGATCATCACGCCCTTGCGCTCGATAAATATCCGATAAATTTATCATTGCCGGTAAGTAGCTAGGTGATAACTCTAGAGCGTGGAGCAAGGCTCTTGCCGCGGCATCTAGCTCACCGCGGGTTGCGTAAAATATACCAAGATCGCTCATCTGTTCTGGCATATCAGCATTGAACAATAAACTTTGCTCATATTCTTCCAGCAAAGCATTAAAAGAAACTCGTGAACCTGAAGAAACTTGATTCAGAGGCAAGGACAATAATTGTCGAGCTACCGCCATTCGTACCGCTTTAATTGGATCCTCTAGATGGGATTGAAGGTAATCCAAACGCGCGTTGGGATCCAAAAATCCGAGTCCTGCAACCGCATTTGCCCTGATGATGGGGTCATCTGAATTAAGTGCCGATAAAATTGCCCGTAAATTTCTTTGTGATGGAAAACGCTCACTCTCAATTAGGGCAATTGATCTCAGCATAACTGAGTTACTTTCATCAGTAGCTAACTCAAGTAAGTCCGGCGCAATACTACTATCTCCTGAGCGTGCCTTAGCAACGATGGCGCCATGCTGGGAACGCATTGAGTTGATACCCTGAGTTTCCAGAAGAAAGTCAGCAGCCCATTGATCTGTTTGGTCAAGATGACATTGGGTGCAAGCATTTGGCGTCCCGAGTTCTAAACTGGCTAAGGGATCGGGAATCTTAAATGCATGATCTCGACGATCATCAACCCCCATATAAGTAGTCGTTGGCATATGACAATTCACACATTGGGCGCCTGTACTGTCGACCTCATGAAAGAAGTGGCCTTGATTTTGAAAAGTTTGAGCTGCATGGCATTGAAGACACAAGCCGTTGCCCTCAATTTTTAATTTATTAGTATGTGGTTCATGACAATTCGTACAGGAAACAGAATTTTGATGCATCTTACTCTGCAAAAAAGATCCCACCACGTAAACTTCATCTAAAATCTGCCCATCTGGATGGTATAGCCCCTGCTGCAGAGGACTCAGTGCATAGTTATCAGAAAAGTCTGCAGCTATGTCTCTTGTTTGTAACTCACCTCGTCTGGAATGGCATCCAGCACAGACCTGAACTTGTTTGCTGATAGAGAAATCGACACTATCAGGAATCTGTAATTGCCCTGCAAGCGGTTCCCATACCTTATCTAGGTTGAACAAAAGACCCTTGTTTTCCAGCGTAGAAACACCTGAAGCCCATTCAATATGCTGTGAGCCTGCACCATGGCAAGCCTCACAACCAACATTCATTTCAGACCAACTGGTCTGATAAGTGTTAGTTTCTAGAGAATAGTTTTTCTTTAAATCTGTAAGGTGACAACTGGCACATCTTGAATTCCAGTTTTGAAAGACTCCAGTCCAATGCAAAATATCATCAGCAACAATCTGATCATCAGAGTATAAGTGATACCATCTTTGACCGCCTTCTTGCTGCGGGCGGCTATCCCAGCTAATACTGAGAGTTTGTAAGCGACCATCTGGAAACTCTACCAAATACTGTTGTAGAGGAAAAAAACCAAAGGTATAAGAAATCTTAAATTCTTCTAAGTCACCACGACTGTTATCGGTTTCAACGAAATAGTCTCCATCCCGAGTATAGAATCGAGTAGTAGTTCCAAAGTATTCGAAATTCGCATTGTCGAAATCGCCCAGCACAGAATCTACAGATGCTTCCTCCATAGCGTGCCAGTGATGACTTTCTTGCCAGTTATCATAAGCCTCTTGGTGACAACTCGCACAAGCACTACTGCCAACAAAATCCTGAGAATGGGCAGCATTGCTTAAAACTATCAAAGCAAGAATTGAATAAAAAAAAGAGCAAAGCTTTGGCATAAATTATCTGTTTTTGTATTCTTTTATTTATTATTGACTGGTCACTATCGAGCTTATGAGTATGCTATTCTAGCACTTTCCACAAGCATCAGACCTAATGAACACAGAAGCAAAACACAATTTCATAAGACTAGAAAATCTAGGCCGTAGTTATTTGGAAGCCGAATCAAGCCATGTCGTTTTAAAAAATCTTGGTTTAACAATCGGCAAAGGAGAAAGTGTTGCTCTATTAGGGCGAAGTGGCTCGGGTAAATCTACACTTTTGAATCTTATTAGTGGCATTGATATGCCTGACTCCGGCACTGTGATAGTTGATGACATTAACCTTACCCAATTAAACGAGCAAAAAAGAACTTTGTTCAGGCGTGAACATATTGGTTTTATTTACCAATTTTTTAATTTGGTCCCTAGCCTGACTGCACAAGAGAATATTGAGTTTACCTTAGAACTAAACGGCTATCCAGCTGAAGATATTTCTGCAAGAGTCACGGCTTTAATGAAAGAGCTGGGTATTGCTGATAAAGCATCCAGATACCCTTCACAGCTTTCCGGTGGGGAACAACAACGGGTGGCAATCGCCAGAGCCATTATTCATCGCCCTAAATTAGTCCTTGCAGATGAACCAACTGGAAATCTAGATGCTCGCACTGGTCAAAGTATTCTCAGCACTTTACATCAACTCCTCAAAGAACATCAAAGCACTTTATTGCTTGTTACACATAGCCTTGAAGTTGCCAACAGCGCTGATCGAATTGTCACTTTAGAAGACGGCGTTTTGCAGGAACGAACTAGTGATTTTGCCTGGTAGCCATTTACTTTATTTAAGTGCTTGGCGCTATGCGCGCCAACACCCTTGGCAAAGTTGGCTAAGTTTCCTTGGCATAGTACTGGGTGTAATGATGGTGGTTGCCATTGATCTGGCAAACAACAGTGCCAATCGAGCTTTTGCTTTAGCAGTCGATTCAGTCAATGGCTCCATTACTCACCAAATAGTGGGTGGTGATGAGGGCGTACCGGAATCTATTTACACCAGCTTACGAACCGAATTCGGTCTGCGTCGTTCAGCACCAACCATTACTGGTATCGTCACTATCAATAACGAGGAATTCACCCTCCTCGGACAAGATATTATTAGCGAATTAAGTCTACAGCGACAGCGAGCCGGCTTTGAATCAATGGGCTCTCTTTTTGATCCAGCCTTATTGGATATTTCCGAGACTAATGCCGTAATTATGAGTCAAACTGCAGCGCAATCTGCCGGCTTTAACAGTGGTGATGAACTTAACTTCTCTATAGGCAGGAATCGCCTTGCTGTCGCCTCTTCTGAAAAACTCTTAATGATTGGAACCGTCGCCAGTTCAGACCCTATCGCAACTGAGGGTATGCTCTACGCGGATATCAGTGTTGCGCAAAACATACTGCAAAAATACGGCACAATAGACAGCATCGACCTGATCTTAAACCCTGAAGAAGTCTCTTTAATAGAAGCTTGGTTGCCTGCAGGATTAAGCCTAACTGATGCCCAAACTCGTAATGATTCTCTCACGCAGATGACCTCTGCTTTTCATATAAATTTGCTGGCTATGAGTTTACTCTCACTCTTAGTTGCTGCTTTGCTCATCTATAACACCGTCACTCTTTCTGTTTTACGACGCGAGAAAACTCTTGGTATTTTTCGCGCTCAAGGCGTTACACGAAATCAAATTTATCAATTGGTTCTGACGGAAGCCGCAATCAATGGCGTACTAGCCAGCGCTCTAGGTGTTGCCTTAGGTTATTTGTTGGGAAATATGCTACTAGATCTCGTAACCGCAGCAATTCCAGATTTAAATTATCGACTTAATGTCACTAGCTTTTTAGTCAGCCCTGAATCCCTCTTTTTGGGTTTCTTTTTAGGGGTCACTATAACCATTCTCTCGGCATTACTGCCGGCCTGGAGAGCCACTCAAGCTCAACCAATCACCTTGCAACAACGTGCATCACACCATTATGAATGGAGAAATTATTTACCTGTAATAAGCTTTGCTGGCATAGCCATGATGCTTATTGGTTTTGCGTTACTGCAGTCTAACTGGGGAAGTCTCATTGGCGGCTTTATTGCTCTGACTTTTTTAATTTTTGGTTTCTGTTTTCTTGTGCCTCTACTGATGTCTGTAAGCTTGAAAATTCTGCTCTTTTTATTTGCTAAAAATCTTAAGCTGCCTGCTCGCATGGCTCTCAGAAATATTTATACCGGTTTAAATCGAACTGGTTTGGCAGTCGCTGCATTGACTGTCGCAATCTCAGTAACTATTGGCGTCGGAATCATGGTCGACAGCTTTCGCAATACTGTCATTATCTGGTTGGATCAATCTTTTAATGGCGAGATCGAAATTACTGGTGCTGAGCTAGATGATAATTTGAAGACTGTTTTAGTGAGCATTCCTGGTGTCGACAGTGTCCATGCGACAGTAGCTTCTTCCGTTGAAAGCAGCCTTGGTAAAGCCCGACTGAATGTGACTGAGCTTAATGCCAATGACAGCTATTACCTCAAAGAAAGTTCCATCGAAAATCTTAGTCGCTTCGATGCTGGGGAAGGCATCTTATTATCAGAGCCTCTAGCTTGGCTTCATGATTTAGAAATAGGATCCAAGATAAGTGTTTCCACCGATCAAGGAACAAAGGAGTTTCCAGTGCTCGGCATTTTTTATGACTACACACCCAGTCAAGGCATGATTGCCGTTCATCAAAAACTTTATACGCAATGGTGGAATCAGAACTATTACAGCAGACTGACGATTGTCGGTGATGCTGGCTCAGTAGATTTATTTTCAAGAGTGAATGATGCCCTAGAGGCGTATGAGCAAACAGCAATATTCCCCAATCAAGAAATCCGTGACATCACCTTAGAGATTTTTGATCGAACGTTTGCCATTACCAATGTTTTACGAGGACTGGCTTTAATTATTGCTTTTATCGGTGTGCTCAGTGCTTTGATGGCATTGCTGCTAGAACGTGGAAAAGAATTTGCAACGCTAAGGGCCACTGGCATGACGCCAGTACAAATCGTTAAGTTGATTCTTAGCCAAACACTTTTGATGGGGATTTTTGCCGGAATTCTTGCTATCCCTCTTGGCTTAATCATGTCTGATGTTTTGATTGATGTTATCAATAAGCGCTCTTTTGGTTGGAGCATGCAACACTTCCTGCCAGTTTCAGTTTTCGGAGACGCTTTGCTATTAGCCATAGTCGCCGCTTTATTGGCAGGTATTTACCCTGCATTTAAAAGCGCAAGACTTAGCCCCGCACTAGCACTGCGAGAAGAGTAAATAATGAGCACCGGACAACTCAAAAAAGTTTTCTTAGGGAAAGGCTATTCAAACAGTTTTCTGTTTTTAGGCCTTGTGCTTTTTTATTTAACAGGGTGTTCTCCTGCAAGCGAAACTCAAAGCTCCAAAGCCTCTTTAAACCTTAAGCTTGAAGAAGTACTTGGTGGTGATGATACTGAAAACTTTCTGCGCGCGTTTGAGCCACGCAGCTTTTCATTTCCGAAAGACCATGGTTTGCACTCGGGTTACCGAAATGAATGGTGGTACTTAACTGGTAATTTAGAAGCTGAAAATGGTGAGCTCTTCGGTTATCAAGTCACTTTTTTCAGCACATCCTTAGGTCAACAAAACCAAAACTCTGAAGGCTGGGAGAGTCCCAGAGTTTGGATGGCACACTCCGCTATCACCGACGTTAATAACGATCTTCATATCGGCCTAGAAAGATTCTCTAGAGAAAATCCTGGCTTAGCCGGCGCCAAGCTCAATCCATTTAAGGTCTGGCTGGAAAACTGGTCTTTACAATCTAGTAGCAACGACTTCCCTTGGGAGCTTAGTATTAGAGACCCTGCTTTTAGTTTATCTCTTAATTTGAATCCAGAAAAAACACCTGTTCTACAAGGAGATAAAGGTCTCAGTCAAAAAAGTCCCGAGCCCGGAAATGCTTCTTACTATTACAGCCTGACTCGACTTTACAGCGAAGGAAGTATAGAGATTAATGGAAAAAACTATCTTGTAACTGGGAGCAGTTGGCTCGATCGGGAATGGAGTACTTCTGCTTTAGCTGAGGACCAAACTGGTTGGGATTGGTTTTCACTGCAATTCGATGATGGACAAGAACTTATGTATTACCAGTTAAGAGACAACACCGGTAAGGCTCATCCAAGTAGTGATGGCAACTGGACTAACCCAGAGTCACAGCAAACTCGGATTAACTCAAGTGATATTGCTTTATTCGAAAACGAATACTGGCTTAGCCCAACTGGTATTTCTTACACCACAGAATGGTCTATGCTGTATGCTGGTCAAGAATGGATTATTCGCGCCTTGGTTGATGATCAATTTATGAATTTGTCGGTCCCTTATTGGGAAGGTACTGTTGAAATTTTGGATGCCAATGATGGGAATAAGCTAGGGCGAGGTTATCTTGAAATGGTTAGAAATGAATAGTTTGTGTAAATTCATACTTTTTGCAAGATCGACCAATAGCATTCCTTCTTTACTTCAGTCTCTGAACCTATTGTGAAATTTCCTACAGCTCTTAACTTAGTTTCTTCATTAACATTGCTGTTGTCTCTGGCAATGCCCGCACTTGCTCAAAACCCAAATAATCCTGAGGGCTTAAAAGAAGTTAGAGCCGTTCGAGTAGATACTGCCCCAACCTTAGATGGCAAGTTAAACGATGCAGTCTGGCAACAGGCTGAAGTTATTACTGACTTTCATCAGATCAGTCCGGGAGATGGAACGGAGCCTTCCGAGCCAACTGAAGTCTATATGATCTATACCGAGGACGCGCTTTATATCGGTGCCCGCATGTATGATTCAAACCCCGAATTAATTGCTGCACCAGTCATTAGGCATAACCAAGGGCTCCCTGGTGATGACCGTTTAGTAATTATTCTTGACCCTTTTAACACCCGCCGCGTTGGCTATCGTTTTGAGACGAATTTGAATGGCGTACGACATGACGCGCTTTACGATAATGTCACTTCATTTACTGGTGACTGGGTGGCTATTTGGGATGTCGCTACCGATACCTTTGATGAAGGTTGGATTGCTGAAGTTGAAATTCCTTTTAAAACTTTACCCTTTGATCCCAATATCGACACCTGGGGATTTAACTTCGGTCGTGGTATTCGGCGCCGTGGTGAAGAAATGGCCTGGGTAAGTTACAACCGCAGCTATAACCCGAGTATTGTTGGTTTAGCCACAGGTTTAGAAGGTATGAATCAGGGCCTTGGGTTGGATGTTGTCCCAACATTCACCATGAATGAACGACGCACGTTTAATCCCGGAGATAAAGAAAGTGGCTTCGATCCTTCTTTGGACGTATTTTATCGACTCACACCATCTTTAAATGCCGCGCTCACCATTAATACGGATTTTTCTTCAGCAGATGTTGATAACCGTCAGGTAAACCTAACGCGCTTTAATTTATTTTTCCCCGAGCGCCGTGATTTTTTCCTTAACGATGCTGATCTCTTTCAATTTGGCAATATCAGTAATACCGCCTCCCGCAATCAAGCTGGCTCGCGAGGTACGCGTGAAAATGCTCGCCCCTATTTTTCGCGAAATATTGGTATCGGTGCTAACGGTGAAGAAGTCGATATAAAGTATGGTGGAAGAATTAGTGGCCGAGTCGGTCGCTGGAATATTGGAACCCTAGCCGTGCGTCAAGACGCCTCTTCAACTGTTGAGGCAAGCGATTTGTTCGTTGGCCGCCTTGCCGCCAATGTATTAGATGAATCCACACTTGGGTTTATTGTTACCGATGGCGATGCTCAATCAAATATCGACAACACTGTATATGGGGCTGATTTCAGATACCTGAATACACAGCTTGCCAGTGGCCGACAAGTAGAAGGAAATATCTGGTATCAACAATCCGATACCCCTGGGCTTGATGGTGATGATGCCTCCTGGGGCGCTAGTATTTCCTCGCCTAACAATAGCGGCCTACGAGGTGAGATTGGTATCAAAGAAGTTCAACGTAACTTTAATCCTGCTCTTGGTTTTGTTAACCGCACAAATGTTAGAGACTATTCGGCCAGAGCTGGTTACACCTATTTTTATGACAGCGAACTTTGGCAACAATCCTATAGTGGACTTGATGCATTCAGAGGCGAAGTCATCAATGGTGGTTTGCAAAGTCAGGTATTGAAATTTCGCCTATTGGAAATGCGAACTAATTCAAGAGACTCTTTTGACTTAGGTCATACGCGTTATAAAGAAGTGATACAGGCGCCATTCACAATTTACTCTGAACCCAACCGCTCAGTTGCAATTCCTGTTGGCAGTTACTCGTATGATACTTATGACTTTAGTCTGGGCACTGGTAATCAGCGTGAATTTTCAGCTCGCTTAAGGTCTGAATTCGGGGATTTTTATAATGGCGAACAACTCGGCGTTTTCACATCATTCAATTGGAACCAATCACGCTATTTCGCCATGTCTCTAAACTATGATTGGACCGATATTAGTTTACCTCAAGGGGAATTTACTGCTCGTCTGACTTCTTTAAATACACAGATTGCATTTACCACAAATTTATATTGGATTAGCTTATTGCAGTACGACAATATCTCAGAAAACATGGGGCTCAACACAAGGCTGCAATGGATTCCTGAAGCCGGTCAAGAAGCTATAGTCGTGTTAAATTACAACATGCAAGATCAAGATAAAGACAACCGCTTTAAATCTTCGTTTTCAGATATCAGTGTCAGATTTAGATATACTTTTAGATATTAAACACTCAAGCCCCTCAAAACTTTGTATTAATTAAAAACTAGAAATTAATACAAACTTAGGATTAACTTGGGATTAAAGAGTAGCGATAAAATAAAGAAGCGTTGAAAGCACTATCGCAATAAGCGAATACTTCGAGACTTTTCTGAAACGATATTTATTAGGCAATAACAAAATAAAACCGGCTATTGAGAAAATCATTAGAATGATAGCGCTAATATCAATCAGGGCATTCCAAACAATATGAGTGTAACGTCCTTTATGCAGATCATTTAATACCGCAATGAAACCATACTCAGTTGTCTCGGCATAAACTTCACCCAAGTCTTGATCTATTTCCACCAAGGCTTGCCTTCCAGGCCCATTGTATTCAATAGTAATGAGCTCATCATCGAAATTTGTTTTTGAAAACTCAATCCGAATATCAAACTCATTTCGTAAAAAACTAGCCAGCTCATCAGAGTGTGTTATATAGCCCTCATCGCTTAAGGGTAAATCTGGAATAACATCCAGAATCACGACATCGGTTTGGGGGGGCGCAGTCATAATATCTGCATGATTTAGTGTTATACCAGTGACCGCAAAGAACGCGAGCACAAGAAAAAGAGCGATAGAAAGATAAACGTGAATCGTCCTGGACCAGTTCACTAAATTTCGATTAATTGCCATAATGCTCTGCTTTTATTTTTAATTATTTTAATAAGAGATATGAAAAAGCTAACAACAATAAATTTAGGCTTTCACGATCACCCTCTTTATCATTTTGCTTGTGCGGGATTATCCTGCATTTTTTTGCTATCTGCACCCTTTGCAATACCACTTACGCAAGGAGCTGAAGTTAGTGAGCATTACGATGGTGTTTTAGGCACCTCGCTCGACATCACTATTTATACTGAAAATGAAAGTCCCATTGCAAGTGCGATCGAAATGGCTGTTACCGAAATAGCCCGACTCGAAGAAATACTTTCACCATACAACGGCGATAGTGAACTGATGCAGCTACATGCAACACGCACTAGCTCGAATGCCTCAGAAGCACTTTTGGATGTCATTCAGTCTTGTGAAAAATGGAAGGCCGACACTAATGGCAACTTTTCATGCCGTCTGGGTGCAGTTGTCGATTTTTGGGATGCTGCTGAAGAAGCACAACAGCTCCCCTCTCGCGATGATGTTGGCCGTGTTGCACGCAGAGCTAATCGGGCGGAATTGATCATCAACTCAGCTGATCGTGAAATCACCCTAGGCGAAGGCATTAAGCTTGATCCTTCTGGTCTTGCTAAAGGCTATATTATTGACACTGCATTGGCCGTTTTACGAAGCAAACTGCCTGAGGCCACTGCAATTAAAGTCGATATCGGCGGTGACGCAGCCTACTGGGGTATTCCTCCCGAGCAAAGCGGTTGGGAAGTTATGATCGCTGACCCAGAAGCGACCTCTGATAACAGCAACTTTATTTCCAGTTTATCGCTTGGCTCTAAAGCAGTAGCGACTAGCGGCCATAACAGTCGAAAGAGAAAAATTTTGATGCGTGAATTAAGTCATCTCTTCACACCTACTACAGGCTGGCCAATCTTGAACGGACTTTATGCTGTAGTCATTGCTGACGATGCCATCACAGCTGACGCGCTAGCAACAGCCCTGAGCGTTCAATCGATTGCCAATGCTTCTGCGATGATTGAGAGTATTGAAGGCGTAGAAGCTTTATTGATTGATCATACCGGAGCTCAGCGCGGGTCTTCTGGCTGGAATGCTTATCTAAGCGAAGAGCTAATTGAGCTCTCTAAAGCAGACTTCCAGTTAACCCTGAATTACACAATTCCAGATATGAATGTCCGTGGTTACAAAAAACCCTATGTCGCTATTTGGGTCAGCGACATAGAGAAAAAAGCTATTAAAAATTTAGCCTTATTGGGCAGCGAAAGGCGCTGGGCTGGCAGCAACTCACGTTGGTGGCGACGAGCAGGTCGCCTTTCGACTCTTCAAAAGAGCAATGTTACTCGAGCTACTCGACCACCCGGCGAATACCAACTCAATTGGGATGGAAGAGACGATTCAGACACTCTGATTGGTCCAGGCCAGTACTTACTCAACGTCGAAGCTTCCCGCGAAGATGGCGGACACACTCACCGCAGCGTGGAGTTTTCATTTGAGGAAGGGATTCAAACTCTCGAACAAGCTCGTTACGGTGAAGTGGGCGATTTCAGTTTTACTGTAGAAATCAGCTTTCCAGACTAGCAAAACCTTCAACAAAGCACTATTGTTGTGGCATGAGCAACCTTACAAACACCCTAAGAAGGCTTATCCTCAAGCTATTAAATGGAGCCGCTATCTGCAGCTTTATTGCGCTGCCAATAACAAACCCTTTACTGGCTCAAGAGCCTAAACACTCCATCAAAACCCCAGCGTACGGTTCTCATTGGATGGCAGCTACAGGTAAACCAATGGCGGCCTCGGTTGGAAATCAAATTTTCACACAAGGGGGAAACGCTATAGATGCAGCGGCGGCAATGCTAGCAGCCTCAGCTACTATGTGGGACAACCTTGGTTGGGGTGGTGAGACACAGGCCTTAATTTATAATCCAAATACTTCTGAAGTCATTGCCTTAAATGCCCTTGGTGCTGCTCCCACGGGAGCCACTGCTGAGTTTTATCGTAATTCAAACTACTCCCACCCACCCGATTATGGCCCTTTAGCGGCCGTTACCCCAGGCACACCTGGCGGTCTCATGGTTATGTTAGCTGAATTTGGCAGCATGAGCTTAGCTGAAGTCCTAGCACCTTCTATTGAAATGGCGGCTGGTTATCCCATGGATAGACTCACGGCTGAACTATTAGAAAAAGATAAAACCTTTTTGCGCATCTGGCCTGATACCAGCAAAGTTATGCTGCCACATTATGATCCATACAACCCAAGAGCATGGTCAGCGCCCTATCCAGGTGAATTATTTGTACAGGAAAACTTGCATGACACTCTAAGCAAATTGGTAGCGACTGAACAAACAGCTCTTGCTAACGGCGCCAGCAGAGAAGAAGCTATCATGGCAGCCTATGATCGTTTTTATCGTGGGGATATTGCTGAGGAATTAGTCCGTGCCACTCAAGCTAGTGGAGGTCTCATCACTATGGAAGATCTCGACAACTGGCAGGTCTACCTCGAAGAGCCCGTTTCAACCACCTACAAAGACATAGAGGTATTTAAATTAAACTCTTGGGTGCAAGGCCCAGTGATGTTGCAAATGCTTAATATGTTGGAAAACATCGACATTCGAGCTTTAGACTACAACAGTGCAGAATACATACATACCATTTACCAAGTAATGAACATGGCTTTTGCCGATAGGGATTTTTACTATGGAGATCCATACTTTCCTCCTGAAGAACCAATCGAGGGTTTGCTTTCAAAAGAGTATGCCAAGGATCGTGTTGAGCTGATAAACCCAAACCGTAATGAAGCCTATGTTGGGCCTGGGGATCCTTACCCTTATCAAGGCGAAAAAAATCCTTATGAAACTGACCTTAAGAACTGGCTACCGAACATCGAACCTAACTGGAAAACTGCAGCGCTTGATCCAAAACCACCGCTTGCATTAGACGAGACAGAAACAGCAAATATCTTAGGTAACGGCAATATAGCCAATATCATGACTCATGATGAAGGCTTCCATGCTGGCACAACTTCCATTCAAGCCGCTGATGAAGAAGGTTGGGTGATTTCAGTAACGCCAAGCGGAGCCTGGATGCCTGCCTTTATTGCGGGTTCTACTGGTATCGGTTTATCACAACGCATGCAAAGCTTTGAGCTCTCAGAACACCGTAACCCTTTTAATACTCTTGAGCCTGGTAAGCGGCCTCGCGCAACTCTCTCGCCCAGTATTGCCCTGAAAGATGGCAAGCCATATCTTGCATTTTCAGTTCAAGGAGGCGATGGGCAAGACCAGTGGCTCTTACAATTCTTTCTCAACATTGTTGAATTCGGAATGGGTGTGCAGCAAGCTACTGAGGCTGCTAACTTCGAAAGCTTCCAACTCAATAGCTCTTTTGGCCAACATTACAGTCAACCTGGAAGAATTATTCTGCGTTCCGACATGAGTACAAAAGTTTTAAGAAAATTAATTCAAATGGGTTATAACTTAGAGTTTCGCGAAAAAACGTCAGGCCCAATTACCGCAATAATGTTTAACCAAGAACTCGACACCATGATTGGTGGCGCGAGTGATTTTGGTGACGACATTGCGATTGGCTTTTAGAAAAAGCATCACTTGCTGGCAAAAAATGGAATAATAATAATGACAAAAAAACTAATTTTACTGCTTAGCTCAAGCCTCCTTTGTTTTACCGGCGCTATGAGCTATAGCCAAGACTGGCCCGCGACTCCTCCTGCCGAGGCGCCAGCTGATTGGGGCCCGGTTTCAGCAAATTTTGAAGAGATTCCTTACCCTTATCCTGTTCATTTTCTGGAGTTAAATCGTTTCAGACAAGATATGCGAATGGCTTACATGGACGTTCCTCCAACAGGAGCACCCAATGGTCAAACCGTTTTTTGGCAACACGGCATGAACTTTTATTCCGAAGCCTATACACCACAAATAGATGCACTTTCTGAAGCCGGCTTTCGTGTAATCGCCGTTGATCGAATTGGATATGCAAAATCATCAAAACCAATTATTCCCTACGATTTTAATTTTGTTGCTGCCAATATGAAGACATTATTGGACGAGCTTGGTATAGAAAAAACTGCCATAGTCGGTCACTCTATGGGAGGCATGGTCGTAAGCCGTTTCGCCATGATTTACCCGGAAATGACTACGCATGTCGTCATGGTTAATCAAATTGGACTGACCGACCAGCGCCAAAGCCGAGACTGGACCGACCCTTATGCCGGAGGAGTTGATGAAATTGATTATCAATGGGCGCTTGAGCGTCATCGTCGTTACTTCCCAAGCAAATGGCCCCCTGCACATTTGGAATATGTGCGCCGCCAATACGGACAATCACTTAGCGGCGAATGGCCTCGACTTGCGATGATCAGAAGACTGCAAGTACAAATGCTTTATATCGATCCAGTTGTTTATGATTGGCAACACATTAGTGTTAAAGCTTTAGTCATGGGCGGAGCCGAAGACAGGCTTACTGATGATTTCACTGCACGAGCCAATCACGTCAATGATGAGCTACAAAATTCGACTCTAATTCTTTACCCCGGAATTGGCCATGCACCACAAGTTGAAATCCCTGATCAATTTCATGCGGACTTGATTCGATTTTTGAAATCTGATCCCGCTCAACCTGCCAGTGAATGGGAATAAGGTAGAACTGAGTTTAAAAGTAAAAAGCTTGTTTTAACCTTACTCGAAAGGCAAAGGCATTATACAAGCTGCCCTGAATTGTAATGAGCAATGACTTTACTTTAGAGTACACCTTCTTGCTCTAACCATTGCTCAAGCTGCCCAAGCGGCAATGCTCCACTGACTCTCGCGTGTTCAGCACCCCCTTTGAAAGCGATCAAAGTTGGAATAGAGCGAATGCTCCACTGTGCAGCTAACTGTTGGTTAGCCTCTGTGTCGAGCTTGGCAAACAAGAGCTCTGGTTCAATTTTTTTAGCTGCCGCTTCAAAGATTGGAGCAAAACTTTTGCAAGGCCCGCACCAAGAAGCCCAGCAATCAACAAGAACGGGGACCTCAGTATGACTTAGAATTGAACCGGCGTTCGCTTGATTTAGCTCGAAGGGCTGCCCTTTAAATAAGGCAACTTTGCATTTACCGCATTTCGGCCCATCAGCAAGTCGATCGCTTGGAATTCGATTCCTAGTTAAGCAAGATGAGCAGACTACTGTAGTGACAGACATGAAATCTTATCCTATAAAAACTTACAATTCTTTTTCAGATCATTAGTCTCCACATAACGAATCTTGCCTCTAGCTTTAGCGCGATGCGCACTGACCATAAATTTTTTACCTTCTGGTCGGCAGCTCTGTGAAGGATCAGTTTCGAATTTCTGCTTAGATTTTTTTACAAGCTTTTTGGAATTAACTTTGCTCATTACTTTTCCAGAAGGCTGGCCATAAAAACCAGCACTTTTTAAAAAATTACACTGAAACCTTTAACAAAGTCTCTGCAACTTCATCGGGTTTAGAGAAAAAAGGTGAGTGACTTGAGTCAATAGAATAAACAGCTTTACAGGGAGATCCGGCGATCAATTGCCGTTGCATATCAATATGGATAGCACGATCAGATAATAGCTCAATGTAGTAACGTGGTACTGAACCGAAATTTTCATCAGTAAGCGTTAAAGGTGTTGCTAATGGAGCCAAGGCTTGCGCATGATGATGAGCCAATGAATATTGAAGGTCTTCATCACTGCAGTCATGATAAAACAACTCCTTCACTAGCTCTGCCTTGAGCGTTCCAGTTACTCCATCCGCAGCCGGGATCAATGCAGGTGGTACCGAAGAATGCGGATTCGATTCTTCCAATGACAATAAAGACTGGCCCGATTGCGGCAGGAAACCGGAAAGATAAACTAGTGCCCCTATTTTATCAGGACGTAACTCAGCAGCGGCAGAAATCGCCATTCCGCCCATTGAATGACCTACCATCACTACTTTTTCGTCTTGTTGATCAAGTAACTGAGCCAATGAATTTGCATAAGCCTCGAGGCTTACTTCAGCAGCTGGTGTTGGGTCCGCACCAGAGCCTGGTAAATCTGGCACAATTACTTTATGCCCTGCGGCTTCCAATAATGGTGTCACTTTCTTCCAACACCATGCGCCATGCCATGCTCCGTGAACCAATACAATAGTTGTCATAATTTTCCTCATTATTAAATTTTTATTATTTTTTCTCTTATTTTTCTAAAATCTATCGCTAAGATATTAATAAACTTCAGACACTCTTGAGATGCCTCATCGCTCTTCTGACAAAGATGGTAGTATTATTTACTGTGGATATCTAGTAGAGACCTGATCAATGCTTTTCACTTTTAATTTTATAGTTTTACTGCGCTTATGTATGTTTGACAATTCGATATTGAGTTACGAATTAGTGCACAACACTTTTATTAAAATAAGAAGATAACAATGAAATCATTAAAGTTTGCAAATGGCGATCAAATGCCAATTATGGGCCTAGGCACATGGAAGGCAGATAACGATCAAAGTTATCAAGCTATCCGACAGGCAATCGCAGTGGGCTATCGTCATTTTGATTGCGCTGCTGTCTATGGCAATGAATCAGCAATTGGACAAGCTCTTTCTGACAGTATTGCTGATGGAGAAATTACACGTGAGGAATTATGGCTTACCTCCAAACTCTGGAACAACGCACATCTAGCAAAGGATGTTCGACCAGCACTGGAGAAATCTTTAAACAAACTTCAAGTTTCTTATCTGGACCTGTATCTAATTCATTGGCCTGTTGTAATCAAACCTGGTGTTGGCTTCCCAAAATCAGATGATGAGTACCTTAGCCTTGATGAAGTCCCCATTATTGAAACTTGGCAAGCTATGGAGGCCTGTGTTGATGAAGGCTTGATTCGACACATTGGCGTATCTAATTTCAGTCAGCGTAAACTCAACGACCTGATAAGTAAAAGCAGAATAAAACCCGAGAACAATCAAGTTGAGTTACACCCCTTGCTTCAACAAGCAAGCCTAAAAAAGTATTGCGATGAGCAAGAGGTACATTTAACAGCCTATGCACCTCTTGGATCTGGTGACCGCCCTGCTTTCTTCCAAAGTGAAGACAGCCAGGCTCCTCTAGAATCACCTATTATTCAGAGTATCGCTTTACGCTATAAAGCCAGCCCTGCACAAATATTACTGGCTTGGAGTATGCAGCGAGGCACAGCAGTCATTCCAAAAACTGTGAATGCCGAGCGTATGCAGGAAAACTTAGCTTCAACTGAAATTGAACTAGCAGATACAGACATGCAATTAATAGAGTCTTTAGAAGCAAACTGCCGTTTATTAAGAGGAGATCTATGGGGTGGCCCTTATAACTATGCCGAGCTCTGGGATGAAGCCTATTGATATCATTGCTTTCGAATTTGAGTTGGCGTACTAGACTTAGACTTTTATACTGCAGCTTGTTAAAAAGGTATTAAAGTCATATTGTGCGCGCTTACTTTTACCTTACTTATTTAAATACAGATAATAAATATAAAAGAGAAAACTTCTTATGAGTGTAATGCAGATTTTTGAAGAAACTGGCGAGGCACATAGCTCACCCATTACTGATAATGCATTAATCAGTGAACAACTAAAGGAAATTAATGTAAGGCTAGAACAATGGCCAAGTCCTAAAAAATTTCCTAATGATGCTGATCATGAAGAAATTCTTAGTGCTTATCAGGAGTATATCGACAAGTTAAATACGGAATACGGTTTTGAGCATGTTGATGTTTCAGCTCTTTGGCCAGAGCACCCTAAAAAACAAACATTAAGAGCACAGTTTAGTGCTGAACACACACATAGTGATGATGAAATTAGGTTTTTTGTTGAAGGTAGCGCCTTGTTTTATTTCCATATGAATAAGAAAGTTCACGCAGTGCTTTGTGAAAAAGGGGACTTAATCAGCGTTCCTTCAAAAACTAAACATTGGTTTGATATGGGGGATAATCCTGACTTTGTGTTAATCCGTTTTTTCCCAACTGTAGATGGATGGGTAGCCGAAAATTCAGGTGATGACATAGTCTCAAAAATTCCAGATATGGATAGCTTTGTCGCTAGCCTGAAACAATAATTAACGAGCCAATATAAACTAATCAGGAGAACATTGTTGTCAGATAAACCCTTAAACGGAAAGACCGCACTTGTAACTGGCTCTTCACGTAATATTGGTAAGGCCATCGCCCTAGAGTTCGCCAAAGCCGGTGCCAATCTGGTTATTAATACTCTACAAGATCGCGAAGCGGCAGAAGAAGTCGCTAACGAAGTGGAAGCATTAGGCGCTAAAGCGATTGTTCAAGTAGCCAATATTGTCGATCGCAACGCTGTTTCCGCAATGATCGCCGCTAGTGAAAAAGCATTTGGCCCTGTGGATATTTTAGTTGCCAATGCATCCTCAAGAGGCCAGATGGAATTCCTTGATATGGATTACTCGAGCTGGCGCAAAGTTCTCGATACTACTTTAGATGGAACCTTTCATTTGAGCCAAATGACATTACCGGGCATGATCGAAAAAGGTTGGGGACGCATTATCACGCTTGGCGGTTTTGCATGGCATACCGGCGCTGTAAATCGCACGAACAATCTAACTGGTAAAGCAGGTATTGTAGGTTTTACTCGAGCACTAGCATCTGAATTTGGGGATAGAGGAATCACTAGCAATAATATCTCACCTGGCGCCATTGAAACGATCAGGCCGGCTTCTGCAGGTGCTCTACCACCAATGAGTAATCCTCCTCCAGTTCCACGTTTTGGAAAAACCGATGAGATCGCTTCAGCGGCAATGTTTCTCGCTCATCCTCAGCAAGCCTACATCAATGGCCAAATTATTCACGTAAATGGCGGGATGTATTACGGCACCTGAGAATTACAAGATAGCTAATAATAACAAACAACCTGTAAGGGGAAAAAAATGATAAGCACTTTAGTGACATTTACGTTTGATGAAAATTTTAATGAAGAAGCTGTTCGTAAGACCTCGGAAGCATCAAGTGCAAAATTCGTAAACATGCCGGGCTTACGCTCCAAAGCTTTCACGATTAGCCCAGAAACAAAACAAGCTAAGAATTTTTATGTTTGGGAGGACGAGGCTTCAGCTAAAAACTTTTTCTCCGAACAAACCATGGAAGGTGTCACTAAGCTCTATGGTGTGAGACCAAGCTTGGATTTTCTAGAACTGATTACTCTGGTAGATAATGCTACAAGTTAATCTCAAATTACTCTAGTACAAGCACCAAAAACGTAGCTGATTCCAGGCGATTCTGCAAGCTCTTGAGCCTCGCCCACAAGTATAGTGGATGCAAAAACAACCCACTAAAAAGTAATAGCCTTAGCCAGATTTAATCTTTAGTAGACTAATTATAGAATGAGAAATAAGTTAAGGATTTATAGATACTATATTTTATAGATACTATATAAAAGAATGAACTAGAACTAGAAGTAGAAGCCGCCCAACAAGCTACAGTAAGGAATAGAACGGCGTAAAAAGAAGTTGTAAGAAGTAGAAAGAAGTAGAAAGAAGTAGAAAGAAACAGCAAGAAGTAATCTTAGTACTTTACTATTAGAGCGCTAATAGCGAGAACCAGATGAAACGCTCAAGTAAATGTCTAAGATATTAATGATAATAACTGCTTGGCTATAGAGGACTTCTTAGCCGCTACAGTCCCTATGAGTACCGAGGAGCCAACAACCCTCACTATCCTCTGTAGGAAGCTATCAGGCCATCCATTACCAACCGATGAGAAAGACCATCACAGCTTTCTAACGTCTATGCTGGTGCAGACTAGCTGCCATAGCTCTGATGCCTTGCAGCAGTTGATAGGTTACTTCACAGAGCAAACGCGTGGTAACCGAAACAAACCTCAAACAGAGCAACTTCGCAGGCACTGGGGCTTCGTTTTACTGAACCTTTCGAGAGTAAGCCTTCAACACCGTTGGTTATTGGTTGCGTTAGGACCCACCAGTTATAGACAAGACTATTGGCTGCAGCGGTATAAGCTAAGCTACCGAATTATGGTCGACATTGTCGGTTACCTAGAGGCTAACGACCTAATAGTTAAAAAGAATGAAGACTTGACCACTTATTTGACCACTTTTGAAACTTTAGGTTGGTTTTGCCTAGGCTTAAAGCTGTATACAGCGGGGTTTCGTCAGTTATGTGGTGCCCAGGAGAGGACTTGAACCTCCAC
>CBFIHS010000028.1:0-25771 GCA_965662565.1 Pseudohongiellaceae bacterium | reverse complement strand
ATTTTTTTGAAAGCGCAAAATGGCTATCTATTAGATATTTAAAAGATGTCTAATAGATACTCAGTATATGACTCCTGTCTTTGATGGGGTATCAGAAATTACCTAGTTGCTGATTCGATTTCTGCCCTGATTTTTAGCTTTATATAAATTGATGTCCGTGATTTTTTCGAAGCTAAGATAATCATCGTCCTTACGGATAATGCTTGCATAGCCTGCACTTACTGTAACAAATTGGCCGACTGGTGATTCGAGGTGCTTAATTTTGATTGCTTCAATAATTTTCCTGCCATGCTCAGCTCTTTGTTTGCATTCCTCCAGAGAAGTGTGTGGCAGAATGACCATAAACTCTTCTCCACCGTAACGACAAACTAATTCACCGCTACGGCGAAAGGCATTGTGTAATGCCTGAGCTACTTTTTGTAAACACAGGTCTCCAGCATCATGCCCCAGACTGTCATTTAAATTTTTGAAATGGTCAATGTCTTACATAATAAGGCTTAAACTGGAAGCGTTTCGCCTGTGTCGATTCCATTCCTCTTTAATAGATGCATCAAAACGACGTCTATTGGCTATGCCTGTCAGACCATCCTCGAAGGCATAATTCTCCATGATCCTTTGCGCTGTTCGTTGCTCAATAATTAACCAAACCAGTTCGCATAATATTTTAACGTTATCGGCGTCTTGTTCAGTATAGGGCGTTTTTTTGTTGCCTACCCCAGCTATGCTTACGACTTTATTGTTACTGAAAACCGGAACACTTATGTGTCTAGTTAATTCAAAGTGTCCCTCGGGCAAGCCTTTTTTTGCTGACTCAGGGATGCTAGCGTAATCATTATGAATAACAGGTTTTTTTAAGCGGACAGAGTCGGCCCAGATGCCTGCTTCCTCTAGAGGGTAATGCGAGCTTGCTTGGGCATCACAATACTGGTGGACAGCTTGAGACCAAGCAATAAGATCAATGGCATTTTCAAATTCATCAAATTTGTGGAAGTAAGCGCCTTTACTGTCTGTGATATCGGACATTATTTCTAAAGCTTCGCTTAGAAGCTTCTCTTCAGAAAGACCGAGTTTGGACATCTCCATCAATGATTTGATGCTATCAATGAGTTGATGTGAAGTGTTATTCATTCTTTAAATTCAAGCAATTTCTATAGTTAATATAATATCATTGCGCTATCAGCTAAAAATGATCTAAATCAAATGAGGGTGGCAGATTCTTGAAAGTATATTGCTTGCTAAGGGTGTTAGTGGCTTGTTAATGGCTAATAAGTCTTGATTGAGTGTAAAGCTCTCAATAATGCCATAATGCTAAGCAATATCATGCTAATTGCTAGAATTTCAGCCAAGTCCATAGAATTAGAACCATAGAATTAGAACCATAGAATTAGAACCATAGAAAGAGGAGCTGTTTATGTTTAAAGCAATATTTTTAACATTGCTTATATTTATATTTGAACCGGTATTTGCTCAGAGTTTATCTGAGGATGAGCTGGCGGTTATAGCTGTTCTTGACGACTTTCATGATGCTGCCGCTAAAGCTGATAGTGAACGTTATCTTGGCCATATGACAGCGCGCGCTGTATTTTTGGGGACTGATGAAACAGAGCGTTTTCCTATGCAGCCTACTTTTCGAGAGTACGTAAAATCGCGCTTCGCTGCGGGTGGGTGGTCGTATCATTCGGTTAATAAAAACATTACTTTTTCGGTGGATCAATCAGTTGCTTGGTTTGATGAAACCAGTATTAGCAATAACACTGGATCACGCTTTCGAGGATCAGGCGTACTAGAGAAACAAAACGGAGTTTGGAAAATTTCTCAATATGTTCTTAGTTTTCAAGTTGATAACAATCTATGGGAAGAGCTTACAGAACTTTCTAGAATTGAACGCGAAAGGTCCGAAAATAGCGAATAGCATAATTTAGCGCAGGGAGGCTAACTAAAACTCAATCTAAAATACGATTTGTTCTGAAAGAAAGCAGCTGCTTAAAACTCTTTAGGATAAGAATTAAAGAGTCACTCAAAAACTATTCAACAGACACTCTGATGGTTTTGGTACGGCCAGGTATCTTCAGGAAGAGCGTTCCTACTAGGCCTTGATCAACTTCGGCTTCGAAAGGTGTTTCAGGCCAATTGATGACTGATGTTAATTTGTTTTTATACAAAACTTCCCCTTCCGATGTAATCAAGCGAAAAGAAGATAAAGTAGGGGTTTGAACCTCGATAATCTGAATTGTTGTTCCTGAGACAGACTCTTCTTTTGGTCTGAATATACTGGTGGTTCGTTCCAAGAGACTTGGAGAGGAGTTAGCATCAACAGTGCTTTCCAAGGCAGCAGAACTTTGCGTGTTCCCCATAGGCTCAGGCCTTGCTGGGCTGGCGGGGGCTTGAGAATTTTCAGTTCTGTTCACTGAACGATTGCCCGTTCTGTTGACACTTCTTTCCACATTGGCAATAGAGTCAGCAGTTTCTGTAGTTGGTGGTAGAAGGCGATCATAACAAGCCAATCTAGCTGATAAAGAATCTATAGTTTGACAAGCTCGAAGTTCAGCATCTGATTGTGCATTAGCTGCAGGTAAGCTTACACAAAAAATAGCGGTAATCCATATTCCAAATCCAATTTTTTGGGCTTGTGAGTGATTTCTTAGCATTGGTTTAGCAGCTCCATACTTATTATTTTTAGATCGATTTCGGTGTGAGAGTATAAAACCCTTTTTACAAGGAAGCCAGTTTGATTGGGGCTATAAGTGTTTAGTCTTGATGCCATGTTACTTTTTTCAGTGCTATCTAAAATAGTGTAATATTCTTAAATTGAACTCAATGCATAGCTAAAGAACACAGATAATTTTGAATTAGGGAAACACTAATGCCACTTTCGGAACCGGCTTCAAGAGAACTTCTCCACACAAGATCTATTACTTATAAAGGTTATAAGAGAAACGATGATTTGTGGGATATCGAAGGGCATTTAGTGGATGCGAAAACTTACCCGTTAAGGAATACTTGGCGTGATCTGATTGAAGTGGGTGAACCCTTCCATGAAATGTTAATCAGGGTTACTTTTGATAACAGTTATGTCATAAAAGATATAGAAGCAGTGACTGAAAATAGCCCTTTTGAAATTTGTCCTGAGATTGCTCCCAATTATAAAAGCTTAGTCGGCATAACTATGGGGGCAGGATGGAGAAGATTAATACGGCAAAAAGTTGGAGGAACAGCAGGTTGCACTCATATAACAGAATTGCTTTTCCCTGTTGCGACCGTTGCTATCCAAACTCTTATGGGGCAAGGAAGCGTAAGCATTAATTCCACACCTAAAGTTAGCGCTGAGACTAAAGCCAATGTGAATGAAAGTGGGAAGCCTTTTGCGTTAAATACATGTCACGCTTGGGCATCTGACTCAAGCATGGTGAAAGCAAGGCATCCTCTATTTTATACGGGTTTAGACTCCAGCAAAGAGGCTGAGACAAAAGAATAGAAACTGTTTTAACTGTAGTTTTGGATCAGATACTGAATTATATCGGCTGATTCATACATCCAATAACTACCGTCTTCTTTATCGATTCGCAAGCAGGGGACTGTGCTTTTACCACCATGTGTAATGAGTTCATTGCGCGCATTATCATCCTGAAAAATATTTTTTTCACCTACAGTAACATCGAGTTGTTGGATTGCCATGAGAACGCGATGGCAATAACCGCAATAAGGCGAACTGTATAAAGTTAGGGTTTCATGAGGCATGATAATTCTTGCTTATGTCAAAAAAGTACTAAAGACGAATGATAATGCAAACTGAGTTTTAGCTAAAGCGCAAGCATAAGTTTTTCTAGAAAATCGTCATATTGGTGATAAACCTTTAACAACGAAAAGCTGCTTATAGTATCTATGCCCTATATTTAGTGTGGTTTTAAAGTCTGGAAAACTTTTGTTGATTTGCTCTTGGAAGTGGTCGAGAATGAGGGCGCTTTAAATCAAAAATAAATAAAAAATAATAATAGGGGATATAGATGAATAATTACGTAAACATCGCGGCACGAATTCTACTCGCACTTTTGTTCTTACTTGCTGGAGTTGGGAAACTTGGGGCCGCTTATGAAGGTACTCAGGGTTATATGGCCGCTTATGGATTGCCGGGTGCGCTTTTACCTTTGGTTATTTTGTTAGAAGCTGGTGGAGCAATCTTGCTAATTATTGGTTATCAAACACGCTGGGTGGCCTTGGCTTTAGCGTTGTTCTCAATACTTTCTGGGATTATTTTCCATAGTGACTTTGGCGACCAGATGCAAATGACTCAGTTCTTGAAAAATTTATCAATCGCCGGAGGTCTACTCTTACTTTACGTTAATGGGGCAGGTAGCTATAGCCTTGATAACAGAAGTAAACCTTCCGACTAATATTTCATGTCTTAAGCTCTACTTAAATTTTTAGTAGAGCTTTTTCACATTAGGCCAGAACTGCATTGCTTTTGTTCTGGCCTTTTGTTATCCGGGTTGCTTACTCATCAAAAAAATCAGAATAACTTCAGTCTTTTTTAGCGCTTCTGTTAATCGAAAAATTAGTTAAAGTTCTTATCCCTATTTTGATAATCCTCAGATAAACTGTGCTAAATGTAAACTTGCTAATTTATGTTTTCGTCCACTTTTATACTGTGCTGAACTCGTATTTATAGGATAGGCATACACTATTCAAAAGTAGTGATAATTGGTAAAAAAGTGGTAATCTAGAAACCTGATTTAGCCGGAAATTCAAACCCCATTTCTAAATCTATTTTATAAATCTATTTTTCAATTGATGACGGTAATTTATTAGATGCCTGGATTAGAAACTTTAGGGTGGCAGGAATGGACTGTTTTACCTGATCTTAGTGATATCGCAATTAAAGCTAAAGTTGATACTGGTGCAAAGACCAGCGCGCTTCACGCGTTTAAGGTTGAGTCATATGATAAAGATGGTCAGACTTATGTGAAATACTTAGTGCATCCTTATCAGAATAATAACGATTATTTTATTGAATGCCACTCTCTAGTGGTGGATCAAAGGTTTGTGACTGATTCCGGTGGGCATCGTGAAATGCGTTATGTCGTGGAAACTAATCTAAGGTTAAAAGGGCAACTATTCTCTGCCGAAATCACACTAACTGACCGGGATTCTATGAAATTTAGAATGCTGTTGGGACGAAATGCATTGAGGAATAGATATTCAGTAGATTGCAGCAAGTCATTTTTACTTGGCGGAGGGAAAGAATATCCTCCTAAATAGTAAAGAAACAGTCTTATATAAGTAAGTTTGAACTCTGCATTTTCTATGAAAATATTACCCAGAGTTGATAGTTAAGAGTAAGCCTCAAAATTTGGGGGAAGTTAAAAGGAAATACATGAATATAGCTATACTATCCCGTAATGCAAAACTTTATTCTACAAGGCGCTTGATCGAAGCTGCTAAAAAGCGAGGTCACGATGTTCGTGTTTTAGATGTTTTGCGGTGTTATATGAATATCACTTCACATCGCCCTTCGATACATTATAAAGGTGAAGACTTAACAGGCTTCGATTGCGTTATTCCTCGTATCGGAGCTTCTGTGACGTTTTATGGTACAGCAGTCCTCAGGCAATTCGAAATGATGGGAGTAAACTCATTAAATGAGTCAGTTGCCATTTCTAGATCAAGAGATAAGTTAAGAGCCGCTCAATTACTCTCTAGAAAAGGAATAGGGCTACCTATCACCGGGTTCGCAAATAAACCTGATGATATTAAAGATTTGATTAAAATGGTTGGGGGCGCGCCCCTAGTTATCAAGCTCTTAGAGGGTACTCAAGGTATAGGCGTTGTATTAGCAGAGACACAAAATGCGGCTGAGAGTGTTATCGAATCTTTTCTTGGTATGAATATCAGTGTATTGGTGCAAGAGTATATTGGTGAAGCCGGCGGTTCAGATATTCGTTGCTTGGTTATTGGTGACAAGGTAGTTGCTGCGATGAAGCGTCAAGCATCTGATGGTGAGTTTCGCTCAAATATTCATCGAGGCGGTTCTGCATCTTTAATAAAAATCACTCCTGAAGAGCGCTCAACAGCAGTACGTGCTGCTAAAACTATGGGCTTAAATGTTTGTGGTGTTGATATTTTAAGGTCAAATCATGGCCCTGTTGTAATGGAAGTAAATTCTTCTCCTGGTCTTGAGGGAATCGAAACTGCAACAGATAAAGATTTGGCAGATAAGATAATTGCTTTTATGGAAACAAAGCTCAAGCCTGGTAATACTAGAACACGTGGCAGGGGCTAATTAATGCGTGATGCCTTTAAAATTGGTGGGTTTAGTGTTGCTCCAGGTGAACGCAAGGCTATAAAGGTTAAGGTTCCAGGCTTATACACCGACAATGAAATGACTTGGCCTGTTTATGTAGTGCACGGAAAAAGAAATGGCCCAGTGATGTTTCTTTCAGGAGCGATTCATGGAGACGAAATTAATGGTGTTGAAATAATTAGACGGGTCCTCAATACAAAATCAATAAAAAAATTGCATGGAACTTTAATAGCTATTCCAGTGGTGAATTTATTTGGGTTCATCAATCAATCCAGATATTTACCCGATAGAAGAGATTTAAACCGTTCATTTCCAGGAAGCAGTAAAGGTTCGTTAACGGCTAGAATGGCCAGTTTGTTTTTTCAAGAGATTGTTTCAAAGTGTTCTCATGGTATCGATCTTCACACTGCTGCTATCCATCGCGATAATTTTCCTCAAGTTCGTGCAGCTCTAGACGATGCCGAAACCGCACGTATGGCAAGAGCTTTTAATTCTCCAGTGATTATTGATACTGGACTAGCTGAAGGGACGCTCCGAAAAGCTGCTTATGATATTAATATTCCTGTGATCGTCTATGAGGCAGGAGAAGCTTTACGTTTTGATGAAGTGGCTATTCGTGCTGGATTCAAGGGCATTATTAGCACAATGCGTGAGCTGGAAATGTTGCCGCGCTTAAAAAGAAAAAAAGAAATAGAACGTTTTGTTGCAAGGTCTAGCAATTGGGTTAGAGCACCTAAAAGTGGTATCTTGAGAGCCACTAAGGCTTTGGGGCAAAGAGTTGTCAAAGGAGAGTTGTTAGGGATTGTCTCAGATCCTTTTGGGGAGCTTGAGGAAAATGTTAAAGCACATTCTTCAGGGATTATCATTGGACGAACCAATATTCCACTTGTCAATGAAGGGGAAGCCTTATTTCATATTGCTCGTTTTGGAAACTCGGAAGATGTCATCGAAACAGTTGAAGAATTTCAAGATGAGATGGATCCTTCCACCGATAAAGTAACTTCAGTAGAGCCTCCAATAGTCTAATTCTACAATTCGATAAAATTTAAATTTTTAATGTTTTACAAGGTAAGTTTCTTTTCTTGTGAAATATTGGTTTAAATCTGACTTAATTCATATTAATTACAGTTTTTAATAACAATTTCACATTAACTGGCTTATTATGCCTTCACAGATAAGTATTAAGATCGTTTATTCCTTTCTGATTTTATTTAATGATGTCTAATGCGTTTGACTAAAGTAAATCTGGTCGTTCTATTCAAGTTTTTCTGCAATTAAATAAAGAAATCTGCTTTCGCGATGGTGATACCTAAAGCAGATTAATTTTTTCACTTTCAAAAAAGAGAGCACAACATGAGTAAAGGTACAGTAAAGTGGTTTAATGCAGATAAAGGTTTTGGTTTTATTACGCCTGAAGATGGTGGTAAAGATTTATTTGTTCATCATTCAGAAATTCAAGCGGGTGGCGGTTATGCAACTCTAGCTGATGGTCAGGCTGTTGAGTTTGAAGTAGGGCAAGGGCAGAAAGGCCCATGTGCGAATCAAGTTAAAGCCGTTTAGTTTTAATTGTAGCAAAAATACTTTTAAAATTTTTACAAGAAATTACCGTAAGAAAATAAATCAGTTTTCTTACGGTTTTTTTTAATTTTGATTTGTTTGAGCTTCCTCAGAGCTATGGAAAATTTATTTTCCTGTCCAGACCGCCTCTAGTTCCTCTAGAGTTTTTCCCTTTGTTTCGGGAACCAACTTCCAAACAAAAACAAATGTTATCAAACAGAAAGCAGAGAAAATAAGGTAAGGCAAAACACCATTAAAAACTTGGTTGTTGACGTCGCTGCCATTGATTACCGGGAAACTGCTGGCTACTATTGCATTAAAAAGCCATTGTGCTGCGACAGCGATGGACATCGCGAAACTCCTGATAGTATTTGGGAATATTTCAGAGAGTATTACCCATACCACAGGGCCCATGGACATCGCGAATGATCCGATAAATAAGAGTATTGAAAGTAAAGAAATGAGCCCCATTTGCCCTGTGTAAATCGATAAGGCCAAGATGCTAAGTCCGATGAACATGCCTGTAATGCCTACCAATAGTAAGGGCTTGCGACCCCATTTATCAATTGTGAAGATGGCAATGAAAGTAAATATTAAATTCACTCCTGCCGTCCATAGCTGCTGCTTCAATGCATCCTCTGGGTCATATCCAAGAGCGTTACTAAAAATCTCGGCGCCATAGTATAAGATGGCATTGATCCCAGTTGTTTGTTGAAAGATAGATAAAATTATTCCTACTGTAAGCAGCAAGCCAATTCCTTTTGTGGCTAAAGTGACAATTTTATGTTGCTTGGTTTCAGATAAAGACAAACTGATATCTTCTAGTTCAAGTCGAGCTTCTTCTAGGCTCGATGTTATTTTCTCTAATACGGCTTGGGCTTCCTCTTTTCTTTGCTTGAGCATTAGCCAGCGAGGAGTGTGTGGAACAAAAAATAATAATACAAAGAAAATAGTTGCCGGAATTAGTTCAGACCAAAACATAATTCTCCAACCTTGTTCCACATTCCAAGTATGCAAATTTTCGTTGCTTAAAACTGAAAGCTTTTGTACCGCGCCATTACCTATAAAGTAAGTCGCTAAAAAGACTGCGAAAAAACCAACCACTACCGCCAGTTGATAGTAGGAAACCATTTGGCCGCGTTCTTTGGGGGGAGAGATTTCTGCAATGTACATAGGAGAGGCCATTGATGCCATTCCTACTCCTAAGCCGCCGATAATCCGATAGACAGAAAGTTCGATGAGTGAATTCGCAACTCCTGAACCCCAAGCGGAAACTAGAAACAGAACAGCAGCTAATATAAGTGTAAATTTGCGGCTAATTGTTTTTGTAAGATAGCCACTTGCGAGCGCACCAAATAAGCAGGCGTAGATTGCGCTGCTAACAGCCCAGCCTTGTTGAGCGTTACTTAGATCAAAGTATTCCGTGAAGTAAAGCTGGCTACCAGAAATCACCCCTGTATCATAACCAAACAATAGCCCGCCAAGTGCAACTACTGAGCTTATAAAAAGTAGTGAGGGTTTATTATTTGTTGTATTGATTATTTCCATATATTCAGTCAGCTTTTAATTTATTATTCTATTGCTCGTTTAAGCCAGCATGCAGAGTAAGTGAAAAGGATTGGCTTAATCAAGCTCAAAATACTAAGGCTGCATTTGAACTAATAAGCAATGCTAAGATATCCAACTGAATTGTTTGAATGCTTTTACTATCGAGTTAACAAAGAGTAGAGATGGAGTTAGGAATGGATATAGTCATGGATATTGGAGGTACTAATCTCCGAGTTGCCTGCTTCGATCAAAACAAAAATTTAAGCAAGCTTGAGTCCTGGCCTTGTCTAGAATTTTCGGGTCCAGAACAGGCTTTGAAGAACTACTTAGCTAAACATAATCTTGTCATTTCTAATTTATGCATTGCTATAGCGGCCCCTCTGATGGGTGATCAAATTACCATGACTAATTTGAATTGGTCTTTCTCGGCTAAAGCCTTAAAACAGCAATTTTCTTTAAATAGTATGGAGGTCGTTAATGACTATCATGCTTTGGGCTTCGCCATCCCTACGATTAATCAAAGCGAACTAGTCCAAATAGGAGGAGGGCTTGTTGATCCGCTTAAACCGGCTTTAATTTGTGGCGCGGGGACTGGGCTTGGAGTAGCTGTTTTAGCGAAGGTCGGACAAGACTGGGAGGTTCTTCCTGGTGAAGGTGGTCATATGGATTTTGCACCCAATAATTCTTACGAGATAGAGCTATGGAAAGTTCTGCATGAGCAATACGACCATGTTTCGAATGAAAGAATTTTGTCGGGTCCTGGATTAATCGATTTACATGCGGCGATTTGCAAAATAGAGGGTATCGAATTAGAAGTACTAGACGCTGAGCAGATTACTCAATTAGCTTTGAATGTCCACTCTTCAAGTTGTCAGAAAACCCTGCAAGTGTTCTGTGCCGTTTTGGGTTCATTTTGTGGGAGTTTAGCGCTTGCCACTGCCTCATTTGGCGGTGTTTATATTGCCGGAGGAATCGTTCCGAGCTTTGTAGAATTTCTAAAAGTGAGCGAGTTTCGAAATCGCTTCGAGGCAAAGGGGCGCTATCAATCCTATAATGAAAAGATTCCAACTTTCGTGATTACCGCTCAACAGCTTGGTTTATTAGGGGCTGCAGCTTATCTGGAGCGGGCAAAAAGCCAGTCAGACCGCTTGATTATTGATTACGGTATTTAAGCCCAAAACCAAAAGGATATAATTCATCAGCGCTGTCAAAAGCCACATCGGGGTTTTGTTCGAAAACGCTTTGCATTGTGGCTGGAAGCTCGAAAGGGAGTTGGCCTTGAGGAGAAGAGTTTCCAACTATCACTTCCATTAGGGCAGCATCACTTACCCCAAAATTAGCTAGTACCGCTTCAGCTTTATCAGAGACATTTGTCAGGATTGCAGGGCGATCAAGATACACAGCCACAATAGTAGGAACCAAAGAACTTGCGGTTCTGATTGCCTCGTATTCAGGGTTGTCTTCTTTGAAAGATAAGTCACCTTCATGCTGCATACGTCCAAAGACATAGTCAGGATGAAGAACTTCATATGGAGCATTAGCCCTTATGATGGCTAAGTCTGCTTGTTCTGGCGAGTCGACAATTTTGAAACCATAAGTACGGGCGATGTTTGAATCAATACCGTAAAGGTAAAGCGCGACCTGGGTGTTTTCTAAAGGTAATAAATTATTCTTGTTTTCAAGTAAGACTAAAGAATGGGCCTGGGTTGCAAGCGCTTTTTCGATGAAAGTTGGATTACCTACTACGATGGCCGCTGTTTCACTATTTACTAAAGGTTTTTCAAACAAGCCCAGTGTAAACTTTTGCTCCATTATGTTTGTTACCGAAGCATTGATACGATCCATCGAGACGCTTCCCTCTGAAATTACACTAGCCAGTACATCGGTATTATTGACTCCACCAAACTGATCGATGCCTGCTTCTATACCTTTGGCAAAGCGCTCAGCCATACTTAAGTCAATTACACCCCAAGCGGTTGAGAAAGTCTGAAAGCTTTGAATTCCAGAAGCGTCTTTGCCTTTTATGCAGGCTTCTGGGCAGTCGCTTGTAATACCCCAATCAGAGAGAATAACGCCTTTAAAACCGTATTGATCTCTGAGCAGATCGCTCAGTAAAAAACGATTAAAACCCGTGGCGACTTGTTCGATTTCCGTTCCTTGAATGGTTAAATCCTTGAGAATTGAGTAGGTTGGCATCACGCCAGCGACGTTCGCATTAAAGGCACCTTGAAAAGGGATCACATGATAATCGAAGTTATTGCCAGGGAAAGTAGCGTAGCGGCCATAGTAGTTGTGGCTGTCATATCCATTTTCCGCAGCACCATAGCCCGTCCAGTGTTTTACGACGAGTGAAACACTTTCTTCGTTGATGCCATTGTCTCCATTTTGGAAGCCTTCAACGTAGGCTTGAACTAAGTTTTTCGCCAAGTTCGCGTCTTCACCAAAAGTTCCATTTGCTCGAGACCATCTTGGTTCGGTGCTTAGGTCTGCCTGTGGAGATAGGCCCATATGAATGCCAACTGCACGATATTCTTGGCGCGCAATATCGCCAAACTCTCTAACTAAATCAGGGTCTCTTAGGGCGGCTAAACCAAGCGATTCTGGCCATACTGAAAATCCATTAGAAGTGATAGAGGCGCCATAGGTGGTTTGAAAATGGTGGCGTGGATCAGTGCTTATGGTAAGAGGGATTCCTAAACGAGAATATTCAGCAAGCACTTGTAGTTGATTATTGGCTATAGCCAGTAGGTCCGGTCGTATATTCAAACGTGTAATCATGTGGTTGATGTTACGACTATGAATTAATTCGCCGGTTCTCGCTAAATTGTACTCGTTACCATTAATAGGAGAGGGCCCGTTCAAGGGGATAGAACTGTGAAGCATTGCCCCGGCTTTTTCTTCTATAGTCATCATGCTGACTAAATTATTCGCTCGAGCTCTTGGGCTTAGACGCCAATCTTCATAAGGGTCTAAATTTCCATTTTTATTATGATCTTTGAAAAAGTAGCCTTCCATTTGCAGTAAATCGAGGCTCTCTGTTCGGAGTTCTACTTGTTGTCCAAAAACTGAAAAGCTCAGTGTACTGAGGCAGCTAATTACGAGAGCAGCTTGTATAAAGTGTTTAAGGTTTAATTCAGGAAGAGAAGGTAAAAAATAACTGTTTTTCATGGGCTAACTTGCCTTAGTTGAATCGATTCTATAACAAATATGTTTTTCTTTAACACCAAGTTTTCTTCTGGAAATTACTTACTTGTTAGTATCTAATTTAGTCGTTAATTCTTCCAATAATTCGTAAAGTAGTTCTAATTTTCCATAACCAAATGCTTCTGTGATTTGAGCATAGCGAGCTTCAGACTGCGGTGCCATGATTGTGACAAGATCAGAGCCTGCGGAAGTCAAACTAATCATTGAGCGGCGCAGATCAGTTTCTGAAGTGCGACGTTGCAGTAAGGCTCGCTTTTCAAGGTTCTGAATAATCCTAGACAGGCTAGGCATGAGCAGGTAACACTGTTCCGATAAGCTACTCATTTCTACTTCTTCATTACCGGATTCCTTAGCATCATAAAGCGCTCTTAGAACTCGCCATTGTTGCGTTGATAAGCCGTGCTCACGGAGGTGAGGGATGAAATTTTTCATTACGGCTTCTCTTGCGCGCAACAAGGACATTGGCAGAGAACGGCTGAACTCTCTTATTGGCATTTACAAAACCTCATCCGCAATGCCGTTATGCAGAATGCCTATACCTTCCACTTCCACTTCCACTTCATCACCAGGTTTTAAAAAGATTGGAGGGTCAAATCTGGCACCAGCGCCATTTGGTGTGCCGGTTGCAATGACATCCCCAGGTTTTAGCTCAGTAAAAGTTGAAAGGTATTCGATAATGAAGGCTAGAGGGAACATCATGCTTGCTGTGGTATCGTTTTGTCGAACTTCTCCATTAACCCGAGTTGTGACTCGCATGTTTTCATAATCAGCAGCAGTGAATTGATCGGCTGTAACCATCCAAGGCCCTTGGGAACCGGAATGGGTGAAGTTTTTGCCTTGCGTGACATTGAATTTGGCGTGACGAACCCAGTCCCTCAGTGTGCCTTCATTCATAATAGTAAGCCCGGCAATATGCTCATAGGCGTTCTCACGTTTTATACGTCGGCCACTTTTACCAATAATAATTACAATCTCGCCTTCATAGTCCAGCTGGTCTGACTCAGGCGGACGAATTAAGGGTTGTTGATGTCCGGTAAAAGAATCCGGAAAACGGATAAATACGCTAGGATTTTTGGGCGCCTCAGAGCCATCTTTATACTCAGCGTTTCTGTTAGCATAGTTCACCCCAATACAAAATATTTTTTCTGGAGCGGTAATGGGCGGAAGTAGCGTTACGTCGCTTAAGGATAGCTTAGAAGCCTGGTTTTCATCTATCGAATTTAAGATGCCTTCTTCAATAGCACTTTTTAGACTTGGAGCGAGATGAGATAGGTCGGCAATTGTGTCACCGCTTTGCCCGCTGATAACCGCACCCCAGCTGGTTTTTCCATTGTGTTGATAGCTGCTAAAACGCATATTTTAATCCCTATTATTGTATTTTATGTATTTACAGTTGAACAAGAATATAGTTAACAGGTTAAGTTGTAAACCCATTTTATCTAGTTAATTTTGGCAATAATTGGTATTAACGGGTTTTTATTGACTATAAAAACTTAACACGTTATCTTTATTCTCAATTGTCTGGAGAATAACAATGTCTAATCTAAAAACTAATCAAGAACTTGCTCAAAGCTACTTGAAACGCTTTGTAGAAACTACAACAACACACTTTATCGATGGTGAATGGACTTCTGCAGAGGGGGTAGAGACTTTTGATAATGTCACGCCTATTGATAACACGAGTCTTGGGAAGATTGTATCTGGGACTTCTAAGGATGTTGATGCAGCTTGTCTTGCGGCAGAAAAGGCATTTCCCGCATGGCGCGATACGCCTACGGCTGAAAGAAAAAAAGTGTTAATGCGGTTTGCTGATCTTTTGGTTGAAAGAGCCGAAGAGATAGCCTTGGTAGAGAGCAGTGATTGTGGGCAGGCTATTCGATTTATGAAGCAAGCGGCTGTGCGCGGCGCTGCTAATTTTCGTTTCTTTGCCGAGAAGGCTCCTGAGTCTAGTAATGGACAATCTTTATTCCAACCTGAACATACCAATATCACGATTCGTAAAGCGATCGGTCCAGTTGCTGTTATCACTCCATGGAACACACCTTTTATGCTCTCCACCTGGAAAATAGCACCAGCACTGGCTGCAGGTTGCACAATTGTCCACAAACCAGCCGAATTCAGCCCCTTAACAGCCAAGATTTTAGCTGAGATCAGTAAAGATGCGGGCATCCCCGATGGTGTTTGGAATATGGTCAATGGTTTTGGAGAAAGTGTCGGCAAAAGTTTAACAGAGCATCCGGCTATTAAAGCGATCGCTTTTGTTGGAGAGACTCAGACCGGCTCTCATATTATGGGGCAAGGTGCCGCTACTCTTAAACGTTTGCATTTGGAGTTAGGTGGAAAAAATCCAGTAATTGTTTTTGATGATGCCGATTTTGATCGCGCTTTGGACGCAGTCGTGTTTATGATTTATAGCCTTAATGGTCAACGCTGTACATCAAGCAGTCGTCTGTTGCTGCAATCTGGGATCAGAGAGCGCTTTTTAAAAGCACTAGAAGCTCGAGTTAAGAGTTTGAGGGTGGGGCATCCACTTGATCCTGAAACAGAAGTGGGGCCATTAATTCATACAAGTCATTATGAAAAAGTAATGGGCTTCATGGATTCGGCTAAAGAAGAGGGGGCTACTATAGCTGTTGGAGGAACTCGCTATTCTAATGAAACAGCCAGTGCAGATGGAAATTACTTGCACCCTACCTTGTTTACGAATGCAAACAACTCTATGCGCATTGCGCGAGAAGAAATCTTTGGGCCAGTTCTCACAGAAATTAGTTTTGATACAGAAGAAGAAGCTGTTCGTATAGCTAATGATACACCATATGGGCTTACTGCTTATGCATGGACTAGCGACTACAACCGAGCCATGCGTATGACTCATAATATTGAAACTGGGATGTTATGGATTAACTCGGAAAACAATCGAAATTTACCGAGTCCATTCGGCGGTATAAAAATGAGTGGTATCGGACGTGACGGTGGTGACTACAGTTTTGAGTTTTATATGGAAACCAAAAATGTTTGTTTGGCTCATGGTACTCATAATGTTCCAAAACTTGGCAAAATTTAATAAATATTAGGAAGCATCTGCAATGGCACACTTTGTATTGGAATACTCAGATAATATCTCAGCTGAAACATTGGCATTACAAAGTTTGTTTAAAAAACTTCACAGCAGCGCAGTTGATACAGGTTTATTTCCTTACAAAGGTATTCGTAGTCGCGCTTATGCTTGCCATGATTACAGAATGGCAGATGGACAAGCTGAACACATGTTTGTTCACCTAACGGTTCTATTAGGGGCAGGCAGAACAATAGAGGAAAGAGAACTTGCTGCTAAGGGGTTTTTCTCGGTTTTAGAAAATCATTTTGCGGCTTGTTTTGATCAACGTGGCGTTGCTATGTCATTTGAAATGAAAGAGCTTGAGCCAGTTCTTAAATACAACAAGAACAATATTCAAGATTATATTAAAGATGATCTTGTTGGCTAAAAGCCCTTAATAATATAAAACTAAATATTAAAGACTGATTAGAAGAAAAGACTTAACTCGATAAGGAAAAACGCATGCCGACATTAAGCCAACAGCAAATACAGGATGCAGCGGATAAATTATTCGCCGCAGAAAAAAACCAAGAGCAGATAGCACCTTTAACACAAAGCTATCCTGAAATGGATATGGAAGATGCTTATGCTGTTCAGTCTGCTTGGGTGCAACAAAAAATTTCGAGTGGCGATAGTGTTATCGGCTACAAAATTGGCCTGACATCTAGAGTCATGCAGCGGGTAATGAAGATTGAAACTCCTGACTTTGGTGTTTTACTGGAATCGATGGCATTCAGTAATAATTCAGAAATAGTCGCTGCGGATTTCACTGATCCTCGAATAGAGGTTGAGCTGGCTTTTGTGTTGAAAAAAAAGCTGTTTGGTGATGATTTGAGTATAGATGAAATTCTAGATGCAACGGATTATGTAGTCCCTGCTTTAGAACTGATAGCGGCGCGAAGTCATAGAGTAGACCCAAAGACTGGTTATACTCGAACAGTTATGGATACGATTGCTGATAATGCCGCAAATGCAGGCATCATCACAGGGGATGAGCATTTCGATCCGAGAGAGATCGATCTTCGATGGAGTGGTGCTATTCTCTATAAAAATGACGTTGTAGAGGAAACTGGTTTGGCCGCTGCGGTTTTGGATCACCCAGCCAACGGTATTCGATGGGTTGCTAAACGTTTTGCTCCGCATGGAATAGCACTTGAGCCGGGTCAGGTTATTTTATCTGGGTCTTTTACTTCACCTGTTATCGTGAAATCTGGTGATCATATTCATACAGATTTCGGTCCGTTGGGAACAATCGATTGTCATTTTAGTTAACTACTTTTTATGTAAATTTAAGACACTAGCGTTTATTATAAATTTGAAGAATTTTTATGAAAACACCACAGAATACATTTAAAAAAGCAATTAATGCTGGTCAAGATCAGTACGGTTTTTGGCTTGGTTTAGCTAACCCTTTATCCGCAGAAATTTGTGGTCTCTGTGGTTACGATTGGCTGCTTATTGATGCTGAACATGCACCAAATGATTTGAACAGTGTGTTATCGCAGCTAACTGCTATTGAGAATACACCGACACATCCTGTGGTACGTATTGTTGAGGGAAATACAGCCTTAATAAAACAAATGCTTGATATTGGCGCGCAAACTTTATTAGTACCGATGGTGGAAACTGCTGAACAGGCGCAAAGCTTAGTCAAAACAATGCATTATCCTCCAAGGGGTGTTCGTGGAGTGGGCACAGCTCTAGCACGAGCAGCGCGCTGGAATATTGTGAACGGATACTTTGAAGACGTAGCAGATGAACTGTGCTTACTTATTCAGGTCGAGTCGGTAAAAGCGATGGAAAATTTGGATGAAATTCTTCAAGTCGATGGCATTGATGGTGTTTTTATAGGGCCAGCAGATCTTGCGGGTTCAATGGGGCATCTTGGTAATCCTGCTCATCCCGATGTGCTTGCTTTGGTGAGTGAGGCGATCGCAAAAATTCGTGCTGCTGGAAAAGCAGCAGGGACTTTGGCTACAAATAAAACTATGGCTACAAAATACCATCAAGCTGGTGCGCAATTTATTGCTCTTGGTGTTGATACTTTAGCTTTAGCGAGTTCTGCAAGTTCGATACTTAAAAATTACCTTGATGATGAAAACGATCTGAATTCTGATAAAGGCAATGGCGCTTACTAGTTAATAGATAAAGTTAACTCAAGAGCCAAACTACAAAGTTTAATTTTGATAACAAATAACAAGAACAGGAGATAAGGTGATGGGAAAGTTAGCGTTAGCTGCAAAAATTACACATGTTCCCTCAATGTACCTTTCTGAGTTAGACGGGCCAGATAAAGACTCTCGTCTTGATGCTATAAACGGTCACAAAGAAATTGGAAAAAGGTGTAGAGATCTGGGTGTCGATACGATTGTAGTTTTTGATACCCATTGGTTGGTTAACTCTGACTATCATATTAATTGTGCTCCTTCTTTCTCTGGTACCTATACTAGTAATGAGCTTCCGCATTGGATCAATAATATGGCATTTGAAATGCGTGGCAATCCAGAGCTTGGTGAAATACTGGCGGCTGAATGTTGCGCTCAAGGAGTGCAAACACGAGCTCACCCAAATACTACACTTGGTCCTGAATATGGCACTCTAGTACCTATGCGCTACATGAATGAGGATCAGCACTTTAAAGTGATATCAGTTTCTGCGCTGTGCATGGTGCATTATTTGAATGACAGCGCCCGTTTGGGGTGGGCAATGCGTGAGGCAATTGAGAAACATTACGATGGCACGGTTGCAATTTTTGCGAGTGGTTCGCTTTCACATCGCTTTGTTCAAAATGGGGTGACTTCTGAGTTCAGAGATAAAATTTGGAGTCCTTATTTAGAAACAGTCGATAGACGTGTGGTTAAGATGTGGGCTAACGGTGAATGGGAAGCTTTTTGTGACATGTTGCCTGAATACGCGGCTAAAGGTCATGGTGAAGGTTTTATGCATGATACAGCGATGCTTTTGGGTGCTCTTGGTTGGTCTGAGTATCAAGAGAAAGTTGAGATGATAACTCCTTACTTTGCAAGTTCTGGAACCGGACAAATTAATGCGGTGTTTCCAGTATCAGAAGTGACAGGTAAAACTGTTCCTCAAGCTCAAGCTTCAGTTTCAAAAGCCACCGTTTATGGAGAAAGTCGTTTGTAGTTTATTGATAGGCTCATTTATAAATGATTTGTATCAAGGCAGATGAGTTGAATCTAACGAATACTATTAGTCTTTCAAAAACGAAAAATAATTTAAAGGTTAAAAATAAAATAAGAGGCCGATCATGAGTTCGCAAAGAATTTTTGTTGAAAACACCTGGTATGCAGGGGCATGGGAATGGGAAGTTGAAGAAGCTGATAATAAATTAGCCAGAACAATTTGCGAAATCCCATTAGTTTTTTATAAAACAGAAAGTGATAACTACGTAGCTCTGGATAATCGTTGCTGTCATCGTTCCGCTCCACTTTCTTTAGGTCGGATCGAAGGTGAATGTTTGCGATGTATGTACCATGGCATGCTTTTTAATCCTGAAGGGAAAGTCATAGAAATCCCTGGGCAAGCCCATATTGCTAGCAGTATGAAGGTTCGCAGTTTCCCAGTAGCGTTTAAAGGTGGAATGATTTGGATATGGATGGGGGATCCTGAATTAGCAAATCCAGACGATATTTATGATTTTCCTCCGCTAAGCCAGCCAGATTCCTGGAGAGGTTTCGATAAACCGAGCTATCTTCACTATGATGCTAATTGGTTACTAATTGTTGATAACTTGAGTGATTTCTCTCATGTAGCTTTTGTTCATGCTAATACTCTCGGTGGCGCTGAAGCCTATGCTTACGACACTACTATTGAGAACCTCAATAAACTTGATGACGGTTATACTGTGGAGCGCTGGCATCGTGACAGCTTGCCGCCACCTTTTCATCGTAAAGTCATTCCTGAATCGGAGCATCAAATTAAATTGGATCGTTGCAATAGCATGCAGATGTATTTGCCCGGTATTTTTTTGATGGAAACCTTGTTCATTCGCGAGGGTACTGAAGAAGGAAACGATGCGGATAAAGCAGCAAGAGAGTATCGTAATTGTCAGTTCATGACGCCCGAGACAAGAAATACAACGCATTTCTTTTGGGATTATCTACATGGTTTTGAACTTGAAAATGATGCAATCAGTGAATCATTAAAAGTGTCCTTACTTGAAGGCTTTATGGAAGATAAAATTTTCATTGAAGAGCAACAAAAACTTCTTGTGAGCAGTCCTGAGTTTGTCCCACATTCTTTTTCAGCGGATGAAGCCTTTACTTATTTCAGGTTGCGATGGAATGCAAAACTGAATGAAGAAAACAAAGCAAACCCGCTTGTTGTAAAGGAGAATAAGCGACGTATTTTGTAGTTTTTGTCATAGCGAATACTAAAACATTCAAGAAAATAGATCACAAATAAATTTACATGGTAATGATTATGAAAGTTTTTCTTATAGCCCGAAGAATTAAGATCGTTTTATTTTCTTGCGTCTTATTATTTACTTCCTCAAATAGTTTTTCTCAACTTGCCACTAGTGGTGATGAAACCGTACAAAACCTAGTGGACCTGGCTTTTCTTTTGGCGGATGACAAGCCTTATGCTGGAGCATTGCCAATGTTTCTTGGTAGTGGAAATGTGATTGCGCCTCTAGATCCGAATCCATTACGAGCTTTAGCTTCTTTGAATGAAATTATTGCTGTTAAAGCTTTTGATGATCTTTACTACATTGGTTATGCCTCTGTAGGAACCTGGGTTCTGGAAACAGATGAAGGCTTAATTTTATTTGATGCTTTGAATAGTGAAGATGATGCTAAAAATGTTCTTGTCCCCAAAATGCTCGAACTTGGCTTAGATCCTAATGACATTAAATACTTAGTAATTATGCATGGGCATTTTGATCATTTTGGTGGGGCTCGATACATACAAGACAATTATAATGCTCAGGTTTATATGGGTGATGCTGATTGGGCGGTTATGGAGTTGTCAGCTGAACGTATGCGAGCTCGAGGCAGAGAAATAGGTGAGCTGCCAGTTAGAGGGGATAGAGGTTCAGCCTTAGCCGATGGTGATGTGCTGTCTTTAGGTGGGAAGTCAGTCACTTTCTATGTCACTCCTGGTCACACCTTGGCAACATTTTCTGCAATCATTCCGACTACATACAAAGGTATCTCCCATGTGGTTTCGTTTTGGGGTGGGAACGGCATGCCCAATAATTTAGAACCAAGTGATGTGAACAGTGGAATCATCGATTATCGATACCAATTATTGCGCTTCACGAAACTCTCAGTAGATGCTGGCGCGGATGCGATTATTTCTAACCATCCTGTTGTTGATGGGACTTATCAGTTTTCTAAATATATTGCTGCGGCGAATGAAGTGGGGCAAGCAGTGCCTGAGTCACCCTGGGTGGTTGGTAGAGACGCTTTTGTTCGAATTATGGCTGCTCAGATTGTTGCTTTAAATGCCGCTGAGGCTCATTTTAAACTGCTTTTTAGAAGAGTAGGTAAGTAAACCCTAGTCTAGACCGAAAATCATAGTCTGGAGATAAAATAAAAAAAGCGTTTAGCAAGAAGTTAGATTGCTAAACGCTTAAAAATACCACGCTTTTTTTTCTTAAATAAAAAACTAATTTCCAGATCTTACTAATTCATCAAGACCACCAACTGCTGGAGTGTGTGTTTCGGTAGGGGGTATTCTTGCAGAAAGTTCTTTCATTAAATCTGCATACTGGGCTTGGTTTGCCAAATTGATCCATTCATTTGGGTCGTTTTGATTGTCGTAAAATTCTTCTTCACCATTGGCGTAAATAATATAACGATAGCGATCATCACGGACGGAGAAATTGCCATAGTCCCCATAGGTAGTTATGGCCACATCGTCCCATTCCATGTCAGGATTTTCTAACAAAGGTACTAGGCTGTTGCCATCAACCCATTCAGGTCGTTCAAGGCCAGTTAATTCCATTAGGGTGGCGTAAATGCTCTGAGTGGAAACGACTTCATCCGAACGCGATCCTGGTGAGGTGATACCTGGTGCAACAATAATGAAAGGTACTCTTGTTGTTTCATCCCATAGGGTCATTTTTCCCCAGCTGTCTTTTTCACCTAAATGAAAACCATGGTCTGCCCAAAGGACGATAATTGTATTATCAGCTTGACCACTTTCATCCAAAGCGTCGATTAACTCACCGACCATAGCATCAGAGAAGCTGACACTAGCCATATAACCTTGCACGGCTTCCTGCCATTTTCGTGTGCCACGCTCTTTAATCCAGTCCATGGTCGTTTGATTGAGATCAGGCTCTGCACCAGCTAATTTGGCATAAACTTCTGGGACATCATTGAGATCAGTTTCCAAATAATCTGGCAGTATTACGTCTTCAACAGGATACATATCAAAATATTTTTTGGGAGCGTACCAGGGTAAATGTGGCCTAAAGATGCCGGCAGAAAGAAAACGAGGGCCTGTTCGAGCTGCTAAAATTTGCTCACTCACCCAATTCACGACTTGTCCATCACCCATGGCAGCATCAGTTGTTATCGTAGGTGCAAAATCAAAATGACCAGTACTAATGCCGTTTCCAACCACTTCTGGATGAGTTGGGTTGAATGGAGGGTTTACTTCATCAGGTAATTGACGCTCAAGTGATGGGAAATAAGCATCCCAGGCATTCACATCTTGCTGGCCACCAAAAGCTGAGGCAACATAAGTATGCGCATGGAATAATTTACCACCTCCCAAGGTTAAATAATCGTTTTCTTTGAAATAACGAGGCAGAGATATTTTGTCATCGAAGGTTGGGTTAGTGCGCCAGTCCCCTAATTGGGTATATACACCACTACTAAACGGGCTCATACCGAATAAAATTGCGGTCCTAGCTGGTAAGCAGGCTGCTGCTGGGGTGTGAGCATTAGTAAACAGCATGCCACGTTCAGCGAGAGCATCAATATTTGGCGTTTTGGTTTGAGGATGGCCGCCTAAAACGCCAACCCAGTCATTAAGGTCATCTATCGCTATGAATAAGACATCGGGCTTATCTTGAGCAAATACAGGGTTTATACAAGCGAGGCTTAAAAAGGAAAGAAGAAAATTTTTGAATTTACTTTTGTTAAACATACCAAGAGTCCTATATTTGTCGTTTTTAGCTTATTGTTATGGTCGTTAAGAAACTTTTTAGCTTATCTTGAGGTTTTTAGCTTATCTGGAAGAAATGAACAAGCTCATCCATGAGTAAGCAGCCTATATTATTATCTCTCTTAGACCAACTGCTGAGTCAAAAGCGAACCAATATAAAAAAAATATCGTTTTGGGTTCGCGAATCGTTTCGCTATTAGTCTCCTCTGTGTAAGTGGTAAAAAGAGTTGTTTTGGCTTTTTCATAAATAACCAGCTGCTTACAATTAATCGATTAATAAAAAAATATAATAACAAGGGGAAGATAATGAAAAATCGCTTTCAACACCCTGGTAGACGGTCGAAATTGGCTTTGCCAATCGCTACGATCGTTTCACTATCAGCTGGATTGTTTGTTGCACCAAGCTACGCGCAAGGTGGCTCATTAGAAGAAATCGTCGTTACTGCTAACAGACGTGAACAGGTTCTGCAGGATGTTCCTATTAGTATCACGGCCTTCAATTCCGAAGATCTTGTATCAAGAAGTGTTCAAAATATTGAAAACCTAGACATTATATTACCAAACGTGATGATTCGTGGCGGTGGTACAACTGGGCCAACTAACTCTGAGTTCACTATGCGTGGGGTTCCAGGTATCGCTCGTTATTTGGACGGTGTCGCTCAAACAGATGGGGCTGGAGCATTGTCTAATATCGTAGAAATTGAACGTATTGAGGTCTTGAAAGGCCCACAAGGTACACTTTTTGGCAAAAATGCTATGGGTGGAGCAATCAGTTTAGTTTCTAAAGCTCCTGCTGAGGAGTTTGGTGCAAGGGTTGATTTGACTGCGGGTAATTTCGGTCAAAAGCAAATTGGTGTAAACGTAGACATACCTTTGAGTGATAATTTCCTTACCAAAGTATCTTACTGGGGGAACCAGAAAGATGGTTATGTGCAAAGTGGTAATGCCAATATCATGCATGGTGATGAAAGAGACACAGTTTTCAGATTTGATGGTTTATGGCATGCCAGTGATGATGTAGATGTAAGATTTGATATTACTCAAACCAAACGTAATCCAAGACATCCAAATGCTGACGTATTGTACGATGTGGTGGAAACTCAAGCTTTTGTTCAGCAATATAACGCGGCTGGTTTTGTGTTTACAGATGCGAGCGATGCTTTTGGTCAGATAGAGCAATATCGCAATACCTCGACTTTTGCTGGGCCGGGTTGGGATTTAAGCTCTACCTCAATGAATCTAACCGTCAATTGGGACATTAATGACACCTTAGCGCTAAGAAGCATAATAGGTGGAAGGAGCAATGATAGTGCGGCATTGGCCGATCTGGATGCATCTAGGTATCAATTCTTTGAAATTTTCAGCGCGAGTCAGACTGATGAAGCGAGTGTTGAATTCCAGCTTTCAAGTCAAGGAGAAAAGTTAGATTGGGTCTTAGGTTTGTACTGGAATGAAGTTGATCAACTCAGTCGACGTTTTGATTGGCAGTATATAGATGCTGGAGTTTATCCAGGAGGCCCATTAATAGGGCAGCCTTTCAGACAAAGAAATGAGGTTACTGAGCAAAACAGAAGTGATAGTTCAATCTTTTTTGAAGCCACTTATGACTTAAACGAAAGGATGAGGCTTATCGCTGGTGCAAGATACTCTGAAGAGGAATTTGACGGGGGCGCATGGGAAGCATCAGATCCACTTCCAACATGGCCTAATACTAGTCATAGTTTTAACAAAGGGGCTCAAACTTCTGACAGTACCGCTAAGTTTGACGCGTTCACGCCAAGACTATCATTTCAGTATGATTGGACAGACGATATCATGACCTATGCAACCTATTCTGAAGGTTTTAATGGTGGTGGTGTTAATACGCAGCCTGTAGCCGGTCAATTTATTGCATATGATGGAGAACGTTTGAATCAATTTGAAATTGGTTTCCGCTCGCAGTTGTTTGACAATAGTCTACGATTGAATATGGCCTATTTTGATGGTGTTTGGGAAGATATTCAGATTGGTGAAGCTTTGGTTCCGGGTGCTATTACTACACGTAATGGTGGTGAGGCTGAAATTTCTGGTTTCGAATTGGATATTGCTTGGGCTGTAAATGAGAGTTTCAGTCTTAACTTCAACTATGGACTTTTAGACACTCAGTATACAGACGTTGGAAACACTACAACGATTGCTCTAGGTTCTTCCTTTTCTTTCGCCCCAGAAAATCAATTCACTATAGGTGCTCAATATGATTGGGACACCGATTCAGCAAATATGTCTTTCAGGACTGATTATGGTTGGACTGATGAGTATGTAACTATTCAGGATATTCGCCTCCAAAAAATGCAGCCAGCATTTGGTTTGTTAGGAGCGCGATTAAGTTATACTCCTATCGGTGATGACTGGAATCTAGCTGTTTGGGGTAGGAACTTAACTAACCAGTGGTATCAGCAAGGTGGCTTTGGAGCCTTCCTAGGTGGGGTTGACCAAGGTGTGGTTGCACGTCCACGTGAAGTTGGTTTTACTCTAGGATTAGAGTTCTAAAGGTGCTTATATTAGCCTCTTAATTGGTTAGTAATACAGCCTCAAGGAATAAGCTGATCCAGTAATTTGCTGGATCAGCTTAGTCCATAAAAATAAATTGGGACTCGTAATTTTTTCGATTTCCAAATAGTAAAAAAATAAAAATAAATTATTAAAATAAAAATAGATGTGGGGAGCGGGTACAGGTGAGTCTATACCCTAAAAAAGGTAAAAAAAGATTGAATAAGGCGAAAGCTGAAACGATCGATATAGTCTTTTTGCCCAAAAACACACAAAAAGATACGCAAGAAAGCAGGTTTGAGGAGATCGCAAAGTACGAAAGTAGACTGCAGAAGTTTCTTGAGGCTCGAGTTAAGTCTCAAGCTGTAGCTTACGAATTAACACAGGATACTTTTGAG